>DATHRC010000038.1:0-25207 GCA_035481975.1 Steroidobacteraceae bacterium
GTCGCCGTCCTTGAGCACCGGGACGCGCCCGCGGGGGTTGAGCGCGAGCATCTGCGGCGACTTGTGCTCCTGCTTGGAGAACTGCAGCAGGTGGCTGACGTACGGCAGACGCTTGTACTCGAGCGCCAGCAGCACGCGCCATGCAAACGGACTGCCGCTACCCCAGTAGACCTCGATTGCCATCACTGCCCCGCCCGAGGTGGTGGCGCGATTGTAACGACAACCCCGAGGCGCCGAAAATGCACGCCATGGCCACCACGCTCATCGAGCCCGCCGCGCTGCTGCCGCACCTCGCCGACCCGCAGTGGGCGGTCGTTGATTGCCGCTTCGACCTCGCCAGGCCCGACTGGGGGGAGCAGGCCTTCGGCGCCGGTCACATACCGCACGCGCTCTACGTCCACCTCGAGCACGACCTGTCCGGGCCGCGCAGCGCGCCGGGCGGGCGTCACCCCCTGCCCGACCCGGCCTCGCTCGCGGCCACCCTGGGGGGTCTCGGTATCGATGGCACCGTGCAGGTGATCGCCTACGACCAGGGATCCGGGGCCTTCGCGGCGCGGCTGTGGTGGCTGCTGCGCTGGCTGGGGCACCGCCGCGTGGCGCTGCTCGATGGCGGGTTCGCGGGCTGGCTGCGCAGCGGGCTGCCCATCGGCACGGCGGTCGCGGCGCGCCCGGCGCGCCACTTCAGCGCCGCGCCCGACACGGCGCTGGTGGCAGATAGTGCGGAGGTTTGCGCCGCTGTCGACTCCGGGGCGCTCGCCAGCGGCACCACCATCCTGGTCGACGCGCGCAGCGCCGAGCGCTTCGCCGGCGAGAACGAGACCATCGACCCGGTGGCGGGACATATCCCCGGGGCGCGCAACCATCCGTTCAGCGCCAACCACGACGCGCAGGGGCGCTTCCTGGCGCCGGCGCAGCTGCGGCACGCCTGGGAGCTCACCCTGCGCGGCGGCACGCCGCGGCAGGTGATCGCCATGTGCGGCTCGGGCGTCACCGCCTGCCACAACCTGCTCGCGCTCGAGGTCGCCGGACTGCCGGGCGGGCGCCTGTACGCGGGCTCGTGGAGCGAGTGGATCCGTGACCCGGCGCACGCCGTGGCGCGCGGGCCGTGAGCGCTGCGCGCCGAACTTCACGCTTACTGCACACACAATTTTGATATAACCCGCCCCCGTGGCAGCCGATCCGAAGAGCGCCGTCAACGGCGTTCGCAAGTTCAACCCCGCGCAACCGTGGCGCATCGAGGATTCCCTCGACCTTTACCACGTAGCGGCCTGGGGCAAGGGATACTTCGGCGTCAACGCGGCCGGCCACGTCGTGGTGCGGCCGGACACCAGCGCGGACAACGAGATCGACCTGTTCGAAGTGGTCGAGGGCCTCAAGGCGCGCGATCTCACCACCCCGGTGGTGGTGCGCTTCTCCGACATCCTCGCGCACCGCCTGCGGCGCATGCACGAGGCGTTCGCGCAGGCGATCACTGAGAACGACTATCGCAACCGCTACGCGGCCGTGTTTCCGATCAAGGTGAATCAGCAGCGCCTGGTGGTGGAGGAAGTCTATCGCTACGGCAAGGAGTTCGGCTTCGGGCTGGAGGTGGGCTCGAAGCCGGAGCTGCTGGCGGTGATGGCGATGACCGAGAACGCCTCCGACCGCCTCATCATCTGCAACGGCTTCAAGGACGACAGCTACATCGAGGCGGTGACACTCGCCACCAAGCTCGGCCGCACCATCATTCCGGTGGTGGAGAATTTCGAGGAGCTCGGGCTGATCCTCAAGCACGCGCAGACCTGGCAGGTGCGCCCGCGCATCGGCGTGCGCGTCAAGCTGTTCAGCGAGGGCTCGGGGCGCTGGAGCGCCTCGGCCGGCGAGAAGTCGAAGTTCGGGCTGTTCATCACCGAGATCCTCGAGCTGTTCAACGTGCTCAAGGCGCACGACATGCTCGATTGCCTGCAGCTGGTGCACTGCCACCCGGGCAGCCAGCTGCAGGACATCCGCCGCGTCAAGGACGCCATCAACGAGCTGGCGCACGTGTACGCAGAGCTCAAGCTGATGGGGGCCGGACTGCAGTACATCGACGTCGGCGGCGGGCTGGGGGTCGACTACGACGGCAGCGGCACGAACTTCGCCTCGTCGATGAACTACACGCTGAACGAGTACGCCAGCGACGTGGTGTACCGCGTCGCCAGCGTCTGTAACGCCCGCGACATTCCGCACCCGATGATCATCAGCGAATCCGGCCGCGCGGTGGCGGCTTACCACAGCGTGCTGATCTTCGATGCGCTCGGCTCCTCCGCGCTCGACAAGTTCCGCGTCACTGGGGATGCGGGCGCGGACTACAGCGGCGAGGAGGAGTTGCCGCAGCCGGTGCTCGACCTGTTCGAAGCCTACCGCGCGGTGAGCGAGCGGCGTCTGGTCGAGTGCTATCACGACGCGCTCACCGCGCGCGAGCAGGTGCTGCAGATGTTCAATCTCGGCCTGCTGTCGCTCGAGTTCCGCGGGCTCGCCGAGCGGCTCTACTGGGCGACCTGCGCACGCATCCGCGACGCCTGCCGGCGTCTCGAGCGCCTGCCCGAGGAGCTCGAGGACCTCGAGTCGATCCTCTCCGATACCTACTTCTGCAACTTCTCGATATTCCAGTCGCTGCCCGACAGCTGGGCCATCGAGCAGCTGTTCCCCATCATGCCGGTCCACCGCCTCGACGAGCGCCCGACGCGCACCGCGGTGCTGGCCGACATCACCTGCGATTCGGACGGCAAGATCGACCACTTCGTCTCGCTGCGCGACGTGAAACGCACGCTCGAGCTGCACGAGCTGAAGGAAGGCGAGAAGTATTACCTGGCGGTCTTTCTGGTGGGCGCGTACCAGGAGACGCTCGGCGACCTGCACAACCTGTTCGGCGACACCCACGTGGTGCACGTACGGCTGCACGATGAGGGCGGCTGGTGGATCGAGGAGATCGTCAAGGGCGACACCGCCAACAAGGTGCTCGAGTACATGGAGTACGACGTCGCGGAGCTGGCGCCGGCGCTGACGCGCGACTGCGAGCGCGCCATCCGCGACGGCCGCATGACGCTCGCGGAAAGTCAGGCGCTGAAGCGCTTCTACGAGAGCGAGCTCGACGGCTACGCCTACCTGGAGCCCGCCGGCGCCTGAGAGCACGGCTGCAGGCCCACGCTCCGCCCCGCTCGCGCCCGGCGCGCTTGCGCGCCTGCGTCACCCCGATCTCGCGGCCGTGCCATACTTCGCCGCCGAACGAGCTCGATCGCAACCAACCCTTTGAAAACCACGCAGAACCAGGTGGTCCCGGTCGCCGGCCGCGTCGCGCTGCCGGGCACCGCACACGCCGCGTTTCTGAGCTACTCCTCGGCCGATCGCGCCACTGCGGAAGACTTGACTGCCTATCTGGAGCAGCGCGGCATCCGCTGCTGGCTCGCACCGCGCGACGTGCCGCCCGGGGCTTTGTATGCGGACGCGATCGTGCGCGCCATCAACGACGCGCGCGCCCTGCTCCTGCTCCTGTCGCAAAGTTCCATCGGCTCCTCGCACGTCGGCAAGGAGCTCGAGCGCGCCTCCGCGAAGAAAAAGCAAATCATCGCGGTACGCGTCGACGACGCACCGCTGACGCCCGCGTTCGAGTACTTCCTGAGCGAGTCGCAGTGGGTGGACATACCGGCGGACGGCCGCGATGCGGCCTTCGCGAAAGTCGCCGGCGCTCTGGCGCACTCGCCGCCGGCGTGGGCTTCGCCGCCCGCCGCCGCCGCGCGCGCGCCGCCCGCGCGCCGCGGGCCATGGCGCTGGGGTGGTCTCACGCTCGCCGCGCTCGCGCTCGCTGCGGTCATCGCCGCTGGCAGCCTCTACCGTGCGCGCCTGCGCCTGCACGGCGTGCCCGCCGCAGACAGCGTCAGCGCCAAGTCGATCGCGGTGCTGCCGTTCGTCGACATGAGTCAGGCGCATGACCAGGAATATTTTGCCGATGGCATGGCCGAGCAGATCCTCGACCTGCTGACCAAGATACCCGCGCTCAAGGTAATCGCCCGCACCTCCTCATTTCAATTCAAGGGCAAAGCCGAGGACGTGCGCGTCGTGGCCGAGAAGCTCGGCGTCGTCACGGTGCTGGAAGGCAGCGTGCGTAAGGCCGGCGATCGCCTGCGCGTGACGGCGCAGCTCATTCGCGCCGCGGACGGCTCGCATCTGTGGTCGGAAGTCTACGATCGCGATGTGCGCGACGTCTTTCGCACCCAGGATGAGATCGCCGCTGCGGTGGTGGGCGCGCTCAAAGTGTCGCTGCTGGGCGCAGCGGCGCCGCGCGCAGCCACGACCTCGAACACCGAGGCGTATACGTTGTATCTGCAGGGACTGGCCGACGCACAGCGCTACACCGCGGCCGATTCCGACCGGGCCCAGGAGCACCTGAAACGTGCGCTGGCGCTCGACCCGAACTTTGCCCCGGCGTGGGCCGCGCTCGCCGGCGCCTACGGCGATGCGATGGTGTTCGGTCCACCCGACTCGTTCGACAAGGTTCATGAGCGCATCGCCACCGCCGCCCGGCGCGCGCTCGCGCTGGACCCCAAGCTGGCGGACGCGTACGTGGCGCTCGCCAACCTCGGCTTCGTCGATTACGATCTGGTGAGCAGCGCACGCGAGCTGAAGACGGCGCTCGAGTACGAGCCCGACAACCCGGGCGCCCTCAATGTCTCGATCTACCTGTCGCTCGCCTCGGGTCACCTGGAGGACGCCGAGCGTTTCGCGCGCCGCCTCATCGAGCGCGATCCGCTCTCGGTTGACCCGTACCGCGGCCTGGCGACGGCGCTGTGGTTCCGCGGTCGAGCGGCCGAGGCGGAAGCGGTGTATCGCGAGGTGCTGGCCTTTCGTCCCGACGCCGACAGCATGCATTACCGTCTGAGCCTGGTGCTGTTGGCCGAGGGTCGCGCGCAGCAGGCGCTCACCGAGCTCGACGCGGAGCGTGCACCACGCTGGCGGGCGCTGGGTCGGGTGATGGCGCTCGATGCGCTCGGTCGGCGCGCCGAGGCCGACCGGAGTCTCGGCCCGCTGTTGACCGACGTCCTCGGCTGGTACTACCAGCTGGCGCAGGTTTATGCGCATCGCCGCGATCGCGAGCACGCGTTCCTGTGGCTGGAGCGCGCCAAGAGCGCGCGCGATCCGGGCTTCGTCAACTACCTCAAGTGCGACCCGATGCTCGCGGAGCTGCGCGCCGATCCGCGCTATCAGACGCTGCTCGCCCAGCTCAACCTGCCGCCCTAGGTGTGTCTGCCGTCCGGCGTGACGCGTTGCGGCGAATGTCACCGCAAGTGGCGCTCACTCGAGGCCGGTGTGGCCCATGAGCGCGAGCACGCCGAGCACGATGAAGGCGGCGGCCGCCACGCGGTTGACGAGCTTGATCGGAATGCGGCTGGCGGCGGCACCGCCAAGGAACACCACCGGCACGTTGGCGAGCAGCATGCCGAGGGTAGTGCCGCCTACCACCGGCACGAGCTGCTGGTACCTGGCGGCGAGCGCTACGGTGGCGAGTTGGGTCTTGTCGCCGATCTCCGCGAGGAAGAAGGCGATGACTGTGGTGCCATAGGCACCGAACCGCGACGCCCGCGCCTGCCCTTCGGGCTGCTTGTCAGGGATGAACATCCAAACGGCGGTGCCGAAGAAGGACAGCGCCAGCGCCCAGCGCATCACCCCGGGATTCATGTGGGCTGCCAGCAGCGTACCGACCCAGCCGGCAGCGAGGTGGTTGGCCAGGGTGGCCGTCAGGATGCCCAGGATTACCGGCGCGGGGGCGCGGAAGCGGGCCGCGAGCACCAGCGCCAGCAGTTGGGTCTTATCCCCGATCTCCGCCAGGGCCACAACGCCCGCCGATACCAGCAACGCCTCCATCCGCTCCCCATGGTTTGCGTACCGGAAAAGCCGGGAGTAGCATGACATGCGCGTTCATATCCGTCGTGGATGAGTGCGCCTTGTTCGAATGTGTTGACTTCGCCGCTTCCCGCCCCGCGCCTCTCATCCGTGCGCGAACGCAGGTGCAGGCCTCCGGCCCAAGCGCTGCGCATTGACTGAAAAACTGCCGATCGTGTGCCTTGAAGCCCTGACCTGTTTGACAGTTCACGCGGTACATGCGACCACGCCGCCGGGGTCGCCGCTGTCCGCTTTCCCAAGAGAGACTTCCGGATGACGACGATTTATGTGGGTAATCTGCCCTTCAACGCCACCGAGCAGGATGTGAAGGTCCTGTTCGAACGTCACGGCAAAGTGGAATCGGTGAAGCTCATCAACGACCGTGAAACCGGCAAACCGCGCGGCTTCGGATTCGTCGACATGCCGCAGGCCGAGGCGCAGAGCGCCATTCAGGCCCTCAACGGCTTCCAGATGAACGGCCGCCCGCTGCGGGTCAACGAAGCACAGGAACGCCCGCAGCGCCCGCGTCAGGGGGGTGGTCCGTTCCGCCGCTGACGGCGCACGCAGCAGCGATCACAAAAAAAGCCCCGCCGCGCGCGGGGTTTTTTTATGCGCACATCAGGTAATGTGCGCCCTGCCGGGCGCGCGGCGGTCAGGGCCGCGCAGCGCCGGCCGAGGATGAATACGATGCGAGCCACACACTACCCAGCGCGCATGCTGCGGTACGCGGCGGCGGCCGCCGCGGCCACCGGCGCACTGCTGCTCGCGTGCGCCGGGGTGAGTTCGCGCCAGAGTACCGCGCTCACCCTCACCACCCTTCTCGCCGGCGATCAGCGCAGCGCCGAGGAGCGCGCGCGCGACATTTACCGCCATCCCAAGGAGACGCTGCTGTTCTTCGGCATCCGCCCGGAGATGAGCGTGCTGGAGGTCTGGCCCGAGCCCGGCTGGTACACCGAGGTGATCGCGCCACTGCTGCGCGACAAGGGTCGGTATTACGCCGCCGTGATCCAGGCGGACCCGGGCAACAAGCACATCACGCAGCGCCTGGAGGAATACCGCGCCAAGCTCGCCTCGCGTGCGCAGGTCTACGACCGCGTGAGCGTGGTCAGTTTCCCGCTCGATGGCAGCGACGTGGTGCCGCCGAACTCGCTCGACATGGTGGTTACCTTCCGCAACATCCATAACTGGATGGCACGCGAGGTGGCGCCGCAGGCGTTCGCCACCATGTACCGCGCCCTCAAGCCGGGAGGCGTGCTGGGCGTGGTGGAGCACCGCGGCAACCCGGCGGTAGCGCAGGACCCACAGGCCAAAAGCGGCTACGTGAACGAGGATTATGCGATCCACCTCATCGAGGCGCAGGGATTCCAGCTGGTGGCGAAGTCGGAGGTGAACGCCAATCCCAGGGACACCAAGGACTACGAGCAGGGCGTATGGACGCTGCCGCCGACCTACCGCCTCGGTGCCCGCGACCACGACAAATACGCCGCCATCGGCGAAAGCGACCGTTTCACGCTGCGCTTCGTCAAGCCGCGGCGCTAAGCCCTCACCACATGTCGCGCAGCCGCGCGCCGACGTCGACGGTGACCGGAGCGCTGTCCGCTGCCAGCGTGTCGCCGGCGGCGACGGCACTGCTGTGGTGGGTCGCCGCCTCGAGCGTCTTCAGCACCTTCTCGGTGATGAAGCGGCTGCGGCCGCCGTAGACGTGCGCATCGCCCTGGCGCGACTGCTGCGTCAGGTGGAACTTCAGCGGCGCGATCAGCAACAGCTCGTTCTGCGCGCGCGTCATGGCGACGTACAGCAGCCGCCGCTCCTCCTCGATGAGCTCCGCCTTACCGGTGGAGAACTCGGACGGAAAGCTGCCGTCGACGACGTTCAGCAGGTAAACCGTGTCCCATTCCATACCCTTCGCCGAGTGAATGGTCGACAGCACCAGGTAGTCCTCGTCGAGCGTCGGGCGACCGGCCAGATCGCTGGTCGCGTTGGGGGGATCGAGGGTGAGCTCGGTGAGGAAGCGCTCGCGCGAGGGGTATTGCCCGGACAGCAGCTCGAGCTGATCGAGGTCGCCGAGCCGCGTGTGGAAATGCTCGTACAGCCGCTCCAGGTGGCGCTGGTACCATTCGCGCACCTGGTGCACCTGTCCGGCCCAGGGGCGCTGCGGATCGGCGAGCGCCTGCAGCAGCTCCACCAGGCGCCGCCAGTCCACTTCCGCCGCCTGCGGTGGGGCGAAGCTCGACAGCGCGCCGAAGGCGTAGCCGCCGCTCTCCAGGTGCTCGATCGCGGCGCGCGCGTTGACCGGACCCATGCCCGGCAGCAGCTGCAACGCGCGAAACGCGGCCAGGGTGTTGCGCGGATTGTCCGCCCAGCGCAGCAGCGCCATGAGATCCTTGATATGCGCGGCCTCGAGGAACTTCAGGCCGCCGTACTTGACGAACGGGATTTTGCGCCGCGCCAGCTCCACCTCCAGGACGTCGCTGTGGCTGGCGCTGCGGAACAGCACCGCCTGGCGTTTGAGCGGCACGCTGGCTTCGCGCCGCTTCAACACTTCGCTGCACACGAACTCCGCCTGGGTCTGCAGCTCGTCGACGCTAACCAGGCGCGGTTTCGCCCCTTCGCCGCGGATCGACAGCAGGTACTTGCGGTGCTGGCGCGGCGCCTCCGCCATCACCGCGTTGGCCACGTCGAGCACCTGCTGGGTCGAGCGGAAGTTCTGCGCCAGCGTGACGATCTCGGCGGGCGGCTCGAAGCGCTGCGGGAAGCCGAGAATGTTCTCGACTGCCGCGGCGCGGAAGGAGTAGATCGCCTGCGCATCGTCGCCCACCACCGCCAGTCCGCTGCCGTCGGGTTTGAGCGCGAGCACGATCTCGGCCTGCAGGCGGTTGGTATCCTGGTACTCATCCACCAGCACGTGGTCGAAGTGCGCGCCGATGTGCTGCGCGAGTCGCGGCTCGGCCATCATTCCGTGCCAGTAGAGCAGCAGGTCGTCGTAATCGAGCAGCCTGGCATGCTGCTTCTGCTCGACGTAGGCACGGAACAGCCGTGTCAGATCCTCCTGCCACTGCGCGCACCACGGGTAGCTTTGCTCGAGCGTCGCGGCGAGCGAGGTGCGCGTGTTGACCCGGTTGGAGTAGATCTGCAGGCAGGTCTCCTTGCGTGGAAAGCGCTGCTCCTTGGCGGCCAGCCCCAGCTCCTGGCGCAGGCTGTCCATCAGGTCGGCAGCATCGGCGCGATCGATGACGCTGAAGTGCGGGTCGAGCTGCAGGTGCGCCGCGTAGTGGCGCAGCAGCCGGTTGCCGATGGAGTGAAAGGTCCCCGCCCAGGTGAGACGCTGCGCGATGGTCTGGGTGAGGCCGCCGAGCGTATCGTTGAGAGCCTTGCGCGTGATGTCGTGTGCGCGGCGGCGCATCTCTGTGGCCGCCCGGCGCGTGAACGTCAGCATGAGGATGCGCGCCGGATCCACCCCGTTGAGTGCCAGGTGCGCCACGCGGTACGCCAGCGTGTCGGTCTTGCCGGTGCCGGCGCCGGCGACGATCAGCAGCGGCCCGGAAGCGTAGCCCTTGTCGGCCAGCGGTTCGCCGTAGGTTACGGCCTTGCGCTGGGGCGCGTTGAGCCGCTCGAGATGCGCGGTGGTGCTCATGTGGTGTGGATGTTAACTATACCCGCCGGCAACAACCGCTGGCGAACGCACACACCACGACCGCCGCTGAATATAGAGACCTACGTCACGCCCGGCGCGCGCTGCGCCGACCGCCCACTGAAGGATGCCCGCATGAAACCCGACCGACGGACAGTGCAGTTCTCCGGACGCGTCGTCACCGTCACCACTGACGCGGTGGTGCTGCCCAACGGGCAGCACGAGCTGTTGGAAGTGGTACACCACCCCGGCGGCGCGGCCGCGGTGGCCGTGGATGCGGCGCAGCGCGTGTGCCTGCTGCGCCAGTATCGCTACGTGGCGGAAGGCTGGTTGTGGGAGCTGCCGGCCGGCAAGCTCGAGCCCGGCGAGCCGCCGCTTGCCACCGCGCGGCGCGAGCTGAGCGAGGAAGCCGGCGTGAGCGCCGAGCACTGGCACAGCCTCGGTACCGTGCTCAGCTCTCCCGGGGTGTTCAGCGAGCGGCTGCATCTGTTCCTCGCCACCGCTACGGCGCCCGGCAGCAGCGCGCACGAGCGCGCCGAAGTGATCGAGGTGCACTGGCTGCCGTTCGCCCAGGCGTGTGACTGGGCGCTCAGCGGCACGATAAGCGACGCCAAGACCATCATCGGCCTGTTGCGCGCCCGGGAGCTGGTCCGACAGACGGCGTAACGGCTGCCGGCATTCCGTGACCGGGGTCGCGGAATCGCCGCACAGCGCGCAGGTACGCTGCACGCGGGGAAATCAGATCCTGCATTGCAGTTGGTACCATAATCTGTGAGCGATCCATCCAAGAAGAACCCTGCTGCGCCGGAGCAGGTGCCGGAGGCCGAGCGCCGGCGGATCGGCACCATCGTGCACGACGAGCGCGGCAACGCCTCGGTGCACTGGCGCGATGCGCCCGGCGACATCGAGCGACCGGTGCTCGAGGTGCTGGGCGACCCCGGTCTCACCCTCAAGCCCGAGGAAGCCTTCGACCCCTATGCGCGCGGCGCCGGCCGCGGCGTCGCCCGCAAGAGCAGCGGCAACACCACGCGCACCGACCTGCGCAAGCTCTCCGAGTGGATCAAGATGATGCGCGAGCTCGAGGAGCGCAAGCGCAACGGCGGCGGGGACAGCAGCGGCGGCGCTGCCGGGGACGGCAGCGAAGAATGAGCCGCGGCTGCAGCGCGCCGCGGGTGCGCCTTCAGCCGAGAGCCTCGATGAGTGCGCGCTTGCGCGCGTTGGTCAGCCGGTAGAAACGGCGCAGCTCGGCGAGCAGCGCACCCTCTCCGGCCCGTTGCGCGCGAGCGCCGCGGCTGCGCGCCAGGGTGCGTTCCAGACGCGCACAGAACCTGTCCGCATAGCGGCTGGCCTCGCGATACAGGCCGGCGCGCGCCGCCGCGCGCGGGTCGATGTGCGTGCGGGCGAACAGCAGCCGGCGCAGCTCGGCGGGAAAATGACCGGGAAGCTGGCGGCGCAGCAGCCAGTAGCTCGCCACGTACTTGTCGACTTCCGCCTGCATCTCGAGCTCGAGCAGCGACACCGGCTTGTCGTGAGCGGCGTTCCAGGCGAGATACAGGAAGTGGCTCACGCCCTCGAGCGCGGTCAACCAGTCCGCCACGTTGCCGCCATGCAGCCGCACCAGCGGATCGGCCCGCGCCAGCCGCGCCAGCAGCGCCGGATCCAGGTACAGCGACAGCGCCAGCTCATCGCCGTCGTGCGCGGGCTGCGCCACCAGCAGCTCTTCCTCGGCGCTGCCGCCGCGCGCGGCCGCTGGCAGCCGGCGGCGGTCGGTCACCAGGAAATCGTAGACGTCGTGAGCGATGCTGACATCGTAGATACCGCCGATGAGACTCTGCAGCCGCGACAGCAGCATGCAACGTCAGTGCGTGAAGGCCGTGCCGCCGGCGCGCGTGGGATCGACACCCAGGCGTTGCAGCTGCGCGTAGCAGCGGGCGCTGCCGGTCTTCAGCCAGATCTCGTACAGGCGCAGGATGTCGCGGTCGGTGTGCGCGCTGCCGGACTCGCTCACGTCGTTGAGCGCATCGACCAGCGGCTGGAATTTCGCCGACAGCTCGGCAAACACTCCGGCCAGCACCCGGCTGCGGCCGCGCGCAGTGCTCTCCGCCAGCACGCCGTAGGCGCGACCGCCCATGGCGATGTGGTAATCGATGTCGATCAGCTTGGCGGCGAAGCTGCGCGCAAAGAAACCGGCGATGAACAGCGAGACGTCGCCCAGCCGCTGCAGCGAGCGGTGGCGCTCGCTGGTGCCCGCCGGGGCGGCGAGCGCCTCGCACAACATCGCCACCAGCGGCTTGAGGCGCAGTCCTTCGGCGGTGTTCTCGTAGAGCGCTTCCGAGCGCGCAAACAACGTCAGCAGGTTGACCACGTAGTGCTCGGTCTGGTCCTCGACCGTCAGGTGCTGCCGCTGCAGCGCGCCGCGCAGCGTATCCTTGAAGAACTCGCGCAGATTCGCGACCGGAAGCACCCGCTTGGCTGCGTCGCTCATCGCTCCTCGCCTCCTGTCAGGACATACAACATTACTTATATGGAACGCGGTGCGCACCATAAGGTTCACCGCAACAGCAGCGGAATTCCGTGATCTGGTGCGCCGATCCGGCGCACCATAACCGCTCAAGGTTGGCAGCCCGCCGGGGACAGTGCTAACAACACAGCAGCGCGGCGAGCTGCGCGCAGTCGCTCACCATAACCTGCGCGGGTGCCAGCGCTGCCGGCCAGGCAAGTGCGCGACGGTTCATCCACGCGACGGCGAAGCCCGCCGCGCGCGCCGCCGCGACATCGAGCAGCGGATCGTCGCCGACGTAGAGAATTTCCGGCGGCGCGAGCGCGAGCTCCTGCGCCAGGCGCTCGAAGCAGCGCCGCTCGGGCTTGGCCGCGCCGACCGCGCGCGCGTTGAGCGATACGCTGAAGACGTGATCCAGGCCTATGCGCTGCAAATCCGCATTGCCGTTGCTGAGCGAGGCCAACGCGTAGCGCCGCCGCAGCCGCGCCAGCGCCGGCGCCACGTCGGCGAAGACCTCGACCTGGTTGCGGGCCGCCAGGAACACTGCGAACGCCTGCTCGGCGATGCGCTCGTCATAACCGTGCTCGCGGGCGTGCGCGGCGAGCGCCCGGATGCGCAGATAGCTGACGTCGTGGGCATGGTGCGGCTCGGCGCGCGCGAGCTGCTCGCGCGCACGCCGCATGTCCTCGGGCGTCAGCCGTTGCGCGATCCGCGGGCAGTGCTGTGCCAGCCATTCTCCCAGGCGCGCCTCGGCACGCGCCAGCACCGGCTCGACATCCCAGAGTGTATTATCGAGATCGAAAGCGATGGCGCGCACATTGCTCAGCACGCCCGGAAGGTTACCATCATGGCGCGGCTCACTCTCGTCATAGGCAACAAGAACTACTCTTCCTGGTCGCTGCGCGCCTGGCTACTGATGAAACATATCGGCGTCGCCTTCGATGAGATCGTGGTCGCCCTGGATCAGCCCGAGACCCGGGAGCGCCTCGACAGCTACGGCCCGAGCGGACGGGTGCCGGTGTTGCACGATGGCGAGCTGCGCGTGTGGGACTCGCTCGCCATCTGCGAGTACCTGGCCGAGCACAGCGGCAAGGGCTGGCCGCAGGAGCGCGCCGCCCGCGCGGTGGCACGCGCGGTGAGCGCGGAAATGCATTCCGGATTCACCACGCTGCGCTCGCTGTGGCCGATGAATGCGCGCGCCCGCAACCGTCGCACCGCGGTGACCACGGCGCTCGAGGCCGACGTCGAGCGCATCGATCAGCTCTGGAACGACTGCCGCAACCGCTTCGGCGCCGGCGGCCCGTGGCTGTTCGGCGAATATACGATCGCCGATGCGATGTATGCGCCAGTGGTACTGCGCTTCAACACCTACAGTGCGCGCATCTCGCCGACCGCCCGCTGGTACATGGCGAGCGTGCTCGAGGACGGCGCGCTGCAGGAGTGGCTGCAGGCGGCCAAGCACGAACCGTGGACCATCGCGGCCGACGAGGTCGGCTGAGCCCGCCATGACGCACCCGCCCGCCGGCGCTCACCTGGCGCGGTCAATCAGCAACTGAAGGACGGCTCATGCCCCTGGTCATCCGCCCCTCATGGTGGCTGCCCCTGTGCAGCTGCGCCGCCGCCTGCGCCGCTTCGGTCCCCGCTGCGCGCGCGGCCGAGGGCGCGCCGTTCACCGTGGAGGACCTGGTGGTGCTCAAGCGCGTGAGCGACCCACAGGTGTCCCCCGACGGACGCTTCGTGGCCTTCGTGCAGCGGGAAACCGACCTGGGCGCCAACAAAGCGCACACCGGCCTGTGGCTGCTCGATCGCGGCGCGGCCGGTGCGCCGCCCCGGCGCCTGACGGACGCCACCAGCAGCGATTCGAGCCCGCGCTGGGGGCACGACAGCCGCACGCTGTTTTTCCTCTCGCCGCGCTCGGGGAGCTCGCAGGTGTGGCGGCTGTCGCTGGACGCGGCAACGGCGCAACGCGTCACCGACTATCCGCTCGATGTCGGCGCGCTCGGGGTGTCGCCGCGCGGCGATCTGCTGGCCGTTACCATGGAGGTGTTCCCCGACTGTGCGACACTCGAGTGCACGCGCGCACGTCTCGATGCGCGCGGCAAGGAGCAGGCGAGCGGCCGCACCTACGAGCGCGTTTTCATCCGGCACTGGGATACCTGGAGCAACGGCACGCGCGCGCATCTGTTCAGCGCACGCCTGCCCGCGAGCGGCTTCGCCGGCGCGCCGGTAGACGTAGCGCGCGGCCTGGACGCCGACATTCCCGGCAAGCCCTTCGGCGCTGACGAGGACTTCGCCTTCAGCCCGGACGGCCGCACGCTGGTGTTCTCGGCGCGCATTGCCGGCCGCAGCGAGCCCTGGTCCACCAACTTCGATCTGTTCCAGGCGCCGGTGGACGGCAGCAGCGCGCCGCTGAATCTTACCGCGGCGAATCCCGCCTGGGACGCTCAGCCGGTGTTCCTGGCGAACGGCGATCTGGCGTGGCTGGCGCAGCAGCGGCCCGGCTTCGAATCGGACCGCTTCCACATCATGCTGAAGAGTGCACGCACCGGAGCGGTGCGGCCGCTGACGGCGGGATGGGACCGCTCGGTGGCGCGCCTCGGCGCAACGCCCGACGGCCGCTCGCTGCTCGCGAGCGCCGATGAGCATGGACAGCGCCTGCTGTATCGCATCGATCCGCGCAGCGGTATCCCCAGCGCCCTCACCGCGAGCGGCGATGTGGAAGCCTACAGCGCCGCGCGTGCGCAGGTAATCATCGCGCGCGCGGATCTCGGCGCCCCGGCCGACCTGTACGCCGTGCCGCTGCGCGGCGGCACGCCGCAGCGCCTCACCGACGTGAACCGCGAGCTGCTCGCGGCGCGACAGCTCAGTCCCTACGAGCAGTTCACTTTCCCGGGCTGGAACGACGAGACGGTGTACGGCTACGTCGTGAAGCCATACGGGTTCGAGAGCGGCAAGCGCTTTCCGGTGGCGTTCGTGGTGCACGGCGGCCCGCAGGTGAGCATGCAGAACCTGTGGACCTACCGCTGGAACGCACAGACCTTCGCCGGCGGCGGCTACGCGGTGGTGATGATCGACTTCCATGGCTCGCCGGGCTACGGCCAGGCGTTCACCGACTCGATCAGCCACGACTGGGGCGGCAAGCCGCTCGTCGACCTGCAGAAGGGACTGGCGGCGGCGATGGAGAAGTATCCGTGGCTCGACGGCCAGCGCGTGTGTGCGCTCGGCGCGTCCTACGGTGGCTTCATGATGAACTGGATCGAAGGGAACTGGCCGGAGCGCTTCCGTTGCATCGTCAACCACGACGGGCTGTTCGATCAGCGCATGATGTATTACTCGACCGAGGAGCTGTGGTTCCCCGAATGGGAGTTCGGCGGTCCCTACTACGAAAACCCGCAGGGCTACGAGCGGTTTAACCCGGTGGACTTCGTGACCCGCTGGCGCACCCCGATGCTGGTGATCCACGGCGAGCAGGACTTCCGCATTCCCTACCCGCAAGGGGTGGCGGCCTTCACCGCGCTGCAGCGGCGCGGCGTGGAGAGCAAGCTGCTGGTGTTTCCCGACGAGAACCACTGGGTGCTCAAGCCCGCCAACAGCGTGCTGTGGTACCACACGGTCCTCGCGTGGCTGGACTCGCACCTGAAAAACTGACCGCAGCAGCCGAGCACTGCGTTGAAATGTCAGCGCACGGGCTCCACACTCACCTCAAGAACTGACCGCGCCAACCCGAGTCGATCAAAAAAAGGCGTGTTTCGGGGGCGTAAAAAACAGGACGTTTTTTCCGCAGCCTCCAGGGATGGATTTACGGCGGCCCCGAAACACGCCTTTTTTTGATCGACTCGGGGACGCAGTCAGTGAATCTTGCGGAACTTGTACTCCCCGATCGTCAGCACGCCGGCGCTGAACTCCGCCAGGGGCAGCGCCGCGCCGCCGGCGGCGTCCGGGCAGACCTTCGGGTCGTGGGTCGCGACAAAGTCCGCGTCCTTCTTCTTCCAGAACAGCTGGCAGCCCTCGGCCTGCACGTCCTCGGTCACGAGGCTGGTGAACAGGTCCTTGTTGAGCTGTCCGTCACGCCAGCGCAGCGGCTCGACCAGCTGGTAGAGCGTCTCGATGATGGCGCGTTGCTTCTCGTCGAACTGAAAGCTGAAGATCTTCTGGGTGAGTACGCGGCGCGGGTCGTCGGCGGCCGTCTCCTGCGCGTAGTACACATAGTGGCCGAGCCGCGGCGCAAACACGTGCGTGATGGTGAGCGCCACCGCGACGTGCGCCGGCCGCGCGCCGTTACGCGCCTCGAGCTCCGCCTGGGCGCTGTTGTCGTAGGTACCGGGCAGCACGGCGAGCAGCGCCAGCATCTGGGCCTCGGTCTGCTTGTTGGAGTGCTGCGGGTGCTGCGCGCAGCCAGCGACGATGAGCAACAGCGCGGCGCATGCCGGCAGTGCGCGCGGCAGCCCCGCGCTCGCCGGCTGCGCGCCCTCAGCCATAGGATGCCCGCCACTGCGCCCGGTATTTCAGTCCCAGGCCCATGAGGCGCTCGAGCAGCTCGTCGTAGCCGGTGCCGGCGGCGCGCGCCGACTCGGCGAAGTCCTCGCCGGCCTCGAGATTGGGATTGGCATTGGCCTCGAGCACGTACACCTGGCCCTGCGGTGTGAGTCTGAAGTCCATGCGAGCATAACCGGACATGCCGAGCGCGCGATAGATGCGGCGCGACAGGCGGTCGAGCGCAGTGAGCACCGGCGGCGCCAGGTCGCCGGCGGCGTGGGTGCTGATGCCGTACTTCGCCTGGTAGCGCTTGTCCCATTTCACCTTGCGCGTGGCGATGGCGGCCAGCGTGTCGGGCAGCGAGCCGAACACCATCTCCCACACCGGCAGGCGCGTCAGCCGCTCGTTGCCCATGACGCCGACGTACAGCTCGCGGCCCTCGATGAATTCCTCCACCAGAGCGTCCGACTTGACCTGCTCGTGCACGAACTCGATGCGCTCCTTGAGTTTGGCGGCGTCTTCGACCACCGAGGCCTGGGCGATGCCGAGCGAGGCGTCCTCGACGGTGGATTTCACGAACAGCGGGAAGCGCAGCTTGCGTGGCACGTGGATGCGGGCGCCGCGCCGGAACACGCTGAACTGCGGGGTGGCGATACGGTGAAACGCCAGCAGCTGCTTGCAGAGCGACTTGTCGCGCGACAGCAGCAGGCCGCGTGGGTTGCAGCCGGTGTACGGCTGGCGCAGCAGCTCGAGGAAGGCCACCACGTGCTGATCATAGGTGACGATGCCGTCGAACTCCTCCAGCAGGTTGAAAACGACGTCAGGTTCCCACTCGGCGATCGCGCTGCGCAGCTCCGTCAGGCTGTCGAGCACGCCGACGCAGCGCACTTCGTGGCCGAGCTTGCGCAGCGTCGTGGTGACGTCGTACTCGGTGCGCCACTCTTCGATTTCCTTCTCGCTATGCCCTTCGAGACTCTCGGGCGGCACCAGGCTCGCGTGCACCACGACGAGCGTGCGCAGCCGCCTCATAAGGGCAGGTGCGGAGTCTCGCCCTGGGAGTAAAGGCCGGCCAGCCGCTCGAGCATCCAGCGCGAGTAGCGCTGCGCGTCGCGGCGGCTGCCGCGCACGTGCAGTTGCAGCCGCTCGCTGCGCTCGATCAGCATCCGCAGGATCTGCTCGACGCTGTAGCGCTCCATCGCCAGCGTGCGTGCCACCGTCGCCGTCAGCCGCCGCGCCTCGGCGCGCAGCAGTGTTGCCGCGCGCAGCGGATCCTGGCGGCGCCGCTCGCCGGTGAAAGCGCGCTGCAGCAGCTCATCGGCCAGTCCGCGGCGGATCAGCCGGTTGCGGGCGAGCTTGCGCCGGTAGTGCTGCGCCAGCGTGCGGGTGTTGTGATCGAGCGGCTCGATGCGGATGCGATTGCGCACCGGCGGCCGCCGCGCGCGCACGTCCGCAATGAGCTCATCGACCGCGGCGAGCTTGTTGAAGGCCGGCCAGCCGGCATAGCACTTGCGCCAGCCGGACTTGGGCGCCAGCCACACCGCGAACGTCTCGGCGAAGTCCTCGGTGGGGTGGGCCTGCGCGTACCATTCCCCGAGGTGATGTACGTAGCGTCGGCTGCCGGCACGTGCGCGGTAGCGCGCCGGGTAGGGCAGCGACGCCGGCCCGAAGACCTCGCGCCAGCGCTTGCGCCGCCGCAGCCGGTAGGCGTTGTCGACCGCGTGCCCGGCCTCGTGCCGCAGGATGCGCAGCAGCAACCGCGAGTTGCCCCCTTCGGCCTCGCGCATGATACGCCGCTCGAGCCGCTCGAGCCGCGGATGCGCGAGGTAGAACGGAATCGCGATCCCCGGCACGCCATCGGGCGAGAACCACTCCTCGGACAGCCACACGTGCGGACGCAGCTGCAGGCCGCGCCGCTCGAGGTCGGCGTACAGGCGTCGCACGTGACGCGCGATGCTCGAGCGCTCGATGGAAAGTTTCAGGTCGCAAAAGCGCAGCTTGAGAAGCTCTTCGTCGCGCAAGCGCGTCCACGGCCGGCTCGCGGCAGGGCGCGCCGGCCGGCGGGGAAGCGAGGTGCGGCGGTGCGCGCGTATCGGAGGCATAGGAGATGGCGCGAGCTTACCCAACGGTACGGGCGCTGTCTTCCGCAAGGTGCGTGCGTGCGCGCTTACGTCCCCAGCTCGAGCATGGCATGCGCCAGCAGCCGGTCGGCACATGCCTCGATCAATTGCTTTTTCATCAGGCTGTTGCGCCACAAAGTGGGGATGGCGCCTGCAGTGTAGTGCGCGCCGGCAAGCGCCCCGGCCGCCCCGGCCACCACATCCGAGTTGCCGCCGCGATTGGCGGCGGCGAGCACGGCGTCGCGGAAATTGTGGGTGCTGGCAAAGACCTCGAGTGCGGCGGCGAGCGCTGCAGGCGCGGAATCGCGCGAAACGGGTTCCCCGCCCGGCGCGAGCGGCTCGCGGACCGAGCGGGCACGCGCGAGGATTGTGACCTTCGGCTGGCCGGACAGCGCCGCGTGCAACCCGAGGCCGAGCGCGCGGCATGCCGCGAGCACCCGCGGAGCCTGGCAGGTGGTGCGTGCCGCCTCGGCCGCCTGCTGGACGGCGACCGCGGCGTCGGCGAAGAAGTACATGACTACCGGCGCCACCCGCGAGAGGACCTCCGCATCCTGCGCCCCCGGGTCGTGGGTTCCGGAGAACGCCTGCCGCCGCCAGCGGGCCACCGCCAGCGCCCGGGCGGTGCTGGCGGTGATCCCCAGGCACTGGCCGGTAGCCGACATGTAGCCCTCGCGCTGCCAGCGGCGATAGCGCTCCACCTGGTCGCGGGCATCGAAGCCCTCGCGCTCGAGCAGGCTCTCGGCCAGGCACAACGCCATCGCGGTGTCATCGCTCCAGGCGCCGCGCGGCAGATCGAATGGACCGCCACCGAGCAGGTCCCCGACCGGGGTGAAGCGTCCGGGGCGCCCGTACTGGGTCGCGGCGGCCGCGGCGTCGCCGACGGCCAGGCCCAGCAAGGCGCCGAGGAAACGCTCGCGCAGGCCGCGGGCGGCAGCGAGCGTCTCCGGAGCGAAGAGCGGGTCTTGATCCGCAGGGGCGCTGCTCCAGTTCCTTACGTATTCGCCCTGCTCCGGGGTCTCCGGCACCTTGGGCCATTGCGCCGCTCGTGCGCTCTGTTTCCACAACCGGTTGATCTCGGCGAGCGCCGCGGGTCCACCCAGGCCGTGCTCGGCGAGCAGACAGCCGACGACCAGGTTGGTGCGGCCCACGCCGGCGCGACAATGCAGATAGATGGTTTTCTGCGCGCTCAGGGCCCCGCGCACGTGATCGAGGATCTCGCGCATGTGCACGCGCTCGGCCGGCAGCCCGTGGTCGGGCAGCGGGCGGCGCAGGTAATCGACCGTGAGCGGTAGTGCCACATCGTAGGCAGGCATCTCGCCCTCGTAGGTCAGGTCGATGAAACAGTTGATGCCGGCCTCGAGGAGCCGCGTGAGGCGCGCGGCGGTCGCCTCCGCCGTGGCGCCGGCGGGATGCTCACCGGCGAGCAGCTGTGCCGGCAGCACCCAATAGGAACTCGGCAGAGGCAGCGCCGCGTCGGTAGCCGCACCGGGTAGGGGTTCCACGGCGCCAGAGCGTACCGCTTCGGGCTAAGTTGCGGCGACTGTCGCGCGCGGCGGCGCGAGCGCCGCGACCTGCACCGCGAGCTCTTGCTCCTCACGCTCGCTCATGGCCGGGGCGCGCTTGAGGTCCAGGCCGGCGAAATCGCACAGTCGCCGGTCGCCGAGGTGCTCGGGCTCGACGTTGCGCAGCGCGCGGGCGATCGACTCGGTGCGGCCCGGAAACTCGCGCTCCCACGCGCCGAGCATCTGCTTCACCGCGCGACGCTGCAGGTTGTCCTGCGAGCCGCACAGCCGGCAGGGGATGAGCGGAAAGCCGCGGCCGCGGGCGTAGCGGGCGATGTCGCGCTCGGCGACGTAGGCCAGCGGCCGGATGACGATGTGGCGGCGGTCATCGGAGAGCAGCTTGGGGGCCATCGCCTTCAGCCGCCCGCCGAAGAACAGGTTGAGAAACAGCGTCTCGACGATGTCATCGCGATGGTGGCCGAGGGCGATCTTGGTGACGCCGTTCTCGGCGGCGAACCGGTATAGCGCCCCGCGCCGCAGGCGCGAGCACAGCCCGCACATGGTGCGGCCCGCCGGCACGAGGCGACGCACGACGCTGTAGGTATCCTGCTCGATGAGGTGGAACGGCACCCCCTGCGACTGCAGCCACTGCGGCAGCACATGCGCGGGAAAGCCCGGCTGCTTCTGGTCGAGATTGACGGCGAGCAGCTCGAAGCTCACCGGTGCGCGGCGCTGGAGCGAGCGCAGGATGTCCAGCAGCGTGTAGGAGTCCTTACCGCCGGAGAGACACACCATCACGCGGTCGCCCGCGACGATCATGCCGTAATCGGCAATGCACTTGCCGGCGGCGCTGCGCAACCGCGCGGCGAGGCGGGCGTGGCTGCGCGAGGGCTTGGCGGCGACGGCGCTCATCGCTGCGGCGGGTTCGCTGGCGTCAACGCTCTTCAGGCGGCGGCACTGCTGCTGGCGGTACTCTCAAGATACTTTGCCTCGACGTAGCGCACGAAGGAAGTGGCCGAAAGCGGCTTACCGGTCGCTCCCTTGAGAAGGTCCTGAACCGGTACCTTGGCGCCGAGGCCGTGCACGTGGGTGCGCAGCCAGCCGAACAGGCCGGAGAACTCTCCGCGCGCCAGCTGCTCATCCAGCGCCGGCAGCTCCGCACGCAGGCTCTCGTAGAGCTGCGCGGCGATGACTGCACCGAGGGCATACGAGGGGAAATAGCCGAAGGAGCCTACCGCCCAGTGGATGTCCTGCAGGCAGCCGTCCACGTCGTTCGCCGGGCGGATGCCGAGGCGCTGCTCCATGCCGCTGTTCCAGGCCTCGGGCAGATCGCGCACCGCCAGCTCGCCGGAGAGCAGCTGCTTCTCGAGCTCGTAACGCAGCATGATGTGCAGCGGATAGGTGAGCTCGTCCGCATCCACGCGGATCAGCCCGCGCTGCACGCGGGTGAGGTGCCCGTAGACGTTCTCCACGTCCCACTCGGGGCCGCTGGCGCCGAAGTGCCTGGCCAGCAGCGGCTGCACGTAGCGCACGAACGGCCGGCTGCGGCACACGATCATCTCGATCAGCAGCGACTGGCTCTCTTCGAGCGCCATGCCGCGGTCGCGGCCCACCGGCTGGTCGCGCCATTCCTGCGGCAGCCCGAGGTCGTACATGGCATGCCCGGTCTCGTGCAGCGCGCCCAGCAACCCGGTGAACACGTCATCGGGATCGAAGCGCGTGGTGACGCGGATGTCCCCCGGGGCCCCTTCGGTGAAGGGGTGCTCGCTCTCGTCGAGGCGTCCGCGATCGAAGGGAAAGCCGACGGCCTTCATCACCTCGACCACCAGGGCGCGCTGCTTCGCGGCCGGGAACTTGCCCGTCAGCGGCAGCAGCATGTGCCCTTCCTGGACTGCGATCGACTCGCGGATCAGCGCGGGCAGGCGCCGCGACAGCGCCTTGAACATGGCGTCGATGTCCGCCGTGGTCAGGCCCGGGCTGAATTCATCGACCAGCGCATCGTAGGGCGCAAGGTTCAGCGCCTGCCCGAGCAGGGCCGCCTTGTCGCGCACCAGGTGGACCACCTCCTCCAGGTAGGGCGCGAAGGCCTCGAACTTGCCCTGCGCGCGGGCCTCGAGCCAGCGCGACTCGGCCCGCGAGGCGGCCTTGGTGAGGCGCGAGACCAGCGTGGCGGGGGTGGCGATGGCGTGATCGCGCTGCCGGCGCATCTCGCGCAGATTGGCAATCTGCCAGTCGGCCAGTCCCTGTGTGTTCGCCTGGGCCCGGTCGAGCAACCGCGTGATGCGCGGCGCCGTGAGGAGCGCATGGTGCTCGGTCTCGAGGGCCGCGAGCTGCTCGCCGCGAACGTCGGCGCTACCGCGCGGCATCATCACCGCCGCATCCCAGCGCAGCAGCGCGAGCGCTCCACGGAACGCATGTAGGCGCTTGAACTCCTGCTCGAGCTGCTTGTAAGGGGAGGCGGACATGATGTGTACGGCACCGGAGGACAGGCGTCAGTCTACCAGCTTCGCCGCCGGCACGCCCGGCTGCTGAACTTTTTATTGTATTTAAATCAAATACTTATGATATATGTCAGCCAATTGACAGCCGCAGGTCCTTGACGCGAGGCCTCAAACAGGGATGGTACGCGGTGGGCCGCTAGGGCCAAAGGTGTGGCTGAGGCCAGCGGGCCACCGCGACGCCCACGCCGATCGAGACTACGAGCAGCAAGGTGAGGGTGAGGCCGATCAGCAGGCGCCGCATCGCTTCATGATAACCCGCTAGCCGCCACGCAAATTCTCGTGCCCTCCCCGCTTTCGATCTGCCTGCTCGCCTCCGAGGCGGAGCCGCTGTCCAAGACCGGCGGACTCGGCGACGTTGCGGGCGCGTTGGCAAAGTATCTGCATGGTGCGGGACACGATGTGCGGCTGTTCACGCCCCGCTACGCCTCCGTCGACCCGGCCGCGTGGGGGGCCGAGCCGCTGGCAGCGCTCACGGAGCTTCCGCTCGCGGTCGGTCCGCACCGCTTCGTGTTCTCGGTGCTGCGCGCGCAGCTACCCGGAGGGGCTCCCGCCTACCTCATCGACTGCCCGGCGCTGTACGCCCGCGAGACGCTCTACACCGCCGACCCGGACGAGCATGTGCGCTTCCTCGCGTTCACGCGCGCAGCGCTCATCAGCTGCGAGCGCCTCGGATGGACCCCGCAGGCGGTGCATTGCAATGACTGGCACACGGCGTTCGCGCCGCTGTTCCTGCACACGCTCTACCCGGATAGTGAGGCGTTTGCCGGCACCCGCACGCTGCTGACCATTCACAACATCGGCTACCAGGGTGTCTTCGCCGCCTCCCACGCGGCAGACCTCGGGCTGGGCGCGCAAGCGCTGGCGCTGCTGCACGCGCCCGATCTCGCCGCCGGGCGGATCAACGCGCTGCGCCACGGCATCCTCTACGCCGATGTCATCAGCACCGTGAGCCCGACCCACGCCCGCGAGATCTGCTCGGACGCGTACGGCATGGGCCTGCAGGACAGCCTGCGCCTGCGCGCCGCCGCGGGGGTGCTCACCGGGATCCTCAACGGGGTCGATTACGAGGAGTGGGATCCGCGGCACGACCGTTACCTGCCCGCTCACTACGACCCGCAGAGCCTCGCCGTGAAGGCGCAGCTCAAACGACAGCTGCTCGCGCGGCGCGCCCTGCCGGCGCAGCGCGGCGTGCCGCTGGCGGGGATGGTCAGCCGCCTGGCGGAGCAGAAGGGCATCGAGCTCATGTTCGACGTCTTGCCGCAGGTGCTGCGCGAGCGCCCGCTCGCTTGCGTGATGCTCGGCAGCGGCGAGCCGCGCTACGAGGAGTTCTTCACCGGCCTCGCGCAGCAGTTCCCCGGGCGATTCTCGTTCCATTGCGGCTACGACGACGAGCTCGCGCACTGGATCGAGGCGGCGACCGACATGTTCCTCATGCCCTCGCGCTATGAGCCCTGCGGACTGAACCAGATGTACAGCCTGCGCTACGGCACGGTGCCGATCGTGCGCCGCACCGGCGGACTTGCCGATTCGGTGGAGCACTACGATCCGGCGCGCGGCACCGGCACCGGGGTGGTGTTCAACGATTTCGACCCCCCGGCGTTCACGTGGGCGCTCAATACGGCGCTCGACTGGTACGCGCAACCGGCGCACTGGACGCGCCTCATGAAGAACGGCATGCAGTGCGACTTCTCCTGGCAGCGCCAGGGGGCGGAGTACGTGGCGCTCTACCGCCGCCTCATTGCAGGGTGAAGGTGCCGCGCTCGTCGAATGGGATGGAGCGCAGCAGCCCGGAAGACAGCGACAGCTTGCCGGAGATGCGGTAGTCGATGTTCTGCGTGAGGGCGTCCGGGCCGCGCGCCAGCAGCTTCATGAGGATGCCGGCGAGATTGGTGGTGACGTTGCTGTCGAACTCCGCTTCCCCGAGTGCCGGGACCACGAAGCTGGCCGCGCTTTCACCACTGGCGAACTGCTCCCCCGCCACCTCGAGGGTGTAGGTGAGGCCGCGAACCGCGAGGGCGCGGTCGTTCGGATTCTGCACGCGCAGTCGCACCCGCACGCGCTGTGCGAGCAGATCGCTGCTGAGCAGCTGCACGCCCACCACCGTCAGCCGCGGGGTCTCGAATCCGGGCGTGAGCGCGCAGGCGCCGACCAGCGCCAGCGCCATCAGGCCTGGAAGGCCGCGCTGCAGGGCTCTCATAAAGGCGATGGTAACAAAGCGCCGCGCAACCCCTTCAGGTGCGGCCGAAGGCGCCGTTCAGCCGGGCGTAGTGGCGCGCCAGCGGTGTCTCGAGCGCCCCCTCGGGTAGCCGCCACAGCCAGTTGCCACTGGCGGTGCCCGGCGTATTGAGGCGGGCCTGCGACGGCAGACCGAGCACATCCTGCAGCGGAATGATCGCGAGCTGCGCCACCGAGCCGAGCGCTGCGCGTATCAGCGCTGCGGGCATCGCCCCGGGCGTGACGCGCAGGTAGAAATCGACGCGCTCGGCGCTCTCGGGATCGAGGCTCGAGTACCAGCCGAGGCTGGTGTCGTTGTCGTGCGTACCGGTGTAGGCGACGCAGTCGCGCTCGTGCCGGTGCGGCAC
>DATHRC010000039.1:0-21921 GCA_035481975.1 Steroidobacteraceae bacterium
CAGCCGGCGAACGCGCTCATGCCCAACCAGGCGGCGGTGAATGCGCTCGATGGCTTCTCGACTACCGCGGTGATCCGCGAGCGCTTCGGCGGCGCACTGAACCCCGCCTCCTTCACCGCCGCCTCGGTCATCATCGTACCGGTCACCACCGACAACGAGACCAAAGCGACTACCGGCGTGCTGGGCGCCCCGCTCACCCTCGGTACCGATTTCAAGGCCGCGCTCGCCACCGATGCGCAGGTCGGTGCCACGATCCTCGAGATCACCCCGCTGCATCCTTTGATGCCGAGCACCTGCATCAGCGGCGGGCAGTTCCTCGGCGCCAACTGCAAGAGCGGCACCGGCTACCTGGTGATCCTCACCAACGGCATCACCGATACCGCGGGCAATCCCGCGGTGCCGGATACCGATTACGCCGCCATCAAGAGCGCGCTCGCCGGTGGCGCCACCTGCCCGAGCATCACCGACCCGACGCTGAACGCCATCTGCCAGCTGACCGGGGCACAGCTGCAGATCGCGCAGGCGCTGCACCTCAACCCCGCCAGCATCGTGCTCACCTTCAGCTTCACGACCGAGTCGACGGCCGACACGCTCGAGCTGCTCTCGGCGACCACCAAGCCGCAGGCGCTCAAGCTGAACGCTACCGGGCTGCCGACGAGCGCGGCGAATCCGCTGCTGCCCGGGCACTCCGACATCTACGTCGGCGTGCTCAGCGTGCCGTACTACCTGAGCAAGAGCGCACCGCTCACCGGCTCGTGGCAGGCGCCACCGTTCCCGCTCGATCCGAGCAGCACCTTCGTCACGCGCTTCAACCCGCTGCCGGTGGCCACGCAGAACCTCCTGATCCCGGTGCTGGCCACCGTGCCCAACGCGAACTCGCTGGCCGTCAAGGCCGGCGCCGTCGCGCCCTGGCCGGTGCTGATTTTCCAGCACGGCATCACGCGTAACCGCGAGGACATGCTGGCGGTCGCGGACTCCTTCGCCGACGCCGGCTTTGCCGTGATCGCCATCGACCTGCCGCTGCACGGGGTGACGAACACCAAGGATCCGCTCTACGCCACGGCTGCGAATCCGCTCTACGCGGGTCTGGGGCTACCCGCGAGCCAGATGTCGATCGAGCGCACCTTCGATCTGGAGCTGATCACTCCCGGCACGATCGATCCGTCCGGCTCGCACTTCATCAACCTGACCAGCCCTCTTACCTCGCGCGACAACCTGCGTGAGGGCGAGACGGACCTCATCACCTTCGAGCGCTCGGTGGCGGGCGCGACCGTGGCCAATGCGGGCGGCATCACCATCTTCGCATCCGGCAAGACGCATTATCTCGGGCACTCCCTCGGCGCGATCGTGGGTGGCGTGTTCCTCGCTGTCGTCCCGGCGACGGACGTCAGCACCGGGACGCTCGCCAACCCCGGCGGCGTACTCGCGCAGCTGCTGATCGACTCACCCACTTTCGCGCCGCAGATCAATGCCGGTCTTGGCGCGCAGGGTCTCGCCCCCGGCACGACGCTGTACGCGCAATTCATCCGCGATACCCAGACGGTGATCGACTCGGGAGACCCGGTGAACTTCATCGCGCTCGCCACGGCGCAGCATCCGATCCATCTGCTGCAGGTCGTGGGCAGCACGCCGGCGCCCGCGAGCTGCAATCCGAGCGCGCCGGCCAACGGCTGTCCCGACCAGGTGGTGCCGAACTCCGCCACCCAGGCGCTGATCACCGCCTCCGCCTACGGACCGGCCGCAGCCGCCGGCACGCTCACGCGCATTCCCGCCCCGGCGGCGCCCGGGCCGCTGCTGAATGCGAGCGGCTTCCGCGCTTACGTGAACTTCGTGCAGGGCGACCACGGCTCGATCATCGACGACGTGGTGCCGGCGGTGACCGCGGAGATGCAGGGGGAAGCGATCAGCTTCGCCGCCTCCGGCGGCCAGGAGATCCTCGTCAGCGACCCGGCGGTAATCCAGCCGTAGCCCCGCTGCCGATTTCGCGGGCCGCTACAATGCCCGCATGTTCCACCGCGCCCCCGCAGAGCCGCCTGCCACCGAGGATCGTCCGGGATTTCTGCGCCGGCTGCGCCAGCGGCTGAACCGCGGCAATTCCTGGCTCAGCTACGACCTCGCCGAGCTCTTCCGCGGCCGGCAGATCGATGCGGCGATCCTGGAGGAGCTCGAGACGCGCCTGATCAGCGCCGATGTGGGCGTGGAGGCGAGCGAGCGCATCCTCGCCGATCTGCGCACGCGCGTGGCGCGCCGCGAGCTCACCGACGTCGGCGCGCTGCTCGCGGCGTTGCGCCGGAGCATCGTGGAGATTCTCACCCCGTGCGCCCGCCCGCTGCTGATCGACCGCGCGCACCGCCCGTTCGTGATCCTGGTGGTGGGCGTCAACGGCTCCGGCAAGACCACCACGATCGGCAAGCTTGCCCGCCGCTGCCACACGCAGGGGTTGTCGGTGCTGCTCGCCGCCGGCGACACGTTCCGCGCCGCCGCCATCGAGCAGCTGCAGGTGTGGGCGCAGCGCAGCGGCGCGGATTTCGCCGCACAGGCGCCGGGCGCCGATCCCGGCGCGGTGGTGTTCGATGCGCTGCAGGCGGCCCGGGCGCGCGGCACCGGGGTGGTGCTGGCCGACACCGCCGGACGGCTGCACAGCCAGTCGCACCTGATGGAGGAGCTGAAGAAGATCCGGCGGGTCATCCAGCGTTTCGATGCGAGCGCTCCGCACGAGGTGCTGCTGGTGCTCGATGCCAACCAGGGACAGAATGCACTCGCCCAGGCGCGCCAGTTCAGTGAGGCGGTGGGCGTCAGCGGTCTGGTGCTCACCAAGCTCGACGGTACCGCCAAGGGCGGCATCGTCATTGCCATTGCCAACAGCCTCGGGATCCCGATCCGCTACATCGGCATCGGCGAGGCGCCGGAGGACTTCGGCGAGTTCGATCCGGCGGCCTTTGCGGCGGCGCTGATCGAAGGAGCCGGGGAGTCCGCGGCGGTCGACGGGGCACCCCGGGCGTGAAGCCATGATCGTCTTTGACCGCGTGACCAAGCGCTACGCCAACGGCCGCGAGGCGCTCGGCGGCGTCAGCTTCGAGCTACACACCGGCGAGATGTTGTTTCTCACCGGACGCTCGGGCGCCGGCAAGAGCACGGTGCTCAAGCTGATCGCGCTGCTCGAGCGGCCGACGCGCGGCGCGGTGGTGGTGAACGGCCGCAACACCCAGACGCTGAAGGCGCGGCACATCGCCGCGTTCCGCCGCCGCATCGGCGTGGTTTTCCAGGACCACAAGCTGCTCGCCGACCGTCCGGTGTATGACAACGTGGCGTTGCCGCTGGCGGTGGCGGCCACGCCGCTCAAGGAGATCGACAAGCGCGTGCGCGCCGCGCTCGACCAGGTGGGGCTGCTCGGCAAGGAGCGCGCTCTGCCGCAGGAACTGTCGGTCGGCGAGCAGCAGCGGGTGGGCATTGCGCGCGCCGTGATCAGCAAGCCACCGCTGCTGATTGCGGACGAGCCGACCGGCAACCTGGACCCCGATCTGTCGCTCGAGGTGATGCGCCTGTTCAGGCGTTTCCAGGACGTCGGCGTGACGGTGGTGATCGCCACGCACGATCATCACCTGGTGCGCGAGTTCGGGCAGCGCGTCATCGTGCTCGAGAACGGTCGCGTTCACGGCGAGGCGATCGATTCTCTGCCGAGCGTGGTGGCGACCCGATGAGCCTGGGGGTGGCGGCCGGGCGACACGTGCAGGCGCTGCTCGGCTCGGCCGGCAGACTGGCGCACGCTCCGCTGGCGACGCTGCTGACGCTGCTGGTGATCGCGCTGGCGCTGGCGCTGCCCGCGGCGCTGCGGCTGTTCGTCACCAACGCGCAGGTGGCCAGCGGTAATTTCGCCAACGCCGTCGACCTGTCGGTGTACCTGCGCACCGAGGTGCCGCTCGCCAAGGCGCAGCAGCTCGCCCAGGTGGCGCAGCAGCGCCACGAGGTCGCCGCGGTCAAGCTCATCTCCGCCGACGAGGGGCTGCAGGACTTCCGCACTTATTCGGGCTTCGGCGATGCGCTGGCGGCGCTCAAGGACAACCCGCTGCCGCACGTGCTGCACGTGCGCCCGCGCCCCGAAGACAGCTCTCCCGCGGCGCTGGAAGCGCTGCGCCGCTACTTCAGCGCCTGGCCCGAGGTCGATGTGGTGCAGATCGACGCCGAGTGGGTCATGCGCTTCAACGCGATACTCGAGGTGCTGCGCCGGCTGCTGATCATCGCCGCAGCGCTGCTGGGAATCGGCGTGCTGGCGGTGGTCGGCAATACCATCCGTCTGGAGATCGCCGGCCGCCGCGCCGAGATCGAGGTCACCAAGCTGGTCGGCGGCTCGAACGCGTTCGTGCGCCGGCCGTTCCTGTATACCGGGATCCTCTACGGCCTCGGCGGCGCGCTGCTCGCCTGGGGAATCATCGCGTTCGTCATCGTGGTGCTGGCCGAGCCGGTGGCCACCCTGGCGAGGCTGTACGGCAGCCGTTATGCGCTGCGCGGACCGGCGCCCGAGGACATCGCGGTGCTGCTGGGGGCCGGCGCGGTGCTGGGCTGGTTGGGCGCGTGGATCTCGGCGGCCCGGCACCTGCGCAGCATCGAGCCGCGCGCCTGAGTGCGCGCAGCGGTCCGCCGCTTAGCTCAGGTGGTGGATGCCGTCTGGTTGGCGTGCGTGAGCAGCGTCGACTCTACCCAGCGGCGCACGCGGCGCGCGTCCGCGACACGGCTGCGCTTGCCGAAGGAGTTGAGCAGCACGATGACCACGGTGCGGTCCTCGATCACGGTCTGCATCACCAGGCAGCGGCCCGCCTGGGAGATGTAGCCGGTCTTCTGCACCACGATGTTCCAATCAGGCCGCATGACGAGAGAGTCGGTGTTGTGGTAGTGCAGCGGGCGCCGGCCGACCTCCACTACGTAGTCACCGTCGGTGGAATAGCTGCGTATCGCCGGCACCTGCGCGGCGGCCATCACCAGCTTCGACAGGTCCGCGGGGCTGGCGACGTTCTCGTCCGAAAGGCCGGTGGGCTCGACGAAATGCGCGCTCGTCATCCCGAGCTCGCGCGCCTTGAAGTTCATGGCCGCCACGCAAGCGGCGATGCCGCCCGGGTAGTTGCGGCCGAGCGCGTGCGCCGCGCGGTTCTCCGAAGCCATCAGCGCCAGGTGCATCAGGTCCCCGCGCGACAGACGCGTGCCGGGCGCGAGGCGTGAAACGGCGCGCTTGCCCGAGCCGCGATCCTCGTCGGTCAGCACCAGGATCTCATCGAGGGGCTGGCCGGCTTCCATGACCACGAGCGCCGTCATCAGCTTGGTGATCGAGGCGATCGGCATGGCGACATCAGGGTGGCGTGAATAGAGCACCGAGGAGTGCGTGGTGTCGATCACCAGCGCGGCGCTCGAGCGCAGTGCGGGCTCGGCGAGCGAGGCGCGGCCGGCGTACTTCAGGTGCGTTTGCACCACGGTCCCCTGGGACACGGCGGCTTGCGCGACTGAGGCGATGAGCAACAGGCAGGCGGCTGCCGTGAGGCTCAAACAGCGATCGTGATTCATCAACCTGTGCCTCGCTCCCCGGCTTTTCATGAGTCTATCAGACCATCCCGTATGTCATGCAGGCGTGATGTACTCTGAGGTTTTCACGCGTGTTGCATGGCCGGGTATCCGTACCAACCGCAGGCGCACGGTCATAACACGTACCGCACGTGACGCACTCCTCGCCCCGCTCCCGCCGGCCGGCAGCGGCGCCGCGCCGGTTCCCGTCAGCGCGGCCACAGCCACCCGAAAGTACCGGCCGTGAGGGCGGCATAAATCACCCCGTCCACCGCCGCCTTCAGCGTCAGGCTCCAGGAGCGGCGGTACCAGATGGACAGCTCGCACAGCGCCAGCGAATAGCCCATGAAGGCGACGATACCGGCAACCTTGAAGACGCGCGGATAGGAAGTGTCGGCGGGCAGTGTGTGGCTGGTGACGACGGCCACGAAAATCCCCACTACGATCAGGAACACGAACCACTGCGTGAGGCTGCGGGTCATGTTGATCATGCCGTTGGGAAGGACGGTCATCACGATCACCGGTCCGCGCTTCAACTTGTCCTTGAATTCCGGCGAGCGCATCGCGGCCATGCCGGAGGCGCGCGGGATGAAGTAGTCCCCGGGCGGAATGGCGAGCGGCCCCAGGGCGCCGAGCACTTCCGCTTCGCGCGGCATCGGCGGGTAGTCGCCGCGGTGCCAGAACGGTCCCATATGGATGATGGTGCTGGCGAGGAACACGATGACGGCCGAGAGCACGATCGGAAGCCACAGCGACGCAACGCCGGCGACGAGGCTTGCAACCATGGAACCCCCCGGGCTTTTTTATGTCATCTACGGACGGGACTATAGCGCCAAGCTACGCTGCCGTTAACGGTCCAGGCATCCCGTGCGCGCGGCATCCCCGTGGCCCGCGGCGGCCTTAGGACCACCCGGGATGCCGATCCGCCCCCCGGAAGAGGGATTCCGGAGGCGCCCAGCTCGCGCGTAAGCTGCTGTTCCGAAAGACCCGGGAGCTGCCCAGGGGGAACTCTGACCGCCTTTAGCACTCTAACCATTCGACTGCTAGAATGCCCCTCCAAGCCACGGGAGATTTCATGACCAGTACCGCATTGGTCGCCCGCTTTGGCGACCATATCCTCGCCGGCCCGCTCGGAAGCCTCGACGCCTACCTCGAGCGGGTCAGCCGTATCCCGGTCCTCGACCGCGACCAGGAGCGCGCGCTCGCCGAACGTTTTCGCGAGCAGGCTGACCTCGAGGCCGCCCGCGAGCTCGTGCTGTCGCACCTGCGCTTCGTGGTGCACATCGCGCGCGGCTACAGCGGCTACGGTCTGCCGGTAGGCGACCTGATCCAGGAAGGCAACGTCGGCCTGATGAAGGCGGTGAAGCGCTTCGATCCTTCGCTCAACGTGCGCCTGGTGTCATTCGCCGTGCACTGGATCCGTGCCGAGATCCACGAGTACGTGCTGCGCAACTGGCGGCTGGTGAAGATCGCTACCACCAAGGCACAGCGCAAACTGTTCTTCAACCTGCGCCGCCTGAAGAAGAACCTCACCTGGCTGTCGGCGGAGGAGACCGCGGCGGTGGCCCGCGACCTCGGGGTCACTCCCGCTGAAGTCACCGAGATGGAGAAACGCCTCGCGGCGCGCGATATGTCGTTCGATCCGGCGCCCGAGGCCGACGACGAGGAGCTCTACAGTCCGGCAGCCTACCTGCCGGCGCCGGATGCGGATCCGGCGCTGCAGGTCGAGGATGCCGAGAGCGCCGATGACTCCGCCGCACGGCTGCGCGAGGCACTCAGCGGTCTCGACGAGCGCAGCCGCGAAATCGTACAGCGCCGCTGGATGTCCGAGGATAAGGCGACCCTGCACGAACTCGCAGGCAAGTTCGGCGTGTCCGCCGAGCGCATCCGCCAGATCGAATCGAGCGCACTCGGCAAGCTGCGCGGCCTGATGGTCGCCGCCTGACGGGCTGGGGGCGGGCGGTAGCGTCTGGCGCCATGCGCAGCGTCACGGACTGGCTCGCCGAGTACGGCAGGAGCCACGAGAATCCCACCAACAAACTGCTGCACTGGATCTGCGTCCCGCCGATCGTGCTGTCGCTGATGGGACTCCTGTGGTCGGTGCCGGTCCCGGCCGCTTTCAGCGCGGCGTCTCCCTGGCTCAACTGGGCCACCCTCGCCGCCGCCGCCGCCGTCATCTACTACGTGGCGCTCTCGCCCGCGCTCGCCTGCGGCGTGCTCGGTGCATTCGCGGTGCTGCTCATCATCACGCAGTGGCTCACGCACCTGCCCTGGCCGCTGTGGCTGACCTCGCTGGCGATCTTCGTCGTGGCGTGGATCGGGCAGTTCGTCGGCCACGCCGTCGAGGGCCGACGTCCTTCCTTCTTTAAAGACCTGCAGTTCCTGTTGATCGGGCCGCTGTGGCTGCTGGCAGCGGTGTACCGCCGCTTCAGCGTCCCTTACTGAGGCGCTTGCGGAGCAGCCGCCGCGCGCACTGCCGCGGTGACTTTCTCGTGCAACTCTTTGTCGAGCGGATCGGGCACCAGTTCATCCCCGCGCGCCTGCGCCGCGATTGTCTCCGCCGCCGCCATCAGCATGGCGTCGGAGAAGGCGCGCGCGCGCGCCGCCAACGCCCCCTTGAACAGGCCGGGAAAGGCGAGCACGTTGTTGATGCCCTTGCCGTCGGCGGCAAAAGCGGCGCCGTGCGCGCGCGCCGCCAGCGGCTCGATCTCAGGATCGGGATTCGACAGCGCCAGCAGCACCTGGCCGGTGCGTACCCACTCGGGCCTTATGAGGCCCTTCACCCCGGTGCAGGCAATCACGATGTCGGCGCGCTGCATGAGCGCCTCGAGCGTCACGCCCTCCACGCCCGCAGGGGCGAGTCGCGCCACTGCGGCGGCGTTGCGGTCGGTGCCGAGCACCTGCCGCACCCCATAGGCCTGCAGCAGCCGCACGATGCCCGTGCCCGCGGCGCCGAGCCCGATCTGTCCGACGACGCTGCTGCGCAGGTCGATGCCCGAGTGGCGCTGGGCGCTGATGAGGGCGGCAAGCACCACCACGGCAGTGCCGTGCTGATCATCGTGAAGTACGGGCTTCGCCAGGCGCACGCGCAGCTGCTGCTCGATCTCGAAGCACTCGGGAGCGGCGAAGTCCTCGAGCTGGATGGCGCCGAAGGAGCTCGCGATCCCGGTGACGATATCGACCACGCGGGCAGGTTCGGTCTCGTTCACCAGGATCGGCACCCCGCTGATGCCGACGAGGTCGGCGAACAGCGCGGCCTTGCCTTCCATGACCGGCAGCCCGGCGAGCGCGCCGATATTGCCCAGCCCGAGCACCGCGGTGCCGTTGGTGACGATGGCGACGGTGCTGCCGAGCGCGGTGAAATCGTAGGCCGCCGCGGGGTCCTTCCTGATGGCCAGGCAGACGCGCGCCACCCCCGGGGTGTACACGTCACGCAGTATCTGGCGCGTGGTGATCGGCAGGGTGGCGACGGTGCGGATCTTGCCGCCGCGATGACGATTGAACACGCGGTCCGACTTGCCGACGAAGCGCGCATTCGGCAACTGGCCGATGCGCTCGAAGAGCGAGCGGTCGGCCTCCTCGTCCATCTCGAGGGTGATCTCCCACAGCGTGCGGCCCTGATCACGTCGCAGTGCCGTCAGGTGCTCGATGGCGAGACCGGCGTCGGCGATGACCTGCAGCACCTTGGCGAGGCTGCCCGGCTGGTGCACGGTCTCGACTATCAGGATCTCGGGGATCTTCATGCGGCGAGAGGTTGCACCAACGGTTGCCGCGATGCCACTGCGCTGTGGATGTCCCCGGCCGGTGATACCCGCTATCATTCGCGCCCCTCGCGCAAGGCCTTTCCGGGAGGTACGTCCGTGGCCACAGCCGCCGCTTCCACCCCCGCCGCCGCAGGCAAGGCGGCCGCCCCCGCGCTCGACCCGCTGGATCTCTACGGCGTGAACGCCGCGCTGAGCGAGGAAGAGCGGATGGTGCAGGCTTCCGTCGCGCGGCTGGTGGATGCCGAGGTGCTGCCGATCATCCAGCAGTGCTTCGAGGAGCATCGCTTCCCGCGCGAGCTCATTCCGCAGCTGGCCGCGCAGGGATTGCTGGGATCCTCGATCCAGGGGTACGACTGTGCCGGCCTGAGCGCCGTCTGCTACGGCCTCATCTGCCAGGAGCTCGAGCGCGGCGACTCCGGGATCCGCAGTTTCGTGTCGGTACAGTCCTCGCTGTGCATGTACCCGATCTGGGCCTATGGCAGCGAGGAGCAGAAGCAGCGTTACCTGCCGCGCATGGCGCGCGGCGAGGTCATCGGCTGCTTCGGTCTCACCGAGCCGCACGGGGGTTCGGACCCTGCCAATATGAAGACTCACGCGAAAAGGCGTGGCACGGACTGGGTGCTGAACGGTTCGAAGATGTGGATCACCAACGGGGCGATCGCCGATCTCGCCGTGGTGTGGGCCATGACCCCAGAGGGCATCCGCGGCTTTCTGGTGGAGCAAGGCACGCCGGGTTTCTCAGCGTCCGAGATCCAGAACAAATTCTCGCTGCGCGCCTCGGTGACCGCGGCGCTGTTCCTCGACAATGTCGTGGTACCCGACAGCCTGGTGCTGCCGGAGGTGATCGGGCTGAAAGGCCCGCTGTCCTGCCTGACGCAGGCGCGCTACGGCATCTGCTGGGGCGTGATCGGTGCGGCGCAGGCGTGTCTGCGGCAGCTGCTCGACTACACCGCAACGCGTGAGCTGTTCGGCCGGCCGCTGGCCGCCAACCAGGCGATCCAGCTGCGCCTGGCCGACATGGCCCGGCGCCTCACCACCGCGCAGCTGTTGGCGCTGCACCTCGGGCGGCTGAAGGATGCCGGCGACATGCAGCCCGCGCAGGTCTCGCTCGCCAAGTGGAACAACTGCCGCATGGCGCTCGACGTGGCCCGTGACTGCCGCGACATGCTGGGCGGATCGGGCATCAGCGCCGAGTACGTGCCGATCCGCCACATGCTGAACCTCGAGAGCGTCATCACCTACGAGGGCACCGAGACGATTCACCAGCTCACCATCGGGCGGGAGCTGACCGGCCTCAGCGCGTTCTGATCACCGGGCTTACGCCACGCTCGCGGCACGCGCCCCCGTGCGATGGACGCTAATTGAGCGTCATGGCCGCCGGGTGCACCAGGTAGCAACCGACTGCGATCACGATCAGGTAGGCGAGCAGGATGAACGTCCAGCCCATGTTGTGGCGGATCACGTCGCCTTCCTTGCGCACGAACTTGCTGGTCGAGACCCCGACGCTCGCGGTCTGCGGCGCCACCGGCTTGCCGATCTCCGCGCCCACCGAGTTCAGCGTCGGCAGCAGCAGCGGCGGCATGCCGAGCTGCGCCCCGACCAGCGCCTGGAACTTGCCGAACATGGCGTTGGTGGAGGTGTTCGAGCCCGACAGCGCCACACCGATGAATCCGAGTATCGGCGCCACGATGATGAAGGCCGTGCCCATGCTGGCAAAGCCCTTGGCAAGCGAGGCCGCCATGCCGGAGTAGTTGAAGGTGTAGGCGAGCCCGAAGATGAACACCCCGACCAGCAATGCACCCCACATCTGGTGGAAGGTGCGGCGGAAGACCTCGCCGATCTGCGCGGCCTTCAGCCGGCCCACGGTGAGCAGCAGTACCGCAACCAGCAGCCAGGAGGCGAGAATCGCGGTGCCGCCGATGTACGGAGCGAAATTGAAGACGACCGTGACGCTCGGCTTGGCCGTCGTGCAGGTGCCGGCAAGCGCTGAGCAGCCGACCGCCTGCGCCTTGAACCAGCTGATTTTCGGCAGCGGCGACCACGGACCCGTCCAGGCTGCGACCACGATCAGCAGCACCGCGAACGGCATCCACGCCTGCAGCACCTCGCCAGTCCTTAAGCCGTGCCCCTGGCTCTGCCGCGCCACGGCCGCATCGACCGGTACGCCGCCGTAGCCGAGTATGGTTTTCGGCTGCCAGAACTTGAGCAGCGTGAGCAACGCCAGGAAGCAGACGATGGCGCCGGTGACGTCCGGCAGGTAGGGGCCGAGGTGCACCGCCACCGGGTACTGGCCGGCGATGTAGCCGAGCGAGCCAACCACCGCGAGCGGCCAGGCACCCATCATCCCCTCCCGGCCCGACACCAGGTACAACAGCACCCACGGCGGCAGCAGCGCCAGCACCGCGACCACCGTGCCGACCGAGCCTGACAGTGCCAGCAGCGGATAGCCGGTGACGGCGGCGAGCGCGATCAGCGGCGCGCCGAGTGCCCCGAAGGAAACCGGTGCATTGTTGGCGATCGCGGCGACGCGGATGGCGTTCAGATCGGAGATGCCGAGCGAGATGAGGATCGGCGCCACCACCGCCCACGGATAGCCGAACCCGACGAGTCCTTCGAGCAGCGCGCCGAACGCCCAGGCGAACAGCATGGTCTGCACGCGCACGTCCAGGCTGCCCTGCGCAATCAGCCAGCGGCGGAAATTCTCGAACACGCCGCACACCCCGAGCGTGTTGAACAGCACCATTCCCCAGAAGGTGATCCAGTCGACGGCCCACACGCCGGTGGCGGCGCCGTAAACGTAGGCGTGCGAGCCCTGGTCGAAGGGCATCTTCCAGACCCAGACGGCGAGCGCGAAGGTCACGATCGAGCCGATGAGCGTCGCGAGCCACGCCGGCAGGCGGAATACCGCCAGCATCACCAGCAGCGACACCACCGGGATCAGGGCCACGAGGCAGGTGAGCGTCAGATTGCCGAGCGGGTCGATCAGTTGCGTGAACATGACGGCTCCGATGTGGGCTGCGCGGCTGCTTACCTGTCGGCCGCGCCGCGCTTTGTTTGTTATGGTGCTGACCTCGCGGACAACCTAGCACGGGTGCTGCGCAGGTCTCAACGGCAGCGACACCTGGCTGTCAGGGAGCGGCCCTGGCGTCTGCCGTCACCATCCAGCGCAGGGGGCCGCCCGGAGTGAGTGCATCGAACGGGTAGCAGGTCACGAGCGTCAGCCGCGGCGTGTCATGGGCGAGCGCAATGCGCGCCACGCGGCTGTCGACCACGCGTATATCGGTCACGGCGAACCAGCTCACTCGGCCGGGGCGCTCCACGCGCAGCAAATCGCCCAGCCGTAGCGAGCGCAGCTCGCGGAAGCTGGTGTCGCGGTGCCCGGCGATCACGCTGTTGCCGCGCTCGCCGGGCAGGACGCTCGCTGCGTCATGCACCGGTCCGAACGCCAGGTTACGGCCGCTCGTGCCTTCCAGTACGAACAGCTCGTGTCCCCGACCGAGTGACAGCCGCGCGACCGGAGTCGTATCCGCCGACGGCCAGGGACGCACGTCCGCATCGCCGCGCTGCACTCGCTGCCAGGCACGCGCGATGAGCAGCTGCGCCAGCTGTGCCTTGACGGGTATCCATAGGCCTGCCGTCAGGCATACCCCGCCGCTCAGCGCCGCCGTCAGCGCGATCAGGCGCCGCCAGCGAGGCAGCGCCCCGCGTTCATGTTTCCTTGCCGGCCGCATACAAAAGTGCGGCGAAGCAGAGCCAGAGCGCGCCGATGCATAGCAGCAGCGGCGCAGCCGTAGCGGTGCGCGCAAAGCCGGTCGAAGCCGCCCAGTAACTGCCGACCGGCGCTGAAGTCGGCGCCTGCGCGCGCTCCGGCACCTCGGCCGGCGGGCGTGCCGCGGTCACATCGACGGCGACCAGGCTCGTGTAATCGCTCACCAGTTGATGCGCCAGTGCCAGCTGCAGGATCTGCGCCCGCGTCTCTACCGGATCGGCACCGAACCCGCTCTGCTGGACGAGGTCCGCGATGCGCTCGCGCGCCCAGAGTTTCGCCACCCCGGCCTGTTCGCCAACGACGGCGATCGGCAACTGCCTGGCCCACGGATGTCCTGCGCTGCTGCCCGACAAGGTGAGCAGCCCCTGCGGTACGTTCGCGAGCCGTGCCGCCACCACCAGCGGATCGCCGGCGTAAATGTCTGCCGGCAGCGGCGCCGCCAGCTGCGCCGATACACCGCCGGGCCAGTGCAGCTGCAACTCGAGCAGCGCCGGCTGCTCGAGCTTGGCAAACAGGTCCGTCATGCGCTCCTGCACCTCGGCGCGGTTGCCGATGAACGTATAGCTGCCGCGCCCGGCCGCGGCTGCCGCACGCATGAAATAGGTGTTGGGCGCGGCGCCTATTCCCACGGTGAACAGACGCCCGCTGCCGATGCGCTCGTGGATCATGCGTACCAGCTGCATCTCGTTGCCCACGCTGCCGTCGGTGATGAAGACAATCTGGCGCAGCGCATCCTCAGGTGTCGGCGTGGCGAACGCCAGCTCGAGCGCCGTGCGCATCTCGGTACCGCCGTTCGCCGCGAGTGCGTCGATGAAGCCGCGGGCGGCCTGCAGACTGGCAGCGCTTACCGGCCGCGGGGCGCTGAACAGCGCGTGCGCATCGTTGCTGAAACGGATGATGTTGAAGCGATCCGCGGCGCCGAGGCGGGTAACGCCGAGCTGCAAAGCGGCACGCGCCTGCTCGATCGACGGCCCGTACATCGAACCGGACGTATCGATAATGAATATGACCTCGCGCGGCGGTGGCTTCTGGGTGGTGAGCTGCGGCGGTGTCAGCACCAGCAGTACGTAAGTCTCGCTGCCGCTGCGCTCGGCAAATGCCGCAGCCTGAGTGTCGGAGGCGACCTGTGGCGTCCACACTAGCTCGAAGTCGCGGTCGGCAGGAGCGCTGGCGGCCGTGAGCCTGATGCAGCGGCCGTCGGCAGTATCACTCTGCGTGACCGCGTGATTGAGACTCTGCACCGCGCCGAGCGCGAATCCCGGATCGAGCTGCACCTCGATCGCAACCTGCTGCTGTGCTGCCGTGACCCGCTCCGCACTGGCTGCGGCGCCGAGCGCCGCCGCGACGCGCGCATTGTCAGCCGCCAGCGGTTGAGCGGGATCGAGCGCGACGTCCGCGCTGTAGCGAGGCGTGATGGCGAGCGGCACGCTCAGGCGGTAGCGCCCATCGCGGTAGGGGATGACTTCGAGGTAGGCGATCTCGACGGTAATGCTGCCCGCGGGGGCGATGTTGGCCACCGTGGTAGTGAACATGTTCGGGCGCTGCTGGTCGAGCAGACTCGCCTGCCGACCGGTGCTGAGTGCCTGCTGATACTCGTCTTGCGCCTGCTGACGCTCACGGATCTGGCCGCGGATGGTGCGCGCGCCGACGTGCAGCGTGAGCTCGTCGACCGCCGCATCGCTCGGCAGCGGAAAGACATACAGGCCCTCCATCCATGTGGTCGACGTGTTGGTGAAGGTCTGCGTCACGTGGATGCGGGCGATGTTGCCGGTAACCATCGCCTGCACGCGCGTCGCCTGCCGCATCGCCTCCACCGGGGCGGCGTCCGCGGACGCCTTGAGAAACAGACTTCCGGCGTGTTCTCCCGGCAGCATGGTGGCGGCGGCATCGGCTGGTGCCCACACGATGCCTGCAGCGAGCAAGGCCAGCAGTGCCAGCCAGTTAGCGAGCCGCTCGCCGCGGCTGGCGTCGGAGGTTTGCGGTGACCGGCTCATGGGCACTCTCCCATACGATGGCGTACGGGGAGCATTACGCCTGCGCGAACGGCAAGCGCCGCGGGCGCAAAAGTGCCGCGGCTGCGAAGAATTGTGGCGCAAAGTGGCGCAGCGGCGCTGCGCTTTCACCGCGCGCGCCAGGCCTGTAGCCTTAAGGTCCCATGAAGCGTCTCGTCGCCATTGTCGAGGACGAAGCGGCGATCCGCGACAACTACGCTGCCGCCTTCAGCCGCGAGGGCTATGCGGTGCGCACCTACGCCAACCGCGCGCAGGCCATGAGCGCGTTCGCCGCGCGCCTGCCCGATCTGGCGGTGATCGACATCTCGCTGCAGGACGAGCCCGAGGGCGGCTTCGAGCTGTGCCGCCAGTTGCGCGCGCTGTCTGCCGAGCTGCCGATCATTTTTCTGACCGCGCGCGACAGCGAGATCGACGCGGTCTCGGGGCTGCGACTGGGCGCCGACGACTTCCTTACCAAGGATCTGTCCCTGCCCCACCTCATCGCGCGCGTCAACGCGCTGTTCCGGCGCGTCGAGGCGCTGCGCAAGCCCGCCGGCGGGGCGGGCGAGCTCATCCGGCGCGGGCCGCTCACTCTCGATGCCGAGCGCATGCAGGCGCAGTGGGACGGCAAGGTGGTGCTGCTGTCGCTCACCGAATTCTGGATGGTGCATGCGCTGGCGCGCCATCCCGGCCATGTGCGCAACCGCCAGCAGCTGATGGACGCGGCCAACGTGGTGCTGGACGACAACACCATCACCTCGCACGTCAAGCGCATCCGCCGCAAGTTCCAGGCCGTCGATCCGGACTTCGACGCGGTGCAGACGGTCTATGGCATGGGGTACCGCTGGGTCGAGTAACCCGATGCGCTTATGTCGCTGCGCCTGAAGCTGCTGTTGCTCGGCCTCGCCACGCTGGTGCTGCCGTGGGCAGGCTGCAATTACGCGCGCGAGATGGAGTCGGCGTTGCGGAGCGGCGAGCAGACTTCGCTGCAGGCGGTCGCGCAGACCATCGCCGCCTCGCTGCAGGGACGCACCGATCTGCTGTATCGCGAAGCTCCGCCGACGGACGCGCCGGCGGATGCCCCCGCCGAGCCTCTCCCGGCGGGCGCGGAGCCGGCAGTGGACCCGGCCGCAAACGCCGCGGCGACGGCCGCATCCCCGGGCACGGCCGCGGTCGCGCCGCAGGAGCCGCCTCCGGTGGCAACCGCGCCGGCCGGACCCTATGACCTCAGGCCGATCGCCCTCGCCTCCGCACCGCTGCTCGATGGCTACTCCGAGGACTGGCCGCGCGACCCGTCCGCGTGGGCGTACTTCCGCAAGGACGCACGGCATCACTTCGGCGTTCTCAGCGGCGTCTCCGAGCGCATGCTCTACCTGCTGCTCGAGGTGCACGACGAGCACCCGCTGTTCGATGCGCCGGGAAATAACACGCTCGATCCGGCGACCTTCGGCGATCGCGTCTGGATCGGATTCGATGATCCGGAGGGGCAGGAGCACCAGTTGTTCCTCGCCGCAACCGGTCCGGGAGCGGTCACGGCGCGGCGCATCGACCCGGGCGAGTACGGCCAGCAGACCGCGGTGCTCGAGCCGCGCGTGCACGGAGCCTGGCAGCCGACGCGCGACGGTTATCGCATCGAGCTGCGCGTGCCGCTATCGATGCTCGGCGGCAGGTTCGGCGTGCTGGTGGACGACCGCGATGCCCGCGGCGCCGTGCCGGTCAGCTACGGCACGCTGCGCAGCGACGACCTGCACACTCTCGGCCGGCTGATCGTCGCCGACCCGGCACTGGGATCTTATCTGACGCAGTTCCTGCAGCCGGGCCTGAAGCTCGCGGTGACGACGCCGCAGAGACGCGTGCTCGCCCGGGCCGACGCACTCGCACAGTCGACGACCCTCGAGGCGGGCACGCCGCTGCTCGCGCGGCTCTACCGCCGCTTCGTCGACCGGCCGGGCGAGCGGCAGCTGCTCGAGTCGGACGCCCCGATCTACGATCGCGACCACGCCAAGGTGATCGGCCGGCTCGAGGTGACGCAGACGGCCGACCGCTGGATCCGGCTGCGTGATCGGGCGCTCACCCGCATGTTGAACTTCACCGTCAGCACCAGCCTGGTCGCGGTGATCGTGATGTTCGCCTTCGCCGCGTGGCTGGCGCTGCGACTCGAGCGGCTGCGCCGCGCGAGCGAGTCGGCCCTCACCCGCTCGGGAATCGAGACACGCTTTCCCGAGACCGAGGCGCGCGACGAGCTGGGCGATGTTGCCCGCGGATTCTCCACGCTGCTCTCGCGCCTCAACGAGTACACCAGCTACCTGCGCACGCTGGCGGGCAAGCTCGCGCACGAGATCCGCACCCCGCTCACCATCGTGCGCTCATCGCTCGACAATCTCGACGCCGAGCAGGTGCCGGAAGCGGCGCGCATCTATCTGGCGCGCGCGCGCCAGGGCAGCGAGCGGCTCAATGCGATCCTGCTCGCCATGGGCGCGGCAACGCGCGTCGAAGAGGCGATCGGCAGCGCCGAACGCGTCAATTTCGACCTGGTGCCGGTGCTGGCTTCCGCCATCGGCGCCTACCGCAGCGCCTTCGCGCCGCGCACGTTTCTGGTCGAGCTGCCCGCCGGACCCGTGATGCTGCATGGCGCGCCCGACCTCATCGTGCAGATGCTCGACAAGCTCATCGACAACGCGGTGGACTTCAGCCCCGCGGCAGGTGCGATTACAGTGCGGCTGCTGCTCTTGCCGGAGGCGGCGGTGATCGAGGTGGAAAATCCTGGGCCGCCGCTGCCGCCGCAGCTCGCCGGCAGGCTGTTCGAGTCGCTGTGGCAGTCGCGCGCGGACGGGGACAGCCGGCCGCATTTCGGCCTGGGCCTGTACATAGTGCGGCTGATCGCCGAATTCCATGGCGGCACTGCGGCGGCGCGCAATCTTCCCGACGGCAGCGGGGTTCGCGTGAGCGTGCGGCTCGCTCGCGAGCCCTGAATGGTCCAAGGCCGCGAGCTCTTGCGCCCCCGACATTAAACATATTGCGTCATTGGCCAATCGCGCTGGCAACGCCGCCACGGGTGGCCGATGGCGAAGCAGCGCCACATCGGCGGCAGCGTTTTCAGAAGGTTATCGGCGAGCAACCCTGTCCGGCGCGCCACGGTGCCAGGGCAGTTGTCGACATTTTGCGACATGGTAATTTGTGTTGGAATCAGTACAATAAATCACAGAAGGCACCGTCAGGAAAAGAGTTTTTAGCAGTTGATGAGACGGTGATACGGGCAAGCAGCCCCTGCTGGAGGGAAATTACAACAGAAAACTCGGGGATCGACGCGGGCGCGGGTGACGGCAACCTCCAACTTTTGTGGGTTGTCAGGAACGACACAACGCGTGGATTTACACGCGGGCCTCGCGATAGAAGCCGGAGCTTCTTAGCTCCAAACGTTTCAGCCGTGAAGATTAGGTGCCCGTGATGACGCGACCTGCAGCCGCGCGGCTTCCGACTACCGTATGGAGTCCTGAAGCACGCATCTGCCGGAGCTGACAGCGAGCCACCGGGTCACTCGACGACACCCTGCAAGCCCCGCCACAGCGCGGGGCTTTTTTTTGCGCGGCGATCACGGGTCCGCGGGTCGGTAACCCCGTCAGCTTACTCCGAGGTAATTGAGTATGCCGCGCGCGGCCTCGCGCCCCTCGAACACGGCGGTCACCACCAGATCCGAGCCGCGCACCATGTCACCGCCGGCGAACACCTTCGCGTTGGTGGTCTGAAACGCGTCAGCTCCGGCGGATACGCGCACGCGACCGTTCGGGTGCAGCCGGATGTCGTGCTCGGCAAACCACGGCGGCGGGCTCGGCAGGAAGCCGAAGGCGATGATCACCGCATCCGCCGGCACGATGTGCTCGGAAGCTGCGATCGGCTGCGGCACACGCCGCCCGCGCGCATCCGGCGCACCGAGCTGCGTCTCGACGAGCTTCACGCCCTCGACCCGTTCGGCGCCCACGATCTCGATCGGCTGGCGGTTGAAGAGAAACTGCACGCCCTCTTCGCGGCTGTTGCGATAGTCGCGCCGCGAGCCGGGCATGTTGGCTTCGTCGCGCCGGTAGGTACAGGTGACCGAGTCCGCGCCCTGACGCACCGCGGTGCGGTTGCAGTCCATGGCGGTGTCACCGCCGCCGAGCACCACCACGCGCCGCCCGCCGAGACTGATCAGCGCCTGGGCGGCGCCTGGAAAGCCGAGCTCGTGATTGATGTTGGCGATGAGATACGGCAGTGCCTCGTACACTCCGGGCAGGTCCTCCCCGGGGAACCCACCCTTCACGCTGGTGTAGGTACCCATGCCGAGGAATACCGCGTCGTATTCCGCCAGCAACTGCGGCAGCGCGACGTCGGCCCCCACCTCGCAGCTGAGGCGGAACTCGACTCCCATGCCCTGCATGATCTCGCGCCTGGTCTCCATCACCTGTTTCTCGAGCTTGAAGGGCGGAATGCCGAAGGTGAGCAGCCCGCCAATGCGCGCGTAGCGGTCGAACACCACCGGCTGCACGCCGTTACGCACCAGGACGTCGGCACAGGCGAGCCCGGCGGGGCCCGCACCGACCACGGCCACGCGCCGCGCGGTCGGCTGCACCTGCGACATGTCGGGCTTCCAGCCCATTTTCAGCGCCTCGTCGGTGATGTACTTCTCGATCGCACCGATGGTCACCGCACCGAGCCCGTCGTTAAGCGTGCACGCGCCCTCGCACAGGCGGTCCTGCGGACAGATGCGGCCGCACACCTCGGGCAGCGAGTTGGTGCGGTGGGACAGCTCCGCGGCCTCGAACAGGTTGCCCTCCTCGATGAGCTTCAACCAGTTGGGGATGTAGTTATGGACCGGGCATTTCCACTCGCAGAACGGATTGCCGCAGGCGAGACAGCGTCCGGCCTGCTGCGCGGCGGCCGCGCCGTCGTAGGGCGCGTAGATCTCGCGGAAATTGCGCAGCCGCGTCTCGACGGCGGACTTGGCCGGGTCGGCGCGCGGCACGTCGAGAAACTGCAGGTTCCTGTCAGCCACGGCGCAGCGCTCAGGCCGCACGCCGCAGGTTTTCGATGAGCGAGTCGATGGAGGCGGCCTTGGGCTTCACCACCCAGAACTTCGGCAGGAAGGTGCGCAGGTCGTTGGCGATCTCCTCGGCCCAGCTGCTCGCCGTCTCGGCCACGTGCCGCTCCAGCAGCCCCTCGAGGTGCTGGACGTGCGACTGCATGGCTTCCGGGTGGATGCGGCTGATGTCGATCAGCTCGTGGTTGTAGCGGTCGACGAAATTGCGCTCCAGATCGAGCACGTAGGCGAAACCGCCGGTGAAGCCGGCACCGAAGTTGACCCCGGTGCGTCCGAGCACGCACACCGCGCCACCGGTCATGTACTCGCAGCAATGGTCGCCTGCCCCCTCGATCACCGCGACCGCGCCGGAGTTGCGCACCGCGAAGCGCTCACCGGCCACCCCGGCCGCGTACAACTCCCCGCCGGTCGCCCCGTACAGGCAGGTGTTGCCCATGATGACGGTGTCCTTGGCGCTGAAGCGCGCGCGCGACGAATGGCGCAGCACGATGCGGCCCGCGGCCATACCCTTGCCGACGTAGTCGTTGGCGTCGCCTTCGAGATACAGGTGCAGGCCGGCGGCGTTCCACACGCCGAAGCTCTGCCCGGCGTGGCCGCTGCAGCGCACGGTGAGCGGCGCGTCCTGCATGCCGTAGTTCCCCCAGCGCCTGGCGATCTCGCCCGAGAGGCGCGCGCCGATCGAGCGGTTGAAGTTGCTGAGCTCGTAATGCCATTCGCCGCCGCGCTTCGCCTCGATGGCCGGCAGCATGTCGCGCACCATGCGCTCGGCGAGCTCGCCCTTGTCGAACGGGACGTTGGCCGCTGTGGTGCAGCACTGCGGCGCATCGGCGGCGAGTCCGGCGCTCGAGAGCATGGGTGCGAGATCGAGCTTGCGCTGCTTCGCCGTCACGCCGGGCGCGAGGGCGAGGTACTCGGTGCGGCCGATGATCTCGGCGAGGCTGCGGACGCCGAGCGCGGCCAGCAGCTCGCGTACCTCCTCGGCCACGAAGCGGAAATAGTTGATCACCATCTCCGGCAGGCCGGTGAAATACTTCGAGCGCAGCACGTTGTGCTGCGTGGCAATTCCGGTGGCGCAGTTGTTCAGGTGACAGATGCGCAGGTACTTGCACCCCAAAGCCACCATCGGCGCGGTGCCGAAACCGAAACTCTCGGCACCGATGATGGCGGCCTTCACCACGTCGAGGCCGGTCTTCAGCCCGCCGTCGGTCTGCAGGCGCACGCGGTGGCGCAGCTCGTTGACGCGCAGCGTCTGGTGCGTCTCGGCCAGTCCGAGCTCCCAGGGAGTGCCCGCGTACTTGATGGACGACAGCGGGCTCGCCCCGGTGCCGCCGTCGTAGCCGGAGATGGTGATCAGGTCGGCGTAGGCCTTGGCGACGCCCGCGGCCACCGTGCCGACGCCCGGCTCCGCCACCAGCTTCACCGATACCAGCGCGCCCGGATTCACCTGCTTGAGATCGAAGATGAGCTGCGCCAGATCCTCGATCGAGTAGATGTCGTGGTGCGGTGGCGGCGAGATGAGTCCGACCCCCGGGCGCGCGAAGCGCAGCCGGGCGATCATGTCATTGACCTTGTGCCCGGGGAGCTGGCCGCCCTCGCCCGGCTTGGCGCCCTGGGCGATCTTGATCTGCAGCACCTCGGCATTGATCAGGTACTCCGGCGTGACGCCGAAGCGCCCTGAAGCCACCTGCTTGATCTTGGAGTTGCGCTCGGTCCGATAGCGCGCCGGATCCTCGCCCCCTTCACCGCAGTTGGAGCGGGCGCCGAGTCGGTTCA
>DATHRC010000040.1:0-26448 GCA_035481975.1 Steroidobacteraceae bacterium
GAACAGCAGGTCCGCGCGCGTGCCGACCGCGTCGCGCAGCTGGCGCACGAAGCGCTCGCACAGCTCGAGCGCCGGCAGCGACAGCTGCCGGCCGTCGAACGCCGAGTACGGGCCGGCCGGATCGAACTTGAGCGCGGTGAATCCCTGCGCCAGGTATTCGACGGCCCGTTCGGCCGCGAGATCCGGGTCCTGGTAGACGTCGCTCTTGTCCCCCGGACGGGCATAGATATACGTATAGGAGCGCAGCCGCTCGTGGACGCGCCCGCCGAGGAGGTTGTAAACCGGCTGCCCGGCCTCCTTGCCGATGATGTCCCAGCACGCCATCTCGAGAGCCGACAGGACCCCCATGAGCGCCAGATCGGCGTGCTGCGTGTAGCCGGCGGAGTAGACGCGCCGCCAGAGGCGCTCGATATTATGGGGGTCCTCGCCCTCGAGATAGCGCCCGAAGGTATCGACGAGCATGCGCGCGACGATATCCGGATGAAACGGCACGCAGTAAGCCTCGCCGACGCCGTGCACGTTGCCATCGGTGGTGAGTTTCACGAACACGAAATAACGCCCGCCGACACCGGGCTGGGGGTTGCCGGCGATGAAGGTCTTGATGTCGGTGAGTTTCATCGCTGCGCTGCTTTTATAACATATGAATGAATACGACTATATCGTGGTCGGCGCCGGCTCCGCGGGCTGCGTACTCGCCAACCGCCTCTCGGCCAGCGGCGCGCATCGCGTGCTGCTGCTGGAAGCAGGCGGCTCGGACCGCACGCCGTGGATCCAGGTGCCGATCGGCTACGGCCGCACCTTCAACGATCGGCGTTACAACTGGATGTACCAGGCGGAGGCCGATCCGGGGCTCAACAGCCGCCGCGCCTTCTGGCCGCGCGGCAAGGTGCTCGGCGGCTCGAGCTCGATCAACGCCATGATCTACGTGCGCGGCCAGCCGGGAGACTTCGACGACTGGCGCGACGCGGGCAACCCCGGCTGGTCGTACGCGGAAGTTCTCCCCTGGTTCAGGAAGCTCGAGGATCACGCCTTCGGCGCCTCCGAGTTCCACGGCGTCGGCGGCCCGGTGCGCGTCAGCGACGTAGCGGCGAGCGTGCATCCCTTGTGCGCCACCTTCCTGGCGGCGTGCACCGCGCGCGGCATCGCGCGCAGCGAGGATTTCAACGGCGCTCACAGCGAGGGAGCCGGACTGTGGCAGGTCACGATCAAGGACGGGGTACGCGTGTCGACCGCCAATGCCTACCTGCGCCCGGTGATGCGGCGGCCGAACCTCACGGTGTGCCTGCGCGCACAGGCGACGCGCGTGCTGTTCAGCGGTACGCGCGCCAGCGGCGTCGAGTACCTGCGTGGCGGCACGCGGGAAACCGCGCAGGCACGCCGCGAGGTGCTGCTGGCGGCCGGCTCCATCAACTCGCCGCAACTGCTCGAGCTGTCGGGCATCGGCCAGGCGCAGCGCCTGCAGCGCTTCGGCATCGTCGTGGTGCTTGATTCCCCCGCCGTCGGCGAGGGCCTGCAGGATCACCTGGCGGTGTCGTATTTCTACCGCTCGCGCGTGCCGACCTTGAACGAGCAGCTCGCGCCGTTCCTCGGCAAGGTGCGCGCGGCGCTGCGCTATGCGCTCGGGCGCCGCGGCCCGCTCGCCATGAGTGTCAACCAGGCGGGCGCATTCGTGCGCAGTCGTCCGGAGCTCACACGCCCCAACCTGCACATCTACTTCAACCCCGCCAGCTACAGCACCACCACCGTCGGGGTGAGCCGCCGCCTGCTCAACCCGGATCCGTATCCGGGCTTTCTGATGTCGTTCAATACCTGCCGCCCCAGCAGCCGCGGCAGCATCCACATCCGCTCGCCGGATCCGCTGACGAGCCCCGCGATCGTGCCGAACTCGCTGTCGACGGCGGCCGATGTGCACGACATCTACGACGGCGCGCGGGTGCTGCGGGCCCTGGCCGCCGCGGCGCCACTCGCCGCCGCGGTCGCGAGCGAGCGCGAGCCGGGCGCGGCGGTGCAGTCCGACGAGGCGGTGCTCGCGGACTTTCGGGCGCGCGCGGGCTCGGTGTTCCACGCCTGCGGTACCTGCGCCATGGGGCCGGATGCGCGCCGCGCGGTGCTCGATGCGCGGCTGCGGGTGCACGGGGTGGCGGGCCTGCGTGTGGTGGATGCGTCCGCCTTTCCCAACGTCACCTCCGGCAATACGAACGCGCCCACCATCATGCTCGCCGAAAGAGCCGCCGACCTCATTCTGCAAGACAGTCGCGCGCCGCCGGCGTAACCTGCCCGCAGAACCGACCCGGCGCGTGAGGACATGAGTGAACTGCAATCGAGCGTAGCCTCCGCCGTCACGGACGTGCGGTCCACGCCCGAGCCGCAGTCCGCCACGCTGGTGGCGCGCTGGTACGTGCTCATCATGATGTGCCTGGTGTATACGCTGAGCATCGCCGATCGCTACGTCGTGTCCACCGTGCTCGATCCGATCCGCATCGAGCTGCATCTCAGCGACTCGGGCGTTGCCTGGCTCACAGGGGCGGCGTTCGGACTGTTCTATGTGCTGCTGGGCTTTCCGCTGTCATGGCTCATCGACCGCAAGAATCGCCGCAACATCGTCGCCGTGTGTCTGGTGCTGTGGTCGGTGATGACCGCGGTGTGCGGGCTGGCGCGCACTTCGCTGCAGTTCTTCTTCGCCCGCGTCGGCGTCACCGTCGGCGAGGCCGGTGGCACGCCCGGCGCAAACTCGCTGCTGTCGGACTACTTTCCCGCGACCCGGCGCGCCATGGCGCTCACGGTGTTCTCGCTCGGGGCGCCGATCGGCGCCTGGGTGGGGTACAACGTCGCCGGCGCCATCGCCGATCACTACGGCTGGCGCGCGGTGTTCTTTGCGCTCGGGGTGCCGGGCGTACTGGCGGGCCTTGCGGTGTGGCTCACGGTGCGCGAACCGCGGCGCGGCTGTCTCGACAGCGGCGACGACGGCGAGGCGCCCTCCTTCCTCACCACCATGAGCTTCCTGTGGCAGCAGCGCTCCGCGGTGCACGTGATGATGGGCACCGCGGTGTGCGCGCTATGGGGCTGGGGGCTGATGTTCTGGACTCCGACCTTCCTGCAACGCACCTACCAGATGAGCGTCGGGGAAGCGAGCGTCGTGACGCAGAACATGCATCTGTGGGGTGGCGGCATCGCGACGGTGGCCACCGGCTTCCTCATGGCCCGCAGCAGCATGGTCGATGCGCGGCGCATCGTGTGGCTCCTGGGCGGCGGCATCGCGCTGGCGACGGTCGCCTCCTGGGTGGTCTACTACACGCGCGACCTGTCGCTGGCGCGCGGGATGCTGTGGATCTTCATCCCCGCGATCTACTTCTATATCGGCCCGGGCTTCGGGCTGCTCAACAACCTGGCGCAGTGCCGCATGCGGGCGATGTTCTGTGCGATGGTGCTGTTCCTCGCGAACCTCGGCAACCTCGTCATCGCGCCGCCGCTCATCGGCAAACTGAGCGATGAGTTCACCGCCCACCTGCACGTGAGCAATGTCGACTCGCTGCGCCTGGCGATGCTGTGCCTGGTGCCCACCGGACTGTGGGCGGCGGCGCATCTGTTCCTCGCGGCGCGCGACATCCTCAAAGACCAGGAACGGGCGCGGGGCTTTCCTTACTGAGGTTCCACTGCACCGGTTGCACCGGTGGCACGATGAACATCCAGCCGACGAGGCCGAGCAGCGCCACGATGCCCGCCAGCCACAGCGCACCACCGTAGTGGCCGGTCGCTTCCACCAGGTACCCGGTGGCCAGCGGCGCCACCACCCCGGCGGTATTCGAGACCGCGTTCTGCACCCCCATCCAGCGGCCGGTGGCGGTCGGTCCGGCGAAGTGCTGCACCAGCGAGCACACCGCCGGCGCATTGAGCCCGTCCATGGCGCCCGCGCCGAGCAGCAGCAGGGCGGCGACGCCGGGCCCGGCGCCGTACGAGCCGAGCAGGCACGCCCCCACCCCGGCCGCGCTCGCCATCAGCGCGGTCTTGTAGGCCTGGTTCGCGCTCACTCCGCGCCGGATCCACGCATCGAGCAGCCAGCCGGTGGCGAGCACGCTCACCGAATCCACCACGTAGAACCCGGCCGTCAGGTGCGTCATGGCGATGAGCGATAGTCCGCGCTCGTGCACCAGGTACAAGGGCAGCGAGCTGAACACGAAGTAGAACGCATAGTTTGAGCAGAAGTTGCCGAGCATCGTGCCCCACAGCGCCCGCTGGCGCAGGATGTCGGCGAACTCAGGGCCCGCCGGCGCGGCGCTGGCGGCAACCGCCAGTGGCGCGCTGCGCGCGGGCGGCCGCAGCTGCCGCATCCAGGGAATGAGCCACAGCAGCGAGGTGAGGCCGAGCGCGACGAACATCGCCCGCCAGCCGTAGTGCACCATGAGCAGCCCGCCGAGAAAGGTGCCGAGCGCGGGGCCCACCATGCCACCGAGCTGCAGGATGCTGGTGGCGCGCGCCCGGTGGCGGTCCGAGACGCGCTGCGCGAGCAGCGCGAGCGCGCTCGGGTAGGTCACCGATTCCCCCACGCCCATGAAGAGCCGCGCGGCCACGAGCGCCGTAACTCCCGAGGACAGTCCGGTGAGCACGGTCGATACCGACCAGAGGGTGAAGCCCGCGGCGAGCACGCGCGCCGCACCCAGCCGGTCGACGCACCAGCCCATGAGCGGTTGCGAGCCGACGTACGCCCAGAAGAACGCCGACAGCACCCAGCCGAGCTGACTGGGTGTCAGCCCCAACTCCTTTTCCAGTAGCGGTGCCGCGGTCGAGATCGTGCCGCGGTCGACGTAGTTGATCATGAGCGCGCCGCCGAGCAGCACGATCAGCGCGTACGGGGCGCGCGCTGACGCCGTGGCGGCAGGCACTACATTCGCCACCGGCACTGGAGCGGCGGCCGCGTGCCGTTCAGTGCGCTGCCGGCTGGCCCGGGTCCGCCTTATCGGCCTTGTCGGCGACCAGCACCTCGGCTTTGAGGTGGGTGCCGCCCACGACGTACTGATTGGGGATGCAGGTCGAGTCGTACTGCACGTTGCGGGTGGTGAAGAGCGGCAGGATGCGCTGCTTGATCTGCTCGATCAGCTCGCAGTCTCCGGCCACGTCGAGGGGGTCACGGTTTGCGGTGAGATCGACCAGTTTCCAGTGCGCGTTCACCGTCTGTCCCGTCGCATCCGCGCCGGCGGCGGCGGCCGACTGCAGCACGTTCACCTTGATGGCGACACTCGGAAACGGGCTGGGGCGGTTGAGCCCGCCGGCGCAGCCGTACTCATTCACCTGCAGGTCCGGGCGGGCGCCGAGCAGCAGCAGCGTATGGATGATCTTGTCGCGCAAGCCGTCGCAGGAGTAATGGGCGGTGAATCCCATGAACACGAAGCGCAGCTGCTTGGGGGTCCAGACCGCCGCGACACCCGCGTCGGCGGCCGCCGGCGGCTCCGAGCTGGCGGGAAGACTCAGGCACACTGCCGCAACAGCAGCCGCACAGACCAGAGCGGGAACGCCGCCACTACCGTGAATCCGCATAAACAAACCTCCGGCGTGGGACAGGCCCCGCGATGTTACGTGACCGCGCCTCGCGGTGCACCGATCAGTAACGTCCAGCCCGCCTTCACGCTGACAATGTCAGCGCATTCAACCTGAGTGTAGAGTGTCAGCTCCCTCCATCGACGAAAGAGCGCCACCATGCCTGCGAGCCGCATCCTGACCCTGGCACTGCTCGGCGCCGCCCTGGCGGGCAGCGCCGGCAGCAACGCCCAACAGCCCCCCGGCAATCCCCTCGATGTCGTTCCCGACAAGATGCCCTTCGACCTGCCCTACGGGCCGCCCATCCCGCTCGAGCGCGCGAGTGCGGTCATTGCGGCCGCCATTGCCGAAGCGCGCAGGCACGACTGGAAGCTGAACGTGGCGGTCGTCGATTCGGGAGGAAACCTGGTGGCGTTCGAGCGCATGGACGGCGCGCAGCTCGCCTCGATCCAGATCTCCGAGCACAAGGCCCGCGCGGCCGCCGTGTTCCGCCGTGAGACCAAGGCGTTCGAGAACGCGGTGCAGCAGAACGGCTTCATGTACGTGCTGACGCTCGACGGGGTGATCGCCTCGCGCGGCGGGATCCCGCTGGTCGATGGCGGCAAGCTGGTCGGCGGCATCGGTTGCTCGGGCGGCACCGGCTCGCAGGACGAGGTCGCGTGCATGGCGGGAGTCGCCGCACTGAAGAAGTGAGCGCTGCGAGCCGGCGTGCCGCGGATCCCCGGTTCCCAGCGCGCCGTCGCCGCGGTATTAAAAGAGGCCCGCGTCAGCCGCGAGCCTGCCGGTTCATGGCTGGGGCTTGCTCGGCGGAGTCTGCCCGGGGCTGTCACTGCCGGTGGCCGGCGGACGGTGCGACTTGGCGCTCGCCATGGCGTCGGTGCAGGCCTGGGGACAACTGGTCCTTGTGATCGCGCAGGCAGGCAATGATGCGGCCGCCGCCCGGCTTCACGTCCGAGCAGAACTTCTGCATGTCGGGCTTACACGCCTCGCGCGCCCCGGCCGGGGGTGCATCCTGCGCCTGCACGGTCTCTTACAGCTCTGACGTATGATAATGACTTATGGATAAGCGTGCGCCAATGACCGCCAGCGCGCTGGGCGCGCTGCTGGCGGTGCTTGCTGCGACGCCGGCCCTGGTAGCGGCCGACGCGGACACCCCGCAGGGCGGCGCCTGGCAATCCCTGCGATCGCAGCTCTACGGCACGCGCACGATCGGCGAGGTCGGCGACGAGTCGATGAGCGTCGCGGGCCCGGCCAGCACGCCCGATCCGTCGGCGACGCCGATCGTGGTGCACTTCGGCAAGGATCTGGCCGGCAAGGTCAAACAGGTCCGCGTCATCATCGATAACAATCCCTCACCGCTCGTCACAACGATGAGCCTGCGCGCCGGCTTACCGATCGATGAGATCGATCTGCGGGTGCGGATCGATCGCTTCAGCTCGGTGCGCGCCATTGCCGAGACCAACGATGGCCGGCTCGAGATGCGCAGTACCTGGGTGAACGCGAGCGGGGGCTGCTCCACGCCGCCGGCCGCGGCGGCCGGCGGCAGCCTCGGGCAGATCCGCTTCCGGCCCTCGCCCGACGGGCACGCGCTGCAGATCAGCATCCGTCATCCCAACAACTCCGGTTTCCAGATCGACCCGCGCAGCGGCGACTTCATCCCCCCGCACTTCATTGCCCACATCAGGATAACGGCGGGCGGCGAGACGGTGATGGAAGCCGACACGGGTATCTCGCTGAGCGAGAATCCGACGTTGCGCATCGCCACGGGCGCGCCGCTGCCGGCCCCGCTCACCGTCGAGGCGAGCGACGTGCCGACGCAGGCAAGCTTCGCGGCGACCTGGAACGGCGACGGAGCCGGGACCCGGTAGAGCGCTGCAGCGGGCAGCGCCCATCGCGAAGCGCTTCATCGCATGAGTCTTGCGCGAGCGCTGAGCGGCTGGCTCCTTACGGGCGCGTGTCTGGTGGCGGCCAACGCCACCCCGGCCGCGGACGCGCCTTCCGGGGACGCGCCCTTCAATCTCGGCGAAATCGCCGCGGGCGTCTTCGTTCACTATGGCCGGCCGCTGCCCCTCGATGTGCCCGGGCACGACGACATCGCCAATATCGGCTTCATCCTCGGGCGGCGCTGCGTGGCGGTCATCGACACCGGCGGCTCGGTGCGCATCGGGCGCGCGCTGCGCCGCGCGGTCAGCGCACACACCGCGCTGCCGGTGTGCTACGTCATCAACACGCACGCGCACGTCGATCACGTCCTCGGCAACGCGGCGTTTCGCGACGCCCGGCCGCAGTTCGTAGGTCACGCGCTCCTCGCCGAGGCGCTGACGCGCAGCCGGCCGTTATTCCTCGCCACCTATGCGAGCGATCTCGATGCGCCGCCCAGCGCGGCACAGATCATCGGTGCGGAGCGCAGCGTCGCTGTCGGCAGCAGTCTCGACATCGATCTGGGCGGCCGCCGGCTGACGCTGCACGCCTGGCCGAAGGCGCACACCGACTGCGATCTCACCGTCTACGATGCCGGCAGCGGCACGCTCTGGGCGGGCGACCTGCTGTTCGTCGGGCGCACTCCTGCGGTCGACGGCAGCATTACGGGGTGGTTACAGGCGATCGATGCGCTCGTTGCCATGCCCGGGGTGCGGCATCTCGTGGCCGGCCACGGCGAGGCGCGCGGCGCGTCCGCTGCCGCCTTCGCACCCGAGCGCGCTTACCTGCAGGCCGTGCTCGAGGGCGTGCGTGCCGATCTTGCTCGCGGCACGCCGCTACAGGACGCGGTGAAGGACGTCGACCCTGCGGGCCGCTCGGACTGGCTCCTGTGGGATACGGTGCACCCGCGCAACGTCGCGCGCGTTTACCAGGAGCTCGAGTGGGAATGATGCGCCGTCGCGAATTTCTTGCCCTGGGTGCGCTCACGGCGCTGGCGGCGTCCCGGCGTGCCCGCAGCGCGGTGCGATCGGCTTCCGCTGCGGCGCGTGTGGTCATCGTGGGCGGTGGCTTTGCCGGAAGCGGCTGCGCGCTGCGGCTGCGCAAGTGGAGTCCGCGCATCGACGTCACGCTCATCGACCCGGACGACCCTTACCTCACCTGCCCGATGAGCGATGCGGTCGTGGTCGGAGAGCGCAGGCTGTCCGCAATCTGCGCGCCGCGCAGCGGCCTAGCGCAGGCGGGTGTGCGCGTCGTGCGCGATCGGGTCATCGCAATCGATGCCGCGCAGCATCGCGTAACGCTGCAAGGCGGCGCTGCAATCGGCTACGACAAGGCGGTCATTGCTCCGGGGATCCGTTTTCTCTTCGGCACACCCGAAGGCTACGACGAAGCGGCCGCCGGGCAGCTGCCGCACGCCTGGCAGGCCGGCGCGCAAACGCAGTTGCTGGCCGCGCAGCTGCGCGCCATGGCGGACGGCGACACGCTGGCCATCAGCGTGCCGAAGGGACTGATGCGCTGCCCGCCCGGACCTTATGCGCGCGCCGGCATGCTGGCCGACTGGCTCCGCAGGCACCGCAAGCGCACCAAGGTCCTGATCTTCGACAGCAACAATCACTTCCCCCGACAGGACGTCTTCAGCGCCGCGTGGCAAGGCCTCTATCCCGGAATGATCGAGTGGATCGCACCGGCCGACGGGGGCAGCGTGGAGCGCGTCGACGTGGGCACCCGCACGCTCTACAGCTCGAGCGGCGCCCAACGGGTCGCCCTCGCCAACATCATCCCGCCCCAGGCACCGGGACGACTGGCCGTGGATGCCGGGCTTGCCTCCGCCCATGGCTGGTGCCCGATCAACGCCGCGACCTTCGAATCACAACTCGTTGCGGATCTCTACGTGATCGGCGATGCCTGCATCGCGGGCGCCATGCCGAAGGCGGCCTCGGCGGCGGCAAGCCAGGCGCGCCACTGCGCCGCGGCGATCGCCGCCTCACTGGAGGAACGCCCGCTCCCCGCACCCGACCTCGACAGCGTCTGCTACAGCGTGCTCGCGCCGCGCGCAGCATTCGCCATCCGCGGCAGGTTCGAGCTCGCCGACGGGGAGATCCGCCAGGTGGCCTCTGCGGCGGAGTCCTCCGGCGATCGCACCCCCAGCGCGCAGCGTGCCCGGGAGGCTGGCGAGTGGTACAGGAGGCTGCGCGCGGAGTGCTTCGGCCGCTGACTGGCAGGGTTCCTCCCGCCGCCAAGTCCCCGCCTGGGTGCGCGGCGCCGCGCGAGCCGGTGCGCAGCGCGCAGCGCTGCGTCACAATGAGCGCCGGCAGAAGCAATCCGGGGTCGGAGAGCGCTATGGGTGCACAGCAACACTACGGCTCGATGTGGCTGCAGGCCCTCGAGCTCGCCGAGGAGGCGGAGCGGCTGCAGCGGCGCTTCCTGCGCTATCTCGGCCCGGGAGCCGGCGGAATCGGCTGGGAGGCGCCGGTCGACATTCACGAGACCGCGGACGGGCTCACCCTGCTGTTCGCTCTGCCCGGCGTTGCCTTGGAGAATATCGAGGTGCAACTCGATGCCGACGCCCTCACGGTACGAGCGGTGCGGCCGCTGAACCTCGGCGATCGCAACGCCGTCATCCGCCGCCTGGAAATCCCGCACGGCCGTTTCGTGCGCCAGATCCCGCTGCCGGGCGCCGCGCTGCAGCTCGCCGACTCGCACTACGCCAACGGCTGCCTGCAGGTGCGGCTCGTGTGGAACAGCGACCGATGAGCGAGCCCGAACCTCCGGCCTCCCGGCCGCGCATCGAGCTGCCGCCGCTGCCCGCGGATGCGGTACCGATCGTGCCGATCCGCAGCGTCGCGCTGTTCCCCGGCGCCGTGGCGCCGATCGCGCTTGGGCGCGAGCCGAGCATTGCGGCCGCGCAGGAAGCGGTGCGCTCGGGCCACAAGATCGCGTTGCTGGCGCAGCGTGATCCGGCGGCCGCTCGCCCCGCCGCCGCGGATCTGTACACGATCGGCGTGCTCGCCACCGTACTGCGCTATGTCACTACCCCCGAAGGCGCACACCATCTCGTCTGCCAGGGGGAGAGCCGCTTCCGCGTGGTGGAGATGGTGCGGGAAACACCCTATTTCGCCGCACGCGTGGAGCAGCTTGCCGAGCCGGCGGCGGCCGGCCCGGAGATCGAAGCGCGCTTCACGCTGCTGAAGGAGCGGGCGCTGGAAGCCCTCGCCCTGCTGCCGCAGCCACCGCCGGAGCTGCAGCGGCTCATCGCGGGCATCGATGCGGCGGGGCCGCTCGCAGATCTGATCGCGAACTTCATGGACGCGACGCCGGCCGAGAAGCAGGACATCCTCGAGACACTCGAGCTCAGCGCGCGGCTCGACAAGGTCATCAAGCTGCTCGCCCATCGCGTCGAGGTGCTGAAGATCACCAAGGACATCACCGAGCAGACCCAGGCCGCGCTCGGCGAGCGCCAGCGCGAGGTGGTGCTGCGCGAGCAGCTGCACCAGCTGCAGAAGGAGCTGGGTGAGAGCGACGAGAGTGACAGCGCGGTGGCGGAGCTCGAGAAGGAGATCGCCGCCGCCGGCATGCCGCCGGAGGTCGAAGAGCACGCCCGCAAGGAGCTGAAGCGCCTCGCCCGCATGAACGAGGCAAGCCCCGAGCACGGCATGGTGCGCAGCTATCTGGACTGGCTGGTGGCGCTGCCGTGGAGCAAGACCAGTGCCGAGGACATCGACATCGAGCGCGCGCGGCAGGTGCTCGATGAGGATCACTACGGTCTCGACAAGGTGAAGCGCCGCATCCTCGAGTACCTCGCGGTGCGCAAGCTCAACCCCCAGGGACGCAGCCCGATCCTGTGCTTCGTCGGGCCACCCGGGGTGGGCAAGACCTCGCTCGGCCAGAGCATCGCGCGCGCGCTGGGACTTAAGTTCGTGCGCGTGAGCCTCGGCGGGGTGCACGATGAGGCGGAGATTCGCGGCCACCGGCGCACCTACATCGGCGCGCTGCCCGGCAACATCATCCAGAGCCTGCGCAAGGCCGGCACGCGCAACCCGGTGTGCATGCTCGATGAGATCGACAAGCTCTCCACCAGCTTCCACGGCGATCCGGCTTCCGCGCTGCTCGAGGTGCTCGATCCCGAGCAGAACTCGACCTTCCGCGACAACTACATCGCGCTGCCGTTCGACCTGAGCCGGGTGCTGTTCATCGCCACCGCCAACATGCTCGACACCGTCGCCGGACCGCTGCGCGATCGCATGGAGATCATCGAGCTGAGCGGCTACACCGAGGAGGAGAAGCTCGAGATCGCCAAGCGCTACCTGGTGGATCGGCAACTCAAGGCGAACGGTCTCGAGCGCTCGCAGTTCGCGATCAGCGACGCCGCGCTCGCGCGCATCATCAGCGAGTACACCCGCGAGTCGGGCTGCCGCAACCTCGAGCGGCAGATCGGCGCGCTGGCGCGCAACGCCGCCATGCAGATCGCCGCCGGCAAAGCGCAGCGCGTGGCCTTCGATGCCCCGGATCTCGATGCGGTGCTTGGGGCGACGCGCTTCGAGAACGAAGTCGCCCAGCGCACCAGCGTGCCGGGGGTCGCGACCGGGCTCGCCTGGACTCCGGTGGGCGGGGACATCCTGTTCGTCGAGTCGGCGCGCTTGCCGGGCAAGGGCAAGCTGATCCTGACCGGTCAACTGGGCGAAGTCATGAAGGAAAGCGCCCAGGCGGCTTTGAGTCTGCTCAGGGCCCAGGCGGCGGATTTCGGCATCGATGCCAGACTCTTCGAGGACAGCGACGTGCACGTGCACGTGCCGGCGGGCGCCATCCCCAAGGACGGCCCGAGCGCCGGGGTAGCGATGTTCGTTTCCCTCGCCTCGCTCTTCAAGAACGCTCCGGTGCGGCCCGATGTCGCCATGACGGGCGAGATCACGCTGCGCGGGCTGGTGCTTCCGGTCGGAGGCATCAAGGAGAAGACCATCGCGGCGGCGCGCGCGGGCATCAAACGCGTGATCCTGCCCGCCCGCAACCGCCGTGACCTCGAGGACATTCCGCCGAGTACCCGCTCGCTGCTCGAGTTCGTATGGATCGAGCGCGCGGCCCAGGCACTCGAGGTCGCGCTGGGTGAGCCCGCCCCACCGGCAGAAGCGCCACCTGCCGCAGGAAGGCGCGTGGGCAGACCGGAGCGGGCCGCCGCGCGCAAGGACGGTCCGCCTCAGCCGGGAGCCACGCTCAGGCCCGAGCGCTGACCAATGGACACCGTAAAACCGTTGACGGATTTTCCGGCCTCACATACCGTGGGTAGAACCTCCGCGCCGCACTGCAGTCGAAGAATCGCCTGAGCTTGCGGTTCACGCGCATCCCCCGGTCGGGGTTGACGTGCGTCGAACCGCGCACGGATGAGGCGCATCATGAACCTTCTGCACCTGTCTTCGCATACTTCCTCTCCCCGACCCTTGCGGCCGATCGTGGTCGTTCCCGCGGTGAAGCCCGGCGACGCGGCGGTCGCGGTGATGACGGATTTTGCGCACGAGCAGCCCATCACGGTCGGCGAGGAACGGCGCATCGAGGATGCGCTCGAGGACATGATCCGTTTCGGCGTCCGTGCGCTGCTGGTGTGCCGCGGCGACACGGTCACCGGACTCATCACCTCCTATGACGTCCAGGGCGAGCGCCCGATGAAATTCCTGCAGAGTTCCACCTACACGCGGCACGACGAGATTCTGGTGGGCCACGTCATGACGCCGTGGGAAGAGGTGCCGGTGCTAGACTGGGAAGAGGTTTGCGAAGCCACCGTCAGCGACGTGCTCGCTCTGTTCCGCGAGACCGATGCCACGCACCTCCCGGTACTGCAGACGCCGGTGCGCGGCTCAGGGTTCGTGCGCGGCCTCATCTCGCGCGCGCGCCTCGAGCGACAGCTCACCGCAGCCGCATAGGGCGCCGGCGCGGCGGCCGCGGGCCGCGCTCGCTACTCTATGGTCTTCGTGCCGATGTTGGACAGAAGACCCTGCGCGCCGCTGCTCGTGTACGCGGACACGGTGAAGTACCACGTTCCCGGGGAGAGATTCGTAACGATATAGGTCGTCGCGGTCGGATCGGCCACCAGGACGATCGTGTTCATGGCGTCCGGGGATGGCCCGTAGAAGACCTGGTAGCCGGCGAGATCGGTCAGCACTGCGTCATCGGTGTTCTGCGTGACCGGAGTCCACAGCAGCGTGGCAGTGCCGCTGCCGCCACTGCCGTCCTCTCCACTGCCGTTGCTGTTGATGCTGGCGGTGCCATTGGTGACACCGGAACCGCCGCACGCAGCCAGGCTCAGCACCCAGGCGGCGCTGAGCACGCCAAGGTGTAGTCGGCGCAATGTGTCGAGGTTCGGACAGCTCATAGGTCATACCACCAGCAGGTGGCGGGCATGCGGGCCGCCGCGCGTGGCGCGCGATCTGCCGCAGTTCTCATTGTGTCGCCACGCCGATGGGCGCTGACAAGCATGCGCCTGGCGGCGGGACGGGGGCAAATGTTCCCGGGGAACAGCGGCCTTACCGTCCATGGTGCGTGAAATCAGGCGCGCGCCAGATGCGCCCGCAGAAACGCCAGGAACACCTTCAGCGGCGCCGGAAGATGGCGGCGCCCCGAATAGTACAGGTAGTAGCTGTGCACGCCGCCGGACCAGTCAGTCAGCAGCGGCACCACGCGGCCGTGCGCGATGTGCGCTGCTACATGGGACTCGAGCGTGTAGCCGATGCCAATTCCGTCGAGCACCGCGCGCACCATCAGCTCCATGCGATTCACGATGAGCGTGCCGTTCACGGACATTTCGATCCTGTTCCTGCCTCTGGCGAACTCCCAGACGATGAGCTGGTTGGCATTACGCAGCCGGATGCAATTGTGCTGCTGCAGATCCTGGGGAACGCGCGGCGTGGAATGGTGTTTGAGGTACTCGGCGCTGGCGATCGCGATGACGCGCGACGGCGCGCTGACGCGGGCGATCTGCATGTCCCTGGCGACCCGCCGCCCGACGCGAATGCCCGCATCGAAGCGTCCGCCCGCAGTCTCGCTCACACCGTCATCGACCGTGACATCGAGCGTGATCGCGGGATAAGCGGCGAGGAACGCCCTGGTCACGGGCGCCAGGACGATCTCGGCCGCGACGCTCGAGACGTTCAGCCGCAGCGTACCGGTGAGCGTGTCGCGCAGCTCCTTCACCTCCTCGACCGCGGCGCCGATCTCGGTGATCGCCGGACGAATGCGCGCCAGCAGCCGTTCGCCCGCATCGGTCAGCGATACGCTGCGGGTGGTGCGGTTGAGGAGGCGCAGGCCGAGACGCTGCTCGAGGGCGCGGATCGTCTGGCTGATCGTCGGCGGCGTTACGCCCAGGTGCGCGGCGGCACGCGCGAAGTTGCGCCGCTCGGCGACCGCCACGAAGGCATTCAGCGCGGTAAATTCGCCGCCCTTCATTATGTGGTTTTACCAAATAATCTATTAATATTGTGATGTATTGTGCCGGGCGCAGCAATGCGCAACATAGCCGGCCCGCGCCCTGGCGTGCGGAAAAGGGACAGTCATGGCGCAAACCGAGGAACCGGCCGCAGCTGACAAGGGCGGCTGGCTGGGCCGACACCGCCGGATTCTTCTGATCGGCGGCCCGGCGCTCGTTGCCCTGGTCACTCTTATCTTCTATGTGACCGGCGGACGCTACGTGTCCACCGACGATGCCTATCTGCAGGCGGCGCGGGTGAACATCAGCAGCAATGTTTCCGGGCGCGTCAGCGAAGTGAACGTGCGCGACAACCAGACGGTGCGGGGCGCACAGGTGCTGTTCAAACTCGACGCTCGCCCCTTCACGATCGCCGTCGAGGACGCCGAGGCCCAACTCGCCGCTGCGCGCCTGAAAATGCTGGCCGCCGAGGCGACCTATCGCCAGCGTCTGGCGGATGAGAAGGCGGCGCGCGACACCCTCGCCTACCGCCAGCGCGACTACGCGCGCGAGCAGAAGCTCGCCGCGGACGGCATCGCCTCGCGCGCCCAGCTCGACCAGGCGCTGCACGATCTGGAGGTGGCGCGCCAGGGGCTGACGGCGTCGGTTCATCAGGCTGCCAGCGCACTGGCCGATCTGGGCGGCGACGCCGCCGCGCCGCTCGACAGCCGACCCGCCGTGCGTGAAGCACAGGCCGCACTCGACCGGGCCCGGCTCAACCTCTCCTACACCGTGGTGTACGCGCCAATCGACGGCATCGTCACCAAGGTCGAGCAATTGCAGGTGGGCGACTACATCAACGTCGCCGCGCCGCTGTTTGCGCTCGTCTCGCAACGTGACGTCTGGGTCGAGGCGAATTTCAAGGAGACCGAGGTGACCCACATGCGCCCCGGTCAACGGGCGACCTTCGAGATCGACGCGTTTCCGGGCAGGACCTTCACCGGCAAGGTGCAGAGCACCAGCCCCGGGACGGGCGCGAGCTTTTCGCTGCTGCCTGCCGAAAACGCCTCCGGCAACTGGGTGAAGGTCGTGCAGCGCCTGCCGGTGAGACTCTCCATCGACGCCGGCCAGGCCGCTGTGCCGCTCGCCGCCGGCATGAGCGTGGTGGCGGAAGTCGATACCGAGCACCACCGCTCCCTCAGGTTGTGGCCATAGCCGATGGCTGATTTTCCCGGCCGCCCGCTGGAGGAAGCCGTGACCCCGGCCGGGGTCGACGCGGCCGAGCCGAGCGTCAGGGCGCAGGAGCCGCAGTTCGTTCCGGTGCCCAACCGCGGTCTCATCACCGTAGCGGTGATGCTCGCGACCATCATGCAGGCTCTCGACACCACGATCGCCAACGTGGCGCTGCCGCGTGTGCAGGGCACCTTGTCCGCCACTCAGGACGAGATGGGCTGGGTGTTGACCTCCTACATCGTCGCCGCCGCCATCACGATTCCACTCACCGGATGGCTCGCCAGCCGCTTCGGACGGCGCAGGGTGTTCCTGATCTCGATCGTCGTCTTTACCGCCGCCTCGGCGCTGTGTGGGCTCGCCGAATCCCTGGCGCAGATCGTGCTGTTTCGCTTCCTCCAGGGTGTCGGGGGCGCGGCGCTGGTGCCGCTGTCCCAGGCGGTACTGTTCGACATCAATCCGCCCAGGAACTTCGGGCGCGCCATGGCGATATGGGGGATCGGCGTCACCCTCGGTCCCATTCTCGGTCCGGCGCTCGGCGGCTGGCTGACCGAGAGCTACAGCTGGCGCTGGGTGTTCTTCATCAATCTGCCGATCGGTGCCCTCGCCTACTTTGTTCTGCTGGCGACGCTCCCCGAGAACCGCAGCGCCCGGCCCTCGCAATTCGACTTCTTCGGCTTCACCACGCTCAGCCTCGGGATCGCATCGCTGCAACTGCTGCTCGATCGCGGTCAGCTGCTCGACTGGTTCTCCTCGCACGAGATCATCGCGGAAGCGCTGGTCTCGGGACTGGCGTTCTATCTGTTCATCGTCCACATGTTCTCCAGCTCCCGCCCGTTCCTCGAACCCGCATTGTTCAAGGATCGCAACTTCGTCGCCTCCAGCGTCTTCATTCTCATGATCGGCGTGGTGCTGTTCGCGACGCTGGCGCTGCTGCCGCCGATGCTGCAGAACCAGCTGCAGTACCCGGTGATCCTCACGGGACTGGTCACCGCCCCGCGCGGCTTCGGCACGCTCCTTGGCATGATCATCGTCGGGCGCCTGATCTCGCACTTCGACGGGCGCGCGATCATGGCGGTTGGCCTCGCCCTGACCGCCTACTCCCTGTGGGAAATGACGCAGTTCTCGCTCTACATGGGAACCGGGCCGATCGTCATCTCCGGCATCCTGCAGGGTATCGGGGTCGGTCTGGTGTACGTACCACTGTCGACGGTCGCGTTCACGACGCTGCCGTCCAGCCTGCGCAACGAGGGCACCGCGCTGTTCAACCTGTTGCGCAACGTCGGCAGCTCGGTCGGCATTTCAGTGGTGATGTTTCTGCTGACCCAGAACATCCAGCGCGTACACGCATCGCTGGCCGAGCACATCACGCCGTTTAACCTTGCCGGCAATCCTGCCGCCAGCGCCGCCCACGTGGACGTGAGCACGCCGGGCGGACTCCTCGCGCTCAACGCCCTGATCAACGATCAGAGCGCGATGATCGGCTATCTCGATGATTTCAAGCTCATGATGGTGCTGACCCTGCTCACGATTCCGTTCCTGCTGATGATCAGGAACGCGAAGCCCGACGCCGCTGCGCCGCCGCCGGTGCCCGAGTGAGCCGCGCCTGGCCGGTCAGCTGCGCCTGCTGCCTGGCACTGTGCGCCTGTGCGGTCGGGCCCGATTTCAAACCCCCGCAGACGCCCACCGCACCCGCCTATGCGGCAGCGTACGACGCGCCGCCGCCGTCCGAGCAGCGGCTGGCGCTGGGAGAGAAGCTCGAGGGCGACTGGTGGGCGCAGTTTCACTCAGCCGCGCTCGATCAGCTCATGAGGCTGGCGCTCGCCGGGAACCAGGACATCGCGGCGGCCAAGAGCCGTGTGGCCCAGGCGCAGGAAGAGGTCAATGCCGCCCATGGCGCGTTGCTGCCGCAGGTGTCCCTCGGCGCAACCGCCGGACGGCAGAAGTACGGTGCGGCGCTCTTCGGTCCGCTCGACATCACGATTCCGCCGTTCACCTACTATACGGTCGGCCCGACCGTCAGCGCGCCGCTGGATCTGTTTGGCGGCGCGCGGCGTGCACTCGAGCAGCAGGCCGCGTACGCCGAATACCAGAGGCACGAGCTGGATGCCGCCTATCTGTCGCTGACGGCCAATGTTGCGGCGCAAGCGCTGGCTGCCGCCGCGGCGCGCGCCCAGATCGAGGTCGTACAGGGCATCGTTGCCGACGACGAGCGCAACGCGGCGCTCGTACAGACCGCGCTCGATGACGGCTCGGCGACGCGCACGCAGCTGCTGGCCGCACAGGCTCAGCTCGCCGCCGACCGTACGCTGCTGCCCGGTCTGCGCCAGGAAGAGAGCGTGGCCCGACATGCGCTGGCGGTTCTGGTCGGCAGGGCGCCGTCGGACTGGAGTCCCCCCGACATCGCGCTGGATGAGTTCGTAGTGCCCGGGCAGATCGCGGCGAGTCTGCCGTCGGAGCTCGTCCACCGCCGACCGGACATCCTCGCCGCCGAAGCGCAACTGCACGGGGCCTGTGCGGCCATCGGCGTCGCGACCGCCAATCTTTATCCGCAAATCACTCTCAGCGGCAGCCTGACCCAGCAGGCCCTCAGCCCGGGCGGTCTTTTCAATGGCGCCGCCGTCGCGTGGGCGATGGCCGCCAACCTCACGCAGCCGCTGTTCAACGGCGGGCGACTGAGCGCCGAACGCCGGGCCGCGCTCGCCGGCTACCAGGGGGCGCTCGGTGCCTACCGGCAGGTGATCGTGCGATCGTTCGGCGAAGTGGCCGATGGTCTGCAGGCCCTCGCGAACGACGCCGATCAGTTCCGGGCGCAAAGTGCGGCCGCCCAGGCCGCCAGCGCGGCGCTCGAGCTCGCGCGGCGCAGCTACGCGGTCGGCAATTCCGGGATCCTCGATGTGCTCGATGCGCAGCGCTCGAGCGCGCAGGCGCAACTCGGACTGGCGCGCACGAAGGCACAACGTCTCATGGATACCGCGCGGCTGTATCTCGTGCTCGGGGGCACGCCGGTGCCGACCGAGCAGGCGCCTGCGGTCGTCAACCTCAGCGGACCGGCGTGAGGTTGCGCTGATCCAGAGTCAGCGCATTGGTGCCCGCCTTCAGGTCCAACGGCAGATTCCACATCATCGGCTGATTGGCAATGTGAACTGAGTTGAAGACGTAGTAATGCCCCGCCGGCAGCGGTGGGCTTTGCCCTCTTCCTGCGGCATCGGTAACGGCTATGCCGGCGGTATCGGCCGCGAGAGCCTGCGCTCCCTGCTGACACGCCGGGGTGCGATTCGCACATGCCATTTCCCACATCATCATGGCCGATCCGTTGGACGTCGCCTTCAGGCCGCCATTCGTCAGTGCGACTTCCACATCATGCTTGAGGATGAACACGTGGCCACCGTGAAGCGGCGTCGTGACCACGAGGACGGCGCCTGGCGCGCCGCTGCTGACCTGCGCTGCGTTGACGGCCACGGCCGTCCCCGGCTGGCCTGGCGCGCCGGCGCGCGCCATCGTGCAGCCGATCTCTTTGGCGATAACTTTATCGTGACCTTTGAAATCAAATACCGCCGCACCGAACGATCCGGCATCGAGCGGCAGCACGGCGATCGTGTCGCCGCCGCCGCGATATTCCACGCGGGTCAGCACGTGCTCGCGGCCGTCCTGGCCAAGCGATACCAGCGTGGTGGGGCGGAATTCAACGGCGCCATTGCCAAACATCGAGTCGCACACACTCTGCAGCATGCCGGCGGTCAGTTGTGCCACGTCGGAACCGAACACGCTGCCGATGTCTCCCAGCGGCGAGTCCTTCGGACCGATCGGCGCAGCCGCATGCGTATTCCAGCGGCCGAGCAGCGGATTCTGGTTCGCTGCTACCAGCGGGCGATTTTTCCACACCGCACGCAGGTCCGGCCCCGAGGGCACAGCTGCGGGGGCGGCGGACTGCTGCTGCTGTCGCATGTTCTGCTGGAACTGTTCATTCTGCTGATCGCGGAACTGCTGAGCCTGTTGATCCTGCTGGCGCTGGATTTCCATGCTCCCCTGATAAGTGCTGGGGTCCGGGATGGCCCCCGGAGTGGTCGGTCCCACATCCTGGGCGAGTGCGCTGTTGTCGCCCACGGTCCAGGCGAGGAGGACCGCCGTGGCCCAGGATGAAAGTGTCCTGAGGTGTTTAGTCTTCATGCTGCCCCCTCTGCGCAAATCGCGAGATGGCGCGGCGCAGCCGTGCGCTGTTTGTTGGTGATCGCTAAGCCGCGGCGCCTGAACCTCTTTTACTGCAACCCTCGAGGGGGGTCAATCGTGTGCCAGGCGTCCACGTCAAGCTGGCAGCAGCTGCACTGTCCAGCTGACCGCTGCGTCCGCGATGAGGGACGAACGGACGCTGCAGTACTTGGTGATTGAAAGCTCGACGGCTCGATCGGCTTTAACCTGGGTGCTGCCGGGCGCCGTGATGGTGAAATGCAGAATGGCGGAGGCGAGGCGACGCGGCGTGCTCGCCACCCGCTGCGCTTCGATCATCACGCGCAGCGCCTTCACGGGAGTGCGTTGCTTTTGCAGTATGGTTACGACGTCGGTGGAGGCGCAGGTTGCAATGGCTGCCAGCAGCGCATCAAAGGGGCTGGGCGCGCTCGTTGCATCACCGTCGATGCGAATCCTGGGACCTTGCGGGCGCCCGGCCTGAAACTCGAGGCCTGCGAGCCACTCCACTTCAATGGCCGCTGCGTGCGGGACCGTGGCCGATGGCGAGGGTGACATTCCATCCAATCCTACACCCCGTCAACCGCGCCGCGATGCCTGCCGCTCCCTGCGAGCCCTTGCTCGCCGTGGGACGAGCCGCATTTACGGTCAAGCGAACCCGCTTAGCGCAGCGCCTACGGTAAACTGCTGCCCGGGGGTGCTATGAAGCTGCGCTACAAAATCCTGGGCGGTCTGGTCATTCTGTTGGGAGTTGGGGTGGTGTCGCTCGCTCTCGTCATGAGCCACACCACCGCCTGCGGCCCGGCGCGCTCACCTCCTGCCGGCGCCACCCTGATGAAGGGCATCGCTCATCGTTGCTACGGTCCACCGGAGGTCCTCAGGTATGAGGACATCGCCAAACCCATCCCGGCGGACAATGAGATCCTGGTCAAGGTGCACGCGGCCTCCGTCAATCCCCTCGACTGGCACTACCTGGAGGGCAAACCGTACCTCGTACGCATGGACCAGGGTTTCGGGAAACCAGCCAGTCCCCGGTTGGGCGTCGACTTTGCCGGAACGGTCGAAGCGGTCGGCGGGAAGGTCACGCGCTTCAAGCCCGGTGACGAGGTATTCGGCGGAAAATTCGGGGCATTTGCGGAGTATGTAACGGTCCGCGAAGATCGAGCACTCGCGCTGAAACCGAGCAACGTGACATTCGAGCAAGCGGCGGCCGTGCCGATCGCGGCACTTACCGCGCTGCAGGCGCTGCGCGATAAGGGACAGATTCGCCCCGGACAGAAGGTCCTCATCAATGGCGCCTCGGGCGGTGTGGGTACGTTCGCCGTGCAGATCGCCAAGTCATACGGCGCAGAGGTGACCGGCGTCTGCAGCACACGCAATGTCGAGCTGGTCCGCTCGCTCGGCGCCGATCACGTCATCGACTACACCCGCGAGGATTTCACCAGGGGCACCGAACACTACGATCTGATCGTGGACAACGTCGGCACCCACTCGCTGCTGGAATACAGGCGCGTTCTCAATCCCAAGGGCATCTACGTCATGATCGGCTCGACGGATCCCGGAAATTGGTTCGGATGGCTCGCGACTCCGATCGAGGCCATGCTGCTGTCACCGTTCATGAGCCAGCAGTTCGGCATGATGCTGGCGGAACTCAGCAAGGATGATCTGTCCGCCCTGGGGACTCTCATGCAGTCCGGCAAGGTAACACCGGTCATCGACCGGCGTTACAAGCTCAGCGAAACCTCCGAAGCACTGCGGTATGTGGAGGCCGGGCATGCCCGGGGGAAAGTGGTGGTGACTGTGGAATAGGCCCGTCCGCACCGAGCAATGACCGCAAGGAAAACGACATGGAACTGAAGCGCGTCGGCTCGCAGCCTTCGCAACAGGGGCCCGCGGAGTACTTCACCGGCAATGTTCGTATTGATCCCCTGCACACCGCGCCCGAACCGGCGCGTGTTTCATGCGCGAGCGTCACCTTCGAGCCCGGCGCACGTACCGCCTGGCACACGCATCCGCTGGGTCAGACCTTGATCGTCACTGCCGGGTGCGGTTGGACGCAGTGCGAAGGCGAGCCGATCGTTGAGATCCGCGCCGGCGACGTCATCTGGTGTCCGCCGAACCACAAACACTGGCACGGCGCGACGCCGACTACGTCGATGACCCATATCGCCATCCAGGAAGCGCTCGACGGCAAGGTCGTCGTGTGGATGCAGCACGTCAGCGACAAGGAATACCTCGCCGGTCCCGGGACCTCATGAGACTGACGATTGCCGTCATCAGCATGCTGCCTTGCTGATATGCGGGGTTCTCGCCGGCTGTTCGTGGCCAGTGTCGGTGCCAGCCTCGCAATCGCACAAACGCGCCTGCGGGGGGCGTTGCCGAACGCACCCACGGCACAGGTTGCGGAGCTCGAAGGGGAAATTGGCGGACGCATTGGCCTTGCGGCGCTGAATACGGCGGATGGCCGTCAGTTATCGCATCGAGCCGATGAGCGCTTCGCGATGTGCTCGACATTCAAGCTAATGCTCGCCGCCGCGATCCTGTCGCGTGTTGACGCGGGCTCGTTGCGGCTTGGCGCGGCGGTGCCTTTCAGGCGCTCCGACCTGGTTGCTAATTCGCCAGTCACTGCGGCTCATGCCCGTGCGGGTGCGCTACCGTTGAGCATCATGCTAAAGGCGGTGATCGAGGTCAGCGACAATACCGCGGCAAATCAGCTGCGCGAACTGATCGGTGGGCCCACAGGATACACGGCGTACCTGCGCGGCATCGGCGATGCGATCACGCGCCTCGATCGTGTAGAAGTGGCACTCAATTCCAATCTGCCCGGTGATGTGCGCGACACCACCTCACCCAGATCGATGCTCGAGGACATGCAACGAGTGCTGGTGGGTGATCTCCTGTCGGAGAGTTCGCGCGGCCAGCTGGTCCGCTGGATGCGCGACTGTCAGACCGGCCACGATCGGCTGCGGGCGCGACTTCCGGCAGGTTGGGAGGCGGGGGATAAGACTGGAACAGGAAGTAACGGCGCGAGCAATGATCTGGCGATCTTGTTACCACCCCGGCAGGCAGCCATTCTCGTGGCCTGTTATCTAACGGGGTCGAGTGCGTCGATGGAAGTCCTCAACGCCGCGCACGCGCGGATTGGTGCGCTGGTTGCGTCTGCCCTGCGATGATCTGGCGATCGACCGGCCCTACGGCATAACCCACGAAGCCGTCCAGGCTTCAGTCGTCCTGCCGGTCGTAGCAGATCGTGATCGAGGCGATGTGCTCGCGGAAATGGCGGTCGAGAAAGCCGACGAAAGAAGTCAGCAGCTGCCACTCTTCCTGTGGTGCGCTGGACTCGACTACCGCGGCGAGGGTGCCGCCGATACAACGCTGCAGCGTGATCCGTCCGGTGTAAGCCACGTGCTTCCAGCGTTCGATGCCTGCTCTGCGGGTGCCCGCGCGATGGAGCGTGCCTTGGCGCTTCTTGCGCAGCGCCACTTCCTTGGCACTCAGGAGGTTGTAGAGTTGCCCGCCTTCTCTGGGAATGACTGTCAGCCTGATCATTGCGCACCCCCCAAGCCCACACCCTAGCGCACTTTCTGACGCCGCCGCCGGCGTCTGATGCCTTTCGCTGCCAAGCACGTGATATTGCGAACGGTCGACCTGCGGGCGTGAGCTAAGCTGTTGATTTCACATAGCCGTACGCACGGTTACTGCGCGGGAAGCTCTGTGCGCGGTAGGCCCAAGCAACGCGCGCCGATCGAGGCCGTGGCGGGCGCGGGTGCGTCCGCCAGATCCCCGATGCGCGCTTCGAGCTGGCGCTGGCGCGCGTTCTGCGGGGCCGGCATGAACTCGCCGTTGGAGATGACCGGCGTGGGAATCGGAGAGTGACAAGCGTGGGTTGCAGCAGGTCGCAGCAGGGCCACGGCGCAAACGCCAACGGAACCGCTCCGACTCGGCTCAGACCAAGCTGCGCACCCTCTTGACAGGCACAAAGGGGCCGGCTCCAGGGGCTGATCGCCTCGAGCGCAATCTGTTGGGGGGCGGGCCGAATCGCTGCAAAGGCGTATGCTCCCCATCGGCCTGCCGCGCGCTACCGTCGGCGCCGCGAGCCTGCTGCGCTCCGACGGCCAGACGAATGGAATCCTCTCGACCACACGCAGCGACACCGGCTGCGGCCGGCGGCAGGCCAGGCTCCTTCATCCAATCACAGCAAGGAAACCACCCCATGAGCACGGTTACCACCAAAGACGGCACGCAGATCTACTACAAGGATTGGGGTAGCGGTCAACCCGTGGTGTTCAGCCATGGCTGGCCGCTCAGCGCGGATGCTTTCGAAGATCAGATGTTGTTCCTGGCGTCCCATGGATTTCGCTGCATCGCCCACGACCGCCGCGGCCATGGACGATCGAGTCAACCGTGGAGCGGATACGATTACGACACCTTCGCCGACGATCTCGCCACGCTGACCCAGGAGTTAGGTCTGAAGAAGGCAATCCATGTGGGTCATTCCATGGGCGGTGGCGAGGTCGCGCGTTATATCGGACGTCATGGTACGTCGCGCGTTGCCAAGGCTGTGTTGATCGCAGCGGTGCCGCCGCTGATGCTGAAAACCCCGGCCAATCCTGGCGGCTTGCCGCTCGAGGTGTTCGACGGGATTCGCGCTGCGGTGCTCGCCGATCGCTCGCAGTTCTGGAAGGATCTCAGCATGACCTTCTTTGGCTACAACCGGCCGGACGCGAAGATTTCGCAAGGCGTACGAGAGTCCTTCTGGCACCAGGGAATGCTCGCGGGCATCAATGCGGTCTTTGGCTGCATCAAGGCCTTCTCGGAGACGAACTTCACCGAGGACCTCCAGAAGTTCGACGTGCCGACTCTGGTGATGCATGGCGACGACGATCAGATCGTGCCGATCGCGGACTCTGCGTTGCTTTCTGCCAAGATCGTCAAGGGTGCGGTGCTCAAAGTGTACAAAGGCGCCTCGCACGGCTTATGCACGACGCACAAGAACCAGGTCAACGAGGATCTGCTCGCCTTCATCAAGGCTTGAAAGCACCAGAGGCTAACCCCCCGCGAGGGCGTCGAGACATATGTGGAACTCGTAGGATGAGAACATGAAAAAGTCGGGCGCGAGCCAAGGCCAGTCGCCAGCGGAGCTCATCTCGAAGAGAATCGCCGAACTCGGGGACTGGCGCGGGGAAACCCTCAGCAGAATGCGCAAGCTCATCAAGGAAGCAGACCCGGACGTCGTCGAGGAGTGGAAGTGGGTCAAACCAACCAGACCCGGCACCCCGGTTTGGTCGCACGGCGGCATCATCTGCACCGGCGAATCCTATAAGAGTGTCGTGAAGCTTACCTTCGCCAAGGGCGCATCTCTGAAGGATCCGGCCTGTCTCTTCAACTCGAGTCTCGACGGAAACGTACGCCGCGCGATCGACATCCACGAAGGAGAAGAACTTGACGAGTCCGCGTTCACGGCGCTGGTTCGCCAAGCGGTCGCCCTCAACAGTTCTGGCCAGTCGAAGCCTTCCAAGAAGGGGAAGCGCGCCGCGGCCAAACTCAGAAGGGGCGGCTAAAGCGCGGCGATGCTGACAAGAGCCTTCATCGTGTGTTGTTGACCGGGCGCCAGATTCACGTCAAAGGGCGATACATTGCTGGTCTCAATACACACCATCCGCCTCCAGCCATCGTCCGTCAGATCCGACAGCGCTTGCGCCTTTTGTGCCCACGGATTCCAGACGACGGTCGTCCGTGACTGTTCTTTGAGGATCCGCGTGCGCCGATGCAGCGCGTCGTCTTCGATGTCGACCGCGCCGACGGTGTTGAGGTACACGCGGTCGGTCTCGGACACGATGGCGAGCTCACCGCGCTGTACTTTCTCCTCACCCGAGTCTGTCTTGTCGAGATAGTGAATCCCATTCAGACCACGGATTCTTACCAGGCCGATGTCGCCAATCAAGTAGTACGCATGGAGCGCCTCTTCGAAATGTAGCGGTGCGTCTCCAGTGTTCGTCACGACGAGTTCCGAGACGAGCTCGGACCCAAACGTCGCGCGATGGACCAGACGACAATCGCCAGGCGACCATCGGCTGGTCTCGTGCCCGGCTTCGATGCACATGCTGACCGTGACTCCGCCCTCACTTTCGGTCACCGACTCCAGCTGCCAGGTCTCGGTGCGAACAAACCCGTGCGCGGGCGCCCGGGCA
>DATHRC010000041.1:0-195181 GCA_035481975.1 Steroidobacteraceae bacterium
ATTGGTGGAAAGGGAGGGACTCGAACCCTCGACCCCGGCATTATGAGTGCCGTGCTCTAACCAGCTGAGCTACCTTTCCACGAAGGGGCGCGCATTGTCCTCATCTGCGCCCCGGGGTGTCAAACCGCCGGAACCGAAGCGCCCGGCGGCGGTCGAGGAGGGATGTCGAAGCGGGCCGGGTTCATTCGTCGTGGTAACGAAGCGGATGGCTTGGCCTTAAGGAGAAACGGCTTATGACGAGCTCCAAGATCGCTCCATGTCTGTGGTTCAACGGCGAAGCCGAGGACGCCGCCAACTTCTACGTCTCGCTTTTCCCCGACTCGCGCATCGACCAGGTATCGCGTTACAACGATGGCATGGGCCTGCCGGTGCCCTTTCCGAAAGGGACGGCGCTGATGGTCGAATTTACGCTCGCGGGTCGGCGTTTCCAGGCGCTGAATGGTGGGCCGCAGTTCCGGCATTCTGAGGCGATGTCGCTCTCGGTCTCGTGCCGGGACGCCAATGAGGTCGATCACTACTGGAACGGGCTCACGGCGAACGGCGGCGTCGAGAGTCAATGCGGCTGGCTCAAGGATCGCTTCGGTGTCTCATGGCAGATCGTGCCCGAAGGCCTGGGCGCGCTGATCTCGGATCCCGATCCCGGCCGCGCCGCCCGCGCCCTGCAGGCGATGCTCAAGATGAAAAAGCTCGATCTTGCCGCCATGCGCGCCGCGGCGGATCGTAGCTGACGGCTGGGTGATCGAGCGGCGCCGCGTCACACGTTGAAGCGGAAGTACATCACGTCCCCCTCCTGTACGATGTACTCCTTGCCTTCGAGGCGCAGCTTGCCGGCATCGCGCGCCCCGGCTTCGCCGTTGCCCGCGAGGTAGTCGGCAAATGCGATGACCTCCGCGCGGATGAAGCCGCGCTCGAAGTCGGTGTGAATCACGGCCGCCGCCTGCGGTGCGGTGGCGCCGATGCGTACCGTCCAGGCACGCACCTCCTTGGGGCCGGCGGTAAAGAATGTCTGCAGCCCGAGCAGGCGGTAGCCGGCGCGGATGACACGATTCAGCCCCGGCTCGCTTAAGTCCAGCTCGGCGAGGAACTCGGCGCGCTCCGACTCGTCGAGCTGCGCAATCTCCGCCTCGATCGCCGCGCACACCGGTACCACCACAGTCCCCTCGGCGGCCGCGCGCCCCTCGAGTGCCGCGAGCAGCGGGTTGTTCGCAAAGCCATGCTCGGCGACATTGGCCACGTACATCACCGGCTTGGCCGTGAGCAGCTGCAGCTCGCGCAGATCGCGCCGCTCGTCTTCGCTCAGGCTCAGGGTGCGCGCCGGCCGGGCCGCATCCAGCTGCACCCGCACGCGCTCGAACAGCGTGCGCCGCCGCAGCGCATCCTTATCGCCGCTCCTGGCCGCCTTGCTGGCGCGCTCGAGCCCTTTCTCGAGCGTCGCCAGATCCGCGAGCGCCAGCTCGGTATCGACGATATCGACGTCGGCGAGCGGATCGATGCGCCCGGCCACGTGGATGACGTCGCTGCTCTCGAAACAGCGCACCACGTGCGCGATCGCATCCACCTCGCGGATGTGCGAGAGAAACTGATTGCCGAGGCCTTCGCCCTGCGAGGCTCCGGCGACGAGTCCGGCGATGTCGACGAACTCGACCGTGGTCGGAACGATCTTCTCCGGGCGCGCGATGGCCGCGAGCTGTTCAAGCCGCGGATCGGGGACCGGGACCACGCCCACGTTCGGGTCGATGGTGCAGAAGGGGTAATTCTCGGCCGCGATCTGGGCGCGCGTCAGTGCGTTGAACAGTGTCGACTTGCCGACGTTCGGCAGCCCTACGATCCCGCAGCGGATAGGCATGGCGGCGCTTACGCCGGGGAATCGTCCGGCGGCGCCGGGGACTCGCGGCTGTGCAGGCGATGCATGGCGATCTGCGCGCCTTCGCTGAGAAACACCGGCACCACGTCCGCGGCCGCCTCGAGCGCTGCGTGGATCAGCGTCGCCTCGGCCGGCGGCGGCCGACCGAGCACGTAGTCGAGCACCTGCGAACGATCCCCCGGATGGCCAATGCCGATCCGCAGCCGCCAGAACTCATCGCCCATGTGCGCGATGACGCTGCGCATGCCGTTGTGGCCGGCAGCCCCGCCGCCATGCTTCAGCCGCACCACCCCGGCCGGAAAATCCAGCTCGTCGTAGGCGACCAGGATCGCTGCGGGCGGCACCTTATAAAAAGAGGCGACGCTTTGCACCGCATCGCCGCTGTGGTTCATGTAGCTCATCGGTTTCAGCAGCCATAGCTCGGTGGCGGCGATGCGGGCGCGGGCCAGTTCCGCGTGGTGGCGCGGCTCGCTGCGAAACAGCGCGCCGTGGTGCCGCGCCAGCTCTTCGACGAGCTGGAACCCGGCATTGTGCCGCGTGCGCGCGTACTCCGTTCCCGGGTTGCCGAGCCCGACGATCAGCTTGAGCGGCTCACCTGCCATGTCGTTTCCTTGCGCGCCCGAAACGCCGCCGGCCGCGTTCGGCGCAACCGAAGCGGCCGGCGGACGATCGACCCGTGCTGGCGCGCGGCTATTTCTTGCCGCCCTCCTTCTTGGCCGAAGCGCCCTCCTTCTTGCCCGAGGCGGCCTCCTTCTTGTCCTCGCCCTTCTTCGCATCGCCGGCGCCCGGGGCTGTCGCCGGGGCGGCGCCCACAGGCGGTGCGGCTCCCGGGGCGCCCGGCGGCGCAGCCGGCGCGGCAGCGCCCTCGGCCGGTACGGCGACAGCGGCTTCGGCGGCCACCGGCTCCGGCTCCTCGGCGCGCGGCGCGTGGATCGACACCACCGGGGCGTTGCGCTGCGTGAGCTCCGGAATGCCCACCCCGGGCGGCAGCGGAATGTCCGCGAGGAACTTGGTGTCGTTGAGGCTCATGCCCGACAGATCGAGCTCGAGGAACTCCGGCAGATCCGCCGGCAGGCAGCTCACCTCGACGTCGGCGCGCATGTGCGACACGACCCCACCCTGGGTCTTCACGCCCGGAGAGATGCTTTCGCCCTTGAAGTGAATCGGCAGGCGGATGCGGATCTTCTCGCTCTCGACCACGCGTTGCAGGTCGACATGCACCACCTGGTGCCTGGCCGGATGCATCTGCACGTCCTTGACGATCGCCTCCTGGGTGAGGTCACCGATCTTCAGCCGCACGATCGAGGAGTAAAAGCGCTCATCTTCGATCATGGTGAGCAGGTTCTGCTGATCGAGAATCAGCGGCTGGGCGTCCTGGTGGGCGCCGTAGAGGATGGCGGGAACCTTGCCGGTGTGACGCAGGCGGCGGCTCGCACCTTTGCCTTGCGCACCGCGGAGGTCCGCGCCGAAGGTAAATGAAATACGCATTACTATGAGTCTCCGTTAGTTACTCGCAACCGTGCGTGGTTCGCGACCAAACCCGCACACCCAAAAACCTCCAGAGCGCCGCGCGCCGCTGGCAGCCGCGCTCAATCGACGTACAGCGAGCTCACCGACCCCTCGTCGAGGATGCGGCGGATCGTTTCCGCCAGCAGCTCCGCAACCGACAGCTGCCGGATGCGGCCGGCGCTTCTGGCAGCCAGGCTCAACGGTATGGTGTCCGTGACCACCAGCTCATCGAGCGCCGAGCTCGTGATCCTCTCGACCGCACCGCCCGACAACACCGGGTGGGTAATGTACGCCATCACCTTTTCGGCACCCTCGTCCTTCAGCGCCTGCGCCGCCTGGCACAGCGTACCGGCGGTATCGACCATGTCGTCCACCAGCAGGCAGGTCCTGCCCTCGACCTCGCCGATGATGTTCATCACCTTCGACTCGTTCGGCCGCGGGCGGCGCTTGTCGATGATGGCTAGCTCCGCATCGTCGAGGCGCTTGGCGAAGGCCCGCGCACGCGCCACGCCGCCGACGTCCGGCGAGACGACGATGACGTTGCGATACGCCTGCTTCCACGCGTCGCCGAGCAGCACCGGCGAGGCATACACGTTGTCCACCGGGATGTCGAAGAATCCCTGGATCTGATCGGAGTGCAGATCGATCGTCAGCAGCCGGTTCACTCCCGCGCTGGAGAGCATGTTGGCCACCAGCTTGGCCGTGATCGCCGAGCGCGTCGCGCGCGGCCGCCGATCCTGGCGCGAGTAGCCGAAGTACGGCACCACCGCGGTGATGCGCGCGGCGGAGGCGCGGCGCGCCGCGTCCACCATCACCAGCAGCTCCATCAGGCTGTCGTTCGCGGGCGGACAGGTCGACTGCACGATGAACACATCGCGCCCACGCACGTTCTCCATCAGCTCGACGTTGATCTCGCCGTCGCTGAAGCGCCCCACGTAGGCGCGCCCGAGCGGTATCTGCAGGCTGCGAGCGATGTCCTGCGACAACCCCGGAGTGGCATTGCCGGCAAACAGCGCCAGTGTGTCGCTCGTACTCATAGCCTCACGCGCGGCGCGGTGCCCTCAGCCCCTCACCACTGCACGCCGCACCGTGCGGCTTGGCTGGGGTGGAAGGATTCGAACCTCCGAATGGCGGGATCAAAACCCGCTGCCTTACCACTTGGCGACACCCCAGCACCTCGAAGCCGCACGCAAGCGGTGCGCGGGCGCGCATCTTATCAGCCGCGTTACGCCCGCCGCGGCGCCGTGAGCTGCCGGTGCAGGGGCGAGGTGTTCAGACCCCGCGCCACGAAGCTCGTCCAGCGCCCGGGAACCTGGGCCGCAAGGCGCTCAGCCTCCGCAGCCGAGGCCAGCGCGACGAACACGCAGGACCCGGTGCCGCTCAGGCGTGCCGGCCCGGCCTGCGCGAGCCAGTCGAGCGCCTCGGCCACCTCGGGCGCGCGAGCACGCACCACCGGCTCGCAGTCGTTACGACCACCCCACTCAAAAAAGGCGCGTATTGTGATGAGGGAGGAATTTCGTGTCAATTCAGGACTCTGGAAGACATCGCGGGTGCTGATGCTGACGTTCGGCCAGATGATCAGGTACCAGCGCTCAGGCAGGGAGACCGGCGTCAGTCGCTCCCCGACCCCCTCCGCCCAGGCGGATGAACCTTCAATGAAAACAGGCACATCCGCACCAAGCGGCAGAGCGAGCCGGGCAAGCGCCGGCCGCGGCAGGCCGCACTCCCACAGCTCGTTCAGTGCCAGCAGCGTGGTGGCCGCATCCGAGCTGGCTCCGCCGAGCCCCGCCCCGAGCGGGATGCGCTTCTCGATACGAATGCTCGCTCCGCGCCGTGCGCCGGTCGCCTGCTTCAGGGCGTGCGCGGCCCGCACGGCGAGATCCGCTTCCGGTGCAACGCCGACGGGGCCGAGCGGCCGCTCGATCTGTCCGTCCTCGCGCAGCTCGAGGGTCACGGTGTCGCACAGCTCGACCAGCTGGAACAGGGTCTGCAGCTCGTGATAGCCGTCCGCGCGGCGGCCGGTGATGTGCAGAAACAGGTTGAGCTTCGCGGGGGCGAGCCAGCGCGTCGCCGGCGGTGGCGTCATAGCCGCCAGTCATCGACCAGGAGCCGCACGCGCACGGCGTCGCGCTGCAGCGTGAGCCGCGCCGGCAGCGACTCCCCGCCGCTGACCCCGTAGCTGAGATAGTCGATGTGCCAGCCCGATTGCGTGAGACCCGCAAGGTGCTGCTGGCTGGCATCGAGCGCCTCGGTCGCGGGCTGGCCGGGGTCGGGTACGCCGAGCACCCAGTAGCGCAGCGAGGACAGCGGCGGATCGAACCCGAGCCGCGCGGCGAGCTCCGCGTGCGCTGCCGCATTGTCGAGTTGCTCGCCGTGCGGGGTGAGGAGCGTCAGCTCATCGCCCGCCGCACTGACCTGTGTGCCACCCACGCCGAGCGGACCTGCGAGTGTCAGCTGTGCGTGCGCACCCTGTTGAATCCAGCGCACGCTGGCGTTGAAGCCCTCACCGGCCGCGGCCACCGCCACGCGGCCGCGCAGCTCGAAGTGTCCGAGCGCCTGCAGCTGCGGACGACGCGCTTCCCAGGACAGCGCCGGCGCCGGTCGCGGCGGCACGCTGCGGCAGGCCGCGACCACGGCGAGTGCAGCGATGGCTGCCGCCGTGGCCGGCCGCAGCTTATCAATGCGCATCGGGCAGGAGGCGGTTGATGGTCGCCTTGAGCGGTTTGGAATCGGGCTCGCGCGCCAGCGCCTCGGCCCATACCTTGCGCGCGGCGCTGCGCTGACCGCTCACCCAAAGCGCCTCGCCCCAGTGTGCCGCGATCTCACCATCGTGGCCGAGCGAGTAGGCGCGCTCGAGCAACCCGGCGGCGCCGCGGGCATCGCCCTCGCGGAAGCGCACCCAGCCGAGGCTGTCGAGCGCGGCCGGATTGTCGGGCATCACTACGAGTGCACGGCGGATCAGCGCTTCGGCGTGCGCCAGCTCCAGCGAATGATCGGCCAGGGTGTAGCCGAGCGCGTTCAGCAGCGTCGGATCGTCGGGCCGTTCGGTCAGCATGTGCTCGAGTGCATCGACCGACTCGTGCACGTGTCCGGCCTGCTCGAGAATGACGGCGCGGTCGTACTCGATGGAAGGGTGTTGCGGGTGGCGCTCGAGCGCCGCCGACAGCAGCGCCAGCCCGGTGTCCGCCTCGCCGTGATCGGCGAGCAGCCGCGCCTTGGCGAGTGTCAGATCGAGCTCTTCCTCAGGATGGTCGGCTGCATAGTCATCGAGCAGCGCCAGCGCCTCGGTGCGCGCCCTCTTGTCCAGCAGCAGCGCCGCGGCGCGCGAGCGCGCCGAGAGCGCCACCGACGAATCGTAGAGGCGCCGATACTCGGCGATCGCCGCATCGGCGTCGCCGTCGCGTGCGGCGATGTCGGCGAGATACAGCTGCGCCGCGTCGTTGCCCTCGCCGTTCGTCAGCAGCTCGGTGAAGCGCTGCCGCGCCTCCTTCAGGTCGCCGGAATTGAAGGCGAGCAGCGCGAGGCGGCGGTCGACCTCGCCCGTGGGTGCCCCGTGGGCGCGCAGCCGCTCGAGCTCCTGGTGAGCCTCTTCGCTGCGATCGAGCGAGGCCAGCACTTCGGCCAGCTCGAAGCCGCCGCGCGTGGCGTCGCCGGCCGCGGCGCGGCGCGCCGTGGCGACCGCTTGCGACGCATCGCCCTGCATGACATAAGCACGTGCCAGCACCCGCAGCGCGGCCGGGTCGCTGGGATTCTGCTGCAGGGCGCGCTGCGCATAGCCCTGCGCACGCTGGCCGTCGAAGGCGGCCAGTGCCAGCTCACCGAGCAGCGTGAGGGTATCGGGGGAGCTTGCGGTCGGCTCGAGCGCCCCGCTCATCGCCGTCAGCACCGCCGCCGCGTCGGATTCCTCGAGCAGCAGCGCGGTGAGCTCGGTCATGCTCTTCGCCGCGCGTGCCGCGCTGCGCGCGCCGGCCACGGGTGCGCCGGGTGCCGCCGGTGCGGGCGCCGCCTGCTGCTCCTCCACCCGCCAGAAGTCGCGAATGGCTACGCGCGCCTCCTGGGTGCGATAGAGCTTGAGCGCCACGGCGGCGTACAGGGCGTCGGCCTCGCGGTCCCCCGGCGCGAGCGTGCGCCAGCGGGTGGCCGCCTGCCAGGCGGCCGGCAGGTGCTCGCAGGCCATCGCCACCTGGGTGGCGCGGCGGGCCAGCACGGCATCGCCGATCGCGGCAGCCTGCGCGTAGGCCTCGGAGGCGGCCCGGCAGTCCCCGCGTTTCAGGTCGGCTTCCGCCATTACGGTAAGTGCGGTGGCGTCGCCATGGGCAGGCGCGGGCGGCGTGTCCCGGGAATGGTGAACACTGGCGCAGGCTGCTAGCAGCGCCGCCAGCGCCACCAGCGCCGCGGCGGAAACCTTGGTGAGGCAGGTCACGCGAACGATCATACTCAGACAGACACCATAGAGTCTCCGCAGTTGCCGTGCATTGCGCAACTTGTCACAAAGTACACACATCCCGGAGAATGCCGCGCCCCAGATCGGCTGCCAGTCCGAACGCCCGGCCGTCGCGACATCATGAAGGAATCGATCCGCCAGCGCCTGCAGAAGGTCGCCGACCGCTCCGAGGAGGTCGGGCGGCTGCTGGCGAGCGCCGAGATCGCCGGGGGTTCGCCGCAGTTCCGTGACCTGTCGGTCGAATACTCGCGGCTGCAGCCACTTGCGGAACGCATCCGGCACTACCACGATCTCGAGCGCGACCTGGCAACAGCGCAGGAGCTGCAGAGCGACGCCGACGCCGGCATGCGCACCCTCGGCGCCGAGGAGGTCGCGCGGCTCGCCGGCCGCCTCGCGGCGGAGGAACGCGAGCTGCGCCAGCTGCTGCTGCCGAGCGATCCGCGTGATGAGCGCAACATCTTCCTCGAAATCCGCGCCGGCGCCGGCGGCGACGAGGCGGCGATCTTCGCCGGCGACCTGTATCGCATGTACGCGCGCTATGCGGAGTCGAAGGGTCTCGCCGCCGAGGTGCTCAGCGACAGCGCCGGTGAGCACGGCGGCTACAAGGAAATCATCAGCCGCATTGCCGGCAAGGGCGCGTTCTCGCGGCTTAAATTCGAGTCCGGCACCCACCGCGTGCAACGCGTGCCGGCGACCGAGGCGCAGGGACGCATTCACACCTCCACCTGCACGGTGGCCATCCTGCCCGAGCAGGACGAGGTCGACGAAGTGCAGCTCAACCCCGCGGAGCTGCGCGTCGATACCTACCGCTCCTCGGGCGCCGGCGGTCAGCACGTCAACAAGACCGACTCCGCCGTGCGCATCACTCACCTGCCGAGCGGCATCGTGGTCGAATGTCAGGACGAACGCTCGCAGCACAAGAACCGCTCGCGTGCACTGGCACTGCTCAAGGCGCGGCTGCTGGCCGCGGAGCAGGAGAAACAGCAGAGCGCGCAGGCGCAGTCGCGGCGTCTGCAGGTCGGCAGCGGCGATCGCTCCGAGCGCATCCGCACCTACAACTTCCCGCAGGGGCGCGTCACCGACCATCGCATCAACCTGACGATCTACAAGCTGGCGCAGGTGATGGACGGCGATCTCGACGAGCTGATCGAGCCGTTGCAGCAGGAGTACCAGGCAGAGCTGCTCGCGGAGGAGGCGTGAGCGAGGCGCTGCCGGGCCTGAGCGTCGACAGCGTTACCGGGATCGACGTCTCGCTGCCGGTGGCCGGACCGGGAGCACGCGCGTTCGCCTTCCTGATCGACTGGCACGTACGGCTGATCCTCGCGCTCGCCTGGTACGTGCTCGGCACTCTTATATATAACAGCCGCCTGGCGCTCAATGCGCCGCTGGGGCATGAGCGGGCGTGGTTCGGCACGGTGGTGCTGCCGGCGCTGGTAATCTACTTTCTTTACCATCCGCTCCTCGAGGTACTGATGCGCGGGCGCACGCCCGGCAAGCGCCGCGTCGGCATCCACGTAGTGACGCGCAGCGGCGAGCTGCCGGGAGCGGGAGCGCTGCTGATCCGCAACGTCTTCCGCCTCATCGACAGTCTGCCGGTGGCGTACGGCGTCGGGCTGGTACTGATGGTGCTGACGCGCGACAGTGTGCGCTGCGGCGACATGGCCGCCGGCACGGTACTGGTGTACGAGCGCGCTGTGACCGATGCGGAGCTGCTGCAGAACGCCGCCCAACGGGTCGGCAGACTCGATACGGCCGGAGCCGAAATCGCCGCGGATCTGTTGCAACGCTGGGGGAGCCTGGTGCCGGAAGCGCGCGTGCGGCTGACCCGGCAGTTGCTGCAGCGCTATCTCGGTGCCGACGCCGACCTGAGTCCCGCCGACGAGCTGCAGTGGCGCGCGCGCCTCGAGCGGCTGGCACGGCCCTGAAGGTGCGATGAGCGCGGACGCCTCCAACCCCCGCGACCGGGCGCTCGCCGCCGCGCTGCTCGGCCGCGCGGCCACCTGGCAGCAGGCGGATGCGCGCGCCGGCCGGCTGGCGCGCGGCCACAGCGAGGATGCCGCCGACGCGGTGCGCCTCGCGGACGACTATCGGCTGCTGGCCCACGACCTGGCGCGGGCGCGCGCGCTGATGCCGGCGAGCCGCGCGCGCGAGTACCTGGAAAGCGCCTACGCCCGCGCACACGCGACGCTGCATCACGGCGCCTGGCACCTCGGCAGCGGGCTGCGCCGGCTGCTGGTGGAGGAGACCCCCGCGGCGATGCGCTGGCTCGCGCCCTACATCGTCTGGACGACACTCATCTTCGTGCTGTCGGCCTGCGGCGGGTACGCGCTGGTGCGCCGCTACCCCGACCTCATCGCGCTGTTCGCCTCGCCGGACATGATCGCGAGCGTGGAGAGCGGCAAGCTCTGGACCCAGGGGATGCTGAACGTCGTGCCCTCCTCCATCCTGTCGGTGGAGATTCTCACCAACAACATCGCCGTCAGCCTGTTCGCCTACTGCCTGGGATTTCTCTTCGGCCTGGGCACGCTCTACATCCTCGGCATCAACGGGCTCATGCTCGGCGCGGTGTTTGCCTTCGTGGGCGAGCACGGGCTGGCCGGGCAATTGTTCAGCTTCATCGTGGCGCACGGCTGCGTGGAACTGTCCGTCATGTGCCTGTCGGGCGCCGCCGGGGCGGCGATCGGCGAGGCGCTCATCCGGCCCGGGGCCGCCGGTCGCCTCGAGTCCTTCCGTGTCGCGGCGCTGCGCACCGGCGTGGTGCTGCTGTCGTGCGCCGTGCTGCTGGTGGGTGCCGGACTGATCGAGGGCTTCATCTCGCCCGATCCGCGCTTCCCGTTGCCCGCGCGCATCGTGATCGGCGTGGGCTACTGGTGGGTGATGGTGGCGCTGTTGACGGGGCGGCTGTTCGGGCGGCGCGCTGCGCCGCCGGCGGCCACCGGCCTCTAGATGCGCCGCGAACGGCGCAGCGCCTCGTAGCGCTCGAACAGCGCCCATTCGAGGCGCTCGGCGGTGGCGGCCACTACCGGTGCCCCGAGTCGCTGCAGCAGCGCGCGCTGACGGCGGCCGCGCTCCTCATGCTCGGCCGCGGCCAGCGCGATCCACGGGTCCTGCCAGGCGTGCGCCTCGGTGCGCACCAGGGTGCCGATCTCGCCGCTGTGTACGCCGGCGACCAGCGCCAGGTGCGGCGGCGCCAGCAGACGCACCGCTCGTGCCAGCGAATCCGCGATGTTGGCGTCATCCAGATCCGTCAACAGCACCACCAGGGCGCGCTGCCTGAGGAGGTTACGAATGCTCACTGCGGCGGTCATGGGATCGGACTCCGCCGGCTGCACCGACAGTTGCGCCAGTGCCCGGCGCAGTCGCGCCACCGCGCGCAGCCCGCGCCCGGGCGCGCAGCGCACGCACACGCCGTCGGCATAAACGACGAGTCCGATGCGATCGTCGTTGTGGGTGACGATCTCGGCAAAGCGCGCGGCCACGTTGCTGTAAACGCCGAGGCGGTCGAGCTGTCCCGAACGTACCCGGCTCAACCGACCGGCATCGATGGCAACCAGCACGTCGAGATGCTGATCTTCGCTGTAGTCGCGACTGACCAGCTGGCCGCTGCGCGCCGTGGCTTTCCAGTCGATGCGGGTGAGAGGATCCCCGCGGCTGTAGGTCCGTAGCTGGTAAAGCTCCTGTCCGGCGCCGGCGACGCGCCGCGCGCGTGCGCCGCCGCTGAGGCCGCGCACGCGCGCCTGCGCACGCAGGGTGTCGGGCGCGACCAGGCACTGCGCGTGCGGCTGCAGCGCGCAGCTCCACCAGGCGAGCGCCAGCGGACCGCGCAAGCGTGCCGGCAACTGCGGCCACGGCTGCGGACCGAGGCGCACCGGCAACAGCGTCAGCCGATCCTCGAGCGCCGCAGCCGCCGGGATGGTGACGCGCCGCACCGCGCCGGGTGCCGCAAAGCCGGGCGGTGTCACGGGCGCATACTCGCAGCGCAGTGCACGGGCGGCGGCGTTGGTGAACACGAAGGCGCCCGGCTGCGGCCGGCCGAGGAAAGCCGGTACCGCCGTGGCGATGCGTACCTGCGGCTGCAGGCGGCGCACCATGAAACCGTCGAGCGCCAGGCCGAGCAGCAGCAGGCCCGCCGGCACGCGCCACAGATGCGCCAGCGCTCGATCGCTCGACCAGATGCCGGCGATCGCGATCACTGCCGTCAGCATCACCAGCAGGTAGCTGCGCGGGGTGAGATGCATGCTGCACTCTTCAGCGCGGCACCGGGGTCGACGCCAGCAGGCTCTGCACGATCTGCGCATCGCTGGCGCCCTCGAGGCTGGCCTCCGGCGTCAACACCAGGCGATGCGCCAGGATCCACGGTGCCACCTGTTTTACATCGTCGGGCGTCACGAAGTCGCCCGCGCGCACTCCCGCCACGATGCGAGCCGCCTTGACGAGCGCCAGCGCGCCGCGCGTCGATAGCCCGAGCGCCAGATGCGGGTGCTCGCGGGTCGCGGCCGCCAGATCGAGCACGTAGGTGCTCAGCGCGGCGGCGACGTGGATCTGTTCCGCTGCCGCGCGCGCCTCCGCGAGCAGCGCACGGTCGATGCGTGTCACCGCATCGAGCGCGGCGTGGGCGGGCGCGAGTACGCCGCCGTAGCGCGCCAGGATCTCGCTCTCCGCGGCGCGCTCGGGATACGCCATGTCCAGGCGCAGCATGAAGCGATCCAGCTGCGATTCCGGCAAGGGGAAGGTGCCCTCGAACTCGTGCGGATTCTGGGTCGCCAGCACGATGAAGTCGGCCGGCAGCGGCAGCACGCTGCGTTCCACGCTCACCTGCCGCTCCTCCATGGCCTCCAGCAGGGCCGACTGGGTCTTCGGACCCGCGCGGTTGATCTCGTCCATGAGCACCACGTCGGCGAACAACGGTCCGGGACGGAAGGCGAAGTTGCGCGCGGTCTCGTCGTACACGTGCACGCCGATGATGTCGCTCGGCATCAGGTCGGCGGTACCCTGGATGCGCTTGAACTCGCCGCCGAGCGCACGCGCCAGCGCTTTCGCGAACAGCGTCTTGCCCAGCCCCGGCACGCCCTGCACCAGCACGTGGCCGCGCGCGATCAGCGCTATCACCAGCGCGTCCGCCGAGGATTCGACACCGACCACGACGCGGCCGAGCTCGTGTGCGAGACGGTCGCGCAGCTGCTGGATCGAGTTGCTCATTCGGCAAGGCGCCTTTCGGTGAGGACGATGAGGTTGTGCAATTGCACCAGCGGCACGCGCCGGTTGGCGGCGGCCGCCGCATACCATCCCCGCAGGGTGTCCACGTCGGCGCGCGCCAGGCGCGGATGGCTCTCGAGCCACTGCCACAGCAGCGCCGGCGGATCCGTCGCGGTGCGGGCCGCGCGGGTGCCGACGCGCTGCAGGAACTGCGCCAACATGCGGCGCGCCGCGGCCGCCGGGCGCAACACGCGCGCGAGGAACAGCCCGGTGGTGCGCACCAGCTCCGCCTCACGCGGCGCCGGCGCGCGCCGCAGCGGTGCCTGCAACCGCGTGCCGCCGAGCACCCACGTGAGCCACACGGCGGCGATCACGGCCGCGGTGGCATACAGGCGTGGGTCGCGGTAGAAGCGGGCCGGATCGTAGGCATCGCTCAGGCCCTGGTGCTCGTCGTCGAACACCACGACGCCGTCACGCGCCACGGTCGCGCCGACGATGTTGGCCAGCAGGCGCGCGTTGTCGCCGGCCCCGAGGGCGCGATTGGTGAACAGCGAGCCGAAGCCGCTGACGACGATCGTGCCGGCACCGTCGGGCCGCATCCAGAACGCGTCCTCGACCGTATCCCGCTCGTGCGCCAGAGCCAGCGCAAAGCCATCGCCGGGCAAGGTGACGCGACTGGCCAACGGCGGGTAGTCCGAGAGCGCCACCGCCTGCGCGACGCCGCTGAAGTAGGGATGGGCACGGTTGGGAATCAGGCTGCTGCGCTCGGGCTTGCCGAGCTGCGTGTTGATCCGCACGAGGCGCGCCAGGCGCTCCTCGCGCTGCTGCTCCCCGGAGTCTGCGCTACGCGGTGCCGGCGCCGCGCCGCCGGGGGGCGGGGTCGCGCCGGCGCGCGATGCGCTGCCGTTGCCCGGACCCCGGTCCGCCGGCGGCAACATGCCGAGCCCGGTGAGCAGTTGCAGATCGTTGCGCATCACGAAGGGAAACTGCGCCCAGCCCGGTCGATCGCGCAGCGCCGCCAGCACCAGCAGCGTGTTGCCCTGGCGGATCCACCGATCGAGGGCGACGGCCTCATCGCTGCGAAAGCTGGTGACCGCGGGCAGGCTGACGATCAGCAGATTGCCGCGCGGGGCGAGATCGCGCCGGCCCGGCAGCGCGCCGCAGCGCTCGCGCAGGGAGAGCGTGCGCACCCCCTCGCCCCGCAGCCAGCTCATGGCGCCGAGCAGGCCGTTGTCGGCGTGCTCGACGGTCGTCGGCAGCGAGCTGCGGCGCGCGCTGAGCGCGTCATGCTGCAGAAACAGCGTGCCGAACAGCAGCAACGCCGCGAGCGCACAGGCAAGCGTGATCAGCCGCTCACGCACGTCACACCCTTATGCCGGCTGCGCCGCCGGCGCCGCATCGAGCATGACCAGCAGCTGGCGGCCGCTGCGCAGCGCCGCCGCGAGGCTCTGTGCGCCCACCTCCTCGGCGGAGAAGCGCAGCCGCTCGCACACCGTCACCAGCTCCGCCAGGCGGCCGCGCCCGACTTCATCGGGCAGGCGTGCCCGTCGGCCGAGCTCGCGCGCGGTGAGCGCGCGCGCCGGCGGCAACCGACCCTGGTCGGCAAGTCGCTGCGCGATTAGTTCCAGCAGCAGTGCCGGCTGCCGTCCCGGTGCCGCCCGGTCGATCTGCTCCAGAGTGAGGAGCGGTACGCCCCGCCGACCCTCGCCTGCCAGGGCGCGCGTCCCCGGGGCGCGCCCGCGTACCGCGACGCGCAACTCGTTGATCACGATCCCGGCGGCGAGTGCCACCACCAGTGCCAGCGCGGCCCAGACGATCAGCTCACTGGCAGCGGCAGACAGCCTGATGCGGGCCAGCCAGCGCGCCAGCCAGCCCTGATCCCCGGGCCCTCGGGGTGCAAGGATCCGTCGCAGCCAGTCCTTGAATTGCATCCACCAGCTGTCGCGAGCCTCATTGTTGCGCGTGACCGCGGCAAGAACCGCGGCAACGCGCTCAGTGCGCGGTGGCGACGGGCGCGCGGTCGCGGGTTGCGCGGCGCGCGCCAGCAAGGTGCGTAACTCGGTCAGGCCGGCCGCCGACAGCTGGTTGTCGGGGCGTCTCCAGTCCGCGGGCAGCCACGGCGCCCAGCGGCTGGCCGTCAGGGCCGGGGTGAGATCGGGGCAACGGGCGGCGATGTGCGCGTAGTCGACATCGAGTTCGGTGTCGAGCCTGCCCAGACAATCATCGAGTGCCTGCAGCGCATCGCGCGGCTGCGCGCCCGCCGCGGCGGCAGCCATGAGCAGCAGCGCGAGCAGCGTGCGCGCCACGCCTTCAGGCCGTCGCTGAGATGCGCTGCTCGAGATCGGCGCCCTCTTTGCGGACCTTGAGATCGCCGAGCACTGCCAGCGTCAGTGCGCTATAGAAAGGAGTCCCCAGCGCCCCCAGCGCCACCCCCACCACGCCGGCAAAGGCCGTGACCAGCGCGAAATCCCCACGTCCCAGCACGCCGGCCAGAAAACCCGCAACGGCGGCGGTGACCAGGTAGAGCGCGATCAGGATCACGAACGCCACGGAGTAGATGGCGCTCAATCTCCAGAAGCTGCCCGCTGTCAGTCGTACGCTGCGCGTCAGGCTGCTGACCGGCCCGGCGCCGTCGACGAGCAGCACCGTCTGGGCGCAGGAGACGGCAACGAAGCCGTAGCACAGCACGAGCACCGCCGCGAACCCCAGCAGCCAGCGCAGGCCCCCGCCGATCACGAACGCCGGTATGAAGCAAGCGATAGCGCACAGCAGCAGCAGCGCACCGAGCCCGATGAGCGCCGGCAACCGGCGCAAGGCGGCGGCAAACTCGCCGCCGACGCTGTCGCCGGCAATCAGGTTGCGCTGACGCAGCAGCACCGCGGCATAAAAGACCGCGCTCAGCAGCGCGCCCACGAAATACAGTGTCCCGATCGCCGGGTCGCGCATCTGCGCGAGCAGCACGTCCATACTGCCGCGCGCCAGCGGGCGGCCGCGGGCCAGCGTGTAGACATTCGGCAGCTGCCCTGCCAGCACGCCGCAGGCGGCGAACAGCAGACAGCGCACCAGCGTGGCGCGATAGATGCGGAAGGTGAGATCCAGCACTTCCCCAACCGACAGCTGTCGCTGCGGAGGGTACGGTATGAGTGTCATTCAAATATCATAACGCCGCGGCGCTGGAGCGCCTATTTATGACTGTCAGGACGAACGTCGCCAACCTGCTCGCCGAGGGAGCGCGGCGCCTGGGAACGAGCCCCGCGAGCGATGCCGCCGCCACGGCCGCCCTGGATGCGGCGCTGCTGCTGGCGCACGCCCTCGGAACCACGCGCGCGCGGCTGCTCGCCTGCGCGCAAGCTGCGGTCGCACCCGCCGACGTGCGGCGCTACCAGGCGCTGCTCGAGCGTCGCGCCAGCGGCGAGCCGCTCGCCTACCTGACCGGCGTGCGCGAGTTCTGGTCGCTGCCGCTGCGGGTGTCGCCCGCGGTGCTGGTGCCGCGCCCGGAAACCGAGCTGCTGGTCGAGCGTGCCCTCGCGCTGCAGCGCAGTGCCGCCGCCAGCGCCGCCGATCTCGGCACCGGCTCGGGAGCCGTGGCACTCGCCCTGGCGAGCGAGCGGCCACAGTGGCGCATCGTCGCCACCGATCTCTCGGCGGCGGCCCTCGCCGTGGCTCGCGGCAACGCCGCGCGGCTCGGACTCGGGGTGGAGTTCCGCCACGGCGACTGGTTCGCGCCGCTGGCGGGCGAGCGCTTCGATCTGCTGATCAGCAATCCGCCCTACATCGCGGCGGACGATGCGGCACTCGCCACGCTCGCCTGCGAGCCGCGTGCGGCACTCACCCCCGGCGCCGACGCGCTGCAGAGCCTGCAGACGCTGGTACGCGGCGCGCCGCGTCACCTGCTGCCGGCGGGCTGGCTGCTGCTCGAGCATGGCGCGGACCAGGGCGCTCAGGTGCGCCAAGCGCTTGTCCTGGCAGGCTTCAGTTATGTACGCTCGCACCGCGACCTCGCCGGGCACGAGCGTATGACGGAAGGACAACATGGTCAGATTTGAAACCTCGCACGGCGCCTTCACGGTGGAGCTGTACCCCAAGGAGGCTCCGGTCTCGGTCGAGAATTTCCTGCGCTACGTCGATGACGGGCATTTCGACGGCACCATTTTTCATCGCATCGTGCCGGGCTTCGTCATCCAGGGTGGCGGCCTGACGGCCGACTTCGCCAGCAGGAAGACGCGCGCACCGATCAGCAACGAGGCGCACAATGGTCTGAAGAACACGCGCGGCACTCTCTCCATGGCGCGCACCAGCGACATCAACAGCGCCACTTCGCAGTTCTTCGTCAACCTGAAGGACAACGAGTTTCTCGACCACGGGCCGCGCGACTACGGCTATGCAGTGTTCGGGCGGATCAGCGAGGGCATGGAGGTCATCGACCGCATCGCCGGCGTCGACACCGGCCGGCGCAAGGGTTATCAGGACGCCCCGCTCGAGGACGTCGTCATCATGACCGCACGGCGCGTGCAGCCCTCCTGAACAGCCGCACCGGAGGCGCGGCAACTGCCGCGATGCGCGGCGGCTCGCTGCCGGGGCGGCGCGGCCGTGGCAGCTGCGCGGCACGTACTGCGCAGCGGGGCGCCATCGTGCTGCGGCTGCTGCGCTGGCTGGGCATGGCGCTGTTCGGCTGGCTGCTGCTGACTGCCACGCCGGTGCTGCTGCTGCGCTGGCTGCACCCGCTCACGAGTGCCGGCATGCTCGAGGCGCGGGCCGCCGCCTGGCGCGCCGGCGAACACGGCTATCGCACCGACTTCGAGTGGGTGAGCCTCGAGCAGATCTCACCGCACGCCGCGATCGCAGTGATCGCCGCCGAGGACCAGCAGTTTCCGTTTCATGCCGGCTTTGACCTGAACTCGATCCGCCAGGCGGTGCGCGACAGCGAGCGCGGCAAACGGCTGCGCGGTGCCAGCACCATTTCGCAGCAGGTGGCGAAGAATCTGTTCCTGTGGCCCGAGCACAGCCTGGTGCGCAAGGGGCTGGAAGCGTATTTCACGGTACTGATCGAGACGCTCTGGCCCAAGGAGCGCATCCTGGAGATGTACCTGAACGTCGCGCAGTTCGGCGACGGCATCTACGGGGTGCAGGCGGCGGCGCGGCGCTTCTGGCACCAGCCGGCGCTGCGCCTGAGCTCGGCGGAAGCCGCGCTGCTCGCCGCTGTGCTGCCCAACCCGCTGCGGCTGCACGCCGACCGCCCCTCGCGCTACGTGCTGCAGCGACGCGAGTGGATTCTCGGGCAGATGCGCGATCTCGGCGGGGCGGCCTACCTGCGCGCGCTGCAGAACGAGCGGCGCGCGCCGCGCTGAGGCCCGCGCTTGCCGCCGGGAACTGCGTGCGGCGGGCGCGCAGCCGCGCTGGCAGCTGCTAATGATGTCACCGGCAAATCTCCTGGGGTAGCATCGGTGCGCATGATCCCGGCGGTGCAACATGGCTGAACGCGAGCTCGCTGCTGCGGACTGGCGCGGCTATCGCGAAGAGCAGTTTCCGCAACGCGCCTGGAGCGTCGATGGCGACGTGCTGCACGCCATGGCGCAGGGCGCGCGCGTCGATCTGGTCACGCGCGAAACCTTCGGCGACTTCACGCTGCAATTCGACTGGCGGCTGCCGCGCGGCGGCAGCTCCGCGGTGCTGTGCCGTGTGAACGAGGAGGCAGGACCTGCGGGCAACAGCGGACCGGCGCTGCAGCTGCTCGATGACGAGCATCACCCCGACGGCGCCGACGCCCTCACCTCCTGCGGCGCGCTGTACGGACTGATGGCGCCATGGCACGACCAGCGTCGCAGCGCCAACGCCTATCACAGCGCGCGCATCGTCATGCACGGCTCACGCCTGGAGTACTGGATCGGCGATCAGCAGGTGGTGGGGTGCGATCTGAGCAGCGAGGAGCTGCGCGAGCGCCTGGCGCGCAGCCGCTTCCGCGACCTGCCGCAATTCGCACGGCTGTCGCCGGGCCACATCGTGCTGCAGCACCGCGGCACCGAGGCCTGGTACCGCCGGTTGCGCATCGAGCCGGCGTAAGCGGCGGGCGCCGCGCGCCGCTTCACGGCTCGTAGCCGAGTTGCGGCGCGAGCCAGCGCTCCGCCTCGGCAAGCGTGAGTCCTTTGCGGCGGGCGTAGTCCTCGACCTGCTCGCGATCGATCTTGCCGACCGCGAAATAGCGCGCCTGCGGATGCGCGATGTACCAGCCGCTCACGGCGGCGGTCGGGTACATCGCGTAGGATTCCGTCAGGACGATACCGGCGTTGCGCTCAACGTCCAGCAATTGCCACAGTTTGCCCTTCTCGGTGTGATCCGGGCAAGCGGGGTAGCCGGGCGCCGGACGGATACCCTGGTATTCCTCGCGCACCAGCTGCTCGTTGGTGAGCGCCTCGGCGGGCGCATAGCCCCACAGCTCACGGCGCACACGCTCGTGAAAGTGCTCCGCCGCAGCCTCGGCCAGTCGGTCGGCGAGCGCCTTGAGCATGATGGCAGAGTAGTCGTCGTGAGTGCGTGCAAAGCGCGCCAGGTGTTCCTCGATGCCGATGCCGGTGGTGACGGCAAAGGCGCCGACGTAGTCACGCACGCCGCTCGCCTTGGGCGCGACGTAGTCCGCGAGGCACTCGTGCGGCTGGCCTTCGGCTTTGCCCTTCTGCTGCCGCAGAAAGCTCAGCGTCGTGAGCAAGCCGTCGCGCGCCTCGCTGGTATACAGCTCGACGTCATCGACCACCGCGTTCGCAGGGAACAGACCCAGCACCGCACGCAGCTTCAGCCAGCGCTCCGCGATCAGCGTTTTCAGCATACGGCGTGCATCCGCGTACAGGTTGCTCGCCGCCTCTCCCACCACCGGATCGCTGAGTATCTCCGGGAACCTGCCGGCAAACTCCCACGCGTTGAAGAACGGCATCCAGTCGATGTAACCGAGCAACTCGCTCAACGGGTAGTCAGCAAAATGCTGCACGCCCGGTACCCGCGGCGCAACCGCCACATAGGCGCCCCAGTCGATGGCGCGGCGATTGGCGCGCGCGGCCGCGAGCGACAGCTCCGGCACCTTGACCTTCTTGGCGGCGTGCTGCTCGCGCCGGCGTGCGTGCTCGATGGCGACGTTGGCAATATAGTCTGCGCGCTGTTGCGGCTGCACGAGCGTCTGCAGGACACCTACCGCACGCGAAGCATCCTTGACATAGATGACCCCCGGTGAATACTGCGGTGCGATCTTCACCGAGGTGTGCGCCGGGGAAGTGGTGGCGCCGCCGATCAGCAGCGGTACCACAAAGCCCTGCCGCTGCATCTCCTTGCCGACGTGCACCATCTCATCGAGTGAGGGAGTGATGAGTCCGGAGAGGCCGATGAAGTCGGCCTGCTCGCGCCTGGCGGTCTCCAGGATCTTCTCGCACGGCACCATGACCCCGAGGTCGATCACCTCGAAGTTATTACACTGCAGAACCACGCCGACTATGTTCTTGCCGATATCGTGCACATCACCCTTAACGGTAGCCATCACGATTCGGCCGTTGGTGCGCTGCGTGCCACCGCCCTTGCTCTCCTCGATGAACGGCACCAGGTAGGCCACTGCGCGCTTCATCACGCGCGCACTCTTGACTACCTGTGGCAGGAACATCTTGCCGGCGCCGAACAAATCGCCGACGACGTTCATGCCGTCCATCAAGGGGCCCTCGATGACCTCGAGCGGCTGCGCGAACGAGCTGCGTGCCGCCTCGGTGTCCTCGATGATGTAGTCGTCGATTCCCTTGATGAGCGAATGCTCGAGACGCTTGGCGACCGGCAGGTTGCGCCACGAGAGATCCTCGGTGCGCCGTGCGCCGCCTTCGCCCTTGAAGCGCGCGGCGATCTCCAGCAGCCTGTCGGTCGCATCGGCACGTCGGTTGAGGACCACGTCCTCGCACGCCTGGCGCAGCTCCGGCTGGATCTGTTCGTAGATGGCGAGCTGCCCGGCGTTGACGATGCCTAAGTCCATGCCCGCGGCGATGGCGTGGTAGAGGAACACCGAGTGCATCGCCTCGCGTACCGGGTCATTGCCGCGGAACGAGAAGGAGACGTTGCTGACACCGCCGCTGACGAGAGCGTGCGGCAACTCGGCCTTGATGCGTCGCGTCGCCTCGATATAGGCGACGCCGTAGCCGTTGTGCTCCTCCATGCCAGTGGCGATGGCGAAGATGTTGGGATCGAAGATAATGTCCTCGGCCGGGAATCCCACCTGCTCGGTGAGGATGCGGTAGGCGCGCGTGCAGACGGCCACGCGCCGCTCGATGGTGTCTGCCTGGCCCTGCTCATCAAACGCCATGATCACCGCGGCGGCACCGTAGCGGCGCAGCTTGCGCGCGTGCTCGATGAAGAGCTCCTCGCCCTCCTTCATGCTGATCGAGTTGACGACCGCCTTGCCCTGCACGCACTTGAGGCCCGCCTCGATCACCGACCACTTGGAGGAGTCGAGCATCACCGGCACGCGCGCGATGTCCGGTTCCGCTGCGATCAGGTGCAGGAAACGCACCATGACCGCCTGCGAGTCGAGCATGCCCTCGTCCATGTTGATGTCGATGATCTGCGCGCCGCTACTGACCTGCTGGCGCGCGATCTCGAGCGCCACGTTGAAGTCGCCGGCCTCGATCAGCTTGCGGAACTTGGCCGAGCCGGTGACGTTGGTGCGTTCGCCCACGTTGACGAACAGACTGTCAGCGTCGATGTTGAGGGGCTCGAGGCCCGCGAGACGGCACTTGGGTATCGTCGTCGGGATCTTGCGCGGCGCGCCGCCCTTCAGCGCCTCGCCCACCAGCCGGATGTGCTCGGGGGTAGTGCCGCAGCAGCCCCCGACGATGTTTACCAGTCCGGCCGCGCCGAACTCTCCCAGGATCTCTGCGGTCTGCTCGGGGCTCTCATCGTACTCGCCGAAGGCGTTGGGCAGACCCGCGTTGGGATAGGCACACACGTAGGTATCGGCCAGGCTCGCCAGCTCCTCGATGTACGGCCGCAGCAGCTTGCCGCCAAGCGCGCAATTGAGTCCGACGAACAATGGCTGTGCGTGACGGATGGAATTCCAGAAGGCCTCGGTGGTCTGCCCGGACAGCACCCGCCCGGAGGCGTCGGTGATGGTGCCCGAGATGGCCAGCGGCACGCTGCTGCCGGTCTCATCGAACAGTGACAGCGCTGCGTAGATCGCCGCTTTGGCGTTCAGCGTGTCGATCACCGTTTCGATCAGCAGAAAGTCGGCGCCACCGAGCACCAGGCCGCGCGCCGCCTCGAGATAGCTTGCGACCAGCTCATCAAAGCTCACGGCGCGATAGCCCGGGTCGTTCACGTCAGGCGACATGGAGCTCATGCGGCTGGTGGGGCCGAGCGCACCGGCAACGAAGCGTGGCGCACCGGTGCGCTGCGCAAACTCATCGGCCGCGGCACGCGCGATGCGGGCCGCGCGGTAGTTCAGCTCGGGAACCAGGGCGATGGTGCCATAGTCCGCCTGCGAAACCGCGTTCGAGTTGAAGGTGTTGGTCTCGATGATGTCGGCACCCGCAGCAAGGTAAGCGCGATGCACAGCGGCGACGACCTCGGGACGCGTCAGCGTGAGAATGTCGTTGTTGCCCCTGAGGTCGCGGCCGTGCGCGCGCAGCCGTTCGCCGCGAAAGCCGGCCTCATCGAGCTTGCGTTGCTGGATCATCGTGCCCATCGCGCCATCGAGCAGCACGATGCGCTCATTGAGCAGCCGCTGCAGATGCTCGAGGCGCGTGCGTCGTTCGGTCTCGTCGAGCGGCTCGATCACAAAGGGCGCCGCGGCCGCGTGCGCGCCGGGCGGAGCGCCGCGCTCGCGTTCCTGGTCGGCGCGCGCCGCGGCGTGGACGGCGTGTCCGCAGGCGCTCACGCGCTCACCCGCGGAGCGGTGCCGGCCGCGTGCGGGCGCGGCCGCAGTCCGAGCGCGTGGCAGATGGCGTAAGTGAGCTCGGCGCGGTTGAGGGTATAGAAGTGAAACTCGCCGACGCCGTGACCTTTCAGCTCCTGTACCTGCTCAATCGCCACATTGCCTGCGATCAGCCGGCGCGTGTCCGGATCGTCATCAAGTCCCTCGAAGCGTTCCTTGAGCCACGCCGGAATACTGGCGCCGCAGCGCGCGGCGAAGCGGCACACTTGCGCGAAGCGCGTAATGGGCAAAATGCCGGGGACGATTTTGGCGGCGATGCCGGCGGCAGCGCAGCGGTCGCGAAAGCGCAGCAAGGCACCGGTGTCATAGCAGAATTGGGTGATCGCGCGGCGCGCGCCGGCATCGATCTTGCGTTTGAGATTGTCCAGGTCCGCCTGCGCCGAGCGTGCCTCCGGATGCACCTCCGGATAGGCGGCGACGGAGATGTCGAAGGGTGCCACGCGCGCCAGCGCCGCGACCAACTCGGCAGCGAAGGCAAAGCCATCGGGGTGAGCGCGATAACCCGGCTGCTGCGGCGGATCACCGCGCAGGGCGACCAGGTGCCGGATGCCCTCGTCCCAGTAGCAGCGCGCAATGTCGAGAATCTCGCCGCGCGCCGCGCCGATGCAGGTGAGGTGCGGCGCGCCGGTGAGGGAAGTCTCCCGCTGCATCCGCGTGACAACCCGGTGCGTGCGCTCGCGCGTCGAGCCGTCGGCGCCGTAGGTGACCGAGACGAAGCGCGGCGCGAGTGGACCCAGCCGCTGCACCGAGGCCCACAGCGTCGCCTCCATCGCGGCATCCGCAGGCGGAAAGAACTCGAACGATACGTCGAGGCTCGGGCTGTCGACGGCGGCCATGCTGCTCAGCCGCCGCTGCGCCGCGCGGGCGCGGCATCGTCCGCGGCCAGCCGGGCGCTCGCCGCGAGCACGTGCTGGCCGTCGGCCTCGATCGGGCTCAAACGCTCGCACACCAGGTCCGCGGCGGCGAGCAGCCGCCGCAGCCGCGCCAGCGGGTGCTCGACGATCCGCTCGCGCGCGGACTCGAGCGAGTCGTACGATTCGAACAGCCATAGCCGCGCTCCCGGCCTCATGACACGCCGTAGTTCGCGCAGCGCCCGCGTCAGCGCCTCGCCGCCGGCGAGCGGCCGATCGAGCACCACGGCATCGAACGCGGTACCGGCGCGTGCCAGGCCGGCGGTGCTCAGACCCTCGGCGGCGGCCGCGTGCAGCACCCGGCAGTTGAAGCCACGCTGCTCGGCGTACGCGCGGGCGCCCTGCGCGGCGCGCCGCGTCGGCGCGAGGGCGGTGCACTGCCGGGCCAGACGCGCCGCACTCTCGAGCAACTCGAGGTGCGCAACACCGATCACCAGCACCGACGCGTAAGCTGCGCCCGGTGTGCCCGCGGACAGGATGCCCGCGAGCGCCCGCCCCAGCCGCGATTCGCCCGCGCCGCCGCTCCTGCCGGAGTCGCCGCCGACGCTGTCGCGCGCGGCCGCGGTGTCACGGACGAGCTGCGGGTCGCGCCGGTCGGCCTGCGCCAGCAGGCCACGCACGAAGCTGCTCGCTTCCGCCCCGCTCGCGATGCGGTACTGCACCCATTGACCCTGGCGCCATCGTTCGGTGAGCCCCGCCTCGGTGAGGATCTTCAGATGCCGCGACACGCGCGGCTCGCTTTGCTTCAGCGCATGGGCAAAGTCGGACACGCTCCCCTGCACCTCCGCACACAGCATCAGCAGGCGCAACCGCGTCGGCTCACCCGCGGCCCGGAGCCACTTCACCAGGAGGGTCGGTCGTATGAGGTTCATTAGACTATTGTACATTTCTTTAATATTGGCGCCAGCCTCGAAAGGCGCGATCCGCAAATCCGTCGCCGGCGTCTTTGAGCCGAGCGCGCGCCAACGACCTGGGACTTCCGGCCACCCCGGGCGGGAGGCTCACGGCCTGCGGCGGCCGCGATCTATTGGTATCAATTATGAATCAATTATGTCGATTACGACCATTAGTGAATCGCTCCTGATCCAGAAGCGTCCTCGAAGAGCACGTCGATGTCTGGCGCATCGAAGCGGTAGGGGCGATGGCAGAACTCGCAGGTCACCGTGACTGCGCCCTGCTCCTCCAGGACGCTGCGCACCTCTTCGGCGCCCAGGGCGCGCAGCAGTCCCGCCACTCTGCCCTGGCTGCAGCGGCACTCGAATCGCACCGGTGTGCCTTTGAACAGTCGCAGGTCGTGTCCTGGAAAGCCCTGCGCGAGCACGTTTTCGACCGTGGCGCTGAGCAGCTCACCGGCTTCGAGCCGTGTGATCCCCTGCTGCGCATCCTCCCAGGCGGCGGCGGTCTGCTCGGAGTCGCCGGCGTCCGCCCCCGGCAGCTTCTGCACCAGCACGCCCGCACCGTGACGCTCATCGGCGGCGAGCAGTACGCGCGTCGGCAGCTGCTCGGAGGAGGCGAAGTACGCCTCCAGTGATTCGGCGAGCGAGGCGCCCGAGAGCGGGACCACGCCCTGATAGCGCAGGCTGTTCTGCTCGGCCTCCACGGTGACGGTGATGCGCCCGTCGCTGCCGGCCAGCTGGCGGAACCGCGCGCCGCGCGGCAGGCCGGCGAGGCTGCTCGCGGCGGACGCCTCGCAGCGCGCCACGGCGCGCAGGCGGAAGTCGTGGGTGCATTGCGCCACGAGCAGGCCCACGGCGCCGTTGCCCTGGAGCTGAAAGGTGAGCGTGCCGCGGAACTTCAGCGTCGCCGCCAGCAATACTGAAGCAGCCACCGCCTCGCCGAGAAGCTGCGTGACCACGGGCGGATAGTGGGCGTGTGCGCGCAGCTCGCGCCAGGCGCCTTCGAGGCTGACCCAGTGACCGCGAACGGGACGGTTCTCGAAGATGAAGCGGCGCACCTGATCGGGTTGCGCGTGCGGGTGCAACGGGGCAGATGAATCCATCGTCTCACCATGGGGCGGCGCTCACGGCAACTCAACCCCGCGCGCCGCGCTCGCGCCGGAGTCAGCCGCTCAGCTTCCTGCGCAGCAGCTCATTCAGCTGCGCAGGATTCGCCTTGCCGCCCGTTGCCTTCATGACCTGGCCGACGAAGAATCCGAACAGCTTGTCCTTGCCGGCGCGGTAGTCGGCGAGCTGCGCGGGGTTGCCCGCCATCACTGCATCGATGGCGCGTTCGATGGCGGCCGTATCGGTGATCTGCTTCAGGCCCCGCGCCTCGATGACGCTGTCCGCGGCGATCCCCTGCGACCACATCGCCTCGAACACCTCCTTGGCGATCTTGCCCGATATGGTGCGGTCGCCAATGCGTGCCAGCAGTCCCGCCAGACGCTCGGCCGGCAGCTTGCCGGAGGTCACGTCCAGGTTTTCCTTGTTGAGCGCCGCGGCCAGCTCGCCCATTACCCAGTTGGCGGCGAGCTTCGGGTCCTGGGGCGCGGCCTTGACCACCGCCTCGTAGTAGTCGGCGAGCTCGCGGCTCGCGGTCAGCACCCCGGCATCGTAAACCGACAGCCCGTAGTCCCCGGCAAAGCGGGCCGCCTTGTGGTCGGGCAGCTCCGGCAGCGTGGCACGCACCGATTCGATGAAGGCATCGTCGAGCTGCACCGGCAGCAGATCCGGATCAGGGAAATAGCGGTAATCGTTGGCCTCTTCCTTGGAGCGCATGGAGCGCGTCTCGCCCTTGTCGGGATCGTAGAGGCGTGTCTCCTGTACCACCGCAGCGCCGGACTCGAGGACCTCGATCTGGCGGCCCACCTCGTAGTTGATGGCGCGCTCGACGAAGCGGAACGAATTGAGATTCTTGATTTCCGCGCGCGTGCCGAAGTTCTCGGTCCCGCTCCGGCGCACCGAGACATTGGCGTCACAGCGGAACGAGCCTTCCTGCATGTTGCCGTCGCAGATCTCGAGGTAGCGCACCAGCGTGTGCACCTTCTTCATGTACGCGACCGCCTCCCTGGCCGAGCGCAGGTGCGGCTCGGAGACGATCTCCACCAGCGGTGTGCCGGCGCGATTCAGATCGATAGCGGTCATGCCCGGCACCGCCTCGTGCAGTGACTTGCCCGCGTCCTCCTCGAGGTGCGCGCGCGTGATGCCGATGCGCTTGCGCTCGCCGTCCTCGAGCACGATCTCCAGCGAGCCGTCGGCAACGATCGGCAGCTCGTACTGGCTGATCTGGTAGCCCTTCGGCAGGTCGGGGTAGAAGTAGTTCTTGCGCGCGAACACCGAATGCCTGGCGATGCGCGCCGCGAGGGCCAGCCCGAGCTTCACCGCCATGCGCACCGCCTCGCCGTTCAGCACCGGCAGCACGCCCGGGTAGCCGAGATCGACCAGGTTGGCCTGGGCATTCGGCGGGGCCCCGTAGGCAGTCGCCGAGCCGGAGAAGATCTTCGACCGGGTGGCGAGCTGCGCGTGGATCTCCAGCCCGATGACCGTTTCCCAGCCGCTCATGCATAGCCTCGCGGTACGCGGCTGTGCCAGTCGGTGACGCGCTGGAAGGCGTGCGCGGCGTTCAGCACCCGCGCTTCGCTGAAGTGCGGACCGACGATCTGCAGCCCGACCGGCAGATCCTGCACGAAGCCGCAGGGCACGGATACCGCCGGCAATCCGGCGAGATTGGCGCCGATCGTGTAGATGTCGTTGAGGTACATGGTGATCGGATCGGCAGTCTTGGCGCCGATGGCGAACGCCGGCGTCGGCGTCGTCGGCCCCATGAGCACGTCCACGCTCTGGAAGGCGCGGATGAAGTCCGCATTGATGAGCGCGCGCACGCGCTGCGCCTTGAGGTAATAGGCGTCGTAGTAGCCCGCCGACAGCACGTAAGTGCCGGTCATGATGCGCCGTTTCACTTCGGCCCCAAAGCCCTCGCCGCGCGAGCGGCGGTACATGTCGTTGAGGTCACGCGGGCTGTCGCAGCGGTGGCCGAAGCGCACGCCGTCGTAACGGGCGAGGTTCGCAGAGCACTCCGCCGGTGCGACCACGTAGTACACCGGCACCGACAGCGGCAGGTGCGGCAGGCTCACCTCGCGCAGGCTGGCGCCGAGGCCCTCGAACACCCTGAGCGCCTCGCGCACGCGCTGCTCGTTGTCACGATCGAGGCCCTGGTCGAAGAATTCCTTGAGCAGACCGATCTTCAGTCCCGCGAGCGGCGCCGCGAGCGCCGCGACGTAATCGGGCACCGGGGTGTCCACGCTGGTGGAATCGGCCGCGTCGAAGCCGGCCATCTCGCGCAGCATGAGCGCCGCGTCGGCGGCGCTCACCGTGAGCACGCCGCCCTGGTCGAGGCTCGAAGCGAAGGCCACCATCCCAAAGCGCGACACCCGCCCGTAGGTGGGCTTCAGGCCGGTGATGCCGCAGAGCGCCGCGGGCTGACGGATCGAGCCGCCGGTGTCGGTGGCGGTGGCGCCCGGCACCAGGCGCGCGGCGACCGCCGCCGCCGAGCCACCGGAGGAGCCGCCCGGCACCAGCGCCGGGTTCCAGGGATTGCGCACCGGGCCGTAGTAGCTGGTCTCGTTGGAGGAGCCCATCGCGAACTCGTCCATGTTCGTCTTGCCCACCATTATCGCCCCGGCACGCTTCAGCCGGGCGACGACGGTGGCGTCGTAGGGCGAGACGAAGTTGTCGAGCATGCGCGAGCCGCAGCTCGTGCGCACGCCCGCGGTGCAGAACAGATCCTTGTGCGCGATCGGTACCCCGGTGAGCGCGCCACCGCTGCCGGCGGCGAGCTCGCGGTCGGCGCCGCGCGCCGCGGCGAGCGCGGCATCGGCTGTGACCGAGATGAACGCGTTGAGCGCGCCCTGGTGGCGCTCGATGCGCGCGAGCAGCGCGCGAGTGAGCTCGACGCTCGAGAAGCGGCGCGCTCTCAGGTCGGCGGCGAGCTGCGTCAGCGTGCTGCTGTGAAAGTCCGCCACGGTCGCCTCACTCGATGACCTTGGGCACGAGGTACAGCCCCGCCGCAGTAAGCGGCGCGTTCGCCTGGTACAGATCGCGGCGGTCTTCCTCGGTGATCACGTCCGGCCGCAGTCGCTGCGACAGACCTGGCAGCGGGTGCGCCATCGGCACGACGTCGGCGGTATCGCAGGCGTCCAGGGCGCCGACGAACTCGAGGATGCGCGACAGGCTCTGCTGGTAGACCGGGATCTCTTGCGCCGAGAGCTCGAGGCGCGCCAGAGCGGCAATGCTGGCGATCTGCTCGCGTGTGAGGGCCATGGGAGTGTGAGGTGCGCTGAAGAACTGAGAAAACCAGCGCAAAATCATACATGTTGCCTTGCTCAATGTCCCCTCGGTTGCTAGATTACGCGCCACTTTTGGGGTCTCCCGAAGCTTTCCGGTCGCTTCATGCTCAAACGCCTGCGCGGTTATTTCTCCAGCGATCTTTCGATCGACCTGGGAACGGCCAATACCCTTATCTATGTCCGCGACAAGGGCATCGTGCTGAACGAGCCCTCGGTGGTGGCGGTGCAGGACGAGCCGACGCGCGGCGGCAAGGTGATCGTCGCGGTCGGCATGGAGGCCAAGATGATGCTCGGGCGCACGCCCGGGCACATCACGGCGGTGCGTCCCATGAAGGACGGCGTGATCGCCGACTTCACCTACACCGAGAAGATGCTGCAGCACTTCATCAACAAGGTGCACGGCAACCGCACGCTCAAGCCTTCGCCGCGCGTGCTGGTGTGCGTGCCCTTCGGCTCGACGCAGGTCGAGCGGCGCGCCATCCGCGAGTCGGCCGAAGGCGCCGGCGCGCGCAGTGTTGCGATCGTGAGCGAGCCGATGGCCGCCGCTGTCGGCGCCGGGCTGCCGGTGCACGAGGCGCGTGGCTCGATGGTGCTCGATATCGGCGGCGGCACCTCGGAGGTCGCGGTACTGTCGCTGAATGGCGTCGTCTATGCGAACTCCGCGCGCATCGGCGGTGATCGCTTCGACGAGGCGATCATGAACTACGTGCGGCGCAACTACGGTATCCTCATCGGCGAGGCGACTTCCGAGCGCATCAAGATCGAGATCGGCTCGGCCTACCCGGGGCAACAGGTACGCGAGCTGTCGGTCAAGGGCCGCAACCTCTCGGAGGGTGTGCCGCGCAGCTTCACGCTCAACAGCAACGAGATCCTCGAAGCGCTGCAGGAACCGTTGCAGAGCATCGTGAGCGCCGTCAAGCAGGCACTCGAGCAGACCCCGCCCGAGCTCGGTGCCGACGTGGCCGAGCGCGGCATCGTGCTCACCGGCGGCGGCGCGCTGCTGCGCGATATCGACAAGCTCCTCACCGAGGAAACCGGGCTGCCGGTGGTGGTGGCCGACGATCCTCTCACCTGCGTCGCGCGCGGCGGCGGACGCATTCTCGAGCTGATGGACGAACTCGGGCCAGGACACTTCGGTCTCGAATAGCGCCAAGGAGCGCGCAGTCTTAGGTGGCAGCGTTCGGGACAGCAACCACCGGCAGACCACTGGGGCGGAGCGGCTCTCCCGGGTTCCGCTTCACGCTGTACGCGGTCCTGGCGGTAATCGCCATGTACCTCGACCAGCGCCAGCATTACCTCGAGCAGGTGCGCTACGCGCTGCAGGCGGTGGCTTATCCGATCCAGCTGGCGGTCAACTCACCGGCCGCCACGTGGCGCTGGCTGCGCGAGAGCGTCGCGACACGCGAGTCGCTGCAGCAGGAGAATGCGCGGCTGCGCGCCGCGCAGCGCGAACTGGAGTTGCGCGCCATGCGCTACGAGGCGCTCGCCCGTGAGAACGGGCAGCTGCGCGGGCTGCGTGAGGCGCTGCCGCCGGTTGCCGCGCGCTGGCTCGCCGCCGAGATTGTCAGTATCCAGGTGAACAGCCTCAGGCAGCGCCTGCTGCTCGATCGCGGCGCCGTGAACGGGGTCTTCAGGAGCCAGGCGGTGCTCGACGACAAGGGGCTCATCGGCCAGACCACCCATGTCGGGCCGTGGAGCGCGGAGGTCATCCTCATCACCGATCCCGAGCATGCGGTGCCGGTGCGCATCGAGCGCACCGGGCTGCGCACCATCGCGGTCGGCGGCGGCGACACCAACTCGCTCGCGCTCCCCTACCTGCCCGGCAACGCCGATATCCGTAGCGGCGATCTGCTGGTAACGTCCGGCCTGGGCGGGGTGTTTCCCGAAGGCTACCCGGTGGCGCGCGTCACCGAGGTGCATCGCGACGCGGTGCAGCCGCTCGCCCAGGTGCGCGCGGTGCCGCTCGCCCATGTCGAGACGGACACCGAGGTGATGCTGGTGTGGCTTCGCGCCGATCAGCCGGCTGCTCCTGCCGCCGCGCTCAACGCCGCCGGCGAGCTCACCGGCGGCAACGCCACTCTGCAGCCGCAGCCGGCGCCGCCGAAAACCGCGCCAGCCGCGCCAGCCGCGCCAGCCGCGCCAGCCGCGGCGGCCGCTACGCCGCGCCCACCCGCCCCCGCCAACGAGGCGCGACCGTGAGCCCCGACTCGCGCGGCCGCATGCTGCTCAGCGCGCTGGTGGCGCTCATTCTGACGGTGCTGCCGCTGCCGCCGTCGCTCGAGGTGGTACGACCCGGCTTCCTGGTGCTCACCGTGCTCTACTGGTCGATCAATGCACCGCGCACCGCCGGCATCGCGCTCGGCTTCTTCGCCGGCCTGGCGCTCGATGTGTTCCAGGGTCCGGTGCTCGGGCAGCATGCGTTGGCGCTGGCGCTGGTCAGCTACCTGGTGATGCGCGAGCATCAGCGCATCCGCTCCAAACCCGCTTTCCAGCAGGCATTCATGGTGTTCGCCGCCCTGGTGATATACGAGTTCGTGGTGTTCGCGATCGACGGCTGGACCGGGCACTCACTCGGCAGCCAGCGGCGCTGGATCCACGCCGCCACCGGCGCGCTCATCTGGCCGCTCGCGGCTCCCATCCTCGCCTACAGCGCTGGCAGGCTCACGTGAGCGGCCCGCGCCTGTCCGCTCGCCGCTGAAACCTCACCGCCATGCCGGCCGTACGCATCAAGGATCACTGGCGCGAGCAGCGACTGTTCGACCAGCGCTCGCTGGTGTGCGCGGCCATCATCGGCCTGACGACCATCGGGCTGATCGTGCGGCTGTTCGTGCTGCAGGTGAGCCGCCACGAGTACTACGCGGATCTCTCGCAGGGCAACCGCGTACGCAACGAGCCGATTCCGGCGGCGCGCGGGCTGATCCTCGACCGCCACGGCGAGGTGATCGCCGGCAACCAGCCGGCCTACCAGCTCGAGCTGGTGCCCGAGGAAGTTCCGGACGTCGACAAGACGCTCGCCAGCCTGGTCGGACTCAATCTGATCCGCGCCGAGGACGTCGGCGAGATTGAGCGCACCGTCGAGTCGAGCCGCACCTTCGACAGCGTGCCGATCCGCCTGCGCATGTCGGACGAGGACGTGGCGCGCTTTGCGGTGCGGCGCTTCGAGTTCCCGGGGCTGGACATCAAGACGCGCCAGACGCGCTGGTACCCCAACGGCGATCTGGCGGTGCACGCGCTCGGCTACGTGGGTGCCATCAGCGAGCAGGATCTCAAGCACATCGACCGCGCCGCCTACGCGGGCACCGCGCTGATCGGCAAGCTCGGCGTCGAGAGCACCTTCGAGCGGCAGCTGCATGGCGCCAACGGCTTCCGCGAGCTGCTGGTGAACGCACAGGGCCGCTCGGTGGAGCGCCAGGGCGCCTTCATCCCCACCAACCTGCGCACCCGCGCGCCGACCGCTGGCGATGACCTGGTGCTGACCATCGACCTGAACGTGCAGCGCGTCGCCGAGAGCGCGCTCGCCGGTCACCGCGGTGCGGTGGTGGCACTCGATCCGAACAACGGCGACGTCATTGCGCTCGTCTCCCTGCCGGGCTTCGATCCCACCATGTTCGGCCGCGGCATCACCGCGGCCGAGTACGGGACGCTGCAGAGCGACATCGACCGGCCGCTGTTCAACCGCGCGCTGCGCGGTACCTATCCGCCCGGCTCGACGGTCAAGCCGGTCATCGCGCTCGCCGGGCTCACCTATCACGTGGTGGACCCCGGGGCGCACCGCTTGTGCGCCGGCTCGTACCATCTGCCCGGCAGCTCCTTCATCTACCGTGAGTACCACAACGAGCATCACGGCGAGGTGGATCTCGACGATGCCGTCGTGCGCTCGTGCGACGTTTACTTCTACTGGCTCGCCAACGAGATCGGCATCGACCGTATCTCCACCTTCATGGCGCCGTTCGGTTTTGGCAAACCGACGGGCATCGACATCGGCGGTGAGAAGGCCGGCATCCTCCCCTCGCGTGAGTGGAAGGAAAAGACGTTCTCACGACCGGCGGACCGGGTGTGGTTCCCGGGCGAGACGGTGAGCTTCGGTATCGGCCAGGGCTATCTCACCGTGACCCCGATCGAGCTGGCGCACTACGCCAGCATCGTCGCGAGCCGCGGCCGCATCTGGCGGCCGCGCCTGGTCTCGGCGTGGCGTGATCCGCACTCCGGGCAGGTCCACGCTATCGCGCCGGTGTCGGAGGGCGCAGTGTCCGGCGTCGCCGCGGAGGACTGGCAGCGCATCGTGCAGGACATGATCGGCGTCACCCAGCGCGGCACCGCGGCCGCGATCGGCGCGCATGCCCCGTACGTGTTCGGCGGCAAGACCGGCACCGCCCAGGTGTACACGGTGGCGCGCAACGAGAAGTACAACGCCAGCAAGATCAACGAGCGGTTGCGCGATCATTCCTGGTTCATCGCCTTCGCACCCGCCGATGCACCACGCATTGCGCTCGCGGTCCTGGAGGAGAACGGCGGCGCCGGCGCGAGCGCCGCGGCGCCGATCGCCCGCAAGGTGCTGGACGCCTACCTGCTCGATGCCGACGGCAAAGTGAAGCCGCGCTCATGATCTACGAGGAAGTGACTTCCGGCTCGCGCGCGCGGCGCACCCTCAGCGGCGCCGCGCGCGTGCTGCTCGAGCTGCGCATCGACGGACCGCTGGTGGTGGGGCTGTCGCTGATCGCAGCCTACGGACTGGTGGTGCTCTACAGCGCCTCCGGCCAGAGTCTGCCGACGGTGCTGCGCACCGTGGCGCGGCTGCTGCTCGGCGCCATCGCGATGCTGCTGCTGGCGCGCGTCAATCCCAACTTCCTGCGCCGCTCGACGCCGTGGTTGTACCTCGGCGGCTGCGTGCTGCTGCTGGTGGTTGCCGCCATCGGCCACAGCGGCATGGGGGCGCAGCGCTGGCTCGATCTCGGGGTGTTCCGCTTCCAGCCCTCCGAGCTCATGAAGCTCGCCGTGCCGATGATGTGCGCCTGGTATCTGCACGAGCGGCCGCTGCCGCCCACCTGGTCGGCGCTCGCGATGCTCGCCGTGGTCGTGATGGTGCCGGTGGCGCTGGTCGCGGTGCAGCCGGACCTCGGCACCGCCGCGCTCATCGCCATCGCCGGCGCGCTGGTGATCGTGCTGGCGGGACTGCGCGTGCGCTTCATGCTGGCGCTGCTGGCGCTCGGCGCCGCGGCGGCCTGGTTCGGTTGGAGCTTCATGCACGACTACCAGCGCAAGCGCGTGCTCACCTTCCTCAACCCGCAGACCGACCCGCTGGGCGCCGGCTACCACATCATCCAGTCGCAGATCGCCATCGGCTCGGGCGGGGTGTTCGGCAAGGGCTGGATGAACGGCAGCCAGGCGCAGCTTGAATTCCTGCCCGAGCGCTCCACCGATTTCGTCTTCGCGGTCATCGGCGAGGAGTTCGGGTTGCTGGGACTGCTGTTGTTGCTGCTGCTGTACGTGTTCGTGGTCGGCCGCGCCATCTACCTCGCCACCCAGACGCAGGACACCTACGCGCGGCTGCTCGCCGGCAGCCTCGGGCTCACCTTCTTCGTGTACGTGTTCATCAATGCCGGCATGGTGACCGGCCTGCTGCCGGTGGTCGGCGTGCCACTGCCGCTGGTCAGCTACGGCGGCAGCTCGGTCGTGACGCTGCTGGCCGGCTTCGGTATTCTCATGGCGCTGTATTCACGGCGGAAACTCGTCGGATCTTGAACACCTGCCGTCTCCTGTTGCTTGCCGCTCTCATCGGTGCACCGGTTGCCGCGCAGCCGCCCGAGGCGCCGGCGCTGCCGGCGCACTTCGACCTGCACCGCCCGGAGATCACGGCGTTCGTCGAGGAGGTGGCGCGCCGCGACCGCATGTCGCGGCACGCGCTGCGGCAGTTGCTGCAGGAGGCGCAGCCGCTGCCACGCATCATCGAGATCATGACCCGCCCGCTGGAGAAGGTCGCGCCCTGGTGGGAGTATCGCGAGCGCTTCATCACTGCCGAGCGCATCAGCGACGGCGTGCAGTTCTGGATCGATCACCGCCTGAGTCTCGAGCAGGTCGCCGACGCCTACCAGGTGCCGCCGGAATACATCGTGGCAATCCTGGGCGTTGAGACCCATTACGGACGCAATACCGGGCCGTTCCGCGCGCTCGATGCGCTCGCGACGCTGGCGTTCGAGTATCCGCCGCGCGAGAAATTCTTCCGCAGCGAGCTCGAGGAGTTCCTGCTGCTCGCCCGGGAGAACAAGCTCGACCCGCTGACGGTGCGCGCCTCCTACGCCGGCGCCCTCGGGGTGCCGCAGTTCATGCCCTCGCAGTACCGCCGCTACGCGGTGGCCGCGGATGCCGACAAGCGACGCGACCTGTGGAACGACTGGGACGACATATTCGCGAGCGTCGCCAACTACCTGCGCGAGCATGGCTGGACGCCCGGCGCACCGGTGCTGGCGGAGACGCGGCTCGATCCGGACCCGAACTTCCAGATCGAGCCGCGCAACCTCGAGCTCAACGAGACGGTGGACTCCCTGAGCGTCCACGGCGTCAAGGTGGTACTCGACGTGCCCGCCGACACCCCCGCGGTGCTGCTGTCGGCCGAGCAGCGCGATGGTCCCGCCTACCGCGTGGGCTTTCACAACTTCTACGTACTCACGCGCTATAACGCCAGCGCCCGCTACGCCATGGCGGTCTACGACCTGGCGCAGGCCATCGCGCAGCGCACGAACGCCGCGACTGCGGCCGCCGCGCGGTGAGCACCCACCGGCCCCGGCGTGGCGGCTGCGGCAGCGCCGCGCGCACTGCCACCGCGCTCAGCGTCGGCGCGCTGTTGCTGGCGGGCTGCTCGGTGGTCGCGCACCGTCCGCCGCCGGCGCGCGTCGCTGCCCCGGCGGCGGCAGTGCCGCCGCCGCCGGCCAACGTCGAGGCGATTCCGGATGCCGTGCCGCGCCTCGAGCCGCGCAGCGCCCACGGCAACCCGCCCTTCTACGAGGTGCTCGGCAAACGCTACTTCGTGCTCGCCGCCGCCGACGGCTACCTCGAACGCGGCGTCGCCTCCTGGTATGGCCCGACCTTCCACGGCGGCAGCACCTCGAGCGGCGAATCGTACGACATGTACGCCATGACCGCCGCGCACAAGACGCTGCCGCTGCCGACCTACGCGCGGGTCACCAACCTGCGCAACGGCAGGAGCGTGGTGGTACGCATCAACGACCGCGGTCCGTTCGTCGCCAATCGCCTCATCGACCTGTCGTACACCGCGGCCGCGCGCCTCGACATGCTGCGCGAGGGCACCACGCTGGTGGAAGTGCGCGCGCTCACCCCGGGGGTGCCTGACGAGATCACCCGCACCGCCGCCGCACCGCCGCCGGCGCTGTACGTGCAGGCCGGCGCGTTCACCGATGCGCGCAACGCGCAACGTCTGCTGGCACGGCTGCATGCGGCGGGGCTCGACGGCGCCTTCGTGGCGCTGCCGCTCGCCGGACAACCGCCGCTGTATCGCGTGCGCCTGGGTCCGGTCGGCAGCGTCGCGCAGTTTGATGCGCTCGCCGCCCGTCTGGCCGCGCTCGGCGTCGCCGACGCGCGCCTGGCGGTCGACTAAAGTGGTGCACGCAGTGCCGCGCACGCAGCGCGCGCCGCTTGGGTTAAGATCTTCTGCTGCCTCGCAGCCGTACCAGGGAAAGTTCGCACCAGTGACCCGCTTCCTGCCTGCCGCTCTCGTCGCGGCGCTGCTCGCCAGCCCGCCGCTGCCGGCCGCGGCGCCGCTACCCAGCCCGCCGGCCGTCAAGGCACGCTCCTATATCGTCGTCGATCATTTCAGCGGCCGCGTGCTGGCGCAGGATCAGGCCGATGCGCGCGCCGAACCAGCGAGCCTCACCAAGCTGATGACCGCGTACGTGGTGTTCAGCGCGCTCAGGGACGGGCGGCTGAAGCTCACCGACATGGTCACGATCAGCGAGCACGCCTGGCGCGCGGAGGGCTCGCGCACCTTCGTGCAGGTGGGCACGCAGATCCCGGCCGACATCCTCATCAAGGGCATGATCGTGCAGTCGGGCAACGATGCCACCGTGGCGCTCGCCGAGCGCGTCGGCGGCACCGAGGCGGCGTTCGCGCAGATGATGAACGTCTACGCGCGGCGGCTGGGCATGCAGGCGAGCAACTTCGTCAACAGCGACGGCCTGCCCGCGCCCGATCACTACACCACCGCGCGCGACGTGGCGACGCTCGCCAACGCGCTGATCCGCGACTTTCCGCAGTACTATCCACTGTTCAGCCTGCGCGAGTTCGTGTGGAACAACATCCGCCAGGGCAATCGCAACACGCTGCTTGGCAAGGACCCGTCGGTCGACGGCCTGAAGACCGGGCACACCGACAGCGCCGGCTTCTGCCTGGCGAGCTCTGCCAACCGCAGCGGCATGCGGCTGGTGTCGGTGGTGATGGGCGCCCCCAGCGAGCGGGCGCGCGAGGAGGCGAGCGCGGCATTGCTCAATTACGGCTACACCTTCTTCGAGACCGTGCGCGTCAAGGCGGCCCGCGAGACCGTGCTCAAACCGCGCGTCTACAAGTCCGCCGCCGAATTCGCCGCCGTGGGAGTGCCCTACGACGTCTACGCGACCGTCGGCCGCGGGCAGGCGGCGGCGCTGCACACCAGCGCGCGCCTCGCGGCCGAACCGCTGCTGGCGCCGCTCGCCGCCGGCAAGCCGATCGGCGAGTACACCGTGGCGGATGACAGCGGCACGGTGATTGCGCGCGTGCCGCTGGTGCCGCTCGCTGCCGTGCCGCAGGGCGGGCTGTGGACGCGCGCGGCGGACAGCATCGTGCTGTGGTTCCATCACTGAAGGAGCGCCCCGATGGCCGAGCCACTGCCGCTGTGCTACCTGAACGGCAGCTACCTGCCGCTGGCCGCGGCACGCATCTCGCCCCTCGACCGCGGTTTTCTGTATGCCGACGGGGTATACGAGGTGATGCCGGTGTATGGCGGCCGGCCGTTCCGCTTCGCCGCGCACGCCGAGCGGCTGACGCGCAGTCTCGCCGCCATCGCCATGCAGGACCCGCACACCCGCGAGGAGTGGCGTGCGCTGCTCGCCGGGCTGATCGAGCGCAACGCTGGCGGTGACTGTTACCTCTACTGGCAGGTGACGCGCGGCGTCCAGCTCGGCCGCAGCCACGCGCCGCTGCCGCACATCCCGCGCACCGTGTTCGCATTCGCTGCGCCGCTGCCGCCCGCCCCGGCGGACCTGGCCGAGAAGGGCGTGAGCTGCGTGACCGCCATCGATACGCGCTGGGCGCGCTGCGACATCAAGTCGGTGGCGCTGCTCGCCAACGTGCTGCTGCGGCAGCTGTCGGTGGACGCCGCCGCCGCGGAAACCATCCTGCTGCGCGACGGCGAGCTCACCGAGGCGTCCGCTGCGGCGGTGCACGTGGTGCTCGGCGGCGAGGTGCTCATGCCGCCGAACTCGCCGCACATTCTGCCGGGCACCACCCGCGGGGTGGTGGAGGAGATCGCGGTGCGCGCCGCCATCCATTGCCGCGTCACGCCGATCAGCGAAGCGCAGCTGCGCGCGGCCGACGAGGTGTGGATTTCCGCCGCGACTCGCGAAGTGCAGCCGGTGACCGCGATCGACGGCCACGCGGTCGGCGGTGGCAAGCCCGGGCCGTTGTGGCGGCGGCTGCACGGGGAGCTGCAGCGCTACAAGCAGGAGCTGGCGGGGACCGCGTGGTGAGTGGGGCGCGGCTCGAGTTTCCCAGCGACTATCCGCTGAAGGTGGTGGGGCGTCCGCAGGACGATTTCCGCGCCCGGGTGGATGCCATCGTGTTGCGTCATGCGCCGGCGCTCCCCAGGGGCGGGGTGCGCGAGCGCCTCTCCGCCAACGGCAACTTCCTGTCGATCTCCTACCTGGTGCCGGCCGAGAGCCGCGCGCAGATCGAAGCGCTGATCGGTGAGCTGCGCGGCTGCGACGGCGTGTTGATGCTCCTCTAGAAAACCCACACTGTAACCGCTTTGTCACCGGCGGATGACCGGGTGGCCACTGACGCTCCGTCGGCCGCCCCGGTAGCATGCCCGGATGTCCATCACGCTGGATCAGGTTACCAAGCACTACGCCGGCGCCCCGGTCGTCAACGACGTATCCGTCAACATCGGCGACGGCGAGTTCTTCGTGCTGCTGGGCCCTTCCGGCAGCGGCAAGAGCACGCTGCTGCGCGCCGTTGCCGGGCTCACCGGCGTCGACCACGGCCGCATCGCCCTGCACGGCCGCGACGTCACCCACGTCGCGGCGCGCAAGCGCGGCGTGGGCCTGGTGTTTCAGAACTACGCACTCTTCCGCCATATGACGGTCGCGGACAACATCGAGTTTGCGCTGCGCGTGCGCCACATGCGCGCGCGGGCGCGCCGCCAGCGCCGCCAGGAGCTGTTGCGCCTGGTAGCGCTCGAGGGCATGGACGACCGCCTGCCGGCGCAGCTGTCCGGCGGCCAGCAGCAGCGCGTCGCGGTGGCGCGCGCGCTCGCCCACAAGCCCGAGGTGCTGCTGCTCGATGAGCCCTTCGGCGCACTCGACGCCAAAATCCGCGAGGAGCTGCGGCGCACGATCCGCCAGGTGCAGCGCGAGCTCGGTATCACCACCGTGCTGGTGACGCACGACCAGGAGGAAGCGTTCGCCATGGCCGACCGCATCGGCATCATGAATTTCGGCCGGCTGCTGGAAGCGGGCGTGCCGCACGACCTGTACTCGCGGCCCGCCACGCGTTTCGTCGCCACCTTCCTCGGCGCCGCCAACCTGTTCCTCGGCCACCGCACCGCCGACGGCATCAAGGTGGGCGACGCCATCATGGCGGCCGCCGACCGCACCCCCGGCGCGCCCGAGCACGAGGTGGTGGCGGTGGTGCGGCCGGAGGAAGTGGAGGTGGCCGCCACGCGCGAGGCGCTCGGCTCGCGCTATCTCGGACAAGGGGTGGTCGAGGAGCTGGTGTTCACCGGCGCCTTCGAGCGGCTGCGCGTGCGCCTGACCGACGGCACCGGCGCGCCGCTGCTCGCCTCGGACGAGGGCGAGCTGAGCACCACGCTGCAAGTGACGCGCACCCGCCACGCACAGCGCGGCTTCGAGCTGCGCACCGGACAGACTGTCGCCATCGGCGTGCGCCGCCTGCACGTGCTGCCGACGCCGCTGTCGAGCTTCACCGCCTGCGCCACCACCGCCGCGCTGGCGGAGTCGCTCGGGCGGCAGCCGCTGCTCGCCGAGCTCGCCACCCGCATGAAGACGCGCATCGGCGTGCGCGTCGAGCCGCGCCTCGGCGTGCCGGACGCGCCCTGCGAGGCGCCGGAGGGGTTCGCCGGCGCTACGGTACTCGCGGCGCAGCCCGACTGCGCGCAGCGCGCCGAGTGGCTGTTGCGCCGGGGCGCGCAGGAGCTGCTGGTGCTGCCCGCACAGGCGGCCCCGCCGCAGCGCGTGCTGATTCACTGGACCGATGAAGCCGCGCGCAGCGCCACGCTCGGCGTGTCGGCGAGCGTGCTGCGCCACGTACCGGCCGAAGCGGTGTATCTCGGCATCTTCGCGGCCGAGCGCGAAGGGGTCCATCCGCAGGGAATGCGCGAGCTGCTCGACGCGCGCTCGGAGGCGCAGGCGTCGCACGGCCTGGAGATGCGCACCGAGCTGCGCTACGGCGATGCCACGCAGGAGCTGGTGCGCCACCTGGGCGACTCCCCGGCACCGATGCTGATCCTGGGGGTCGCCGACCTCGCCGGTTTCGCCGCACGCTGGCGCCCGCTGCTCGACGGCGGCCGCTGGCCGGTGCTCATCGTGCAACGCCCGACCGCATGAGCTTCAAAAAGCCCAGCATGCTGCCGGGGTTCGGCCTGACCTTCGGCTTCACCACGGTGTTCCTCTCGACCATCGTGCTGCTGCCGCTCGCGGCGCTGGTGGCGGCCGGGACTTCGCTGCAGTGGAGCGAATTCCTGCATGTGGTGGCGAGCCCGCGCGCGCTCGGCTCGTATCGGCTGTCGTTCGGCGCATCGCTGCTGGCGGCGTCCATCAACGTGGTGTTCGGTTTCATCATCGCCTGGACGCTGGTGCGTTACGAATTTCCCGGCCGCAAGATCATCGACGCACTGATCGACATGCCGTTCGCGCTGCCGACCGCGGTGTCGGGCATCGCGCTCACCACGGTGTTCGCGCAGAACGGCTGGATCGGCCGCTACCTCGAGCCCCTCGGGATCAAGGTGGCCTACACCTGGCTCGGGGTCACGCTCGCCCTTACCCTGATCAGCATGCCGTTCGCGGTGCGCGCGGTGCAGCCGGCGCTGCTCGAGGTGCAGCGCGAGCTGGAGGATGCGGCGGAGACGCTCGGTGCCGGACGGTTCTACGTCTTCCGCCGCATCATCCTGCCCACCGTGCTGCCGGCGCTGCTCACCGGCTTCACGCTCGCGTTCGCGCGCGCGGTCGGCGAGTACGGCTCGGTGATCTTCATCGCCGGCAATATCCCGATGAAGACCGAGATCACCCCGCTGCTCATCGTCATTCACCTCGAGGAATTCGACTACCACGGAGCCGCGGCGCTCGGACTGGTGATGCTCGCCATGTCCTTCGTGGTGCTGCTCACCATCAATCTGTTGCAGGCGTGGGGCCGACGGCGTCACGTGCGGGCGGCGCACTGATGGCACGCTCGCCCTCGGGCGCGCTCGCCGCCGATCTCAACCGGCCGGGCCAGCACACCTGGATGCACAGCATCGTGCGCTGGCTGTTCATCAGCGTGTCGCTCACCTTCCTCGCCGCGGTGCTGCTGGCGCCGCTGGCGACGGTATTCGCCATGGCGTTCGCCAAGGGTGTGTCGGCCTACCTGCATACCTTCGCCGACCCGGATACCACTGCAGCCATCCGCCTCACCCTGATCACCGCACTCATCGTGGTGCCGGTCAACACCATCTTCGGACTGGCGGCCGCGTGGGCGATCGCCAAGTTCGAGTTCCGCGGCAAGAGCGTGCTCATCACGCTCATCGACCTGCCGCTCGCGGTGTCACCGGTGATCTCCGGCATGATCTTCGTACTGCTGTTCGGCGTGCACGGCTGGTTCGGGCTGTGGCTGCAGGAGCACGATCTGAGCATCGTGTTCGCCCTGCCGGGCATTGTGCTCGCCACCATGTTCGTGACCTTCCCCTACGTGGCGCGCGAGCTGATCCCGCTGATGCAGCAGCTCGGCAACGACGAGGAAGAGGCGGCGATCACCCTCGGCGCGGGGGGCTGGATGACCTTCTTCCGTGTTACCTTGCCGAAGGTGCGCTGGGGGCTGGTGTACGGCATGGTGCTCTGCAATGCGCGCGCCATGGGCGAGTTCGGCGCGGTGTCGGTGGTCTCCGGGCACATCCGCGGCCTCACCAACACCATGCCGCTGCATATCGAGATCCTCTACAACGAGTACAATTTTGTCGGTGCGTTCGCGGTCGCTTCGCTGCTTACCCTGCTCGCGTGCCTGACGCTGATCGTCAAGACGCTCGTCGAGCGTACCGGCTATCGCCGGCGCTGAGCGCGATGCCCGCGCGCCTGGCACGGCTGTGGAGCTCGGTGTGGCCAGACCCCTCCCACGCCAGCCTCAGCTGGTGGCTGGCGGCGATCCACCTGGCGCTGGTGCTGCTGGTGGCCGGCGGCGTCAGCTGGTCCGCGAGCCGCATGCTGCGCGCCCAGGCCGATGAGCAGGGCAAGGCGCGGGTGCAGCTGGCCGCCACCAGCGCGCGCGAAGACCTGCGGCGCCTGGGCGAAGACGCGCATGCCGCCGCGCGCGCGCTCGCCGACCGCCCGACGCTGCAGCGCCTGCTGGCGGAAGGGCAGCACGAGGCGCTGCCGCCCTTCCTGCTGCGCTCCTGCGAGGCGGCCGGAATGGACGCCTGTGCGGTGCTGTCGGCAAAGACGGTAGTGGCGGTATCCGGACCGGCACTCGACTGGCAGCAGGTCGTGACTGCCGCTACCGAGCAGGGCAGCACTTTCCTGGCGCTGCCGGCCACCGAGCGGGTACCGCTGCTGGGTGCGCGGGCGACGCTCGGCGACCAGGGACTGACGCTCTACGTCATCCGCCGCCTGGACGAGAAGCTGGCGGGCCTGCTGAGCACCCAGGTCGGCGCCGAGGTGCGGCTCATCGATTATCGCTCCTATACCAGCGCCCCGGTCGGACCGTTCACGCCACTGTACGCTGCGGCCCTCGCCGACGGCCGCTCGGCGGTGCAGCGCATCGACTCGCAGGATGCCTATGCCGCCGCGGTTCCGGTGTTCGCTTCGAGCGGCGAGGCGATCGCGCTCATCGAGGCGCTGCTGCCCGCCAGTGCGGTCGACAATCCCGCGAGCCGCCTGCTGCACAAGCTGCTGCTGACGGCGCTGATCCTGGCCGCGCTCGCGGTGGCGGCGGCGTTGCTGCTCGGCGAGCGTGTGGTCGGACCGGTACGCGAGCTCACCGCCGCAGCCACCCGCCTGGGCAAGGGCGACTTTTCCACTTCCATCCCCACCGGCGGCGCCGCCGAGGTCGGCGCGCTGGCGCGCACCATGGAGGACATGCGTCGCAACCTCATCGAGCTCACCAGCACGCTGCGGCGGCGCGAGGCCGAGGCCCAGGCGGTGCTCGGCGGCATCGTCGAGGGCGTGTACGCGGTCGACCGGAATCGCATCATCCGTTACCTGAACCCCCAGGCGGCGCGCCTGCTCGGCGTTGCGGCCGATGCGGCGGTCGGCCGCTTCTGCGGCGACGTGCTGCAGCCGCTCCCGCAGGACGGCCAGCGGCCGTGCGAGCAGCGCTGCCCGATCCTGCAGGCCCGCAACGAAGGCAGTGCCAAGGCCGTCGAGCAGCTGAGCGCCGCCTCCGGCGAGGTGCGCACCACGGTGATCACCAGCGCCGCGCAGGTCGACGGGCTGCAGGTACAGGTGATCCGCGACGAGACCGAGCTCGAGGCGGTGCGGCGCGCCCGTGACTCGGTGCTCGCCAACATCTCGCACGAGTTTCGCACCCCGCTGGCCGCGCAGCTCGCCTCCATCGAGCTGCTGCTCGGCGGGCTCGAGCAGATGCCGCGCGAGCAGCAGCGCGAGCTGGTCACCTCGCTCGAGCGCGGGACGCTGCGCCTGACGCAGCTGATCGACAACCTGCTCGAGAGCGTGCGCATCGAGTCCGGGCAGCTTGCCATCCGCCACCAGAGCGTGGCGCTCGCCGAAGTCGTCGACGACGCCCGCACGCTGGTCGGCGCGCTGCTGGCGCAGCGCGCCCAGACGCTCAGCGTCGAGCTGCCGGACGACCTGCCGCCGGTGAGCGGCGACCAGACCCGCCTGACGCAGGTGTTCGTCAACCTGCTGGCGAATGCCAACAAGTTCGCCCCCGAGGGCAGCGTGGTGCGCATCGGCGCCGCGGCCGCGGCCGGCGAGGTGCGCAGCTGGGTGGAGGACGAGGGCGCCGGGCCGGCCAGCGCCGACAGCAGCGAGCTGTTCGCGCGCTTCCGGCGCGGCGGCGGCGAGCCGGAAGCTGCCGGACTCGGGCTCGGCCTGTGGCTGGTGAAGTCCATCGTCGAGCGCCACGGCGGCCGTGTGGAGTTCGAGCGTACCGCGGCGGCGCGCACGCGCTTCACGCTCACGCTGCCGGCGGAGAAGCCGGCATGAAGGTGCTGATAGCCGATGACGATGCGGATCTGCGCGAGCTCATCGCGTTCACGCTCGCCCAGGCGGGCTACCTGGCGATCAAGGCGGCCGACGGGCCGTCCGCGGTGCGGCGCTTCGCCGAGGAATCCGCGGACCTGGTGGTGCTCGACGTCAACATGCCGGGCCTTTCGGGGTTTCAGGTGTGCGAGGCGATCCGCGCCCGCTCGCGGGTGCCGGTGATGATGCTCACGGTGCGCGGCGAGGAGGAGGACCTGGTGCGCGCGCTCGGCCTCGGCGCCGACGACTATCTCACCAAGCCCTTCAGCCCGCGCACGTTGCTGGCGCGCATCCAGGCGCTCATGCGCCGCGCCGGTATGGAGAGCAGTGCACCGCTGGCCGCAGGGCGCGTCAGCCTCGATCTGGGGGAGCACACGGTGCGCATCGGCTCGGCGGAGCCGGTGCGCCTCACCAAGCTCGAGCTGCGACTGCTGCAGATGCTGCTGGCGCATGCCGGGCGCGCGGTGAGCTCCGACCGGTTGCTGGTGCAGGTGTGGGGGCACAGAAGCAGCGGCGATCGCCAGCTGCTGAAGCAGCTGGTGCACCGGCTGCGGCAGAAGATCGAGCCGGACCCGGCAGCCCCGGCGCTGCTGCGCACCGCAGCGGCCGGTTACAAGCTGGTGGTCGAGTGAGGCGCGGCGAGTCGCGCAACTAGCGCGTCGAGATCTGATCGAACACGCCGCCGTCGCTGAAGTGCGTGCGTTGCGCACTCGGCCAGCCGCCGAAGTCGGCGATGGTGGCGAGCTTGAGCTGCGGGAAGCGCGCAGCGTAGCGCGCGGCGACCTGCGGGTCGCGCGGGCGGTAGAAGTGCTGCGCGATGACCTCCTGGCCCTCCTTGCTGTAGAGATAATCCAGGTAGGCGCGCGCCACCTCGCGCGTACCGTGACGCAGCGCCACCTCCTCGACCACCGCCACCGGCGGCTCGGCGAGTATGCTCACCGAGGGCACTACGATTTCGAGGCGCTCGCTGGCGAGCTCGCGTATCGCGAGCAACGCCTCGCTCTCCCACGCCACCAGCACGTCGCCGAGCCCGTTGTGCACGAAAGTGGTGGTGGCGCCGCGCGCCCCGGCATCGAGCACCGGCACGTTGCGGTAGAGGCGGCGCACAAAATCGCGCGCAGCGGCGTCGCCGCCGCCCGGCTGCGCGCGCGCCCAGGCCCAGGCGGCCAGGTAGTTCCAGCGCGCGCCGCCCGAGGTCTTGGGGTTGGGGCTGATGACCGCGATCCCCGGCCGCGCCAGGTCACCCCAGTCGTGAATGCCCTTGGGGTTGCCGTGGCGCACCAGGAACACGATCGTCGAGGTATAGGGCGAGCTGTTGTCGGCAAGCAGACTCTGCCAGTTGAGCGGCAGCAGCTTGCCCTGTGCCGCGATGACGTCGATATCGGCGGCGAGGGCCAGCGTCACCACATCCGCGGCGAGCCCCTCGATGACCGAACGCGCCTGGGTGGCGGAACCGCCGTGCGACTGATCGATGCGCACCTGCTGCCCGGTCTGCTGCTGCCAGTGGCGGGCGAACGCCGCATTGAAATCCACGTACAGCTCGCGGGTCGCGTCGTAGGAGACATTGCGCAGGGTGATACGTGCGGCGCCACCGGGGGTCGGCGGACGGCTGCAGGAGGACAGCGCGGCGAGTACCACAAGCGCGAGCGCCAGTGCCGCGGCGCGGCGCGCGGCCTGCCGAGTCCGGGTCATGGCAACATGCTAGCCGCGCGCAAGACGCAGCGCCGCGAGCAGCCGCGGCTCGAGCGCCTCGGCACAGGCAGTCACGGTGCGCGGGCCGCCGAGCCCGGCAAACTGGGTCATCTCGAGTCCCGCGTAGCCGCAGGGGTTGATGCGCCGGAACGGCTCGAGATCGAGCGCCACGTTCACCGCGAGTCCGTGGTAGCTGCCGGCCCGGCGCACGCGCACCCCGACGCTGGCGAGCTTGCGGCCGGCGACATAGACGCCCGGGGCGCCGTGGCGGCGGTCGGCGGCGATGCCGAACTGCGCGGCGAGCTCGATCACCGCACGCTCGAGGGCGCTCACGAACTCGCGCACGCCAAGCCCCAGGCGCTGCAGATCGATGAGCGGATAAACCACGAGCTGTCCGGGACCGTGATAGGTCACCTGGCCGCCGCGGTCGATCTGCACCACCGGGATGTCCCCCGGTGCGAGCAGGTGCGCACGGCTCGCATTCATCCCGAGCGTGAAGACCGGCCGATGCTCGAGCAACCAGATCTCGTCGGCGCTAGTGGCTGCGCGCGCAGCGGTAAAGTGCTGCATCGCGCGCCAGGTCGGCTCGTAGTCGACACGCCCCAGCCACCGCACCACCGCCGGCGGCACGCTGCCGGGTGTGGCCGCCGGCGTGCCGAGTGTGGTGCGGGCCGCTACGCTCACGCGAGCCTCGAGTTGTCGAGACCGGCGTTGTTGCGGTTGAGCGCCTGCTCGGCGCGGTAGCTCGAGCGCACCAGCGGACCGGCGACGCACTCGAGAAAGCCGAGCGCCAGAGCTTCGGCGCGGTAGCGGTCGAACTCCTGCGGCGTGACGAAGCGCTCGACCGGCAGGTGATTCGCCGTCGGCCGCAGGTATTGCCCGAGCGTCACCAGATCCACACCGGCGGCGCGCAGGTCGCGCAGCGTGGCCACGATCTCCACATCCGTCTCGCCGAGACCGAGCATCAGGCTGCTCTTGGTGAGCAGCCCCGGCCGGTGCCGCCTGGCGTGTGTGAGCACGGCAAGTGTCTGCTGGTAGCCGGCCCGCGGATCGCGTACCGGGTGCGTCAGGCGGCGCACCGTCTCGATGTTCTGTGCAAACACCTCGATCCCGGAGTCGACCACGGTGGCCACGCTGGCGGGATTTCCCTGAAAGTCGGGCGTCAACGCCTCGACCGCGGTGTGCGGGTTGCGCCGCTTGATGGCGCGCACGCACGCGGCGTAGTGCGCCGCGCCGCCGTCGGGCAGATCGTCGCGATCCACCGAGGTGAGCACCACGTAGGAAAGCTGCATGAGCTCGACGGTGCGTGCGGCGTTCTCCGGCTCCGCCGCGTCGAGCCAGCCGTGCGGGTTGCCGGTGTCCACCGAACAGAAGCGGCAGGCGCGCGTGCACACCGCGCCCATCAGCATGAGAGTGGCGGTGCCCGCATTCCAACACTCGCCGATGTTGGGACACTTGGCCTCCTCGCACACGGTCGCGAGCCGGTGCTCGCGCACCAGCGCCCGCACCGCGCGAAACCCCGCGCCGGTGGGGGCCTGCGCCTTGAGCCACGCGGGCTTGCGGATGGCGGGCGCGGGCGCGGCGCGCGCCTTGATGCCGTCGCGCACCGCGGTAAAGCCTTGCGGGGTGAGGTATTTCTCGCCGCTGCGCGCGCGCGCGGCCTCGGTTACCAGCGGGATGCCCTTAAGCTGCGACATGGGCTCATTGTAGCGTAGCGAGCCGCGCCCGCAGGCTCGCCAGGCGCTGCGGCGTGCCCACGTCGCACCATTCACCGCGCCAGACCTCTGCGTGCAGTCTGCGGGCGTCGATGGCCCGCTGCAGCAGCGGCAGCAACGCAAAGCGCCCGGGTGAGCAACCCGCGAAGAACTCGGGACGATATAGCCCGACACCCGCATAAGTGAAGCGCTCATCCCCCTCGCCCACCACCAGGTCGCCCTGCAGCGCAAAGTCGCCCCGCGGGTGGTGCGGCGGATTGGGAATGAGCACCAGGTGCGCGAGCGCTCCCGGCGCGAGCCGCAGGCGGGCGAAATCGATGTCGGTCCAGATGTCGGCGTTCACCACCAGGAAAGCGCCGGGGCCGAGCAGCGGCAGGGCGCGGAAGATGCCGCCGCCGGCCTCGAGCGGCACCGATCCCTCCTCACTCCAGGCGATGCGCACGCCGAGCTGCTGCCCGTCGCCGAGCGCGGCCTGCAACTGCGCGCCGAGCCAGGAGAGATTGATGACCACCTCGCGGATGCCGGCGCGCGCCAGCGCGGCAAGGTGCCAGGCGATGAGCGGGCGCCCCCCGACCTCCAACAGCGGCTTGGGCAGCGAGTCGGTGAGCGGACGCATGCGCTCGCCGCGGCCGGCGGCCAGCAGCATTGCCTTCACGCCGGGCTCCCGGCGCCGGCCGCACGCTCGGCCGCCACGCGCGCGTTGGCCGCGGGCAGTGCCGCGGCGACGCGCTCCTCGAGGAAGCGGCCGAGCGCGGCGAGCGGCGCATGCTGCGCGCAGACCTCGCGCACGTAGTCCAGCGTCCGCGGCAGATCGGCCAGGTACCCCGGCTTGCCGTCGCGGTACCACAGGCGGCAGAAGATGCCGAGCACCTTGATATGACGCTGCACGCCGACGAGGTCGAACCAGCGCAGGAACTGCGCCTCGCTCGCGCCGGCAGCGCCGCCCTGCGCCAGCAGCCGCGCCCGGAATGCGCCCACCCAGCCGACCACGCGCGCACGTGGCCAGGCGATATAACAGTCCTTCAACAGCGACACCAGGTCGTAGCCGACCGGGCCGGCCAGCGCATCCTGGAAATCGATGATGCCCGGATTACGCTCGGCGACCACCATGAGGTTGCGCGCGTGGTAATCGCGGTGCACGAACACCACCGGCTGCGCCAGCGCCTCGCCGATCAGAAACTCGAACGCAGCGGCGAGCAGCTGAGTCTCGGCCGCGGACAGCGCGAGCCCCAGGTGACGGCCGAGGAACCACTCCGGCAGCAGCGTCATCTCGCGCAGCAGTTCGCTACGGCCGTACGGGGCGAGCGCCGCGCACGCCACGCGGCCGCGCACCTGGATGAGGGCGAGGGCGTCGAGCGCATCGCCGTAGAGCCGCTCGCTGTCGTCACCGGCAATGAGCCGCTCGAGATACAACGTACGGCCGAGGTCCTCGAGCAACAGCAGCCCGCGGGCCGGGTCCGCCTCGTGCACGTGCGGAACGTGAGCGCCGCAGTCCTCGAGCATCTGCGACACCTTGAGGTAGGGGTGTACGTCTTCCTTGCCGGGCGGCGCGTCCATCACGACGTAGGTGCCGCGCTCGGCAAATACGCGGAAGTAGCGCCGGAAGCTGGCATCGCTCGAGGCCGGCTCGATGCGCAGCACCGCCAGTCGCAGCTCGCGCGACAGCCACCGCTCAATCAGCGCGAGTCGCGCGTCGCTCTCAAGCATGCGGGAGTTAGGGGTTTTTCGGCCTGCGTCGCTGCGGCGCGCCATTATAATGCCGCTCTTCATGCTGCGTTCGAGCCCATTCCGGACCGCGATCGTTGCGCTCGGCAGCATCATGCCGGTTGCCTGGGGGCAGGAACCGCCCTGCCCGTCACAGAACCCGCCCGCGACCGTGCCCGGCACCGGCGGTGGCGGCGCGCTGCTGGCGCCCGCCGCCCCGGGCGGCGCCACGCCGCGCACCAGGCTCGCGCCGGACAGCAAGATCGACGTGACGGCCGACTCGGTGGACGCGGACGTCGCCGGCAACGCCGGCCAGGCGCTCCTCAAGGGCAACGTCGAGGTGCGCCAGGGCGATCGGGTCATCCGTGCCGACGAGGCGCAGCTCGACCGGCGCAACGGCTCGGTGGAAAGCGACAGCCACGTCGACTACAGCGATCCGCTGGTTCACGTGACGGGCGCGAGCGGCAGTTACTCCGCCGACGCCGGCGCGCAATTCAAGTCGGCGGAGTTCGCGCTGCGCCAACGCCCGGCGCGCGGCGCCGCGCAGCAGATGCAGCTCACGCCGCAGGGAGTGCTGACGCTCAAGGGCGTCACCTTCACCACCTGCCCGCTGCGCGATGAGAGTTGGTACATCAAGGCCGACAGCATCGTACTGGATACCCACAACAAGATCGGCACGGCGCGCGACGCGCAGATCGATTTCATGGGGGTACCGCTGCTGTATCTGCCCTGGGTCTCCTTTCCGCTGTCGCAGGAGCGCAAGAGCGGTTTCCTGTTTCCGACCATCGGCAACATGTCCTACGGCGGCCTGGAGCTGTCGCTCCCGTACTACTGGAATATCGCCCCTAATGTCGATTTCACCTTCGAGCCGACCGAGTACAGCCACGCCGGCCCGGATCTCGGCGGCGATCTGCGCTTCCTCACCGAGAGTCAGCACGGCGAGCTCGACTGGAACTTCCTGCCCTACGACCGCTCCTTCGACGGCAGCCGCAACCGCGTGCGCTTCACCGACGTGGCCGACCTGGCGGATTTCTGGCGGTTGACCCTGCACGCCGAGGAAGTGAGCGATCCGTTCTACTTCGAGGACTTCTCGCAGGGCCCGGAAGGCACCAGTACCGCGTTTCTCGAGCGCAGCGCCACCTTTTCCTACCGCGACGAGCACTGGCGGATCGACGGCCAGGCGCAGCAATTCCAGACCATCGACTACACCCTGCCGGTCGATGACCGCCCGTACGCGCGACTGCCGCGCGTTGCCGCCCGCAGCGACTACAACCTCGGAGGAATCTTCCACTACGGCTTCGATTCCGAGCTGGTCGACTTCCAGCGCCCCGGCGGCACGCTCGAGGTGAGCGGCTGGCGCGCGGACGTGACCCCGGGGGTGTACCTGGATCTGGCCGGTCCCGGATACTTCGTGCGCCCGGCGCTCGCCTGGCGCGCCACGCAGTACGAGCTGCAGTACACGCTGCCCGGCGAGCCGCGCTCACCTTCGCGCACGCTGCCGATCGCGAGCTTCGACACCGGGCTGATGTTCGAGCGCTCCAGCGGCTCGCACGACCAGCGCCGCCTGACGCTCGAGCCGCGGCTGCTGTACCTGAAGGTGCCCTACCGCGATCAGCAGGATCTGCCGGTATTCGACACCGCGCTTCCGGACCTGCTGAACCCGGTGGAGCTGTTCCGCAACAACCGCTTCGTCGGCGCCGACCGGCAGAGCGATGCCAACCAGGTGACGGTCGGGGTCACGAGCCGGCTGCTGGACGCGCAGAACGGGCGGCAGTTCATCTCCGGGACCTTCGGCCAGACCTACTCGTTCGAGGCGCCGCGCGTGCTGCTGCCCGGTGAGGTACCCGGCAGCGAGAAGCGCTCGAACCTGGTCGCGCAGCTGGCCCTCACAGCGTTCCAGGACTGGAGCGCAGCCGTCGGACTGCTGTGGGACCCGCAGAGGCAGGGAAGCGAGGAAACACAGCTCAACCTGCAGTACAAGCCCGCCAGCAACTCGGTCATCAACCTCGCGTACCGCTACGAGCGCTACACTTTCGACCAGATCGAGGTCTCGGGCGCCTGGCCCATACGGCGCAACTGGAACGTGTTCGCCCGCGAAATCTACTCGCTGAGCGATCACGAATACAACCTGCAGGCGGCCCAGCCCGGGGTGCTGCAGACCGGCGCCCTGGTATCGGCGCCGCTGGTCGGCTTCCTGGAGCGTTTCGCCGGGTTCGAGTATCGTGCGTGCTGCTGGCGGGCGCGGCTCGGCGTGCGCCGTTACGTCAGCAATCACAACGGGACCCAGGACACGGGGGTCTGGCTGCAGCTGGAACTCGGGGGCCTGGCCAGTGTCGGATCGGCGACGGACACTTCCCTTGGGCAGGAGATTCGCGGCTACGTGCCGCCCGAGGCAATGACTAACAGAAATCCCGGCCCACTCAGGAGCGTCTGGTAGAGGCACAGGAAAAAACATGCAGCGGTCAGTGACTTCGGCCTGGATCGGTCTCGTGCCTGCGGCGGCAGCCTGCGTGCTGGCGCAGGGCGCCTGGGCGCAGACCCGCGAGCTCGCCACGCGCGGCGAGCTGCTCGATCGCGTGGTCGCGATCGTGAACGACGGCGTGGTGCTCAACAGCGACCTCGATGAGCAGGTCGAGGTGGTGAGCGACCGGCTGCGGCAGCAGAAGCTCGAGCTGCCGCCGCAGAACGTGCTGCGCCAGCAGGTGCTCGAGCGCCTGGTGGTACAGGAGATCCAGCTGCAGCGCGCCAACCACGCGGGCGTGAAGGTGACCGACGAGATGCTGAACGCTGCGCTGCAGGACGTCGCGAAGCGCAACAGCCTGACGCTCTCCCAGCTGCCGGATGCGCTCGCCAAGCAGGGCGTCGACTATCCGAGCTACCGCGACGACATCCGCAGGGAGATCACCATCACGCTCCTGCGCCAGCGTGACGTGCTGCAGCACATCAGCGTCACGCCGCGCGAGATCGACCAGTTCCTCGAGAAGCAGGCACGCACTCCCTCAGAGCGCAACGAGTACAACGTCTCGCACATCCTCATCGCGGTCGGCCAGGAGGCCAGCCCGGCGCAGCTCGAAGCGGCGGCCAAGCGCGCACAGGAGGTCTACACGCGCGCCAAGGGCGGGGAGGATTTCGCCAAACTCGCCGTCGCTTACTCCAACAGCCAGACGGCGCTCGACGGCGGTGCACTCGGCTGGCGCAAGGGCAGCGAGCTGCCCACGTTCCTCACCGAGTCCATCGCGAAGCTAAAGCCCGGTGAGGTGAGCGAGCCGCTGCGCACGCCCACCGGCTACCACATCATCCGCCTGAACGAGGTGCGCGGCGGCACCGAGAACGCGGTGGAGGACCAGGTCCACGTGCGTCACATCCTCATGAAGACCACCGAACTGGCGGACGATGCCACCGTGCGCAGCAAGCTCGAGGCGCTGCGCGAGCGCATCCTCAAGGGCGAGGAGTTCGCCGGCATCGCGCAGGTGTCTTCCGAGGATCCGGGCTCGGCGGCCGAGGGCGGGGATCTCGGCTGGACCGGGCCGGGCACCTTCGCCCCGGAATTCGAGCAGGCCATCGGCCGGCTGAAGGACAACGAGATCAGCGAACCTTTCAAGACGCAGTTCGGCTGGCACATCGCCCAGATGCTCGGCCACCGCCGCTACGACAACAGCGACGAGCTCAAGCGCCGCCAGGCCATGGAGGCGATCCGCGCCAGCAAGGCGGACGAGGAAACCGAGCTGTGGCTGCGGCGCATGCGGGACGAAGCGTACGTGGAATATAAATCCTAGGCCGCGCGTGATCGCGACATGCGTGGGTCCGGGGACGCCGTGAACCCATCCCTGGGGCAACCACGCATGTCGCGCTTCGCGCTCTCCTGCAGATGATTCCCCGCATCGCTCTGACCTCGGGAGAGCCCGCCGGCGTCGGCCCGGAGCTGTGCCTGGCGCTCGCCCTGCGCGAGCTGCCGTGCGAGCTGGTGTGCCTCGGCGACCGCACGCTGCTCGCCGCGCGTGCGCAGCAGCTGCAACTTGCGGTCGCGCTCACCCGCTACGCAGGCGCTGCGGCACCGCGCGGCGCCGCGCATGCACCCGGTACGCTCGCTGTCGCGCATCTGCCGCTCGGCGCACCGAGCGTCGCCGGCCGCCCTGATCCGGCCAATGCGCGCTACGTGCTGGCGCTGCTCGAGCGCGCCGTCGACGGCACGCTCGCCGGGGAGTTCGACGCCATCGTCACCGCGCCGGTTCACAAGGGCGTGATGAACGAGGCGGGCATCGCCTTCAGCGGACACACCGAATATCTCGCCCGGCGCACGCACAGCGCCCACCCGGTGATGCTGCTCACCAACGGCGAGCTGCGCGTGGCGCTCGCCACCACGCACCTGCCGCTGAAGGCGGTGAGCGCGGCGCTGAGCGCGGAGCTGCTGTTCGAGGTGGGGACGGTGCTCGCGAGCGAGCTCGCCAGCCGCTTCGGCATCCCCGCGCCGCGCCTCGCGGTGTGCGGGCTGAACCCGCACGCCGGCGAAGGCGGGCACCTCGGGGACGAGGAGGTGCGCATCATCGCGCCGGCGATCGAACGGCTGCGCGCCGCGGGTATCCGCGCGAGCGGACCGTTGCCGGCCGACACGGTGTTCGTGCCGCAGGTGCTCGCCGGGTACGACGCGGTGCTCGCCATGTACCACGACCAGGGTCTGCCGGTCGTCAAGTACGCCGGCTTCGAGCGCGCGGTCAACGTGACGCTCGGGTTGCCGCTGGTGCGCACCTCGCCCGATCACGGCACGGCACTCGATCTCGCCGGCAGCGGTCGGGCGGATGCCGGCAGCCTCATCGCGGCGGTGCAGCTCGCCAGCCGCCTCGCCCTGCCCGGGCGCTGATGCCGGCCGCCGCGGCGCCGCGTCCGCCGCCGCGCCGCCGGCGCTTCGGCCAGCATTTCCTGCACGATCCGGCGGTGATCGAGCGCATCGTGGGCGCTCTGGCGGTGCGCCGCGGCGATCACCTGGTCGAGATCGGACCCGGGCGCGGCGCGCTCACCGCACGGCTGCTCGCGTGCTGCGAGTGCACACTCGACGCCATCGAGATCGATCGCGACCTCGCCGCGCAGCTGCACGTGCGCTTCGCCGGCGCCGCACACGCGCACCTGCACCAGGGTGATGCGCTGCGATTCGACTACCGCGCACTGGCCGCGGCGCGCGCGGGTAAGCTGCGCATCGTCGGCAACCTGCCCTACAACATCTCCACCCCGCTGCTGTTTCACCTGCTGGGTGCCTCCGCGGTGATCGACGACCTGACCGTCATGCTGCAGCGTGAGGTGGCGGCGCGCCTCGCCGCGGCCCCCGGCAGCGGCGCCTACGGGCGGCTCACCGTGATGCTCGCGCCGCTGCTTGAGGTCGCGCGGCTGTTCGACGTGGGCCCGGGCGCTTTTCAGCCGCCGCCGCGGGTGTGGTCTGCGCTGGTGCGCCTGCGCGTGCGGCCCGTGCCGCTGTTCCCGGTCAGCCCGCATTACGCCACCGTGGTAGCGGCGGCCTTCACGCAGCGCCGCAAGACGTTGCGCAACGCCTTAAGTCAACTTCTCGATCGCGAGGCGATCGGCGCCTGCGGCATCGACCCCGGGGTCCGTCCCGAGACGCTGCCCCCGCAGGCCTTCAACACCCTCGCTCAGGCCCTCGACCGCAGGGGCGCCGACCGCTAGTCTGCGCGCAGGCGGGGCTGCTGCAAGAGGGACAGATGACTCCTTACCAGCGCGTGCTACTGGTCGTCGACCTGACCGAGGACAGTCTGACGATCGGACGCCGGGCGCAGGCGCTCGCCGCCGCTGTCGGCGCGGAGGTCGAGCTGTTGCACGTGGTGGAATTCGTGCCGGTCGAGCCGATGGGCGAGACGCTCATGCCTTCGGTGCAGATCGAGGAGGAGCTGCTCGAGCGCGCGCGGCAGCGACTGCAGGCACTGGCGACCCAGCTCGGTCTGCCGGGCGCGGCCTGCCGGGTGGAAAGCGGCAATGTCAAATCCGAGATCGTGCGCGTGGCGCGCGAGCGACGCAGCGATCTGATCGTCCTCGGCAGCCGCGAGCGCCACGGGCTGTCGATACTGGTAAATCTCACCGCAGACACGGTGCTGCACGCCGCGCCCTGCGACGTGCTGGCGATGCGCGTCGGCCGCGGCTGAGACAGTTTCGGTAGAATACCCACGCCATGGCTTCCGCCTCGCACAAGATCCGCGTCGACGTCGAGACCAGCTACCTCGACGAGCAGTCCGATCCGCGCGAGCGCCGTTACGTGTTCGCCTACACCATCACCATCCGCAACGAGGGTCAGGTGCCGGCGCGGTTGCTGACACGTCACTGGGTCATCACCGACGCCAACGGCAAGGTCGAGGAGGTGCGCGGCGACGGCGTCGTCGGCGAACAGCCGTACCTGAAACCCGGGCAGGGCTTTCGCTACTCGAGCGGCGCGGTGATCGAGACGCCGGTGGGCTCCATGCAGGGCAGCTACCAGATGCTCGCCGACGATGGCGCGCAGTTCGACGCGCCGATCGAGCCGTTCCGCCTCGCCATGCCCGGCATTCTGCAGTGACCCGCTATGCGGTCGGCGACGTGCAAGGCTGTGACCGGGAACTGCGCGCGCTGCTGGCACGGCTGAAGTTTTCCGCCGATCGCGACCGCCTGTGGCTGGTCGGCGACCTCGTGAATCGCGGTCCCGGATCGCTCGCCACCCTGCGCCTGGTACGCGCCCTCGGCGACAACGCGGTCGCGGTGCTCGGCAATCACGACCTGCACCTGCTGGCGCTGGCTTTCGCCGCGCAGCGCCGCCGCAAGTCCGACACACTCGATGCAGTGCTGGCGGCGCCCGATCGCGACGCGCTGCTCGAGTGGCTGCTGACGCGCCCGCTGGCGCACGCCGAAGGCGGCGACCTGCTGGTGCATGCCGGGGTGGTACCGCAATGGAGCGTGGCGCTCACGCTGCAACTCGCCGCGGAGGTGGCGCACGCCCTGCGCCACGAGCCGCGCACGCTGTTCGAGCACATGTACGGCAACGAGCCGGACCGCTGGGACCAGCGCCTGCGCGGCTGGGAGCGGCTGCGCTTCGCCATCAACGTGCTGACACGGCTGCGCTTGTGCACCGCCGACGGCCGCGTGGACATAGCGCTCAAGGGTCCGCCGCCCCCGCCGCCTTCGCCGCTGCGTCCGTGGTTCGAGCACCCGCACCGCGCCAGCCGCGACGCACGCATCATCTTCGGCCATTGGTCGGCGCTCGGGCTGGTGCAGCGCCCCGACGTCGTCGGCCTCGACACCGGCTGCGTGTGGGGCGGCGCGCTCACCGCGCTCGATCTCGACACCGCGGCGGCACCGATCAGCGTGCCGTGTACCGCGTACCAGCGCATCAGCCGCGACTAAAGCTACTGCGTGGCGGACGCGCCCCAGGACACGGTCAGCTGCGCGGTGGTGGCCGTGTAGACCCCCGGCGGAAGCTCCAGGTCGACCGGCCTGCCAGTGGCGGCGATGGGCAGAAACACCCGCTGCGCGCCGCGTACTTCGAGCGCGCCGATGGCCCCGGGCGTGACCCGCAAGGCGAGCCGCACCGGCCAGCCGTTGCCGTCGACGGGCTGCAGGATCACGCTCCCCGAGCCGTTGGCGGCGGACAGATCCACCAGCAGCGTATTGCGCTGCCAGTGCTGCGGGTAGGTGTCGGGGGCGGCACCGGCGATGTCGAGCTCATGCACGGCCGCGGGCGGCGCCGCGGCGCCCTTGTGCCCGAACCAGTGCAGATGCGAGCAGCCGCCGGCGGCGAGGGCAAGCGCGAGCAGGCCGACGCGCACCACGGCGCCGGTCGCGGCCTTCCGATCCATTGCAAACTCCTCGTTCCGCTTGCGCAGCGCGTAACATACGCCAACGGCACGGAGGGCACAGTGCAATCCCTGCAGGCATTCAATTTCCGGCAATGGATCGACGCGCACCGTGCGCAACTGGTGCCGCCGGTCGGCAACAAGCGCGTATTCGCCGACGGCGACTTCATCATCATGGTGGTGGGCGGTCCGAATGCCCGCAAGGACTTCCACGTCGACCCGGGGCAGGAATTCTTCTACCAGCTCGAGGGCGACATGGTGCTGCGGACCATCCAGGAGGGACGGACCGTCGACGTGCCGATCCGCGCCGGCGAAGTGTTGCTGATCCCCCCGCGCCTGCCGCACTCGCCGCAGCGGCCGCCCAACAGCGTCGGCCTGGTCGTCGAGCGCGCGCGGCGTCCGGGCGAGCTCGACGGTTTCCAATGGTACTGCGAGCGCTGCGGCGCGCGCCTCTACGAGGAATTCTTCGAGCTGACCGACATCGAGAAGCAGTTTCCGCCGGTATTCGAGCGCTTCTTCGCCAGCCGCGAGCGGCGCACCTGCAGCCGTTGCGGTACGGTCATGGAGCGCTCCTAGGTGCACGCCCGCGTCGCGGTCGGCGGCCGCGAGGTCGCAGTCGACCTGGCGGCGCCCCTGGAACTGGCCGTGGAGCTGGATTTCGCGGGAGCGCAGCCGCGACACTTCGGCGCCCCGCGCGCCAGCTCGCGGCCCTTCGAGACTCCGGGCTTCGGCTTCAAGGGCTCGGTCGAGCGCGGCTCGAGCTGCAACTGCGAGGTGATCACGCTGATCCCTCACTGCAACGGCACGCATACCGAGTGCGTCGGACACCTGACGCGCGAGCGCCTCGACGCCTGGCGCGTCACACCCGCCACGCTGCTGCCGGCGCTGCTGCTGTCGGTCAGCCCGCAGGCCGCCGGCGACGAGGGCAGCGACCCCGCGCCGCAGGCGACCGACCAGCTCATCAGGCGCCGCGCTCTCGAGGCCGCCTGGCCCGCGCAGACGCCATTCGTACCGTGCGCGCTCATTGTGCGCACGCTGCCCAACGACGCCGCCAAGCGGACGCGCGACTACACCGGGCAAAATCCGCCGTACCTGTCGCAGCAGGCGGCCGGCTGGCTGGTGAGCCGCGGCATCCTGCATCTGGTGGTGGACGTGCCCTCGATCGACCGTGCCCACGATGCCGGGCGGCTCACGGCGCACCGTATTTTCTTCGGCCTGCCCCCGGGCAGCGTGCAGCTCGCCGCGGCGACGCGCGCCAACGCCACCATCACCGAGCTGGCCTTCGTGCCCGATGCGGTAGGCGACGGTTGTTACCTGCTGCAGCTGCAGGTGCCGGCGCTCGACGGCGACGCGGTGCCGTGCCGGCCGCTGCTGTATGCGCTCACGGCGAGCGTATGAGCAGGCCGCTCACGCTCGAGGAGGCGCAGGCGCGCGATGCCGCCGATCCGCTGCGTGAGCTGCGGACACGCTTCGCGCTGCCGCGCGATGCGCACGGTGCGCCGCTGGTCTACCTGTGCGGACATTCGCTCGGACTGCAGCCGCTCACCGCGCGCGATATCGTCAACGCCGAGCTCGACGACTGGGCGCGGCTCGGCGTGCTCGGGCACGAGCAGGCGCGCCGGCCGTGGGTGCCTTATCACGAGAACCTGACCGCGGGGCTCGCGGCGCTCGGCGGGGCGCACCCGGGCGAAGTGGTGGCCATGAACTCGCTCACGGTGAACCTGCACCTGATGCTGGCGAGCTTCTACCGCCCGCGCGGACAGCGCAGCCGCATCCTCATGGAAGCGGGCGCCTTCTCCTCGGACCGCCACGCGGTGGCTTCGCAGATCGCCTGGCACGGGCTCGACCCCGAGCAGGAGCTGCTCGAGCTGGCGCCGCCGCCGGACGAAGTCACGCTCGCGGAGGAGCACATCGAGGAATGCCTGGAGCGCCAGGGCGAGGAGATCGCACTGGTGTTGTGGCCCGGAGTGCAGTTTCGTACCGGCCAGTCGTTCGACCTCGCCCGCATCGCGCGCGCCGCGCACTATCGCGGCTGCATCGCCGGCTTCGACCTGGCGCACTCGATCGGCAACACGCCGCTCGAGCTGCACGGGGCGGACGCCGATTTCGCGGTATGGTGCAGCTACAAGTACCTCAACGGCGGGCCGGGTGCGCTCGGCGGCTGTTTCGTGCACGAGCGCCACAGCGGCGCGCAGTCGCGCACCCGGCACGGCGGCTCGCTCCCCGGCGCCCGTCTCGCCGGCTGGTGGGGCCACGAGGCGGACACGCGCTTCCTGATGGAGCCGCAGTTTCGCGCCGCCGCCGGCGCCGCCGCCTGGCAGCTGAGCAATCCACCCATTCTCGCCGCTGCGCCGCTCGTCGCCTCGCTCGCGCTGTTCCTCGAGGCGGGGGCGGAGCGCCTGCGCGTCAAGTCGGTGGCGCTCACCGATTGTCTCGATAAGCTGCTGCGGCCGCTCGCGCCCGCCGTGCAGATCCTCACCCCGCACGACCACGCGCGCCGCGGCTGCCAGCTGTCGCTACGGCTCGCCAGCGGCGCTGCACGCGGCAAGCGCGTGTTCGATGGACTGAGTGCGCGCGGCATGGTATGCGACTGGCGCTCCCCGGACATCATCCGCGTGGCGCCGGTGCCGCTCTACAACCGCTTCGAGGACGTGTGGCAGTTCGCGCAGGCGCTGCGCGCGCTGCTGCAGGACGCCGCATGAAGGGTCCACCGCGCACTATCAACATCGTCGGCGCCGGCCTCGCCGGCGCCTTGCTGGCGCTGCTGCTGGCGCGGCGTGGGCTGGCCGTGACGCTGTTCGAGCGCCGGCCGGACCCGCGGCAGGCACAGCCCGAGCGCGGCCGCTCTATCAACCTGGCGCTGGCCGCGCGCGGGCTGCGCGCGCTCGAGCGCGCCGGCGTGCTGGCGCGCGTGCAGCCGCTGCTGATCCCGATGCGTGGGCGCATGGTGCACGAGCGCGACGGCCGCGCGGCGCTGCAGCCCTACGGCCAGCGCGAGCACGAGATCATCTTCTCGGTCGGCCGCGCCGACCTCAACCGCGTGCTCATCGACGAGGCCGCGCGCCACGGCCGCGTCACGGTGCGCTTCGGCCAGACCTGCCTGGGCGCGGACACCGCTAGCGCGCGCCTGACGTTCCGCGACGGCAGCGGCGGGCAGTACACCGTACCGCTCGTTCCAACCGTCGCGACCGACGGGGCGGGATCGGCGGTGCGCGCCAGCCTGGCCGCCGCCGGACTCGTGCGGGTGCGCGAGGAGTGGCTCGATCACGACTACAAGGAGCTCACCATCGCCGCTGCCGCGGCTGCGGCGCTCGAGCGTCATGCGCTGCACATCTGGCCGCGCGGCGGCTTCATGCTGATCGCCCTGCCCAACACCGACGGCAGTTTCACCGCGACGCTGTTCCTGCCACGCACCGGTGCGCCGAGCTTTACCGCGCTCGGCAGCGCCGCGGCGGTGACTGCGCTCTTCAGCCGCGAATTCCCCGACACGCTGCCGCTGCTGCCGGATCTCGCCGCGCAGTTTGCCGCTCACCCGCAGGGACAGCTCGGCACCGTGCACACCGAGCCCTGGCGCGTCGGCGGCGAGGTGCTGCTGCTCGGCGACGCCGCGCACGCCATCGTGCCCTTTCACGGCCAGGGCATGAACGCCGCCTTCGAGGACTGCTCGCAGCTCGATGAGCTGCTCGGGGGCGACGAGGACTGGGCGGCGGCGTTCGCCGCTTTCGAGGCCGCGCGGGCAGCCAACGCCGCGGCGATCGCGCGCATGGCGATCGAGAACTACGACGAGATGCGCGCTGCGGTGCTCGATGCCGGCTTCGTGCGACGTCGCGCGCTCGCGCTGGGACTGGAGCGGCGTTTCCCCGGGCGCTTCATCCCGCGCTACTCCATGGTCATGTTTCATCCCGAGATCCCTTACGCCGAAGCGCTGCGCCGCGGGGCCGTGCAGGAGACGCTGCTGCGCGAGCTCGATGCCGGTCCCGGGGCGGAACCGGACCCCGCGCTCGCGGAGCGGCTCGTCACGCAGCGGTTGTCGCCGCTTTAGCCCTGTGGCCGACGAGGTCCGCATCCGCCGCCTGACGCTCGGCAGCGAGCCGGAGCTCGAGGGGCTCAGCGAGGTGCTGATCGATTGCGTGGAGGGGGGTGCCTCGGTGAGCTTCATGCCGCCGCTCACGCGCGCACGCGCGCTCGCTTTCTGGCGCGGGGTCTGCACCAGCGCCGCGGTCCGTGAGCGCGTGCTGCTGGTCGCCGAGGATGCCTCCGGCCGCATCATCGGCACGGTGCAACTGATCCTCGCGCTGCCGGAGAACCAGCCGCACCGCGGCGAGATCGCCAAGCTGCTGGTGCAGCGGCGCGCCCGCCGCCGCGGTGTCGGCGCGGCGTTGCTCGCCGCCGCCGAACAGGCCGCGCGTGAGGCGGGCCGCACGCTGCTGGTGCTCGATACCGCGAGCGGCGACGCCGAGCGCCTCTACGCGCGCCGCGGCTGGCAACGCTGCGGTGAGATCCCCGGCTACGCGCTGTGGCCGGATGGCCGTCCGTGCGCGACCACGATCTACTTCAAGTCGCTGTGAGCGCGCGCGACGGGCGGCTTACCGCCGCGGCGGCTGCGTGAAGCCGCGGCATACCGCCGCCAGCTTGTTGCCGTCCGGATCGCGCACGTAAGCGCCGTAGAAGTCGGCGGCGTAGTGCGGGCGCAGGCCCGGCGCACCTTCCGAGGCGCCGCCGTGCGCCAGCGCTGCGGCGTGAAATTCATCCACTTCGCGCCAACTGCGGGCATCGAGCGCCACCATCGTGCCATTGCCCGCGCTCGCCGGGCGACCGTCGAAAGGCGGGCATAGCCACAACGCAAGCTCCGCGGTGCTGTCGTAGCGCCCCCATCCCCGCCAACCCTGCGCTTCCCACTCATCAGACGCGGCGCAGCGCCGGTGGCCCAGGGCGCCGAGCACCGCATCGTAGAAACGCGCGGCGCGCGTCGGATCACTGGTACCGAGGCAGATGTAGGTAAACATGCTCGCGCGGGGGCGACGGCGCGCAGCGCCGTCAGTGATGCCGTGGCGCCGCCGGGGCGTTGCGGCGCTCGAGAGTGACGAAGGTGACCGGATAGGCATGCTCGTCGTCAGCCGGGTGCAGGCGGCATTCGACGTCGTCCCACTGCGTGTGATCGAAGTCCGGAAAGAACGTGTCGCCCGGCACGTCGGCGTGCACGTGCGTCAGGTAGATGCGGCGCGCAAACGGCAGCACCAGGCGGTAGATCTGCGCACCGCCGATCGCCACCAGCTCGTTGCCACCGGCCTGCGCCAGCGCCTGCTCCACCGAGTGCACGACAATGACCCCGGGGGCGAGCCAGCGGCGGTCGCGCGTCAACACCAGGTTCTCGCGCTCCGGCAGCGGACGGCCGATGGACTCGAAGGTCTTGCGCCCCATGAGCAGAGTCTTGCCGAGCGTGGAGGCGCGGAAGCGCCTCAGATCCGCCGGCAGCCGCCACGGCAGGGCGTTGTCGCGCCCGATTACGCCGTTCTGCGCCATGGCGACGATCAGCGAGACCAGCGGCTGTACAGCGCTCATGCTGCATTATTGCAAGGGTCGAGCCCGCAATGCCAACCGTCGGCCGGGGGCGACCCGGCCGTCAGATCTCAACAGCCGTGCTGAGAATCACCACGTCGCGAAAGGGCATGCGGAAGAACTCGGCCGCCTGCGTGCTGTACTGCTGCATGCGTGCGAACAACCGTCGCTCCAGGCCGCGCAGGCCCGGCAGCGGGCGGGCGCGCACCACGTGCCGGCCGACGAAGAACGAGCTGTCCTCGGTGAATACCCGCAGCCCGCGCGCGCGGCACGCCTTGAGCGCCTCGGCGACGTCCGGCATCTCCATGAAGCCGAAGCGCGCGGTGATGAAGAACACCCCGGGGGCAACCTCCTCGATCTGCAGCCGGCGCACCGGATCCTGGCGCGGCGTGTCGGTGATCTCGACGTTGAGGATGATGACGCGCTGATGCACCACCTGGTTGTGCTCGATGTTGCGGATGAGCGCCGAGGGCACCAGTCGCGAATTGCTCGCCAGGAATACCCCGGTGCCAGGCACGCGATGCACGCCGGCCACCAGCTTCGGCAGCTCGTTGCGCGGCACCGCGAGCTTTGCGAGCGCCGCGCGCAGCTCGAGCCGCCCGTTGCGCCAGGTGGTGAAGATCAGGCACAGGATCGCGCCGAGGGTGAGCGGGATCCAGCCGCCGGTGGGCACCTTGGTCATGTTGCCGGCGACGAAGGCGAGATCGACGATCAGCACCAGCCCGAACAGCGCCGCTACCTGCCACTTCGGCCAGTTCCACTGCGTGGCGGCGACGAAGGCGCCGAGGACGGTGGTCACCACCATGGTGCCCACCACTGCGGCGCCGTAGGCACCCGAGAGCGCGTCCGAGGAGCCGAACCCGACGACGAAGGCGCACACCGCCAGGAACACCAGCCAGTTGACGATCGGCACGTAGACCTGTCCCTGCTCGAGGGCGGAGGTCTGCAGCACGCGCAGCCGCGGCAGCAGATCGAGGTGCACCGCCTGGCGTGCCATCGAGAAGGCTCCGGAGATGGTGGCCTGCGAGGCGATCACCGTCGCCGCCGTCGCCAGGATCACCATCCAGGGCAGCAAGCTCGCGGACACCAGGTGATAGAGCGGATGGTCGACCGGCTCGCCGAGCTCCAGCAGCAGCGCTCCCTGGCCGAAGTAGTTGATGACCAGTGCCGGTCCCACGAGCGCGTACCAGGACACCCGCACCGGCTCGCGGCCGAAGTGTCCCATGTCCGCGTACAGGGCTTCCGCACCGGTGAGCGCCAGGAACACCGTGCCGATGACCGCCAGCGCCACCTGTGGCCGGTGCATCAGCAGGCCGATTCCGGCCAGCGGATTCAAGGCCGCGAGCACCTGCGGGTGGCGCACGATCGGCAGCGCGCCGATCACCGCGATCACGACGAACCACACCACCATGATCGGTCCGAACAGGCTGCCGACGCGCGCGGTGCCATGACGCTGATAGGCAAACAACGCCGTGATGACCGCGATGGTGAGTGGGATCACCGCCTTCTTGAAGGCGGGGTCGAGCAGCTCCAGGCCCTCCACCGCGCTCAGCACCGAGATCGCCGGAGTGATGAGTGCGTCGCAGAAGAAAAACGCCGTGCCCGCCAGCGCCAGCCCCACCGCCACCTTCGCCCAGGTGCTGCCGGCGATGAGCCGGCGCTGCGCGAGGGCAAACAGCGCGAGGATGCCGCCTTCGCCGTCGTTGTCGGCGCGCATGATGATGGTCAGGTACTTCAGGGTAACGGAGATCGTCAGGCTCCAGAAGATCAGCGACAGCACGCCGAGCACCGCGGCGGCGTTGAAGGTGCCGGCCGCGCCCACCGCATTCTGCATGGTGTACAGCGGACTGGTGCCGATGTCCCCGTAGACGATGCCGATCGCGCCGACGATCGAGGACAGGCTGAGGCGGCGCTGGCTGTTCATGTCGGCGCCGCGGGATCAGCCAGCCTGCGCGGCGCGGCGCTTGCGCGGCACGACGCTGCGAGGCCCGAGCATGGTGCCGCGGCAGCCGCTGAAGCCGCAGCGGCAGGCAAAGATCGCATCGATGTCGGGCGGGTCGTCGGACTCGCGCTGGATCTGGTAGTCGTAGGTGAGCTCCTCGCCCGGCGCGATGGTGCGCAGCGCCTCGATGAACACCCGGCGGCTCTCGATCACCGACTCACAGTTGGGCCTGCAGGCATGGTTGACGTAGCGCGCCTCGTTGCCGCCGACGCCGGCATCGATCACCGTGCGCACATCGACGATGAACAGGAGCGTGTGGTTGTCGGATTCGTCCTTGTGCTGATAGCGCCGGTCGGCCTCGGCGTGGGAAATGCGCTCGCCGCAGTACTCGAGCACGCGCGTGCCCCTGGGGATGCGTCGCACGGCGAACACCCCCAAACCGTGCAGCGGCGAGCTGCGCACCTCGACGAGCGGCTTCATACCGCCACCGGTGCGCGGATCGGCTCGTAATGGCGATAACCGACGAACTCGAAGTCCTCGTAGCGGTACTCGAAAATGCTCGGCGGCCGGCGGCGAATGCTGAGCTGCGGCGGCGCGAACGGCGTACGCGACAGCTGCAGGTCCGCCTGCGCGAGGTGGTTCAGGTACAGATGGCAGTCGCCGCCGGTCCAGATGAGCTCGCCGGGCTCCAGATCGCACTGCTGCGCGAACAGGTGCGTGAGCAGCGCGTAGCTGGCAATGTTGAAGGGGACGCCGAGGAACACGTCGGCGCTGCGCTGGTACAGCTGGCACGACAGTCGCCGCGAGGCGACGTGGAACTGAAACATCACATGGCACGGCATCAGCCGCATCTGCTCGAGCTCGCCCACGTTCCAGGCACTGACCATGATGCGGCGCGAATCCGGGTTGGTTCGCAGCCGCTCGACCGCCTGGGAGATCTGATCGATGCTGCGGCCGTCGGCGCTGGCCCACGCGCGCCACTGCCTGCCGTATACCGGACCGAGCTCGCCGTGCGCGTCCGCCCACTCGTCCCAGATGGTGACGCCATGCTCGCGCAGCCAGGCGACGTTGGTATCGCCGCGCAGGAACCACAGCAGCTCATAGATCACCGCCGGCAGGTGAATCTTCTTGGTGGTGACCAGCGGGAAGCCGGCGGCCAGATCGAAGCGCATCTGGTGGCCGAAGACCGACAGCGTGCCGGTGCCGGTGCGGTCGTCCTTGCGTGCGCCGCTGCTGCGCACCCGTTGCATCAACTCCAGGTACTGCTGCATCGCACCTCACCTCACTGCGCGGCGGCGAAATTACCCGACGGCACGCGGCGGCGATAGGCCCAGGCCATAAACGCCATGCCGATGAGGATCATGGGCAGCGACAGCACCTGGCCCTCGGTCAGCCAGCCGCCGGCGAGATAGCCGATGTGCTCATCGGGCACGCGCACGAACTCCACCAGGAAGCGCGCCATGCCGTAGACGAACATGAACAGGCCGGAAGGCGCCAGCCGCGGGCGCGGGCGGGAAGTGAACCACCACATGATGGCGAACAGCAGCAACCCCTCCAGCGAAGCTTCGTAAAGCTGCGAAGGATGGCGCACCTGGCCGTCGACCCGAAATCCCCACGGCACGGTGGTGACCTTGCCCCACAGCTCGCTGTTGATGAAGTTGCCGATGCGGCCGAAGAACAGGCCGAGCGCCGGCAGCGGCGCGGTGAAGTCGTAAACGTCGGCCGCATGACGGCCGCGCCGCCAGCCGAACAGCGTCATCGCGGCCACCACCCCGATCAGCCCGCCGTGGAAAGACATGCCACCTTGCCAGATCTTCAGCGGGTACCACGGGTCGGCCGCCCAGAATTTCAGTCCGTAGAAGAGGATATAACCGATGCGGCCGCCGAGGATCACCCCCAGCATGCAGTAGAAGATGAGGTCGTCGACGTCGACCGCCTTCCACGTCGAGCCGGGCTTCGCGGCGCGCACCCGTGCCAGCCACCAGGCGGCGGCAAAGCCGAGCAGGTACATGATGCCGTACCAGTGCACCTTGACCTTGCCGATCTGGAAGGCGATCGGATCGAAACCGGGATAAGTGAGCATCGGCCGCGAAGTTTAGCCGACCGCGCGCGTGACGCGACAGAAGAACGCCTTGAGATAACGCGTCTCCGGGACCGCCGGATGCAGCGGATGATCGGGCGACTGGCCGCCCGACTCGAGCACCTGCACGAAGCGCGCGCTGTGGCGTGCCGCGCCCTGGATGGCGTGCAGCAACTCCGCGCCGCTCAGGTGATAGGAGCAGGAACACGACACCAGCACCCCCTCGTCGGCGAGCAGCCCGAGTGCCAGTTGGTTGAGCCTGCGGTAGGCTGCCTGCCCCTTGAAGAGGTCCTTCTTGCGCTTGACGAATGCCGGCGGATCGAGCACCACCAGGTCGAACTGCTCGCCGCGGGCGGCGAGCCCGCTGAGCGCCTCGAAGGCATCCGCGTGCAGCGTCTCGAGCGCCTTGCCGTTGCGCTGTGCGTTGACTGCGGCAAACTGCAGCGCCGGCTGCGAGGAGTCGACGCAGCAGGCACGCGCCGCCCCGTAGCGCAGCGCCGTCACCGCCCACGCTCCTACATAGCTACACACATCGAGTACCCGTGCACCGGGGACCACGTAACGCGCGAGGCGGGCGCGGTTGGCGGCCTGGTCGTAGAACCAGCCGGTTTTCTGCCCCGCGGCCAGCGGCGCGTGAAACGTCAGTCCCTGCTCCAGCACTTCGATCTCCGCGGGAATCTCGCCGCAGGCGGCGCTGGCGTAGCGCGGCAGCTGCTCGAGCTCGCGTGCCGCCGAGTCATTCTTCCAGAACAGGCCGCGCGGATTCACTACGCGCTGCACGGCAGCGGTGATCTCCTCGCGCAGCGCCTCCATACCGGCGGTGGCGATCTGACCGACGACGAGCTCGCCGTAGCGATCGAGCACCAGCCCCGGCAGCAGATCCGACTCCCCGAACACCCAGCGGCAGTAGCGCGCCTCGCCGAGCCGCTCGCGCAGCGCCAGTGCCGCCGTCAGGCGGCGCTCGAGGAGCTCGGCGCTCACCGGCGGCGACGGCTCGCGCGACAGCATGCGCGCGCAGATCAGCGCGTGGGGGTTGACGTATGCGTAGCCGAGAAACGTGTCGCGGTGCGAGCGCAGCTGCGCTACCGCGCCGGGCACGAATGCGGCCAGCGGGGTGCGCTCGTTGTCGATCTCATTGCTGAACACCCACAGATGCCCGGCCGCGAGGCGCCGCTCCTCGCCGCGCTTCAGGCGCAGCACGGGCATGGCGGCGGCAGAATCGGCGTGCAGAGCTTGCGGGGCTGGCATGGAATCCGGCGGCGGAAAACGGGGGACGCGGAGTATACCCAATCGACCCAAACGCCTCGCCAGATCCTTCGGCGATAGGCGAACTCGGCGCCTCATCGACGCGCTATGATCTAAGGTGTGTGTGTCGCACTGCCATGTGAGGTAGCACGATGCAGGCAAAGAGACAGGATTGCGATATTCCGAACGCCTCCGGCGTATATCAGATCCGTTGCAAACGAAACGGCAGGATCTATGTGGGAAGTGCGATAGATCTTAGCGCCCGAGCTTGTGGCTTGTGCGTAGTCCACATGTTCGAGTTGAAGAGTGGGAAACGCCCCAGCCACAAAGGGTGGACCTGGAAGCAGGACGCGGATCAAGCATTTGAATAGCGACGACACGCCGAAATACAACAATCGTCTCGTCACTGAGACGAGTCCATATCTCAAGCAGCACGCGCACAACCCGGTTGATTGGTATCCGTGGGGTAGCGAGGCATTCGAGCGAGCGCGCACCGAGAAAAAACCAATTCATCTGAGCGTGGGATATTCAGCCTGCCGGTGGTGCCACGTCCTCGAAAGGGAGAGTTTCGAAGACGAAGCCACCGCGCGCATCCTCAACGACAACTTCGTCAACATCAAAGTCGATCGCGAGGAGCGTCCCGACATCGACCGCATCTACCAGATCGCCCAGCAGATGCTCACCCAGCGCAGCGGCGGCTGGCCGCTCACCATGTTCCTGACGCATGACACGCAGCAGCCGTTCTTCGGCGGCACCTACTTTCCGAAGGAAGCGCGCCTCGGGCTGCCGGCGTTCAAGGACGTACTGCAGCGCGTGGCCGGCTGGTACCGCGAGCACTCGGCGGAGCTCGGCCCGCAGGGCGAGGCGCTGCTGGCAGCGTTCGCCGAGCTCAACCCGCCGCCGGCCGGCGCCGACACCGAGCTGACCGCCGCGCCGCTCGCCACCTGCCGCGAGCAGCTCGCGCGCAGCTTCGATCCGCAGCAGGGCGGCTTCGGCGGCGCGCCGAAGTTTCCGCACCCGCAGACACTTGCCTGGCTGCTGCGCCGCTGGCACATCAGCGCATCCGAGCCCGATCTGCAGGCACTGCACATGGCGACGCTCACCCTGCGTCGCATGGCCGAGGGCGGCATCAACGATCAGCTCGGCGGCGGCTTCTACCGCTACGCGGTGGACGAGTACTGGATGATTCCGCACTTCGAGAAAATGCTGTACGACAACGCCGGGCTGCTCGCCGTGTATGCGCAGGCGGCGCTCGCGCGCGGCGATCCGCTGCACGCCGGGGTGGTGCGCACCACCGCGACCTGGCTGCTGGGCGAGATGCAATCGCCGCAGGGCGCCTTCTACTCGAGCCTCGACGCGGACTCCGAAGGCCATGAGGGCAAGTACTACGTGTGGGATCGCGAGGAGGTGCGCGCGACGCTGAGTGGCGAGGAGTTCCGCGTGTTCGCCCCGCACTACGGACTGGATCAGCCGCCGAACTTCGAGGGCCGCTGGCACCTGCGCGTGGCGGTGCCGGGCGACGACCTCGCGCAGCAGCTCGGCAGTACGCCGCAGGCGGTGGCGGAGCTCCTGGCCACGGCGCGCGCCAAGCTGCTCGCCATCCGCGCGACGCGGGTACCGCCGGCGCGTGACGACAAGATCATCACCTCGTGGAATGCGCTCATGATCCGCGGCCTGGCGATCGCCGCCCGCGCGCTGACCCTCGCGGAGCTCGCCACCGCCGCCACGCGCGCGCTCGACTTCATCCGCGCGAGGCTGTGGCGCGACGGGGGGCTGCTGGCTACGTACATGGATGGCCGCGCGCATCTCAACGCCTACCTGGACGATTACGTCTACCTCGCCGATGCCATACTCGAGCTGCAGCAGGTACGCTTTCGCAGCGCGGAACTGGCGCTCGCGCAGCAGCTCATGGACGCGGTGCTGGCGCATTTCACCGACCCCGCGGGCGGCTTCTATTTCACCTCCGATGACCACGAGACGCTCATTCATCGGCCGAAGATCTTCGCCGACGATGCCACGCCGGCCGGCAACGGCATCGCCGCCGGGGTGCTGCTGCGGCTCGGGCACCTGCTGGGCGAGCCGCGCTACCTCGCCGCCGCCGAGGGCACGCTGCGCGCCGCGTGGGCGGCGCTCGAGCGCTACCCGCAGGCGCACGTGAGTCTGCTGCCGGCGCTCGAAGAGCTGCTGGATCCGCCCGAGATCATCATCCTGCGCGGTGAAGCGCGCACCATCGAGGGGTGGCGGCTGGAGCTGGCGCGCCACTATGCGCCGCGGCGGCTCACGCTGGCGATACCTGCGGACACGCCGGATCTGCCGGCGGCGCTCGCCGACAAGACCTCGCGCGCCGGCCCGGTGGCCTACGTATGCCGTGGCAACACCTGCGCGGCGCCGCTCGATTCGCTGGCCGCGCTGCTGGCGGCCGTGCAGCCGAGCGACGCGGCCTGAGCGCGCGCGGCTGACCGCGACGCGTCAGCCGGGCGCAGCGCCCGCGGTCACGCGCTTGCTCATCGGCAGGAAGCGGATGCTGAATCCGCCCGGCAGCGGATGATCGACAGGTGCCCCCGCGTGGTAGCCACACTGCTGGTACAGCCTGACACCGGGCAGCGTGGCCATCAGCTCGAAGGCGCCGAACCCGCAGCGGCGCGCCTCGGCCTCGCTGCGCTCGAGAATCGCGCGGCCGAGTCCGCGGCGCGCGTGCGCCGGATCGACGAAGAACGCGCGGATCCTGGCCGCCTCGGTACGCGGATCGAGCCAGGATTCGTCGCGGTCATCGCGCGCATCGCTGCCGAACAGCGTGCGCCGCCGGCTCCAGCCGCCGCAACCGACGATCTCCTGCGCAGCGGTTAGCGCCACGAAGTACGTGCCGTCGCGGATCAGCACGCTATCGACGCCGAAGGCTCCCTGCAGCGCCGCCTCGATCTGTCCGGGAGTGTAATCGGCGGCTCCGAGCTGGCGGATGGAGCGCGCGATCAGGGCGCGCAAAGCGGGGGCGTCGTCGGGCGTCGCGGGCCGCAGCCGGTAGCTCATGGCACCCCGCACGATGCATGGCAACAGAACCGCCGTCAACGCGCGCGCAGGACTAACGCCCGCGCTTCAGGCCAGCAGCTCGACGTTGCCGCCTATCGCCGCGGTATTGACGGTGAGCGTGCGCTCGGTGACGAAGCGCAGCAGGTAGTGCGGACCGCCGGCTTTCGGACCGGTGCCCGACAGGCCCTGCCCGCCGAACGGCTGCACGCCCACCACCGCGCCGATCATGTTGCGGTTCACGTAGGTGTTGCCGACGGGCAGCGAGCGGAACACGTGCTGCGCGACGCTCTCGAGGCGGCTGTGCACGCCGAGGGTAAGTCCATAGCCGGTGCTGCGGATCGCCGCCAGCACCCGCGGCAGCTCGCCGCTGCGATAGCGCGCCACGTGCAGGATGGGACCGAACTCCTCGGTGCGCAGCTGATCGAGGCGGCGCAGCTCGAACAGGTGCGGCGGGAAGAAGTGCCCGTACGCGGTGCGGCGCGGATCGAGCTCGCAGGCATACAGCAGCTTCGCTTCGATGCGCATGCGCGCGGCGTGCCGCGCCAGACGCGCGCGCGCCGCCTCGCTGATCACCGGGCCCACGTCGGTGGCGACCTCCCCCGGCGGCCCGAGGGTGAGGCAGCGCATCGCCCCGATCAGCATGGCGATCACCCGGTCGGCGATCTCCGCCTGCAGGTACAGCATCCGCAGCGCCGAGCAGCGCTGCCCGGCGCTGGTAAAGGCGGAAGCGATCACATCGTCGACCACCTGCTCCGGCAGCGCAGTGGCATCGACCACCATGGCGTTGACGCCGCCGGTCTCGGCGATGAGCGGCACGATGGCGCCGGAGCGGTTGGCGAGCGCGCGGTTGATGGTAGCGGCGGTGGCGGTGGAGCCGGTGAAGGCGATCCCGGCGAGCGCGGGGTGGGCCAGGGCGACCTCGCCGAAGGCCGGGCCGTCGGCGGGGGTGAGCTGCAGGATCGCCGGCGGCACCCCCGCCTCGTGCAGCAGCCGTGTCATGGCGTGGGCGATGAGCGGTGTCGCCGGCGCGGGCTTGGCGATCACGGCGTTGCCCGCCACCAGCGCGGCGGTGATCTGCCCGCTGAAGATCGCCAGCGGGAAATTCCACGGGCTGATGCACACGAACACGCCGCGCCCATGCAGCGACAGCATGTTGCGCTCGCCGGTGGGGCCGGGCAGCTCGAGCGGCGCGGCAAACAGCTCGCGGCCGCGCGCCGCATAGTAGCGGCAGAAGTCCACCGCTTCGCGCACCTCGGCCAGCGCATCGGGAAGCGTCTTGCCGGCTTCGCGCACCAGCAGGCTGAGGAACAGGCCGCGGCGCTGCTGCAGCAGCTCGGCGGCCTTCTCCAGGCAGGCGGCGCGCGTCGCCACCGGCGTGCCATCCCAGTCCGCCTGCGCCGCGGCCGCTGCCGTCATGGCACGGTCGATCTCCTGCGCGCTGGCATCGCGGGCCAATCCGACGATCTCGCGCGTGTCAGCCGGTGAGCTCACGGGCATGTCGGCGTCGCGGGCCGGCTCGCCGTCGAGCAGCGGACCGCCGCTGTGCCGCTGGCGCGCGTAGGCGCCGACTTCGGCCTCGAGCGCCGCGAGCGCGGACCGGTTGCCGAAATCCTCGCCCGCCGAGTTGGCGCGCTCGGCGCCGAAGAGCGCCTGCGGCTCGCGCACGCGCGGCGCCGCAGCCGCTTCCGCCGTCAGCGCGATGACCGGATCACGCACCACCTGCTCCACCGGAATCTGCGGATTCATGAACTGGTGGACAAAGGAGCTGTTGGCGCCATTCTCGAGCAGCCGCCGCACCAGGTAGGGCAGCAGGTCCTCATGCGTGCCCACCGGCGCATACACTCGCACCGGTGGCAGGCCGGGAACTTCGCTGCGTGCGGCCGCGTACAACGCCTCGCCCATGCCGTGCAGACGCTGGAACTCGTAAGCGGCGCCCGCCGGGGCGAGCTCCAGCACCGCGGCGACCGTGAAGGCGTTGTGCGTGGCGAACTGCGGGTAGAGCACGTCACGCGCGGTGAACAGGTGCTGCGCGCACTCGAGGTAGCTGGCATCCGTGGCGGCCTTGGAGGTGTACACCGGGAAGCTCGCGAGCCCGCGCTCCTGGGCGCGCTTGATCTCGCTGTCCCAGTACGCGCCCTTCACCAGCCGCACGCTCATGCGGCGGCCGGTGGCATGTGAGAGCTGCGCGACCCACTCGAGCACCAGAGGTGCGCGGCGCCCGTAGGCCTGCACCGCAAGCCCCAACCCATCCCAGTCGAGCGTCAGCTCATCGCGCGCCAGCATCTCGACGATGTCGAGCGACAGGTCGAGACGGTCGGCTTCCTCGGCGTCGACGGTGAAGCCGATGCCGCTCGCCGCGGCGCTGCGCGCCAGCTGCAGCATACGCGGACCGAGCTCCTCGTTGACCCGCGCGCTCTGCAGCAGCGTATAGCGTGGCTCGAGCGCCGAGAGTTTCACCGAAATCCCCGAGCGCGCGTGGGTGGTGCCGCGCGGCTGACCGCTGAGCGCCTCGATGGCGTGCGCATAGGCCTCGAAGTAGCGTTGCGCGTCGGCCGCCGTGCGTGCCCCCTCTCCCAGCACGTCGAACGAGCACAGGCCGAGCTGCGGATCCGCGCGGCCGCGCACGAGCGCCGCATCGATGGTCTCGCCTACGATGAAGGCGTCGCCGAGCAGCTGCATCGACTGGCGCAACGCCGCCCGCACCACCGGCGCCACCAGCGGCCCGGTGAGTTGCGCCGCCGAGAAGCCGCCGGACAGCTCGCCCAGCACGTCGGGCAGCAGGCGGCCCGCGGCACCCAGCAGCGTGAACCCGGTACGCAGCAGCAGATCGGTGTCGCCCGGGATGCCTCCCGCGCGTACGGTGGCGAGCCGCTCGGAGATGAGCTGATCGGCGCGCTTGGGGTCGGGGGTGCGCAACAGCGCCTCGGCGAGGCTCATAAGCGCCTTGCCCTGGGCGCTGTCGAGTGGAAACTGATCGAGCATCCGCTCGACGAGCGGCCGCGAGCGCTTGTCCGTGCGCGCGACCTCGACCCAGTGCGCGGCGCGTGCGCTCGCGCGTGCCAGCGCGCCGGAGGCAGCCGAGAGATCGGCCACTGCCTCGCCCGAAGCATCGGCCTCGGCGCGCAGCGTCGCCGCGCGTAGCCGCGCACGCAGCTCCTGCAACTGCCGCGCGCCGTCCCGCCTGTGAGCTGACGTGCCTGCCGTCATAGCGCCGTGATCCGATGGTAGTAGTTAATTACGCTTAGTTTATCTCTATCTCTAGAGGATAATTATCCATTTTAGGCATTTTAATAGTAAAATCGACTGCCATGGCTACCAGGACAGCGGTCGCCGGCGCGCACGATACACCGGGCCGCGAGCTCGATCGCATCGATCGCCGGCTGCTCGCGCGGTTGCAGCAGGACGGGCGTGCCGCCATCTCGCAGCTCGCGCGCGAGGTGCATCTCACCGTCACACCGGCGCTCGAGCGCGTGCGGCGTCTCGAAGCTTCCGGCTACATCGAGGGGTACTTCGCGCGCCTCAACCCCGGACGGCTGGGCTTAGGTCTGCTCGCCTACGTGGAGGTGTCGCTCGATCGCACCACGCCCGACGCCTTCGAGCGCTTCAAGCAGGTGGTGCTGGCGCATGACGAGGTGATGGAGTGCCACATGGTGGCCGGTGGCTTCGATTACCTGCTGAAGGTGCGCGTCACCGACATGGAGAGCTACCGCCGCTTCCTCGGCGATCGTATCGCCGCGGTGCGCGGCGTGCAGCAGACGCATACCTACTTCGTCATGGAGGAAGTGAAGTCGACGCACCGCATCATCGTGCCGGATTGAGCCGAGCGCGCAGCGCCGCACGGCGGTGCACGCCAGGCGTAAGCGCGCGGTTACGGTCCCGCGGCAGCGCCGTCTACGCGGCCAGCACCTGCGCCACGGCGTGCGCGAAATACTCGAGGTTCTCCCGGCGCAGCCCGGCGACGTTCATACGGCTGTCGTCGGTCATGTAGACGTGATGGCGCTCGCGCAGTGCGCGCACCTGCGCGGTGCTGATGCCGAAATAGGAGAACATGCCGCGCTGCGCGGCGATGAAGCTGAAGTTGCGCTGCGGGCAATGCGTGCGCAACAGCTGCACCACCTCGCGACGCAGCCCCTCGATGCGGCGGCGCATGCCGTCGACCTCCTCGATCCATTGCAGGCGCAGCGGCTCATCGCCCAGAATCCCGTGCACAATGGCGGCGCCGTGATCCGGCGGCATCGACCACAGGCCGCGCGCGATACGCACCAGCTGGCTGAACGCGGCATCCGCAGCGGCGGGCGAGGCACTCAACAGGTGCAGCGAGCCGGTGCGCTCGCGATAGAGCCCGAAATTTTTCGAGCAGGACACCGCGCACAGCACCTCGGGCAGCTCGGCGCAGAACAACCGCGGCCCGAAGGCATCCGCATCCAGTCCGTCGCCCAGTCCCTGGTAGGCCATGTCAATGAACGGCAGCAGCTGCCGGCGCTGCACCACCGTGAGCACCTCGCGCCACTGCGCGTGGCTGAGATCGGCGCCGGTGGGGTTGTGGCAGGAGGCGTGCAGCAGCACCACCGCGCCGGGCGGCAGCCGCGCGAGCGCCGCGAGCATGGCGTCGAACTGCACCCCACCGCTCGCCGTATCGTAATACGGATACGGCTCGAGCTTGACGCCCGCCCCGGCGAGCAGCGGGGCGTGATTGGCCCAGGTAGGCGCGCTCACGTGCACCGTGGCCTCCGGCGCGGCGGCGCGGATCAACTCGGCGCCGAGACGCAGCGCGCCGCAACCCCCGGGAGTCTGCACAGTGCGCACCCTGCCGGCGGCGAGCGCGGGATGTGCGGCACCCAGTACCAGGCGCGCCATGGCCTGGTTGAATCCCACATTGCCGGCCGGACCCACGTAGGTCTTGGTGCTCTGGTGCGCGAGCAGTGCACTCTCGGACCGGCGCACGGCGGGCAGCACCGGCGTATCGCCGCGCTCGTCGCGATACACGCCGATGCCGAGATCCACCTTGTGTGGATCCGGATCGGCGCGAAACGCAGCCATCAGGCCGAGAATCGTGTCCTGGACCACCGGCTCGAGATGCTCGAACATGCTGCGCTCCTCGTGAACGACAACGGTAGCACAGCCCTCGCGCCGGACGAGAGCGCGCCTAGCCCGCTTCGCGCAGCGCCTGCCGGCGCGCGCGGGCGCCGCCGGCGAAATACACCGCCGCTCCGGCGAGCAGCAGCGTCAGCGTCATGCCCACAACCTTGAGCACGGCGAGCAGCGGGTGCGGCTCGTCCGGCGCCGGCACGAACGCGAGCGCCATCGCCGTGACGGTCGTCAGCAGGCCGAGCAGCGCGAAGGCCACGACGGTTCTGCCCCCACCGCGGATGCGCACTTCCCCCGGCGCCGGGGCGCGCCGCGCCAGGCGGATGGCCGAGGCGAACAGCGCCAGGAAGGGCAGCATAGTGGCGACGACCATCATGTCGACCACCACCGTGTAGGCGCCGCGCACCGAGGTTCCGGCCTGGCCGAGACAGACGAACGCTGCGATGACGGCAGCCTGCGTCCAGATGGCGACCGTCGGCGAACCATGCCGCGGATGCAGCCGCGCGAAACTGCGCGGCAGGTGCTGGTCGAGTCCGGCGACGAACGGCAACCGCGCCACGGCGCCCAGCCACACGCCGACGCTGCCGAGCCGATCGAGAACCACGAACACCGCCGCGAGTGGAATCAGCCATTGCACGCCGAGCCGCGCGGCGTCGTGACTGATCGCATCCATCAGCCCGTAGAGCGCGCTGGTATCCTCGGGGGAGATCGAGACGAGCACGCTCGCGGTGCACAGGATGTAGATCGCGGCGATCATCGGTGCGGCAATGGCCAGCGCGCGCGGCACGGTGCGGCGCGGATCGCGGATTTCCCCGCCCATGAAGGAGGCGGCCTCGGGGCCGGTCCAGGCAAAGGCCACCGTGGCCCAGAACATGAAGTCCGCGAAGCGCAACCCCGGGACGAGCGTGTGGCGCGTGATGAGCGTCGCCGTCCCGAAGCGCCGCCAGATCACGACGCCGAGCGCCACCAGCAGGATCGTCTCGAGCCAGCGCGCCAGCGCCCCGGCGCTGTTGAGCCATTTGGCGCTCGCGAGTCCGTGCACGTTCAGCGCCACCGCGATGCCGAGCGCGGCGAGCGCAAAGCCGACGAAGTAGGCCGGTGAGCCGCTGGCTGCCGCGGCCCGCTCGCCCGGGACGTACAGGGCAGTCCCGGCCGCGAAATAAAGCAGCCCGGTAAGGAACGGCAGATTCGCAGTCCAGTACGTCCAGCCGGTCATGAAGGCGGCGAACGGCCCGAAGGCATGCCCGCTCCACACGTACAGCCCGCCCTCTTGCGGATAGCGTGAGGAAAGAAACACCACGCACACCGACAGCGGCAGGAACATCGTCAATCCGCCCACCACCCACACCAGCAGCGAGCTCGGCCCGGCCGCGGCTGCGGTCGTCGCCCACTGCACGCTGCAGCCGGCGGTCACCATGAAGAGCGCCACGTCGCGCACGCCGAGGGCGCGCTTCAGGACCGGCGCCGGTGTCGCTGATGAGGGTGAGGACATCGATCCTACGCGTATGAGATTCGTTCCGGCCGGAGCATGTTAGCTTACCGGCCCGCGGCGGCCGGTTACGCGCGCGCGGCCGGTAAGCGCAATCACGCACGGTATTTCTTAACACCATTTGGTCTGGCGGGGCTGCTGCTGGTGCGTACGATGGCGGGTCCGCCGGGGCAGGCCCGGGGGCTGGACACGAGGAACGACTCCATGAGCATGCCGCGATACCTGCAGAGAATGCTGCTCGCTGCGCTGGCCGGCGCGCTGCTGTTGCCTGCGGCCGTCGCGGCGGAGCTCGGCGCCATCGTCGGGCTGCTTACCAATGCGGCCGGCGCGCCGGTGCCGCATGCGACCGTCACCGCGGTGCGCGCCGACGGCAACGGCATCCGTGCGACCGTCTCGGGCAGCGACGGTGTCTATTCGTTCGCCGACCTGCCCCCGGGAGCGTGGTCCGTGACCGCGGAGGTTGCCGGCGCTCCGGCCGTCACCGTCACTGCGCTCGCGGTCAGCGCGGGCAAGGCGACGCGCCACGATCTGGTGATGAATGTCGCCGGTGCACCCACTGGCCCGGCGGTCGCGGCCGCGCCCGCTGCCGCGCCGCCGCCAGCAGGCACGCCTGCCGCTGCGCCCGCCACGCTCGCGCAGATCGTCGCGCAGGAAGTCGCCAAGGTCGTGCCCGAAGCGCTGCAGGCGCCTCCGCCCGCTCCCGCCGTCGACACGCAGACGCCCTTCGCCGTCGGCGATCTCGGCTGGGCAAACGGCGCCGGCCGTGCCAGCACGCCGGTATTCGATACCAGGTTCTTCACCCCCGAGATTCGCTTCGACGTGAACTACCTGCAGGATTTCAACCATCCTGTCGATCACACGATCGTCGGCTCGACCGAAGAGTTCCGCTCAGGTGAGTTTCAGATCGAGCAGGTGAGCTTAGGCGGCAACTTCCACTGGAACGGCGTGCAAGCGCGCTTCCTGTCGATGATGGGACTGTATGCGGTCACCACCCCGCGCAACGACGCGAGTCTCGGCGTCGGCGAGTGGGACCTGCAGGGTGCCTACAAATACCTTTCCGAAGCGAACGCCGGCTATCACTGGGATGTGAATCACGGGCTGAACGTCGACGCCGGCATCTTCCTTTCGTACATCGGCCTGTTCAGCTACTACAACTTCGACAACTGGACCTATCAGCCCTCGTTCGTGTCGTCCAACACGCCGTGGTTCTTCAACGGACTGCGCGTGCAATGGTTCCCGACCCAGACCCTGAAGATCGAGCCCTGGCTCATCAACGGCTGGCAGTCCTACGCCAAATACAACAGCCATCCGGGCGTCGGCGGACAGATCCTGTGGATCCCGAACGACCGGTTCCGGCTGGTGCTGAACAGCTACAGCATCGGGCAGGACAATCTCGCCAGCGGCAGCGGCTTCCCCGCCAACGGCGGCAATCCCAACGCCGCGATCGGCCTGCCAGATCCGCACGGCACCCCCGTGAACTACGCCAACGTGACGCGAGTGCACGAGGACGACAGCATCGAGTGGAAGTACTACGACGCGCGCGACGACGCCGGCACGGGCGCAGGCATATCGAAGATGGCGACGTCCTTCACCTGGGATGTGGGCTGCGAGTACGGCGGGGGCGTGCATTGCTCGCACGGACCCAACAAGGAGAGCTTCTTCGGGTTGATGCTCTACGACCGCACGTGGTTCGACCACGACCTGTACGCGGTAACGATCGGCGGCGGCTTCATGAATAATCCCGGACGCTACCTGGCGCTGGTGCCGCCCATCAACGGCGCCACCGCGGTGAGCGGTACGCCGTACTTCAGCGAGAACCCCGGGCAGAAGCTCTACCAGTGGGACATGCAGCTGAATTTCCAGTACATGCCCAAGACCTGGATCACCTGGTGGACGGAAGCCACCTTCCGCCACTCGGACGTTCCCTATTGGTCGGGACCGGGCGGCGTGACACCGCCAACCGGCAATACCGGCGCCCCGGCGAGCCTGGTGTGCAACAACGGCAGCTCTGCCGGCGCCGACGTGTGCGCGAACGAGGGCGGCGTGTGGTTCCCGGACCTTCGCACTCGTGAGTTCGTGTGGGGCGCGGGCGTGATGGTCAAGTTCTGAAAAGGACGTCTGTGCGCTGGCGCACGCTCCTCTCCCGCACCCCCCGGCGGCGCAGACCGCCCGGGGTGCGCGGCGCAGCCTGCAAAAACGACGCAAGTCCGACTTTGGCCCCCCAGGCGTGCTAGTTTACGGGTTTACCCCGCCCTCGGCCGCAGGGCCAACGCAGGCACGTATGACCGACCCGATCGCACCAGAGCAGCCGGCGCCGCTCATCTGGACAAATACGCTGATGTTCGTGCTCAGCGCTGCCGCGGCCGTGATCCTGGTGCCGTGGTACGGGCTCACGCACGGATTCTCGACCGCCGACTGGGCCGTGTTCGTGTTCTTCCTCGGCGCGAACGGCATGGCCATCACGGGCGGCTATCACCGCCTGTGGGCGCACCGCACCTATGAGGCGCATTGGTCGCTGCGGCTGTTCTATCTGGTGTTCGGCAGCATGGCGCTGCAGAACAGCGCGCTCGCCTGGTGCAGCGGACACCGCGCGCATCATCTGCACGTCGACGACGTCGACCTCGACCCCTACTCGGCCCGGCGCGGTTTCTGGTTCTCGCATATCGGCTGGATGCTGCGCGAGTACCCGAGCGGCCGGCCCGACTTCAGCAACATCCCCGACCTCAGGAAGGACCCGATGCTGGCGTTCCAGCACCGCTACTACCTGCCGCTCGCGCTGGCCACCAACTTCGGCCTGCCGCTGCTCGCCGGGCTGCTGTTTCACGACGTCTGGGGCATGCTGATTCTCGCCGGCGTACTGCGCCTGGTCTGGAGCCACCACGTCACCTTCTTCATCAACTCGCTGGCCCACATGTGGGGCAGCCGCCCGTACACCGAGGACGTCAGCGCGCGCGACAATCCGGTGCTCGCCGTGATCACCTACGGCGAGGGCTATCACAACTTCCATCACATGTTCGCCCACGATTACCGCAACGGTGTGCGCTGGTGGCAGTGGGATCCCACCAAGTGGATGATCGCGATGCTGCAGCCGCTGCGCATCACGCGGCGCCTGAAGCGCACACCGGTGTTCCAGATCCAGCGCACCCTGCTTGCCATGCAGTTCACGCGCGCGCAGGCGCGCCTCGCCGGGCTGCCGGGCCACTCGCAGATCGAGCAGCTGCGGGCGCGACTGGCGCACGAGTACGAGAACTTCCTCGCCGCGCTCGCCGACTGGGCGCGCGTCAAGGAGCAGTGGCTGGGGGAGAAGAAAATCGATCTGCAGAGCCGCCTGCTCGACATCGAACGCCGTCTGAGCCTGCAGCTGCGGCGCATGCGCCTGCTGCAGGCGCAGCTCGCCTAAACCCGCAGTCGCAGTTGCCCTCGCCCGCCGCGCGACCGCGCGGCCCGCGTGTCGGTACGGCGTCCGCCGCCAGCTGGCGCATTCCCCTGCCGTTCATGCACCATGCCTGCATGGGACGCATCTTCGAAGTCCGCAAGCACACGATGTTCGCGCGCTGGAACCGCATGGCGAAGCAGTTTGCGCGCATCGCCAAGGACATCACCATGGCGGTGAAGGCCGGCGGCCCCGACCCGGCTTCCAATCCCACGCTGCGGCGGACGATCCAGAATGCGCGCGCGGTCAACATGCCGAAGGACAGGGTCGAGGCCGCCATCAAGCGCGCCTCCGGGCGCGACGCGGCCAACTACCAGCAGGTGCTGTATGAAGGCTACGCGCCCCACGGCGTGGCGCTGCTGGTGGAGACCGCCACCGACAACCCCACACGCACCGTGGCGGCGGTACGCAACATCATCACCAACGGCGGCGGCAATCTCGCCTCCAGCGGCAGCGTCAGCTTCATGTTCCGCAAAATGGGCGTGTTCCGGCTGAGTCCGCAAGGCCTGGACCAGGACGACCTCGAGCTGTACCTGATCGATCATGGCCTGGAGGAGATGGGCGAGAGCAGCGGCGAGAAGGGTGAGCCGCAGCTGGTGATCCGCTGCGCGTTCGCCGACTTCGGCCGCCTGCAAGCGGCGCTGGAGGCCCGCGGCCTGGCGCCGCTTTCGGCCGAGCACGAGTACATCTGCACCATCCCGACCGAGCTGCCGGAGAGCGAGGCGACCGAGGTGCTCACCGTGATCGACAGGCTCGAGCAGGACGAGGACGTGCAAAAGGTGTTCCACACTCTCGCCTAAAGTTCGCTTGCGCCGCCGCGGCGGCCACGACATGCTCGTTGCGGTTGTGGGTCTCAGGGCGCGTGCTCCGCTCAAGGCTATGCTCGGCGGCGTTTACGTCTATCGGCTCGAACCGGCGCGTGTCACCGACGCCGCGCAGCTGGCGGCGATGTCGCAGCAGCTGGTCGAGGCGGGGCTGCGGCCGGCGTGGGGTGCCGCGCGCATCGGCTGGCACGTGCGCCATCCGGACAGCGTGGTGCTCACCGCGCGCGCCGGGATCGAGCTCGCCGGCTTCGCCATCATGCGTTACGCCGACGAGGTCGCGCATCTGAACCTGCTGGCGGTCGCTCCCGCTCACCGCCGGCGCGGCGTCGCGCGGCGCCTGGTGCGCTGGCTCGAGGAGACGGCGCTCATCGCGGGCACTTTCACCATCGGACTCGAGTTGCGCGCCGGCAATGAGGCGGCGCGCGCCTGCTATCGCACGCTCGGTTACCGCGAGATCGGCGAGATCCCCGGCTACTACCAGGGGGTCGAGTCGGCGCTGCGTATGGTGCGCGACTTGCGCGCCGGCGGCGACGCACTGCCGGGCGCTGCGTCCTGAAGCTGACGTCGCGCGGCGCGCCGCTAGACATGATGGCCCGCCATGGGGGGCGGGCGATTAAGGTTGCAGAGAAGTAAGCGGTCTGCCTCCCGCAGTACCGTGGGTTGCACACTTGCGTGTGCCGAGCCACATGTAGAACGCGATTGGGCGTGATCTACAAGAAGCACAGGAGGCAGACCATGCAAGAGCTTATCACTGGTTTCGTCGGACTGGATGCGCACGCCGAGTCGACGGCGATTGCGGTGGCCGAGATCGGTCGTACTGCACCGCGATTCGTGGGTACTGTTGGCCCGAGGATAGCGGAGCTCACGAAGGCGCTTGGCAAACTGGGCAAACCGCAAGGCCTGAGCGTGGTGTATGAGGCCGGTCCGTGCGGATACGCCTTGGCGCGCGTGCTGCGCTCGCTGGGCTATCGTTGCGAGGTGGTGGCGCCCTCGAAGATCCCGCGCCGCCCGGGCGAGCGGATCAAGACCGACCGGCGCGATGCACTGAACCTCGCAGGCCTGGCCCGCGCAGGCGAACTCGTGTCGGTCGCCATCCCGGACGAGCGCGACGAGGCGATCCGGGACTTGAGCCGGGCACGGGTCGATGCGGTGCGGGCGCGGCTCAAGGCACGCCAGCAGCTCAAGGCGCTGATGCTGCGTCACGGCCGGCGCTACAGCGGCAAGACCTCGTGGTCGGCGGCCCATGAACGCTACCTCGCGACGGTGTCCTTCGCTCACCGGGCCCAGGACATTGCCTTCACCGAGTACCGCCAGGCGGTCACCGAAGGTGAGGCTCGCGTGCAGCGCCTGAGCCAGTCCCTGACGCAAGAGGTCGAGCACTGGCGGATGCACTCGCTCGTCAGCGCCGTGATGACGTTGCGTGGGCTCGATCTGGTCGCCGCCACCACCGTCGTCGCCGAGCTCGGCGACCTGAGGCGCTTCGCGCATCCGCGTGAGCTGATGGGATACCTGGGGCTGGTGCCCTCCGAACACACCACCGGTTCCAAGCGAAGACTCGGCGCGATCACCAAGACCGGCAACGGTCACGTTCGCCGCGTACTCGTCGAGGCAGCCTGGAACTACCGCTTCCCCGCCCGCATCAGCCGACCCCTGCAGCTGCGTCAGGAGCGACAACCGCCCGAGATCCGCGCGATCGCCTGGCGCGCGCAGCTGCGACTGAATCACCGCTACCGGCGGCTTAAGGCTCGGGGGCTTCAGCACAACAAGATCTGCGTCGCGCTCGCCCGCGAACTCGCCGCCTTCGTCTGGGATATCGGTCGGCACGTCACTCCGAGCCCCTGAACTGACACCCGCCTTGCCGGAGGGCCACACCATGACGTAACGGTACTCACACCGGATCGGCAACGCGATGCGCGGACACGGTGAGGGGAACCCTCGAGAGTCCTATGTGGGCATCCACCGCGATGATCCCCGATACTAGAGCGAGGCAGCCCCGCGACGGACCGATGCAATGCGGTAACCAACCCGCGGATATCAGTGTGATCCATCGTCGCTCTAAGCTCCGCGCGTCGCGTTCCCAATCCGGTGCGATCCCATCCCACACTCACCACGGGCGCAGATTGCCAGAGCTATGCTTGTCCCTGTTGACACCTCAGGGCCATATCAGGACTCGAGCTTGAATTCGAAGTCGTAGGAGTGGCCGCCGTCGCCGCCGACCGTGATGGTCATTTTCCCGCTGAGGCCCTTGAGCTCGCCGGTGCCCGAGTCGGGCACGACGCTGATGGCTGAGACCGGGATGCCGCGCGTCATGGTCGCGCTGTGCTGCAGGACGAAGCTGCCGCTGCGCCCATTGAGCTTGCCGGTGATGCGCTCGAGCGCGACGTAACCGGCCGATCCCGGCACCTCGGTCTGCGTCGCCAGCATCTCGCCCTTGCTGATCCCTTCGAGGTCGCCGTGAAAGCGCTTGTCGATCGTCAGGCGACTGAGGTTGGCCGCGCGCGCGATCTGCGTGTCCGGTTTCTGCGGCGTGACCTTCACGTCGAAGGACCCGGCGGCGCGCTGGCTCATGTCTCGCTCCTTCATGCGATCTCAGTCGGGCATCGGCGTAAGCTGCCCGCTGAGCGCGTCCTCGAAGCCGAAGTTGCGCAGATCGCGCACCCGTTGCGGATACAGGATGCCGTCCAGGTGATCCACTTCGTGTTGCACCACGCGGGCATGGAAGCCTTCCACGGTCCGGTCGATGGGCACGCCCTGGGCATCGAAGCCCTGGTAGCGCAGCCGGCGGAACCGCGGCACCAGCCCCCGCAACCCGGGCACCGACAGGCAGCCTTCCCAACCTTCATCCTGCTCGGCGCCGAGCGGCGTGACAAGCGGATTGACGAGCACCGTGTAAGGGACCGGGGCGAGATCGGGGTAGCGCGGATTGTCCTTGAGCTCGAAGATGACCACCCGGGCGCTGACGCCGATCTGCGGCGCGGCGATACCCGCGCCGTTCAGGTGGCGCATGGTGTCGTCCATGTCGGCCACCAGCGCAGCGAGCTGCGCATCGAAGCGGGTTACCGGGGCCGCCAACTCCCGCAGCAGCGGCTCACCCATCCTCAGTACGCGGCGCACGGCCATGGCGGCGCGGCGGCTCTAGGGGCGGCGTGGGGCGCCGGGGACCACCGGGATCGAGGTGCGGTGATCCCGGAATACCAGCGGCTGCTCGCGCACCGCGCCGGCCGCGGCGGCCTGGGCGACCGCCTCCGTCACCAGCTGATGGTGTGGCGACAGGTCGCACACCGGGTCGGCATTGTCCGCATCTCCGGTCAGCAGGTACGCCTGGCAGCGGCAGCCGCCGAAGTCCTTGTGCTTCTCGGGACAGCTGCGGCAGGGCTCCTTCATCCAGGCATCGCCGCGGAAGCGGTTGAAGGCGGCGGAGTCGTACCAGATCTCGCGTAGCCCCGCGCCGCGCACGTTCGGCAGCTCGAGTCCCGGCAGCATGCGCGCGGCATGACAGGGCATGGCGGTGCCATCGGGCGCAATGGCGAGGAATACCGAACCCAGCCCGCTCATGCAGGGCTTGGGGCGGGTCTCGAAGTAATCGGGCACCACGAAGTAGATCTGCATGCGTCCCTGCACGCGCTCGCGGAAGCGCTGCGTGACGCTTTCCGCGCGCTCGAGCTGCGCGCGGCTCGGCAGCAGCTGTGCGCGGTTGAGCCACGCCCAGCCGTAGTACTGCGTGTTGGCGAGCTCGACGTACTGCGCCCCCATGGCTTCCGCCATCGCCAGGATCTCGTCCACGTGGTCGATGTTCAGACGGTGCAGCACCACGTTGAGCACCATCGGGTAGTCGTGCTTGCGGATGAGCGCGGCCACCTTCGATTTCAGCTCGAAAGTGCGCGTGCTGCTCAGGAAATCGTTCATCTCGCGGGTGCTGTCCTGGAAGGAGAGCTGGATGTGGTCGAGCCCGGCCTGCTTGAGGGCGCCGATGCGTGCCTCGGTCATGCCGATGCCGGAGGTGATGAGGTTGCTGTAGAAGCCGAGCGTATGCGCCTCAGCAACGATCGTTTCCAGGTCCTCGCGCACCAGCGGCTCGCCGCCCGACAGCCCGAGCTGCACCGCGCCGAGCGCACGCGCCTCGCGCAGCACGCGCAGCCAGTCCGCGGTCTCGAGCTCCGCGGCGGTGCGCGCAAATTCGGTCGGGTTGTAGCAGAACACGCAGTGCAGCGGGCAACGGTAGGTCAGCTCGAGCAGCAGCCAAAGCGGTGGGCCCACGCCGTGCGACGTCTTCAGCGGAGGCCCTACGCCGTGCGACGTCTTCAGCGGTGGGCCCAAGCCGGTGGCCACGGTTTGCTGAGTGCTGCTCATGCCGCCAGCTCCAGCCAGCGCTTCTCCAGCGCCAGCACCAGGAACGCCTGCACGTCGGCCGCCAGTCCCGTCATGCCGTAGGTGCGCTCCAGGTCCGCGATGATATCCGCCACCGTGCGCACCCCGTCGCAGCGGCTCAGGATCGCCCCGCCGCTGCTGTTGAGCTTCACCATGCCTTCCGGATAGAGCAGCACGTGCGCCTCCTGCGCCGCTTCCCACTGCAGGCGCAGGCCCTTGGCGATGACCGGCCGCGCGCTGGCAGCGACTTCGCTCATCGCGCCACCCCGAATGCCAGCGCCATGGCATCGCTCATCTGCCACAGAATGTCGAGCTTGAACTGCAGAATCTCGAGCGCGCGCTCCTGCGCCGCGCGCGTGACGAAGCGCTCCAGCGTCGTGGCGAGCCCGAACTCGACGTCGCGGCGCGCCAGGCTCACGCGGCTCTGAAAGTAGCGCAGACCCGCCGGATCGATCCACGGGTAGTGCTCCGGCCAGGTTGCCAGCCGCTGCCGGTGGATCTCCGGCGCGAACAGCTCGGTGAGCGAGGCGCATACCGCCTCCGGCCAGGGCGCGCGGCGCGCGAAGTTAACGTAGGCATCGACCGCGAAGCGCACGCCCGGCAGCACCTGCTTCAGGCTCTCCACTGCCGCGCGCTCGAGGCCGACCGCTTCGGCGAGGCGCAGCCACGAGTCGATGCCGCCCGGATCGTCGCCGTAACCGTCGTGATCGAGGATGCGCTGTACCCAGTTGCGGCGCACGGCGCGCTCGTCGCAGTTGGCCAGGATCGCCGCATCCTTCACCGGTATGTTGATCTGGTAGTAGAAGCGATTGGCCACCCAGCCGCGGATCTGCTCCGGCGTCGCCTTGCCGGTGTTGAGCATGACGTTGAACGGATGGTGGATGTGGTAGGCGCGGCCGCGCTCGCGCAGCCGCTGCTCGAACTCCGCGCGCGTCCAGGCCGGCGCCGTCACAACTCGATCTCCATGCCGTCGCTGGCCACCTCGACGCCCAGACGGGCGAGCGCGGCGCGCTCGCGCGAGTCCTCGTCGAGAATCGGGTTGGTATTGTTCACGTGGATCAGTATCCGCCGCGTGCCCGTAGGCAGTTTTGCCAGCCATTCGAGCATGCCGCCGGCGCCCTGCTGCGGCAGGTGGCCGATGTCGCGGGCGCGTTTCCTCGATAGTCCGAGCGCAATCATCTCGTCATCCTGCCAGAAGGTGCCGTCGACCAGCACACACGCTGCCGCGCGCATCGCCTGCCACACCGTCTCCTGCATCGAACCGAGTCCCGGAGCGTATACGCAGCTGCGTCCGCTGCCGGCGGCGGTGATCACCAGCGCGACGTTGTCGCCCGGCACCGGGGCTTCGCGGTGCGGCGAGAAGGGCGCAGGCTTGCCGGGTACGGCGAGCGCCTGCCACAGCACTCCGGGTACGCCCTCGATCGTGAACTCGCTGCCGTCGGCGCGCATTGCGCGTCGCTCCACGCCGCAATAGTGCGCCAGCACCCCGAAGATCGGGTTGCCGCGCGTGAGGTCGGCGCACGCCTCGTCGGTGCACCACACCCGCAGCGGCCGCGTCGATTCGCGCAACATGAAAAGCCCGGTCGTATGATCGATCTGTCCGTCTACCAGCACGATGGCGGCAATCCCGGTGTCGCGCGGCGCGCGTGCCGGCTGCAGATCGGCATTCGCCTGCAGCTGCTGGAGGATGTCGGGCGAGGCGTTGACGAGCACCCAGGCCGCCGGCTCATCACCACGAACGACGATCGAGGATTGCGTACGGGGAACTGCCCGCAGCGTGCCGTTACGCAGCCCGGAGCAGTTATGACAGTTGCAGTTCCACTGGGGGAAACCGCCACCGGCAGCCGACCCCAGCACCCGGATTTTCACGATGTCGTTGGGCGCGGCCCCCGGGCTTTGCGCACCCAACGGGCTCGCGGAGCCCGACGGCCAGGCTCCCAGCCCAGTTCAGTCTTCAGCGATTCGCAATGTACATCGTGATTTCCATGCCGAAGCGGAAATCACGAGCTTGTGGCTTTTCCCAGCGCATAGTCTATGTTTCCTGGTTGAGTCAATGGGGCGGCTAAGCGCCGCTACCCGTGTATCCTTGCCCCGCCAGCCCCGAGGCGATAGCGGATCATCATGAAAGTGGCCTCATGATTTTCTTGAGGGCCCCTTGACGCCGTTCCATGAAGCTGCGGACGCGGCTTAACCTCGTCCTGACCGGGGTCACCGCCATCTTCCTCGCCGTGCTGGTGGCGGACGAGATCCGCGACGCCCGTTCCTCAGTCAGGGAAGAGATCGAGGCGGCCAATCGCGTGGCCGCCCAGGTCCTCGGCAACCTGATCCTGACCTATTCCGCAGCAGGGGGGACCGCCCAGGTACAGCAGATGCTGCAGGGGCTGGGGCATGTACGCGCCAACGACATCACGTTGCGCGATCCCGCGGGCAAGCTCCTCTATCACTCGCCCCCGCCGGTGTACAAGGCCGGGCGTGAGGCGCCCGCCTGGTTCGCGCACCTGCTCGAACCGCGGCCCGTGCGGCAGATCTTCACGCTCGGTGACGCTGCGGAGGTGGTGATCGACGCGCAGCCCTCGCGCGCCATACTCGATGCCTGGGACGACCTCACGCGGCTGCTCGCGATCGCCTCAGCCATGCTGATCGTGCTGGGCGCACTCGCCTTCTGGCTGGTGGACCGCGCCCTCGCGCCGTTTCCCGTCATCGTCGGGGGGCTCGAGCGGCTGCAGCGCGGCGAGCTGACCTACCGGCTGCCGCCACTTCGCGGAGCGGAGGCGCGCGCGATCGGCGCCGCCTTCAACCGCATGGCCCAGGCGGTGGAGGGCAACGTGCAGGCCGAGCGCGAGGCACGTGAGGCGCGCACCCGGCTCGAGGAGCGCCGCGAGCTGGCGCTGCTCATCGAGCAGAGTATCGAGGAGGAGCGGCGGCTGATCGCCCACGAGTTGCACGACGAGTTCGGGCAGTCGGTCACCGCCATCCGCAGTCTCGCCATGGCGATCGCCACGCAGTGTGCCGAAGCGCCCATGAGCGAGGCGGCCCGGCTGATCTGCGAGGAAGCCGCGCGGCTCTACGACGCCATGCATGGGCTGATCCCGCGACTCGCGCCGCTGTCGCTCGACACCCTGGGGCTGGCCGAGTCGCTCGAGAGCCTGGTGCGCGACTGGCAGCGCCGCCATCCTTCGCCGCTGCTGTCGCTGCGGCACCAGTTGCCCGCGGACCTCGGCGCCAGCGTGTCGCTCGCCGCCTACCGTGTGGTGCAGGAAGGACTGGTCAATGCGCTGCGCCACGCGCGCGCCACCCGCGTTATGATCGATGTCAGCTCCACAGCCGCGCGCATGGTCGTCGCGGTGACCGACGACGGCGTCGGTCTGCCGGAGAACTGGTCGCGGCCCGGTCACTTCGGGCTGCGCGGCCTGGCCGAGCGGGTGGAGCATCTCGGAGGAAGTTTCACGGTGGGCAACCGCGAGCCGCACGGCGTGTGTCTGACGGCAGAGATTCCGCTGGTGGCGGACGCATGATCCGCGTTCTGCTGGTCGACGATCACGCGGTGGTGCGCACCGGCTTCCGGCTGCTGCTGCAGGCGCATCCCGAGATCACCGTGGTGGGAGAAGCCGATTCGGGCGAGGGCGCCCTGCAGCACTACCCCGAGCTCGCGCCAGACGTGGTGGTCATGGATCTGGCCATGCCCGGTATGGGCGGACTCGAGGCGCTCAAACGCATCCGCGCGCGCCATCCGCAGGCGCGCATCCTGGCGCTGTCCGCCCACGACGATCCGCTGCACGCGCGGCGCGCGCTGCGCGAAGGTGCGCGTGGCTTTCTCTCCAAGCGCAGCGCTCCCGAAGCGCTGCTGGATGCGATCACCGCGGTGGCGGCAGGTCAGCGCTACCTCGACGTGAACCTGGCGCAGAAGCTGGCGCTCGACGACCTGGAGGGCGCCGGCAAGTCCTCGGTGGAGCGGCTGTCGGAGCGGGAATTCGAGGTGTTCGTGCGGCTGGCCGGCGGCGCCACCGTGCAGCGCATCGCCGACGATCTGAACCTATCGGCCTCCACCGTCGGCACGCATCTCTACAACATCAAGCAGAAGCTCGGAGTGCAGAACCAGGCCGAGCTCACCCTGATCGCGATCCGCCACGGCCTGATCGAAGCGTAGCCGCTTCCGCTTCCGGGCCGCGCGCCACGGCCATGCGGCGCGTGAGACGCTCGAGCGAGCGGCGCGCCGCGGCCTTGGCGATGTGCTTGCACCACAGCGGCTCGCGCTGCTCGCGCTGGCGGTGAAAGCGCTCGCAGTCGCAGGTCCAGAGGATGCGATCATCCCCGGTCCGCAGCACCTGCACGGTGCGGCTCGGGAAGCTGTAGGTCCCGAGCACCTCGTTCTGCACCGGAAGGCGGCGGCGGAAACGGATGGCCATGCAAAAAGCCTAGCGCATCTGCGGTGTGGATTGCCTGTGGATTACTTGTGACTACTTGTGTATAGCCGCCAAAGCCGGCCGGCTCACGTCACAGCCAGCGCCGCACACGGTGCCGGTACTGCAGATAGTCGCCGCCGAACAGCTGCGCGAGCAAGCGCTCCTCGCGCACGATGTAGCCCTGCTGCAGGATCCAGATCAGCAGCGGCAACGGCAGCAGGGCGCCCACGCTGCCGAGCATGCCGGCCGCACCGCAAAAGATCAGAGTTATCCCGAGATACATGGGGTTGCGGGTCACGCGATAGACGCCCGTCGTCACCAGAGCGGTGGGGCGTGCGAACGGAATCACCGGCGTGCCCGCGAGCCTGAAGGCTCCCACGCCGGCCGCGGCCAGCGCCATGCCGGCGCCGAAGGGCAGCGCTCCGAGCCAGCTCTCAGGGGGCTTGAGCAGCGGCGCGATCGGCAGCCAGTGGTGCAGTGCGGCGGCGGCGAGCAGCGCCAGCAGCAGCCAGCCGGGTGGAATGATCCGGTGCGCCCACACCATCCGCGCCGACCGCCCGCGGCCTATGACGAGACGATCTTTGCCTTGATCGCCTCGTATTCCGCGTCCGTGATGAGCCTGGCATCGAGCAGCTGCTTGGCCTCCTGCAGGCGCCGCACGGCATCGCCCTCCCCCGCAACCTGTGGGGAAAGACCGGAGGTCACCTGGATGCCACCCGAGCGGGCGCGCAACTCCTCGAGCTCACGCACCCGGCGCTTCTCGCGCCACGCCTGGTCCTGTCCCTGGCAGATGCGATACACCGCCTGCGCTTGGCTCTGGCGGAGGCCCTGGAACTCGACGCGCTGCGCACCCTGCGCGCCGAGGGAGGCGAGGTCGGTAGCCTTGCCGGCGCGCACCGCCAGATCCGCGCTCAGCACGCCGACGCGCAGCGTGACTTCCTCCAGATCCTGCCAGCGGATGGTGGTGACATCGAAGCCGCCGAGAAACCTGCGCATCAGCACGATGAGCCGTCCGCTGGTGGCGGCGAGCAGCAGCCGCCGGTGTGTGAGCGCGAACAGCCGCCGCTGGATGGCCCACGCTTCCAGCGTCTCCCCTGCGATCAGCACCGAGCGCAGTTGCCCGAGCGGCTTGCTGAGAACTGCCTCCTCCGTCGCCGTGGCATCGCCCATATTCCGGCCCTTCAATGCAGCGTTATTTCTTGTTCACGATCTCGGCGCGAAACTCGCGCAGCTTCTCTTTGATGATGCGCTCGTTGGCCGGCCCCATGCGCAGCAGCAGTTTCTGTCCCGCCGAGCGGCTCTCGAGATTCGGGTCGGCATACTGGAACATCACTTTCGGCTGTACCAGCTGGAGCGGGCCGGACGCTTCCGGCGCCTGCAGCAGGTGATCGATCACCTGCACGAGGCGATCGTTGAAGTATTTGCCGGGGTAGCCGAGATCCTCGTACGACTGCTGGAACAGCGGGTAGAGCCGCTCGTACACCAGGGCGAGCGACTTGACGTCGGTGGCCTGCACCATGCGCACCAGCGGCGCATAGCGCGCGAAGTTGGCATCCGACAGGGTCATGATATCGCCTTGCGTCGCGGTGGCCGTCTGTCCAGGTGTTGGTTTCACCGGACGCAGATCGACGGCCACTTTGTGCTGCGGCAGATTGTCGATCGTCACCACGATGTGCCGCACGATATTCTGCGGCACGAGAAACTGCTCAACCGGAGCGCGGCCGATGACGCCGGCGAGTGAGTCGTGCACCACCGGATCGCTGTCGTTGAGCGCCGGTAATGCCGCGCTCTCCGCCCCCGGCAGCGGGTGCTCGACCTGAGGCTCGGCGCTGGCGGCGGACGGCGGCGGCGCGGAGGCCGGTGCGGGCGGAGCGGCCGCATGGCGCGCTGCGTACCAGTACCATCCTCCGAGCGCCACGGCGATGACGGCGATGATGCCGACGAGCCATACGACCTTGCGCCGCGCCAGGTCCTCCTGATCCTCATCCCACATCGGACAGCCACCTCCGCACACCCGCGAACGCCGTAACTTTACTCCCGTTTAACGGCCGTGGCCGCTATCGGTTGCCACGCGTACAGCTCACCGCCGGTCAGCGGGCTGTACGTTGTATGAATTCTTGGTGAGCCGACTGCTCGCACCCGCCGCGATTGTGCTTCAATTCATCCATGCCCGCCTCCTTCCATCCGGCCGTAGCGGCCTGGTTCGCCCGCACTTTCGCCGCACCGACCGAGGTGCAGCGTGCGGCATGGCCGGCGATCGCCGCGCGCCAGCACGTACTGATAGCCGCCCCTACCGGCTCCGGCAAGACACTGGCCGCTTTCCTCGCCGCGATCGACGAGCTGGTGCGCTCGGCACAGGAGGGCGAGGGCCTGCCCGATGAGACGCGGGTGCTGTACGTCTCGCCGCTCAAGGCGCTCTCCAACGACATCCACCGCAATCTCGAGGCACCACTCGCCGGCATCCGCGCGGAGCTGGCGCAGCTCGGACTGCCGGCGACCGACATCCGCGCCTTCGTGCGCACCGGCGACACCCCGCAGCACCAGCGCACGCTGAGCGCCCGGCGTCCGCCGCACATCGTCGTCACGACGCCCGAATCGCTCTACATCCTCATGGGCTCGCAGTCCGGCCGGCGGATGCTGGCGACCACGCGCACCGTGATCGTGGACGAGATCCATGCCATGGTCGCAGCTAAGCGCGGCGCGCATCTGGCGCTCACGCTCGAGCGGCTCGAAGCGCACACCGGCAGGAAGCTGACGCGCGTCGGCCTGTCGGCCACGCAAAAGCCCATCGAAGAGGTGGCGCGCTTCCTGGTCGGTACGCGCAATCTGCGCGCCGACGGCAGCGCCGCTTGCACCATCATCGATGCCGGCCACGTGCGCGAGCGCGATCTGCAGCTCGAGATTCCGGCCGCCCCGCTGGAAGCGGTGATGTCCGGAGAGGTGTGGACGCAGGTCTACGATCGCCTCGCGGAGCTGGTGGACGAGCATCGCACCACGCTGGTGTTCGTCAACACCCGCCGCCAGGCGGAGCGCGTGGCGCGCCACCTGTCCGAGCGGCTGGGCGCGCAGTACGTCACCGCGCACCACGGCAGCATGGCGAAGGAGTCGCGGCTGGCAGCCGAGGCGCGCCTGAAGCGCGGCGAGCTGCGGGCGCTGGTCGCCACCGCCTCCCTCGAGCTCGGCATCGACATCGGCGAGGTCGACCTGGTGTGCCAGCTCGCCTCGCCGCGCTCGATCGCGGCATTCCTGCAGCGGGTGGGGCGCTCCGGACACTCGATCGGCGGCACGCCCAAGGGACGACTGTTCCCGCTGTCGCGCGATGACCTGGTCGAATGCACCGCGCTGCTGCTCGCGGTGCGCCGCGGTGAGCTCGACCGGCTGCGCATGCCCGCGAAGCCCCTCGACGTGCTCGCCCAGCAAATCGTCGCCGAGGCGGCGGCGCGCGAGTGGGACGCGGACGGGCTGTACACTCTGCTGCGCGGGGCTTATCCGTACCGCGAGCTGACGCGCGCCGAATTCGACGAGATCGTGCAGATGCTCGCTGAAGGTTACAGCACGCGGCGCGGGCGCCACGGCGCGCTGCTGCACCACGACGGGGTCAACGGCACCGTCAAAGGGCGGCGCGGCGCGCGGCTCACCGCCATCACCTCCGGCGGCACCATTCCCGACACGGCCGACTACCAGGTGATCCTCGAGCCGCAGGCGCAGTTCGTGGGTACGGTGAACGAGGATTTCGCCGTCGAGAGCCTGCAGGGGGATATCTTCCAGCTCGGCAACGTCTCGTACCGCATCCTGCGCGTCGAGCAGGGACGGCTGCGGGTGGAGGATGCGCACGGCGAGCCGCCCTCCATTCCCTTCTGGCTGGGCGAGGCGCCCGGGCGCACGCCGGAGCTGTCGCTCGAGGTCTCGCGGCTGCGCGCCGAGCTCGAAGCGCGACTCGATGCCGGGGTCGAGGCGGCCACGGCGTGGCTGACACAGTCGGGCATCGCCGCGCCGGCCGCACTGCAGCTGGTCGCCTACCTGGCCGCGGCGCGCGCGGCGCTTGGCGTGCTGCCCACGCAGCGCACGCTGATCTTCGAGCGCTTCTTCGACGAAGCCGGTGGCATGCAGCTGGTCATCCATTCGCCCTTCGGCAGCCGCATCAACCGCGCCTGGGGCCTGAGCCTGCGCAAGCGCTTCTGCCGCTCGTTCAACTTCGAGCTGCAGGCCGCGGCCACCGAAGACACTATCGTGCTGTCGCTGACCACCGCGCACAGCTTCGAGCTTGCCGACGTCGCCCGTTACCTGCACGCCAACAGCGTGCGGCCGCTGCTGGTGCAGGCGCTGTGCGCGGCCCCGATGTTTCCGGTGCGCTGGCGCTGGAGTGCCGCCATCGCGCTCGCGCTGCCGCGCTTTCGCGGCGGCAAGAAGGTTCCGGCGCCGCTCGCGCGCATGGCGGCCGAGGACCTGTTGGCGGCGGTGTTTCCCGACCAGGTGGCGTGCGCGGAGAATGTGTCCGGCGAGATCGAGATCCCCGACCACCCGCTGGTGCGCCAGGCGATCCGCGACTGCCTCGAGGACGCGATGGACGTTCACGGCCTCGAGCAGCTGTTGCGCGGGCTCGAGTCCGGCAGCATTCAGGTCGTGGCGCGCGATGTGACCGAGCCCTCGCCGCTCGCGCTCGAAGTGCTGTCGGCGCGGCCGTACGCCTATCTCGACGACGCGCCGCTCGAGGAGCGGCGCACGCAGGCGGTCATGAGCCGCCGCTGGCTCGATCCGCAAAGTGCCGCCGACATCGGCAAGCTCGATGCGGAGGCGATCGCGCGCGTGCGCGAGGAAGCCTGGCCGGACGCCACCAATGCCGACGAGCTGCACGATGCGCTGCTGTGGCTTACCTGCTGTACCACGGACGAGGCCGGCCGCAGCCACTGGACCGAGTGGCTCACGCAACTGGCCGCCGCGCGCCGGGTCACGCAGCTCGAGCTGCCCGTCCCGCTGTGGGTAACCGCGGAGCGTCTGCCGCTCTTCACCGCACTCTTCCCCGGGGTGCGCGGCCTGCCGCCGGTGGTAGCGCCGCCCGGCCATCAGCAGACCCTCGGCGCCGACGCCGCGCTGGTCGAGGTGCTGCGCGGCCGGCTCGAGGGCTCCGGGCCCGTCACGACGGCGGCACTCGCCGCCGCGCTCGGTCTGCCACCCGCGCGCATCGAGGCGGCGCTCGCCGCGCTGCAGGCGGAGGGCTTCGCGATGCGCGGCGCGTTCACGGCGCAGGCCGTGCAGGCGAACGAGTGGTGCGAGCGGCGCCTGCTGGCGCGCATCCACCGCTACACGGTGAAGAGGCTGCGCGCGGAAGTTGAGCCGATCGCCGCGCGCGACTTCCTGCGCTTCCTGTTCGAGTGGCAGCGCGTCACGGCCACCGGGCGCATGGAAGGACCGGACGCAGTAGCGGCGATCCTTGCGCAGCTGGAGGGTTTCGAAGCTGCGGCGAGCGCCTGGGAGACCGAGATCCTGCCGAGCCGCATCAGCGAGTACGAGCCGGCGTGGCTCGATGAGCAGTGTCTCGCGGGGCGCTTCGTGTGGACGCGCCTCGGCCTGCGCCGCGAGCGTCCCGAGCGCGGCGCCGCGCCGGTGCGGGCCACGCCGATCGTGCTGGTGGCGCGGCGCAACCTGCGGCTGTGGTCCTCGCTGATCGGCGCCCCCGAGCCGCTGCATCTGTCGGTCGTGGCGCAGCGCGTCGCTGCCCATCTGGTGGCGCACGGCGCATCCTTCTTCGACGAGATGGTCGGCGGTACCGGTCTGCTGCCCTCGCAGACCGAGGATGCGCTGGCGGAGCTCGTAGCGCTCGGTTGGGTCAACTCCGACAGCTTCGCGGGACTGCGGGCGCTGCTGGTGCCTCCCGATCGGCGCAAGCCGGCGCTCGGCGGGCGCCGGCGGCGGCGCCTCGCCCTCTTTGGGATGGATGCGGCCGGCCGCTGGTCACGCATCGCCCGCACCGCTGCCCACGCCGCGGCGTCTGCAGGCACGGCACGCACCGCGGACGCGGAGGCGATCGAGCACGTGGTACGCACGCTGCTGCGGCGTTGGGGAGTGCTGTTCTGGCGGCTGCTGGCGCGGGAAGCCGACTGGCTGCCGCCGTGGCGCGACCTGCTGATGTGCTGCCGCCGCCTGGAGGCACGCGGCGAGATCCGCGGCGGCCGCTTCGTCGAGGGGTTCAGCGGCGAGCAGTACGCGGCGCCCGAGGCCATCACGCTGCTGCGTGAGGCGCGGCGCAAGCCGCAGGAGCGCCACTACGTGTCGCTGTCGGGCGCGGATCCTCTCAACCTCGTGGGCATCCTCACCCCGGGGCAGCGCCTGCCCTCGTTGGTCGGCAACCGCCTGTTGTATCGCGACGGTCTGCCCACCGCGCTCCTCGCCGCCGGCGAGGTGACGTACCTGCTCGATCTGCCGCCGGACGAGCAGTGGGAGGCGCGCAATCTGCTGCTGCGCCGCCACGTGCCGGCGCTGCTCGCGGACCTGGCCTGAAGAAAAACGCCCGCGAGGTTGCGGGCGTCGTGCAGCAGCGCCAACTGCAAACGGGCTAGCCGGCGCGCCTGCGCCGCGCTAAGCCCAGGCCGGCAAATCCAAGTCCGAGCAGCCCGAGCGTGGCCGGCTCAGGCACAGCAGCCGAGGCCGCGGAGCTGGTGAGCAGCACGTTGTCGAGCAGCGCGCCGACATTGCCGGGCATATTGCTGGTGAAGGTGAGATAAGCGCTGGTTGGCGCGCTCACCGTGATCAGCTGATCCGACACGACCCCGCTCGTGACATTGCCCGAGGCGAGGGTGAACAGCTGGTCGTAGGAGCCGAGCGTCACCGTCGCCGAGCTGCTGATACCGCGCTGCGAGCCGATCAGATCGAAGCTCAGGTAATAGTTAATGCCCGGCACCAGCGAAAAGGCGCTGTTGGAGCGCAGGATGCCCTGCGGGTTGCCGTTGGTGCCGTTGAGGTCGATGCAGTTGCCCGACTCCGGGGCGACGCACAGCGAGCCAAACAGCGCGCCGCCCACGATGTCGACGTTGGTGCCGCCGATGGCGGAAAATTCACCCACGGACGTTGCGGTCAGCATCGGCGTGAGCTCGTCGAAATTCTCATCGAGCAGCGTGGTGCCGGCGAGGCTCGCGGCCGGTAGGGCAGCCAGTGCCAAAGCACCCGCAATCCAAAGCTTCCTTTGCATATGCGCATCCCCCACGGTCCATCCGTGTGGCGGGGATTTTACTGCCGGGCGCGGCGCTTCCCCAAGGTCTTAATGGGCACAGACCCCGCCCGAGCGCCGTTGTTACTTAATCTGGTCGCTTCGCTGCCGCAGGCCTGGCCGCGCCGCTAAAGCCCCCGTCAGCTCTTCTTGTGCTCGTCCTGCCACTTCTTCACCGCCGCCATGGTGTTCTCCACGTGCTTGTCGGGATTCATGGCGGTGTAGGAGTAGATGATCGCCCCCGTCGGCGCGATGACGTAGGAGGTGCGGTTGGCATACTCCGGATGGCTGGCCAGCACCGCGTCGTAAGCCTTCATGATGCTGCCGTCCGCATCGGAGGCGACCGCGAACTTGTTGCGGCACTCGCTCACGGAGAACTTGTCGAGCTTTTCGATCGGGTCATGGGAGACGCCGATCACGGTAGCCCCGAGCTCGCTGAACTTCGCGGTGGCCTCGGCGAACTCGTGCGCCTCGACCGTGCAGCCGGGGGTGAACGCGGCCGGATAGAAATACAACACCACCGGCCCCTTCTTCAGCGCGTCGGCGAGCGAGAACTGAAACTCCTTGCCGGCCAGCGTTGCCTGCGTGTTGATGTCGGGCGCCCGGGTGCCGTCGGGCAGGGCGGCGTAGACCGGGATCGTGCACAGCAGCGCGGCCGCAGCGGCCACGGGTAAGCGTCGCATGTGGGGTCTCCGTTGCGAGGTCGCGGGGTCAGGGGCCGGCATCATCTGACAACGGGCGGCGGCGCGCCAGTGGTGCCGTACCGGCGGCGTTCCGCAGCGGCGGAATCCGCAGCGTCAGCGTCCCGCGTAACCGACCAACTCGACATAGCCCCGGCCGGCGAGCCTGCGGCCGGCGCGCTCCCCGCGCGCGTCCACCGCCCCTTCCCAGTAGCGCGGCGTGGTGGCGAGCTCCTGGTCGGCCAGTACCGGAACGACCGTGAGGTCGAGCTGCAGGGACGGCACGCGGATGCGCCAGCCGGCCGGATAGCGCGCCCCCCGGGCGTTGTGCCATTCGCCGCTAACCTCGATGCCGACCTCGCTCGCGCGCAGCGAGCGCACTTCGCCATCAGGGGCGACCCAGGTGCCGGCACTGTGCCGATCGCGCCCGCCGCCACGGTCGCGCAACGCGTAGAACATGAGCGCACTGCCGTCGGCCAGCTGCAGCGCGAACCAGTCCCACCCCGCTTCGTCGGCGCCGAGACCACCGCTGCCCCATTCGTGGTCGGCCCACGCCAGTCCCTGCACGCGTTGCGGCTGGTCGTTGCGCACCACCTGGCCACTCACCTGCAGGCGCGGAATCGAGTAGTAGTAGCTTGCGGCCGAGGGCTCGTCGGCCTTAGCCGACAGCCCGGCCTCCCCATTCAACACCGGCGGCCCCTGTGGCTCGAGCGTGAGCTCGATCTCGTAGCCCGCCTGGGCGGCGTGCAGGTGCCAGGCGGCCGCATCGCCGCGCAGCGTCCAGTCGTCGATCCACACCTCGAGCGGCGCAGCGCGCGCGCCGGCGAGCCCGAGCGCCGCACGCGAGAGTTTCTGCGCGAACTGAAAGCGCCGGCGCGCCACGTCGGTGACCGCGAAATGCGCCATGTAGATCTCGCGCGTGCGCCAGGCCGACCCGGCGGGAGGCGCACCTTGCGCAGCGGGCTCCAGGGCGAAGCGGAAAAAGGTCAGCTCGAATCCGAAGCGCTCGCCGCCGGCAGCGTCGAGGTTGCCGGTGCAGTACCACCACTCCTGGCGAAACTGCGGGTGCGGGCCGTGATCGCGCGGAAAAGCGAACGGCCGCACGCCCTGTGGTTGTGCAAAGCCCGCGGCAGCGGGTCCGCCCGGCAGCACCCCGGGCGCCGCCGGCGGTACGGCGCGCGCGCCGGCGGCCAGGCAGGCGAGCGTAAGGCCGAGCGCAGCGGGCAGACAGCGCATCACTCCTCCCGCAGGCCGCCGGCCAGCGGCATGCGCGCGCTGCGCCATGCGGGGTACAGCGCCGCGGCCAGGGCCGCGGCGAGCGCGAGCCACAGTGCGTTGCCGAACTGCGCGGCGTCGACGTGCAGATCGATGCGCCAGCCGAAGGCGCGGCGATTGATGACGTCGGTGAGAACCAGCGCGGTGAGGAGTCCGGCGGGTATCGCGGCGAGAAATGCGGCCACCCCCATGAAAGCGGTCTGCGCCAGCACCAGCAACGCGGTGGCCGCGGGCGTCAGGCCGAGGGTGCGCAGCAACGCCAGCTCGCGCAGGCGCTCGAGCTCCCACGCCAGCAGCGCGCTCACCAGGCCGACGGCCGCCACCCCGGCCGCGAGCCAGTACAGCACCCGCGTGATGAGAAAAGTACGCTCGAAGATGCGCATCGACAGCGCGCGGATATCGGCGTTGGAGCGTATCAGCAGCGCCTGCCGGCCGCCGGCGGCGGCGCGCAGCGCGCGCACCGCCTCTGCCGCCGTGACCCCCGGCGCGAGATACAGCCCGAGTGCGGCCACGCCCTCGTCGTGCCACCAGGCGCGGTAGTGCGCCAGATCGATGAGCACCTCGCCGCGGTCGTTGCCGTATTCGCGGTACACGGCCGCCACCTTGAATGCGTGCGACCCCGCGGGCGTGTCGAGCGTAAGCGCGCTGCCCGGCGTAAGCGCCAGGCGCCAGGCGAGCGGCTCGGAGATCAGCACCGCTCCGGAAAGAAATTGCGGCCAGGCATGCGCGGCATCGCCGGCAGTCAACCTGAAGCCGGCGTAGCTCTCCGGCGCCAGACTCACGGCGTTCAGATCCACCGCTCCGGCGGGAGAGTCCAGCGTCACGCGCCGCCCCTCGCTGTGCGCGCGCACGCCCGGCACTGCCAACAGCGCGCGCATCACCTGCGGATCGAGCCGCCGCTCCAGGCTCTCGGTGACGCCCGGAGCGCTCACGTAAACATCTGCGCGCATGGTCTGCACCAGCCAGCTGCGCAGCGACTCACGAAAGCTCGCCACCATGATGGCAACGCCGATCATCGCGGTGAGCGCCATGCCGAGCGCCGCGATGGCGACACCGGTACGGCTGAGCGATGCGGCCACGTCGGCGCACGCCAGGCGCATCACCGGGCTGTAGCGCGCCGCGGCGCGCGCTGCCGCGGCGGCAGCCAGGCGCAGTGCGAGGGGTGTCAGCGCCGCGACGCCGAGCAGCAGCATGAAAAGCGCTGCGAATCCGGCCAGCAGGCTGCGCCGCGAGACGAGGATGGTCGCAGCGGCGGCGAGCGTCAGCGACACGCTCGCGAGCGCCAGGCGGCTCGCCAGGTGCTGCGCGCGCCGCTCGAGCACCGCGCGCTTGAGCCCGAGCTGCGGCACGCTGGTCGCCACTTCGAGTGCCGGCAGCAGCGCCGCGGCAAGCGCGGTGCCCAGCCCGACGCCGCCCGCCTCGAGGAGTGCGCTCCAGGGCACGGTGACCTGCTGCACCGCGACCACGAAATACAGATCGTTGATGGTCTGCGAGACGAGGCCCACCAGCGCCCGACCGATCAATACGCCCAGCAGCGCTCCCGCGGCGGCGCCGGCGGCGCCCAGCACCGCCGCCTCGCCGAGCACGATGCCGAGCACTTCGCGCCGCGTGGCCCCGAGGGCGCGCAGCACACCGATGATGCGCCGCCGCTGCAGCACCGCAAAGCTCATCGCCCCATAGATCAGCAGGGTGCCGACCAGCAGTGCCAGCAGGCTCATGGCCTTGAGGTTGGTGGTAAACGCGTCCGTCATGGCAAAGGTCTCGCGCGCCGTAGCGCGCGTGGTGTGCACCGCGAACTGCCGCGGCAGGAACGCCGCGAGCTGCGCCAGGAACGCGGTGCCGGCGGCACCGGCGGGCACCGCGAGATCGATGCGCGACAGCCGCCCCGCCGAGCCCAGCCACTCCTGTGCCTGCGAGACATCCGTCAGTATCAGCCCGGCGAATCCCGCACCCGCATCGGCGAGCCGTGCAATCACCACCGCGGCATGGCGCACGCCGCCGACCGCGAGCTCGAAGCGACCGTCGGCGCCGATGCCGAGCTCGCGCGCGGTCGCGGCGCTCATGATCACGGCGCCGGGCTCGGTGAACCAGGCGTGCGCCGCAGCCATATCCTGCAGCGCGAGCGCGGGCGCGCCGCCCGCGTCCGCTGCGAGAGCCGCGCTGGCGAACGGATCGATGCCGGCGAGCTGCATGACGCGCTCGCCCACCGTCACGTACCCCGCCACCACCGGCGCCAGCCGCACCTGCTGCCCGTGCGGCACCAGCGGGCGCGTGCGCAGCGCGACGTACACGCCCTCGTCGATGCCGCCGGGGCCGCCGACGATCTCGTGCGTCGCGGTACCGTTGACGGCCTGCAGCGACAGCTCGAAGGCGCGCCGCGCACTCGCGGTGGCGACGTCGATCGCGACGATGGTGGCGACGCCGAGCGTCAGCCCGATGAGCGCCAGTGCCAGCTGCGCCGGGTGGCGCACCAGGTGGCGCAGGCTCGCGGTCGTGAGCGCCTTCATGCCTGCGTCCCGCCGCCCGCGGCGACCCGCGGGTGCAGCCGCCCGTCACGCAGCTCCAGCACCCGGTCGGCCTGCTGCGCGAGGGCCGTATCGTGGGTCACGATCAGCAGCGTCGCGGCGCGCGCGCGCGTGAGCGACAGCAGCAGCGGCAGCACCTCACGCGCACTCTCCTCATCGAGGTTGCCGGTCGGCTCATCCGCGAGCAGCAGCTGCGGCTCGTGCACCAGCGCGCGCGCGATGGCCACGCGCTGCTGCTCCCCTCCCGAGAGATCTTCCACCGCGCTGCGGGCACGCGCGGCAAGGCCGACGGCGGCGAGCGCGGCGAGACTGCGCGTGCGTGCCGCCGCGCCGCCGACGCCGTTGAGCTCGAGCACCAGGCGCACGTTCTCCGCCACGTCGAGGGTCGGAATGAGATTGAAGAACTGATAGACGAAGCCGATGTGTGCACGGCGAAACAGCGTGCGCGCCGGCTCGCCGAGCGCGCTCACCTCCAGGCCGTCGACGTGCACGCTGCCGCTGTCGGGGCGATCGATGCCGCTGATGAGGTTGAGCAGCGTCGACTTGCCCGAGCCGCTGCGTCCCATGATGGCCACCGTCTCCCCCGTGCCGACCTGCGCCTCCACTCCTGCGAGCACCCGATGCACACGGGCGCCCTCGGTGAAGTTGCGGGACAGTTGCCTGAGGGTGAGCAAGGCGCGGACTCCGGCCCCCCGCCCGGGCGGGGCGCATTGTGGAAACATTGCAGCTTTGGCACTGTAGCGCACCATGCCGCGCTCACAATGGCGCCTGCTTACCACGTTGCCGGATCTGCCGTCGGCCCAGTCGCTCGCCGAGGTCCTGGCCGCCGAGGGGATCGGCGTGCGCGTCATGTCGGATGCGGGCGTACTCGGGCAGGCGGCGCCGTCGCGCCTGTACATCGACGCGGCGCAGTTTCACCGCGCGCAGCTGTCCCTCGCGCAGCGGCGCTTCAGCGACGAGGAGCTCGCGATGCTTTCCGCCGGGGTGTCGGCCCCCGACGACGGCGCCTGAGCACGCGGCGTGTGGCAGTGGCGCGCGCCGGGCCGATCGGCGAAACTGCGCGGCCGAAAGTCCTCCCCTCAAAGGATCGTTCATGACATTGTCAGCGCCGGATCGCGCCGCTGCGCGCCTCATCGCCACCCTCGCCCTGCTGCTCGCCGGCACCTCGCTCGCCGTGGCGCAGCAGCCGGCCGCGCCGAATCCGGCAGCAGCGGCGGCGCCGCCCGCGACGAAGCCCGCGCCGGCGGCGGCCGAGGACAGCACGAAGAGCGCCGCCAGCTACAGCCTCGGGGTGGTCATGGGTTCGCAGCTGCACAACGGCGGGCTGCGTCCTGCGGACGTCAATGCCGAGCGCGTGACGCAGGGACTGCGCGATGCGCTCAGCGGCAAAGTGAAGACGAGCGATAGCGATCGCCAGAACCTCGACAAGTTGATGCACGGCGCCTACGACTCGCTGGTCGACGTCAATCACCGCGCGGCGGCGAAATTCCTGGCCGCGAACTCCAAGAAGCCGGACGTGATTACCACCGCGAGCGGGCTGCAGTACAAGGTGCTCAGCGCCGGCAGCGGCGATGCGCCGAAGGCGAGCGACGAGGTGGTCGTCAACTACCGCGGCGCACTGCTCGATGGCACCGAGTTCGACAGCAGCTACAAGCACGGCCAGCCGGTCACACTGGGGGTGGGGCACGTCATTCCCGGCTGGACCGAGGCTCTGCAGCTCATGAAACCGGGCGCGAAATACCAGCTGTGGATCCCGCCGCAGCTCGCCTACGACACGCGTGTGCCGCCGGGCGCGCCGATTCCGCCGGGCGCGATGCTCATCTTCGACGTGGAGCTGCTGAGCATCAAGCCGCCGGCAGCACCCGCTCCCACCCCGGCCGCTCCGGGCAGCCCGCCGCCGAAGTAGCTTCGGCGTGCTCTGTCAGTCGGCGGCGTTGGCGCCGGGGCTGTAACGCATCGGTTTGGTGACGCCGAGTCGGGTCAGCTCGCGCAACAGCGCGTCGGCGAGCTCCTGGCAGCGGGTGCGCTCGAACAATGGCGCTGCCGACCAGTCGTAGGCCCAGGGCTGCTCGCCGCGCAGCGCCTGCGGCTCGTCGAGGTAACGCGGGATGACGTGTGCGTGCAGCGCCGGATCCTGGTTGCCGAAGATGGCATAGTTGATGCGCAGCGCGCCCGTCACCTTGAGCAGCGCATCACCGAGACGCGACATGTCCGAGAGGAACGCGATGCGCTCGTGCGCCCCGAGCGCGTTCAGATTCGGCACCACCGGGTCCGGCAGCAACAGCAGGTAGCCGCGCACGAACTGCCGCTCACCGAACAGCGCCCAGCCGGAGAACAGCCGCGCAATCACCCGCGGCTCGCTGCCGGCGCGGGCAGCGCTCACCTGGGCGTGGATCGCGGTCGGGTTGTCCGCGGCGGGCTCGTTCTTCATGAGGTGCTCGGCGAGCGAAACACGAAATATACCGCACCCAGTATGCACAGCGCCGCCCACAGGTAATCGAGCCGCAGCGACTTGTGCATGTATAGCGCCGCGAACGGCACGAACACCGACAGCGTGATCACTTCCTGCAGAATCTTCAACTGCGGCAGCGACAGCTCGGAGTAGCCGATGCGGTTGCCGGGCACCTGCAGCAGGTACTCGAAGAAGGCGATGCCCCAGCTCACCACCGCCGCCACATACCAGGGACGGCTGGCGAGATTCTTGAGGTGCGCATACCAGGCGAACGTCATGAAGACGTTCGAGCCGGTCAACAGCAGGATCGTGGATACAACGGGCCGCATTTGCCGCTCCTTCAACAGCTCACTCCGAGTGCGCGCAGGCCGGCAAGCGTCGCGCCGTGGTCCGCGTGGACGATGCCCTGCCAGCCGCACCCTCGGGCGCCGGCGACGTTGTCGGCACGATCGTCGATGAACACGGTCGCCGCCGGCGCGAGCGCGAAGCGCCGCTCGGCCTCGCGATAGATTGCCACGTGCGGCTTCATGATACCGGCGACATAGGAGGGCAGCGCGCCATGTCCAATGGCATGCAGGCGGAATTCGCGCGCGAGGTGCGTCCAGTGCAGGTCGCCGATATTCGACAGCAGGAACACGCGGTAGCGCTCGCTGAGCGCGTGGGCAAGCTCAACCATGGCCGCATCCAGCTCGAACATGTCGAGCCATTTCGCCAGCGTGTCCTCGAGCGACACCGGTTGTTTCGCGAGCGCCGCGAGACATTCGAGCAGGGCGCGGCCCGGCAGCCGTCCGCTCTCGTGCTCTTCGAGCGGGATGCGCGACATCACCGACTCGCGGTCATGCACCGCGGCGCCGTGCGCGGCCAGGAAGCCGAGCAGCGGCTGGTAGTTGAGCCGCACCAGCACCCAGCCGATGTCGAACACCACGTTGCGGATTACCGCGGGGGCCGTCATGCGCTACGGCAGCGCCGCACTTACCGTGCCGAGATCGCCCGGGACGCGGTTGACGGCCACCACAGTTGCCTTGGGATAGAAGTTGAACTCCGAGGCGCTCGCCCAGGTGTAGGCGCCCATGGCGCGCCCGACCAGCAGGTCGCCGGCCTGCAGTGGCGGCAGCATCAGGTTCTCGGCGATCACGTCGATGCTGTCGCAGGTGGGGCCGGCCAGCACCGACGGCAGCCGCTCGGCGCCGTTGCGCAGCGGCTCGACCGGGTAACGCGCGTGATCGAACAGCTGGCCGCTGTAGGAGCCGTACAGGCCGTCGTCGAGGTAGTACCACCAGTGCCCTTCACGCCGCGCGCGGCCCATCACCGAAGCGACGCCGATGGCGCTGGGACCGACGATGTAGCGGCCGGGTTCGGCGATCACGCGCACGCGGCGCGGCAGGCGCGCGATGGCGGCGCGCAGCGGCGCGCAGAAGCGGCTGATGTCCTGCACCGGTTGCGCATAGTCGATGGGGAAGCCGCCACCGATGTCGAGCGTGTCGCACGGGCCGAGGCGCTCGCGCCGCGCCGCGGCCAGCAGTCGGGCGCACGCCTGCAGCGCCTCGAGGTGGCCGGTGGCGTCGGCGGCCTGCGAGCCGACGTGGAAGGAGAGACCGCGCACGGGAATCCCCAGCTCGGCCGCCAGGCGCGCGAGCGGCAGCAGATCCTCAGGATCGCAGCCGAACTTGCGCGACAGGTCGCAGACCGCGCCGGGTGAGCGGAAGGAAACCCGCAACAGCAGCTCCGCCTGGGCGCCGAGACGGGAGAACTTGCGCACCTCGTCCGGATTGTCGGCCACGAAGGTACGCACGCCGAAATGCAGTGCGGTGGCGATATCCTGCGGTCGCTTGATGGGGTGCGTGTGGATGCAGCGCCCGGGGGACACGCCGAGGCGCTGCGCCAGCTGCACCTCGCCGCTGGTGGCGAGATCGAGCCAGCCGCCCTCGGCGATCACGGTCTGCACCACCGCGGCATGCGGCATGGGCTTGAGCGCGTAGTGCAGATCGACCGCCGGCAGAGCCTTCTTCAGCTTGCGGAATTGCACGCGCACCCGCTCGCAGTCGAGGATCACCAGCGGCGAGCCGAACTCCCTGACGAGACGGCGCACTTCGGCAGGCTGAAACGGGTCGATGAATCGCGGGCGGCGCACTTGGCGCGGCAGTTTACGGCAGCACGGCCATCGTGCCGCCGCCGTCGTCGCTCTCAGCGATGCTGGTCGCCGCGCGCAGCAGGCGGTCGCGGACCGCGTCCCAGGGCTCGCCGTCGGGCACTGCCTGCACCAGGATGCGCTGGCAGCCCGCCTTGTCGAGGGTGCGCAGATTCGCATAGAGGTCGCGCGCGAAGCTCTCGGGGCGGCGGCCCGCATTGATCCAGGTCACGTACTTGTGGGCCCGCAGCGGCAGGCGCTGCGCCAGCACGGCGACGCGCCGTCCACCCGCGGACGCCGCGTCCGCCTGGGCATCGACCTCACCGGCCGGCACGATGGTGAGCGGCGTGTTCGGCGCGTAGTGCCTGGGCGGGCTCCCCGGAACACGGGGCGAACCGGCATCCGCCCCGATCAGCAGCTCGCCGACCACCGCGCGGATCTGCGCCGCGGTCACCGCCCCCGGTCGCAGCAACCGTACGTCCGCGCCCTCGAAGGCGACGATGGTCGACTCGAGCCCGATCTGGCACTCCCCGCCGTCGAGGATGACGCGCACCGCGTCGCCGAACTCCTCGCGCACGTGCTCGGCACGGGTCGGAGACAGCCGCCCGTAGCGGTTGGCCGAAGGCGCGGCGATGCCGCCGCCGAAAGCGGTGAGCAGCTGCTGCGCCATGGGATGGGCCGGTACACGAATGGCGATGGTGTCCTGGCCGCCGGTGATCACGTCGTGCACGCTGGCGGCGCGCGGCATCACCATGGTGAACGGCCCGGGCCAGAAGGCTTCCGCGAGGCGCGTCGCGCTCTGCGGCACCTCGCGCACCCAGCGATGCAGAAAGCGCGGGCTGTCGAGGTGCACGATTACCGGATGAGTGGCGGGGCGCCCCTTCACTTCGAAGATCTTGCGCACCGCGGCCGGGTTCTGCGCATTCGCGCCGAGGCCGTAGACGGTCTCGGTGGAAAATGCGACGAGCTCACCGTCGCGCAGCGCCTGCACGGCGGTTTCGATCTCGACCTGGGTAGCCCTGACGACACGCACCATAGAGGGTGAATTCTAGCAAGCCGGCAACGGCCGCTCCTGCGTGTGGTGGGAAAGCATCAGGCGCGTCACAGCTAGCGCTGCGCGTTCACAAAATTTTCCCCGGGAGTGCTAAGGACTGTCGCTGCGCCCCGACGGGGCCCGCGGGGCAGCGCGCTCTGGGCGCGCCGGGCGCAGGCGCAGGCGCAGGCGCAGGCGCGAATTTGACAGTTATTCCAGCGCGCGCCGCTCCCAGCCGCTGCCGGTGCGCGTCAGCTCGTAGGCCGGCCAGTAGTGCTTATCCAGCTTGAGGGTGATGACTTCGGGTGCATTGTTCCACGTGATCGTCTTCAGTCGCACCGAGGCGCGGTCGGCACGCCCCGTCACCACCTTGAGGAACGTGTCGAGGTCGGGCGTGGGAGTCCCGTCGACCTCGACGATGCGGCGGCCCGGATACAGGCCGTAGCGCGTCGCCGGCGAGCCGTAGGCGAAATACGCGACGTACACGCCGACCGGCGCAATGCCACGCTGCACGCTCATGGCCCGATGCGGCGCCTGCAACGATGCGCCGGCCCACTCGACCAGCCGGTCGACGTCGTTGTCGGGCAGCTGCGCGGTGGCGAGGTCGAAGGTCAGTGCGGACTGACCGCGCCACACCGTGACCTTGACGCGCTCCTTGTCCGCCGCGGCGTGCTCGACCTCGCGGAAGCGCGTGACGACCGCGCCGTCGATGGCGAGCAGCAGATCGCCCTGCTGCAGCTGCTCGGCGGCCGGCGAACCGCCGACCATGCGCACCACGGTCAGTGCCTCGTGGCGAGTGGGCGTGTGCTGCGAGAGGCGCTGCGTCCACTCCTCCGACAGCCCGATCTGCCGCGCATTGGCGAGCGGCAGCACTCCCAGCTCGACCTCGAGCGAGTGCAGCGGACGGCGGGTGTGCACGCGATCGATCATGTCGGCGACCAGCTCGATGGGTACGCCGCGGGTGTCCTGGGCGAGCTCGCGGCCGTTCTCGTAGGCGAAGCTCGACCAGGTGCCGAGCACGTTGCCGCTCTTGTCGGCGAGCACGCCGTCGAACTCGGTCGGTGGGTTCACCAGCTGCACCGTCTCGAGGTTGCTGTCACGGAAGCGCATGGTGCGCGACAGCGGCAGCACCAGCGGCTCGATGCTCGCAACCTCGGTAGCGCGCGCGTGCATCTGGCTGTCGCCGCCGAGTCCTACCACCCATACCGACTCGGCGGGAGCGAGCTCGCGCGGTGCGAGCCTCGCGGACTTCACCGGCGTCGTACCGATGAGATGCGGGTCGTAGGCGACCACCGCGTAGTTGTGCAGCGGGTGGATGTAAACCACGCGCCCCGGCACCTGCACGGTACCGGCAAAGGTCACCGTGACGTCGCCCACCGAGACCGGCACGGTGTTGCGGTCCACGACCACCAGCCCGCGCTGCGCATCCACCACCAGCCCGGTGCCGTGGTAATTGCGCTCGGTGATGCCCGATACCGAGTACGGCATGTCGAAGGTCACCATGACCAGCGACGGTGCCAGCGCAGCGAGGCGCGGATCGCTGAAGTGTGGGAACACGGTGGAGCTCACCGCGAGCGGCTTCGGCGCCGGTCCTGCCGGCAGCGCCACGCAGTCCCACAGGCCGACGGTGTCGTCCCGATCGCAGTGACGCGCCGGGAACCACAGCCGATCCATGCGCAGGGCGCGCAGCTCGCTGCTGTTGGGATCGTCGATGGTGAGAAAGCGCACCGTGGCGTGATCGCCGTCGCCGAGCTGCGCGATCCCCGTCTCGAAGTCGTGCAGCGTATCGGTCTTGCGACCGTTGAGGTCGAGAATCACGGCGCCGCGTGTAATGCCGGCCGCGCCGAACACGTAGCCGGGGTTGGCGACGAACACCCCGCGCGCCGGCACGTTGAAGTGACGCGCCTGCTGGTAGGAAAGCGTGTGCACCACCGCATCGCTGAATTCGGCGTAGGCGCTCGGGGTGATGGCGTGCAGGTCACCCACCGGCAGCTTCGCGGACACGAACTTGCCTCCGCGCTCGAGCTCCAGCTCCACCTCTGCGCCGACCGCGGCGTCGAGTACTTCCTCGAGCGGCTCGAACTGCGCCAGGGTGCGGTGATTGACGCGCACCAGGATGTCCCCGGGCTGCAGCACTTTCTCGCTCGGCGAGCCGGGCAGCACTTCGGTGACTACGAGCATGCCGGTGTAGCGCGGGAAGTCCTTACGGACGGTGGCCTCGGTGGCAGCGTCCAGTCCCAGCCGCTCGAGCTCGTCGTAGGGCATGTAGTTGAACACCGTGGACAGCGTGCCGCGCGTGACCGGCTTGCCCTCCTGGATGAGCGTCAGCGCACGGCGCACGCGCCCGAGCGGCAGGTAGAAGCTGGAAGCGGCGCCGTTGGCGCCGCCGGCGTTGAGCGCCACCACGCGTCCGCGGATGTCGATCACTGGCGAGCCGGAGGAGCCGCCGGAGGTGCCGGAAGCGGCCTGCAGGTAGAAGGTATTGAAGTCGTTGTACTTGGTGATGCCATACTCGGGAGCGTCGCGGTCGAGCCGGGCAAGCGTCCCGGCGAGAATTGACAGCTGCTCGCCGGCGTTGTTGCCCACCACGCGGATCTCGCGCCCGATCTGGGCACCCTCCGGATACAGCGGCAGCGCCTTGGGCCTGATGAAGCGCAGCTTCTTCGGGTCGTAGCGGTAGAAGCCGAAGTCGTGCACCGGATCGCGGTATACCGGGTAGAGCTGCACTTCCTCGCGATTGAGGAAAGTCGCCTCCGCGGTCACCGGCCCGGGCGTGACAACGTGGCGGTTGGTGAGGATCAGCCCTCGCTCCGCGTCGACCACGAACCCGGTGGCCTGCGCGGTCGAGTTCCACTCGGTGTCGAAGGCTCGCGTCGAGTCGACATCGATCGACACCACGCTGCCGGCGATGCGCTCGAGCGTCTCGGCCCAGTCGGGATTGCCTTCGACCGCGGCGGCCTCCTGGGCCGCAGGAGTCGGCTGCGATTCCACGGGCGCGGGCCGCGGTGCCGGCGGCGCCGGCGCCGTGGCGGGCGGCGGGGTGTTTGCCGCGCCCGGCGATGCCGGCGCGGGAACCGCGGCGTTGGTGCTGGCTGGGGCGGGCGGCGGGCCCGGGCTGGGAGCGGGACTGAGCGGCCCGGCGTGGCACACGACGGCGCACGACAGCAGCAGGCACAGCCACGCGGGCGGCAGATGTCGCACCGGCATTCCCGTCAGCGCCCGAGCAGCACCAGCAGCCACACCGCACCGAGCAGCACGAACGACACAAACACCGCGGCGGAGCCGATGTCCTTGGCCAGCCCGGCGAGCGCATGGCGCTCGAACCCAATGCGGTCAACGGTTGCTTCTATGGCGCTGTTGAGCAGTTCCACGACGAGAATGAGCAGCATCGGCGCAATCAGCAGGGCGCGTTCCACGCCGCCATGACCCAGCCACAGACCCAGGGGTATGACGAGCACGCCCAGGGCGAGTTCCTGACGGAATGCAGCTTCTTCGCGGAAGGCGCCCTCGAGGCCGCGCAGGCTCGAGCCCACCGCGCGCAGCACGCGGGTGATGCCCCGCGGCTTGTAGCGATCTACGGCTGTGCCGTCGGCTTCCATGTGAGGTCCAGTTGCCGTGCCGCCCGCACGTCGTCGAGGCGGCGCACCGGCATGGTATGCGGTGCGCTCGTCACGCGCCCGGGTTCCTGCTCGGCCTCTTTCTGAATGTGTGACAGGGCCGTCACAAAGGCATCCAGCACCTCGCGGCTCTCCGTCTCGGTGGGCTCGATCAGCAGGCATTCCGGCACCAGCAGCGGGAAGTACGTGGTTGGGGCATGGAACCCGTAGTCGAGCAGCCGCTTGGCGAAGTCCATCGCGGTCACGTTGAGCTCGCGCGCCTGGCGCTTGAGCGTAATGATGAACTCGTGGCTCGCTCGGCGCTGCGGGTAGGCGGCGTCGAAGCCCGCGGCCTGCAGGCGCTTCAGCAGGTAGTTGGCATTGAGAGTCGCGAACTCGCCCACCAGCCGCATGCCCTCGCGCCCGAGCAGCCGCATATAGATGTAAGCGCGCAGCAGCACCCCCGCGTTGCCCATGAAGGCCGACAGCCGTCCGATCGATTGCGGGACATCGGCCGCGGTGAGCCAGCGGTAACGCTCACCCTCCTTCCCCACCAGCGGTACCGGCAGGAACGGCAGCAGCCGCGCCGCCACGCCCACGGCGCCGGCCCCGGGACCGCCGCCGCCGTGCGGGGTGGAGAAGGTCTTGTGCAGGTTCATGTGAATCACGTCGAAGCCCATGTCTCCGGGACGCACCTTGCCGAGGATGGCATTGAGGTTGGCGCCGTCGTAGTAGAGCAGGCCCCCCGCCTCGTGAACGATGCGCGCCACCTCGGTGATGTGCCGCTCGAACACTCCGAGCGTGGAGGGATTGGTGAGCATGATGCCGGCGGTGTTCGGGTTGACCACCGCCTTGAGAGCCGGCAGGTCGACATCGCCCTGGGCATCGACGGGAATCTCGCGCACCACGCAGCCGCACATGGTGGCGGTGGCCGGATTGGTGCCGTGCGCCGCCTCGGGCACGATGATCTCGTTGCGCTTCAGGTCCCCGCGGGCGCGATGGTAGGCGCGGATCATGGCGACGCCGGCGAACTCCCCGTGCGCGCCGGCCATGGGCGAGAGCGCCACCCCTTCCATGCCGGTGACGGCCTTCAGCATCTCCTGCAGCTCATACAGGCACGCGAGCAAACCCTGGCCCTGCGCCTCCGGGGCGAGCGGATGGCGCGCCAGGAACTGCGGCAGCATGGCGTACTGGTTACAGGCCTTGGGGTTGTACTTCATCGTGCACGAGCCGAGCGGATAGAAATGCGTGTCGATGGAGAAGTTGAGCTGCGACAGGCGCGTGAAATGGCGCACCGCCTCGAGCTCGCTCACTTCCGGCAGCAGCGGGGGGCGCGTGCGGCGTTGCGCCACTGGCAGGTCGGCGAGCGCCGCGGCGCCCGGATGGCGCGGCCACTGATCGCTCGCGCCGCGACCCGGCTGCGAATACTCGAAGATGACCTGTTCGGGTGCACGCATGCGGAAGACCTCGCGGGTGGCTCGAGGGGGCGCCTCAGGCAGCACGTGCCGCCTGCAGCGCCTCGCTCAGCTGGGCGCGGTAGCGCTCGATGTCGGCGCTGCTCTTGGTCTCGGTCGCGCACACCAGCAGTGCCGAACCGAGCTCGGGGTAGTAGGGAGCCAGATCGAGGCCGCCGTGGATCCCGCCGGCGGCGAGCGCCCTGAGCACCGGCGCCACCGGGCGGTCGAGCTGCAGCACCGCCTCGTGAAAATACGGCCCGGAGAACGCCGGGCGCACCCCGGGCACGCGCGTGAGGGTCGCCACCAGCTCGCGCGTGCGCGCGTGCGCGGCGGCCGCCGTGCGCTCGAGTCCCTGCGGCCCCATCAGCGACAGGTAAATGGTCGCCGCGGTTACCAGCAGACCCTGGTTGGTGCAGATGTTGGAAGTCGCCTTGGCACGGCGGATGTGCTGCTCGCGCGCCTGCAGCGTGAGGGTGAATCCTGGATGGCCCGCGGTGTCGAGCGTGCGACCGACGATGCGCCCGGGCATCTGCCGCAGGTACTCCATGCGCGTCGTCATGAAGCCGAAGTACGGTCCGCCGGCCGACAGCGGTACACCCAGTGGCTGACCCTCGCCGACGGCGATGTCCGCACCGCGCGCGCCCCACTCGCCCGGGGGCTTCAGCAGCGCGAGCGCGATGGGGTTGACGACTGCGATCACGAGGATGCCGCGCGCATGCGCCCAGTCGGTGAGCGCGTCCACGTCCTCGAGCCGGCCGAAGAAGTTCGGCTGCTGCACGACGAGCGCAGTGACGTCCTGGCCTTCGAAGGGGGCGAGCGCCGCGGCGCCGGTGACGCCCTCCTGCGGCGCATAGGGCAGCTCAGCGAAGGTGAGACCCTGGTTGGAGGTCATCGCGTGCGCCACCTGCCGGTAGTGCGGGTGCACACTCGCCGGCAGCAGGATGCGCGCCGCCTTCGACTTGCGGTTGGCACGTACCGCCATGAGCACCGCCTCTCCCATGGCGGAGGCGCCGTCGTACATCGAGGCGTTGGCGGCATCCATGGCGGTGAGCCGCGCCATCATGGTCTGGAACTCGTAGATGAGCTGCAGCGTCCCCTGGCTGGCCTCCGCCTGGTAGGGGGTGTAGGCGCTGTAGAACTCCCCGCGCGTGGTGATGGCCCATACCGCCGCCGGAATGTGGTGCTCGTAGGCACCGGCGCCGAGGAAGCTGAGTGCGGTGCCGTCGGCGGCGGCGCGCTCGCTCATCAGGCGGCCGATCTCCATCTCGTTCAGCGCCTCGGGCACCCCGGCGAGCGACCTGATGCGCAGCTCCGGCGGTATCTCTTCAAACAGCTCCTCGATGCTCGCCGCGCCGATGGTCGCGAGCATCGCCGCCACGTCGGCCTCGGTATGGGGAATGAAGGCCATTCAGCCGCCCTCCGCGTCCAGCAGCTTCTGGTATTCCGCCGCCGACAGCAGCGCGGCAGCGGCAAGCGCCCCGGGCGCGGGCTTCAGGCGCATCAACCAGCCCTCCGCGTAGGGCGAGGAGTTGACCGCTTCGGGCTCGGCGGCGAGCTTCGGATTGCCGGCGGTGATCTGCCCGCTGACGGGGGCGTACACGTCCGAGGCCGCCTTGACCGACTCGACTACCGCGCAGGCCTCGCCGGCCTGCACCTTGCGCCCGGCCTCCGGCACTTCCACGAACACCAGGTCGCCGAGCGCGTGCTGGGCGTGGTCGCTGATGCCGATCTCGAGCGTACCGTCGCTCAGGGTGCGCACCCACTCGTGGGACTTGGTGTACTTAAGATCCGCCGGGAGTTCGCTCATCGAGGAATCCTTCACTTCAGGGTGATTGCGCTTCTGGTGATTGCGCTTCAGGTGACCAGGGATTTGCCGAAGCGCACGAACGGGGGCTTGACGACGCGCGCGTTCAGCAGCTTGCCGCGGATCTCGACCTGCACACGCGACCCGGTGGCGGCCGGAACCCGCGCGAACGCGATCGAGCGCTCGAGCGTCGGCGAGAACGTGCCGCTGGTGATCTCGCCCTCGCCCACGTCCGGGACGATGACCTTCTGATGACTGCGCAGCACGCCGCGGTCCTCGAGCAGCAGGCCGACCAGCTTGCGCGGCGAGCCCGCGCGCACGATGCCCTCGAGGGCCGCGCGGCCGGTGAACTCGCGCTCGTGCGGTACCATGGCGACGGTCCAGCCGAGCCCCGACTCGAACGGCTGGGTGCTCTCGTCCATGTCATTGCCGTAGAGATTCATGCCGGCCTCGAGACGCAGCGTGTCACGTGCACCGAGTCCGCACGAGGCCACGCCGAGCGCGTTGAGGCCGCGCCAGGCCGGCACCGCATCGGCCGCCGGCATCATGATCTCGAAGCCGTCCTCGCCGGTGTAGCCGGTGCGCGCCACGAACCAGCGGCCGAGCTCGCGGCCGACGAAGGTGTCGAGCGCGAGCGCCGCGTTCGCGGTGCCCTCCGGCAGGATCTGCGCCGCCTTGGCGCGCGCCTCCGGACCCTGGACCGCGAGCATGGCGAGATCGCTGCGCTCGCTCAGCTGTACGCCGAACGGGCGCGCGTGCTCGCCGATCCAGGCGAGATCCGGGTCGCGCCTGCCCGCGTTCACCACCAGGCGGTAACTCGACCCGTTCAGGTAGTAAACGATGAGATCGTCGATCACACCGCCGTGCTCATTCAGCATGCAGCTGTAGAGCGCCTTGCCCGGCTGCTGCAGCCGGGCAACGTCGTTGGCGAGCAGCTGCCGCAGCAACTCGCCCACCCGGGCGCCGCGCAGGTCTACGATGCACATGTGCGATACGTCGAACACCCCGGCTGCGCGGCGCACGGCGTGATGCTCGCCAATCTGCGAGCTGTACTGCACCGGCATGTCCCAGCCGCCGAAATCCACGATTCGGGCGTTGAGCTCCCGATGCAGCTTGAACAACGGGGTCTGTCGTCCCACAGGTGTCTCCGCGGGCGGTCTGCCAAAACAATAGCGAGCGGCAGGTGCGCCACTCGCCGTCACGCACGCACTGCCGCCCTTCTGTCCTGTGACCTGAGAGATCAGGCGCCGGATGCGCCGCTCCGGACGCTCTGCGGACAGACCGATGCGGGCAGCGCATCATAGCAGTCTGCCGCGGTGCCGCCCAAGCGCGCCGACGGTAGAATTGCCCATATGGTCAGGTGTCCTTGAATCATGAGCAGCGCGCGCCGTCATTCCGTGCAGGTATCCGTAGGATCGGTCAAGGTCGGCGGCGGCGCGCCCATCGTGGTGCAGTCGATGACCAATACGGATACCGCCAACGTCGAGGCGACCGCGCGCCAGGTACAGGCGCTCGCCGCCGCGGGCTCGGAGCTGGTGCGCATCACGGTGAACACCAGCGAGGCGGCGGCGGCGGTGGCCCCGATCCGCGAGCGGCTCGAGCGCGCCGGCGTCAGCGTGCCCCTGATCGGCGATTTTCACTTCAACGGTCACAAGCTGCTGCGCGAACACCCGGACTGCGCCGCCGCGCTCGCCAAATACCGCATCAATCCCGGTAACGTCGGCCGCGGCAGCAAGCGCGACTCGCAGTTCGCGGAGATGATCGAGGTGGCCTGCCGCTATGACAAGCCGGTGCGCATCGGCGTCAACTGGGGGAGCCTCGATTCGGACCTGCTCACGCGGCTGATGGACGAGAACTCGGCGCTCGCCGAGCCGCTCACCGCGCAGCAGGTGACGCGCCGGGCGGTGGTGCTGTCCGCCCTCGGCAGCGCACAGCGCGCTGAAGAGCTCGGCCTGGCGCACACGCGCATCATCCTGTCCGCCAAGGTAAGCGGCGTGCAGGACCTGATCGCCATCTATCGGGATCTCGCTGCCCGCTGCGACTACCCGCTGCACCTCGGTCTCACCGAGGCGGGCATGGGCTCGAAAGGCATCGTGGCCTCGACCGCGGGCATGGCGGTGCTGCTGCAGGAAGGCCTCGGCGACACCATCCGCGCATCGCTCACGCCCGAGCCCAATGGCGATCGCACCCAGGAAGTCGTGGTGGCGCAGGAGATCCTGCAGACCATGGGACTGCGCGCGTTCACGCCGCTGGTGGTGGCCTGTCCCGGTTGCGGGCGCACCACCAGCACTTATTTCCAGGAACTCGCCGCGCGCATCCAGTCCCACCTGCGGGTGCGCATGCCGCAGTGGCGGCGCGAATACGCCGGGGTCGAGGACATGACGGTCGCGGTCATGGGGTGCGTGGTGAACGGCCCGGGCGAGAGCAAGCATGCCAACCTCGGCATCAGCCTGCCGGGCACCGGCGAGCGGCCGGTGGCGCCCGTCTACGAGGACGGTGCCAAGACCGTAACGCTCAAGGGTGAGCGCATCGCCGAGGAGTTCCAGGAGATCGTCGAACAGTACGTCGCGCGCCATTACGCGCGCCTGTAGAAGGTCATGCCCATGAGCGAGCTCGCCGCGCGCAAATGCAAACCCTGCGAGGGCGGCATGCCGCCGCTCGACCGTAGCGCGGCGCAGCAGCTGCTGCAGCAGCTCGCCGGCGGCTGGACACTGGCGCAGGAGGGCCGCGCCATCCGCCGCGAGTTCGGCTTCCGCGACTTCTACCGCACCATGAGCTTCGTGAACGCCCTGGCGCACATGGCGAACATCGAGGACCACCATCCCGATCTCGAAGTGGGCTACAACTACTGCCACGTCACCTACACGACGCACGCGATCCGCGGACTGTCGGAGAACGACTTCGTGTGCGCGGCGAAACTGGACCTGATTCCTATTGCTTGACTGGCGCCGTGCACGCTCACCGCGCCGCCTGCGGCAGCTCGCCACTCATGCCCAGCGCCCTGTAAATGAAAAAGCGCCGCAGCTCCTGGCTGCGATTCACCCATGCGAGCCCGTGCTGGGCAAGACGCGCCAGCGGACCTGCGCCGTGGGCGAGCAGGCGATCGAATACCTCGATCGCGGCGGCCATGGCGGCGACCTCGCTCTTGCGCCAGCGTTCGTAGGCGCGCAGCACCGCAAGCGCGCCCGGATCTTCGCGCCGCGCCACCGCTCCCACCACCAGCTGCGCGAGGCAGGCGGCATCGAGCAGGCCGAGATTCACGCCCTGCCCGGCGAGCGGATGCACGACGTGCGCCGCATCGCCGATGAGCGCCACGCGCTGCGCGACGTAGCGATGCGCGGCCAGCCGGCTCAGGGGGAACGAGACCCGCTCGCTCACCAGGCGCGTGGCGCCCAGGGCAAGATCGGAAGCGCGATCGAGCTCGCCGGCGAAACCCGTGGCATCGAGCGCCAGCAGAGTGGCCGCCAGCTGATCGTCGGCCGACCAGACGATCGAGCTCGTCCCATCGGCGAGCGGCAGAAAGGCCAGCGTGCCGTCCTTCATGAAGCGCTGCCACGCCGTGGCCTCGTGGGGCTTCGCGGTCGCGACGCTCGCGACGATCGCGGTCTGCCCGTAAGCGGAGATCTCCGCGGTAAGCCCGGCCGCCTGGCGCAGTGCCGATTGCGCCCCGTCGGCGCCGACGACCAGCCGTGCCGTCAGGCTTCCGTGCGGGGTGCGAACGGTCACACACTCCGCGGTGATCTCGAGCCCGGTGAACGGCGCAGGCTCGATATGGCCGCCAGCCTGGATGAAGGTCGCCAGCAGCGCCCCCTGCAGCAGGCGGTTTTCGACCATGTAGCCGAGATTGGGCTCGCCCACGTCGGCGGCATCGAACACCAGCACGGCCTCGCTCGCCGGCGCGACGCTTTCGTGCCAGACCCGCATGCGCTCGTACGGCGAGAGGCGCGGGCCGCACACGGCCTGCCATGCGCCGGCGCGCCGCAGTACCCGTTCGCTCGCCCGCGACAGCGCCACCACGCGCGCCTGCGGGGGCGCGTCGGCCGGCAGCGCCGGCGGCGGGCGCGGCTCGAGCAGCGCCACGGACAGAGCCGGCGCGCCGTCCGGCCCAGCGGCAAGCAGCGTCCCGAGACACGCCCCCGCCGGGCCGCCGCCCACGATGATCACGTCAAACACGGCGCACCGGCAGCCCGCGTGCCAGACGCGGCGCCGGGCCGCCGAAGCCGGCGCTGACCCGCGCCAGTGCGCTCTTGGCCGGTGGCGCAAGATCGAACATCAGCAGGCCGAGGTTGCGCAGCAGCGCCATCCCCGGACGCGTGTCGCCGAACAGCCTCACCAGCGAGTCCGTGAAGCGCACCACGCCGCGGCGATCCTGCGCACGCCACGCGGCGAACCGGGCGAGCAGCTGCGGGTCGCCGGGGTCGCCGCCATCGTTGGCGATCGCTTCGGCCAGCATGGCGGCATCACGCAGCCCGAGGTTGAAGCCCTGCCCGGCGACCGGGTGCAGCGCCTGCGATGCATTACCGATCAGCACCGTGCGCACGCCGGTCGCGGCCGACGCGCGCGTGAGCTGCAATGGGTAGGAGCCGAGCCGCGCCGCGCGCAGGAAGCGTCCCGCGCGCCAGCCGAAGTGGGCCTGCAACTGGGCGAGATAGGCGCGCTCGTCCATCGCCAACAGCTGCCCGGCCCGCTCCGGGGAGCAGGCCCAGATGACCGCGAGAGAGCCCGCGGTGAGCGGCAGCACTGCGAGCGGCCCTGCCGGAGTGAAGCGCTCGTAGGCGATGCCCTCCGCGGCACGATCGGTGGCGACGTTGGCAACGACCGCGAGCTGCTCATAATCCTCGGTCGTGGCTGCGATCGCGGCCGCGGTGCGGATCTGCGAATGCGCGCCGTCCGCCGCGACCACCAGGCGCGCGGCGATGCGCTCGCGCCGGCCGGTTGCGTCCACGATCTCCAGCCGCACCCCCGTCGGGGCGATGTCGATGCTGCCGAGGCGCGCCGGCACGCGCAGCGTCAGCTCCGCCAGGCTGCGCAGGCGCGCCCACAACGCCGCGCCGATGGCGCGGTTGGGTACGACGTAGCCGAACGCCTCGACGCCCTGCTCGGCGGCGACCAGGCGCGCAACGCCGAAGCGCCCCTGCTCCGACACGTGGATGGCGCGAATCGCCGCGGCCTGCGGCGCGATTGCCGGCCACACGCCAAGTCCCTCGAAGATCCGCCGGCTGGCGTTACCGAGTGCCGTGGTGCGCTCGTCGAAGCTCGGCTGCGCCGCGGCGCCGTCGGGCACGCTCTCGATGAGCAGCACCCGCCTGCTGCAGCCGGCGAGCCCGGCGGCGAGGCTGGCGCCCACCATGCCGCCGCCGACGATGGCGATGTCGGTGTCGAGGTCGACGTCGGCCGCCGCGGCGCTGGGTGCAGGCGCGCTCACGCTTTACCGGAAGCCGCGCGCCATGAGCGCTTCGATCTGGTCGGGGTCCTTCGGTGCGCGCGCCGTGATCACCTCGGCGCCGCGCCGGGTCACGACCACGTCGTCCTCGATGCGGACACCGATGTTGCGCAAACGCTTGGGCACGCCGCAGGCACCTGCCGGCAGGTAGATGCCCGGCTCGATGGTCATCGCCATCCCCGGCTCGAGCACGCGCCACTCGTCGCCCACCTTGTAATCGCCGACATCGTGCACGTCCAGCCCGAGCCAGTGCCCGGTGCGGTGCATGAAGAAGCGCCGGTAAGCGCCGCTCCTGATGAGCGCCGGCACGCGACCCTTGAGCAGACCGAGCTTCACCAGTCCCTGGGTAATCACCCGCACCGCCGCCTCGTGGGGGGCATTCCAGTGATTGCCCGGGCGCACGCAGCCGATGGCGGCGAGGTTGGCCTCGAGCACCACCTCGTAAACGGCACGCTGCGCCGGGGTGAAACGGCCGTTCACCGGAAAGGTGCGGGTGATGTCCGAGGCGTAGCACTCGAACTCGCACCCGGCGTCGACCAGCAGCAGATCGCCGCTCGCCAGCGGCTGATCGTTGTCGCGGTAGTGCAGGATGCAGCTGTTGGCGCCCCCGCCGACAATCGGCGAGTAGGCGGTCTCGGCATTATTACGGCGAAACTCGTGCAACAGCTCCGCCATCACCTGGTACTCGGTGGCCCCGGGGCGGCAGAAGCGCATGACGCGCTGGTGCGCCTGGGCGCTGATGCGCGCGGCGGTGCGCATCAGCTCCAGCTCGCTGCGCGACTTGTAGAGACGCATGTCGTGCAGCACGTGATCGAGCGCCACGAACTCCAGCGGCGGATGGCGGCCGTTGCGCGCCTGGGTGCGCAGCCCGTTGACCCATCCCACCACCCGCTGGTCGAAGTCCGCATAGACCCCCATGGTGTAGAAGACACGGGCGCGGTTCTCCATCAGTCCGGGCAGGATCTCGTCGATGTCACCGACCGGAAAGGCGTCGTCCGCGCCGTAGATGCGCGCCGCGCCGGCGGGTCCCGCGCGCGGGCCGTCCCAGCTCTCGCGCGTCGGATCGCGCTCGCGTACGAACAGGATGTACTCGGCCTGCGGCCGCCCCGGCACCAGCACCGCTACGGCCTCCGGCTCGCCGAAGCCGGTGAGATAGTGAAAGTCGCTGTCCTGGCGGTAGTCGTACTCGACGTCGTTATTGCGGTGCCTGATGGGCGCGGCCGGCAGCACCGCGATGGAGTCGCGCCCCATGAGGCGCATCAGCTGGCGGCGGCGGCGCGCAAACTCGTCTCTCGCCACGGGGCGCCCTCAGTGCAGCGGCGCGGGCGCCGGCAGCGGACGACGCGCGCCGGCCAGCTCTTCGAACAGCAGCTGCACACCGACACGCACGAACTCCACCAGCTCGGCGTACGCGCTCTCGTTCGCTTCCTCGTCCTGGCGCGCATCCACGGAGGCGCGCGAGATCTCCACGAAATCCCGCACGATCTCCCCGACCTCCCCGGGCAGCGTGCTGGCATCCGGTATGGCACCGGCGCCGAGGCCGTAGAGGAATCCCTGGCACCACTGCGCCAGCGCGGCGGTGCGCACCGCGATCGGCTGGTCATCCTCCGGCAGCAGCAGCTCGAACTCCATGTCGGGCTGCAGCAGTGCGCCGGCGGTGGCCGCGTACAGTTCCTGCAGCGTCGCGAGTGCCTCGGGGCCGGCCTGACCCTCGGGCAGTATCTCGCGCAGCCAGTCCTCGAAGCGGAAGGCGCTGGCGCCACACAGGCAACCGGCAAGCGTGCCGTGCGCCTCGGCCGCTTCGGCGAGCGAGTGCTGCGCGAGCAGTAACTGCTGGATATGGTTGTAATCTGGCTGAATCATGGCGAGCGCCCTATTATAATTGACCATCTAAAGAGCGCGGCCCTATAGTCGGCGGCATGAGCGACAATACAAAAATACAACTCGATCTCGAGCTGGCGCGGCTGGCAAAGCGCATCGACGAACTGCTCACGGCGCTGCAGCACCTCAGGGACGAGAACCGGGCGCTGCGGGCCCGGCACGAATCGCTGGCCGGTGAGCGCGCCGCGCTCATGCACAAGAACGAGCAGGTGCGCACCCGCGTCGAGGCGATGATCGGTCGTCTCAAGACCCTGGAGCACGGTGCGTGACACCCCCGGATCAGGCGCGCATCAGCGTGCGCATCATGGAGAAGGAATACGTTGTCGCCTGCCCCTACGATGAGCGTTCCGCGTTGCTCGATGCGGCGGAGTTCCTCAACGAGCGCATGCGCGAGATCCGCGACGGCGGCAAGGTCGTGGGACTCGAGCGCATCGCCGTCATGGCGGCGCTCAACCTGGCGCACGAGTACCTCAAGGGGCGCGACCGCGAATTCAAGCTCGACAATGGTGTCGGCCAGCGGGTGCGCGCGCTGCGCGAGCGCGTCGAGGGAGCGCTGGAAAAGGGGCAGCAGCTCGAGCTGTGACGCGCTCCCTCCTTTAAGCGCACCGCATTTGGTGTAAAGTGCCCGAGGCGTCGCCTGCGGTGCTCGACAAGTGGGCCGGGTTACCTCGGACCCTAATTGAAACACCCTCGGGACTTAACGCTTGTGTGCAGAGCTGTGCAAGTCCGCCCGTGAGCGGAAAGCCTTACCTGCCGCAGCTCGTCCCACTTGTTGCTCAGGTTCGAGAGCAACGGTCCACACCGGCATTTGCGGGTGGCGCTACCTGATACCTCTTTGAGTGCCGCCCGCAGATCGCTGCGGGCGAGCCTCAATGCACGGCGCCGCGCGCTGTCCGCTGGCGAGCGCGAGCGTCTCTCCCGCATCGTGGCCCGCAACGCGGCCCGGGCACTGCAGCTGCAGGGCCACTGGCGCATCGCGCTCTACGCCGCACTCCCCTGGGAGCTCGATGCAGCGCCCCTCATGGCCATAGCCGCACGGCGCGGCTGCCGGATCTACCTGCCGCGCATCGAGCGGCGCCGCGCCTCGCGCGGCATGCGCTTCGTGGAAATGCGCGGTCCCTGGAGCTGCAACCGCCTCGGGATCGCCGAGCCGCAGGGCGGCGTCACGCTCGGGGCGCGCTGGCTCGACGTGGTTTTCCTGCCGCTGCTCGGCTTCGACCGCCACGGCGTGCGCCTGGGTGCGGGCGGCGGGTACTACGATCGCGCCTTCGAGTTCCGCCACGTGCGCCGTGCCTGGCACGGCCCGCGCCTCATCGGGCTGGCCTATGGCTTGCAGCACGTCGAGAGCATCGGGGCGGCCGCGCACGATGTGCTGATGGATGCGGTCGTGACCGAAGAGGGGATGATCACATGCGCTACTGGCTTCTGAAGACCGAACCGGAGAGCTTCAGCATCGAGGATCTGGCCGCGGCGCCGCGCCGCACGACCGCCTGGGACGGGGTGCGCAATTACCAGGCGCGCAACCTGCTGCGGGACCAGATGCGCCGCGGCGACCAGGCCTTTCTCTACTATTCCAGCTGCGCGGTGCCCGGCATCGTCGCGATCATGCAGATCGTGCGGGAAGCCTATCCCGATCCCACCGCCTTCGAGCGCAGGCACCACCACTACGATGCCGGCAGTGATGCGGCGAATCCGCGCTGGTTCATGGTGGACGTGCAGCTCAAACGCCGCCTCGCGCGCACCATCACCCTCGCGGAGCTGCGTGGGCACGCCGGCAAGGAGCTGAAGGGAATGATGCTGCTGCGCCCGGGCAATCGCCTCTCGGTCACACCGGTCGAAGCGGCGCACTGGAAGTTCATTCTCGCGCTCGAGTGAAGCGCTGCGCGCATGCTGCGCGCACGCTCGTGATGCCGCGCACGCTGCTCGCCTAGCACAGATCGATTGCACTCGCTTGTAATTTCGATTCGCGTGCGTATACTCGGACCCCGGACTAACCCGTCAATTGGAGAGCCAACATGGCGAAGGCAAAGAAGAAGGCCAAGAAGAAAGCTGCAAAGAAGAAATAGGCCTTAACCCGGCGGCCGCGCAAGCGGCCGCCGGGTCGAATTCGAGGCAACTGTGCCCGCGGCTCTCGCGGGCACAGTCGTTTCTGGGGCACGGCGATCGCGGCGGGACGGCAATGACGGCGGAGGCGGATGCAAAGAAGCGGCGCGCGGCGCTCGCCGCCCTCGAGCAGGTCGCGCGCGGTGCCACCATCGGCGTCGGTACCGGCTCCACCGTGAACTGCTTCATCGACGCGCTGGCTGCGCATCCCGGACGGGTGCACCGCGCCGTCTCCAGCTCGGAAGGCAGCAGCGCGCGGCTGCGGGCCGCCGGCATCGAGCTGGCGGACCTCAACGATCTTGCCGATCTGGATCTTTACATCGACGGCGCCGACGAGGCGACTGCCGCACGCTGTCTCATCAAGGGCGGCGGCGGAGCGCTGACGCGCGAGAAGATCATCGCCGCCGCCGCGCGGCGTTTCATCTGCATCATCGACGACGGTAAGCTGGTGGCCAGGCTTGGCCGCTTTCCGCTGCCTATCGAAGTGATCCCCCTGGCGCGCACGCTGGTCGCGCGATACCTCAGCGCCCGCGGCGGACGTCCGCTGTGGCGCGAAGGATTCGTCACCGACAACGGCAACCACATCCTCGATGTCCACGGTCTCACCATCGCCGATCCGGTGGCTCTCGAGCACGAGCTCAATCAGATCACCGGCGTGGTGACCGTCGGCCTGTTCGCGGTGCGACCGGCGGACGTGCTGCTGGTCGGCACGGCGCAGGGTATCGAGACCCGCTAACCCCCCCCCGCCGGGCCCGCGGCTTTTTTGTCCTTTTGCCGCGAAGCTGCATCCAAGTTCACGAGACTGCGGATGCCTGCATGCGCTGCACCGTGGCCGCGCGCGTGAGGCCGTGGCCTGTTGGACAACCCGACCTGGAGAATCGCAATGAACAGCTGCACCTTGATTCATCACTCGTCCCTGGTGTGCGTAGCGCTCGCCGCGGCCGCCGGGCTGCTGGGGTCCAGCGGCACGCTGGCCGCCGAACGGGCGGAAGGTACACGCAACCTGACCCTGCACTACACCGACGTGGATCGGTCGAGCCCGGACGGCGCCGTGAAACTCTACGGGCGCATCGAGGCTGCCGCGCGCTTCGTGTGCGGGGAGCGCGGACGCAGGTTCGACGAACAGAGCGACTGGAACCGCTGCTACCGCGCGGCGATCAGGGACGCGGTGCTGCGCGTCGACAGTCGGCTGCTCACCACGATTTACCACCGGCATCAGGGTGAGGCGCCGTTCACCGCGATGTTGCGCCGCTGAGCGACCGCGATCGCCGCTGCCGTCGCGTTGCGTCCGCACTGATCCGGGCCGTCCGGGCGGGTGCGGAAGCAACGCTTCAGACCAGGCCTGCGGCTGCTGCGTCGCGGGCACTTCGCGCGCCGCCAATGGTCGGAGTTGGGGAAGCGCCGCCGTCCCGGATGGCGCAACCGCGACGCCCCGCACTGCGCAAGGAGGATGAGTCATGGCGACCACCCAGACGGCGATTGTTCTGCCCCCGCTTCCGTATGCAACGAATGCGCTCGAGCCCCACATGTCCCGCGAGACCCTCGAGTATCACTACGGCAAGCATCACAAGGGCTACGTCGAGAAGGTGAACGAGCTCATCGCCGGCACCGATCTCGAGCAAGCCTCGCTCGAAGAGCTGGTAGCGGAGTCCGCCGGCACGGTGTTCAACAACGCCGCGCAGGTCTGGAATCACGATTTCTTCTGGCGCTGCCTGTCGCCGCAGCGCAAGACCCCGAGCCGGGAGCTGACGCGGGCGCTCGACGGGCTGGGCGGCCTCGAGTCCTTCAAGTCACAGTTCGACAAGGCGGCGGTCAACCTCTTCGGCTCCGGCTGGGCGTGGCTCATCAAGGACGCCGCCGGTGCACTCAAGATCGTGACCACCTCGAACGCCAATACGCCGGCGCGCGAGGGGCAGACCGCTCTGCTGAGCTGCGATATGTGGGAGCACGCCTATTACATCGATCACCGTAACGACCGCGCGGAGTACCTGAAGAGCTTCTGGCCGCTGGTGAACTGGGACTACGTCGCCGCCAACCTTGCGGCGTGAGCAGCGTCCCGCGCGAGCAGCGGGCGCGCCCCCGGCTCACGCGCCAGCCTACTGGCTGCGCGCGAGCCGCAGTTCGCTGCTGGCGGCGGTATCGCGCAGCCTCCGGCCCTCGGCGATACGCGCCTTCACCCTGGCCGTCGTGGCGGCGTCGCTCACGGCGGCAGCCGGGCTGTCGCCGTGCTGCGTATCGGCCGCCGCGGCGGCATCGCCGTGACAGGGCCCGAATGCCAGGGTCGCGATGAGAGTGAGCGCGAGTAGCGCCTGGAACGATCCTGGTTGCACGGCGTTTCTCCTTGGCGTGGCAGCTTCAGGCCGAGGTCTGCCGCGAACGGCGGGAAGTCAGGCGGCCACGGTTCGGCGAGTGACCATGCCTGGTCGCTACCGCGCGGCGTGCGGAGTCCTCGCGAGCGCTCGCCTTGACGGCGCTCGAGGTTTTACGGCCGCTGCCGCCGGCGCGCTCACCACCGCCGCTCTGCTTATTCACCGTCGCCCATGCCCGGGCCTCTGCCTCGCCTTCGTCCAAGCCACGCGCCTCATAGCTCTCCTCGATGTGCTCGGCCTTGCGCTTCTGCCTGGACGTGTACTTGGACTTGTCGCCGCGCGGCATGATCCGGCTCCTGTGGAACGCTGCGTACAAGGTTGCGGACGGCAAGGCTGCCGGTCTGTCGGACGGGCTCGTTGTTGGTTGTGGGATTCGGACGCTGCGCGAAGCCGTCGTCCAACCTCGCGGGGACCCCGGCGGTTCTCATCCTGGTCCCGTCGTGATTCCAGGCCTGGAAATGAAGAAGGCCCGTCTGTTTGCACGGGCCTCCTTACTTTGGCTGGGGGACTAGGATTCGAACCTAGGTAAACGGAGTCAGAGTCCGTTGTCCTACCGCTAGACGATCCCCCAAAAGCTGGCGGAACGCCGACGCGCGCGGCTAACGCTTCGAGTACTGCGTCCCGCGACGGGCCTTGCGCCGTCCGACCTTCTTGCGCTCGACCTCGCGCGCATCGCGCGTGACGAAGCCGGCGTCGCGCAGCGGCTTACGCAGGCTCTCATCGTACCCGATCAGCGCTCGGGTAATACCGTGGCGGATCGCACCGGCCTGGCCCGTGATTCCGCCACCGTTGACCTTGACGGAGATGTCGAACTTGCTCACGAGCTTCACCGCCTCGAGCGGCTGGCGCACGATCATGCGGCCGGTCTCGCGGCCGAAGAATTCGTCGAGCGAGCGCTTGTTCACCGTGATGCGCCCGCTGCCGGGCTTGAGGTAGACCCGCGCCGTCGCGGTTTTGCGCCGACCGGTGCCGTAGTGATTCTGCTCAGGGGCTGCCATGGGATGGTTCCTACTGGATGTCGAGCGGCTTGGGTTGCTGCGCCTGGTGCGGATGCGTCCCGCCGGCGAACACGTGCAGCTTCCTGAACATGCGCCGTCCCAGCGGGTTCTTCGGCAACATGCCCTTCACCGCGAACTCGATCACTCTTTCCGGATGCTCCGCCAGCAGCTTCTCCAGCGCGATCGACTTGATGCCGCCAATGTGGCCGGTGTGGTGGTAATAGATCTTGTCGGTCAGCTTGCGGCCGGTGACGCGGATCTTCTGCGCGTTGACGACCACGATGTGATCACCCATGTCCACGTGCGGACTGTAGTCGGCCTTGTGCTTGCCCTTCAGCCGGTGGGCGATCTGCGAGGCCAGGCGCCCGAGCGTCTTGTCGCTGGCGTCGACGATGAACCAGTCGCCGCGGACCGTGCCGGGCCTGGCAAATACAGTCTTCATAAGATGAGGCCGGGGCCTGAAAAAAGGCGGGGAAGTGTACTCAAGCAGGTGCGGCAATGCAAAGGAGCCCTCCGTCGGGGCTTTGTGGGCCCGTTGGGGCGGCGGAGCGCCCATACCGCCCCCTTCCGGCCCCTATAATAAGGTCAGAATATGGAGTCCGGCCCCTCTCTCGACTCTGTCATCGCCGCCGTAGATGGTGCCCTGCGGGCCGTGTTTGCGCCCGCGCACGCCAGCCGGGCCGCCCCGGGGAGCACCGCATCGGGCGAGCGGCTGACGGAAGCGGACCGTCGTGCGAGCGCCGCCCTGATGCGCGTCAACCATGCCGGCGAGCTGGCCGCACAGGCGCTGTATCACGGACAGGCCCTGATGGCGCGCTCCGCCGCCATGCGCGACATGCTGATGGCCGCGGCGCGCTCGGAATCCGATCACCTCGCGTGGTGCGAAACGCGTCTGACGGAGCTCGGCGCCCGACCGAGCCTGCTCAACCCACTCTGGTACGCCGGCTCGTTCGCGATCGGCGCCGCGACGGCGCTGCTGGGCGACCGCGCGAGCCTCGGATTCGTCGCCGAGACCGAGCGGCAGGTGGAGGGGCACCTCGATGAGCACCTCGGCAGACTTCCGGCGGGCGACCAGCGCAGCCGTGCGATACTTGAAACCATGAGAGCCGAGGAGATCGCGCACGGTGCCGCGGCAGCGGCCGCGGGCGGCAGCCGCCTGCCGGCAGTGATGCGCGCGCTGATGCGACGCACCGCGCGCGTCATGACCGGCACCGCGTACTGGATTTGATAACATTCTGGCGGGGGGAGCACGGTATGGAAGAAAACATCAAGCCGTTGAGCGAGATTCCCGCGATCAACCGCTTCCTGAGCTACTGTCGCATACGCGCCGTGCCCTCGAAGACCGTGGTGATCCACGCCGGCGACCTGCCCGACGTGCTCTATTACATCATCAGCGGCTCGGTGGAGGTCATGATCGAGGACGAGGAAGGCAACGAGATGGTGCTCGCCTACCTCAACCGCGGCCAGTTCTTCGGCGAGATGGGCCTGTTCTACGAGCAGCCGACGCGCAGTGCCTGGGTGCGCACGCGCAACCAGTGCGAGCTGGCCGAGATGACCTATCCGCGCTTCCGCCAGATCGCCGCCGAGAGCCCGGGACTGGTGTTCGAGCTGGCAACCCAGCTGGCGACGCGCCTCGATCGCACCAACCGCAAGCTCGGCGACCTTGCCTTCGTCGACGTCACCGGCCGCGTCGCGCACGCCATCATGGACCTGTGCGGCGAACCCGACGCCATGACCCACCCGGAAGGCATGCAGATCAAGGTCAGCCGCCAGGAGCTGTCGCGGCTGGTGGGGTGCTCACGCGAGATGGCCGGGCGCGTGCTGAAAGTGCTGGAGGAGCAGGGGCTGCTGCGCGCCACCGGCAAGACCATCGTTGTCTTCAACGCGCGTCCCAAGATGAAGACCCGTCCCGTCATCGTGCCAGCCAAGCCCGTCGCCGGCGCGGCGAGCGCGGCGGCCCGCGGCAGCGGCCAGGTCGATCTCGACGACGACGATGATGACGACGACGACGACGAGTAGGCTTCAGCCGGCCTTGCCCGCCAGCGGTGCGCTGCGCGCGGCCGGCGCCCCGATCTGCCGGCGCATCTCGCGGATCGTTTGCGCGTAGTCGCCACTGCCGAAGATCGCCGAGCCCGCCACGAAGGTATCCGCCCCGGCCTGGGCCGCGGCGCGGATATTGTCCACCTTGATCCCGCCGTCGACCTCCAGCCGTACCTCGCGTCCGGCGGCCTGCACGCGCGCGCGCGTGTCGGCGAGCTTGCGCAGGCTCGTGGGGATGAAAGCCTGGCCGCCGAATCCGGGATTCACCGACATGATCAGCACCATGTCGATGAGCTCGAGCGTGTAGTCGAGCCAGTCGAGCGGCGTGGCGGGATTGAACACCAGGCCGGGCCGGCAGCCATGCTCGCGAATCAGCGCGATGGTGCGATCGACGTGCTCGCTGGCTTCAGGGTGGAAGGTGATGTAGGTCGCGCCGGCCGCGGCGAAGTCCGGCACGATGCGGTCCACCGGGCGCACCATCAGGTGCACGTCGATCGGCGCCTTGACCCCGTGGCGGCGCAAGGCCTGGCACACCATCGGCCCGATGGTGAGATTCGGCACGTAGTGATTGTCCATCACGTCGAAGTGAATGAGGTCGGCGCCGGCGGCGAGCACCGCATCGACCTCCGCGCCGAGGCGCGCGAAGTCGGCCGACAGGATCGACGGGGCTATCCAGACGGGGGCCATGCTCACAGTCTACCCCACGGCGATGACGCTGCGCCGCACGCGCCAGGAGCGCGCGGGAACCGCAGAGGCGGTGGCGCTGTCGAGCCGCGTGCGCCAGAAGGCTAGCTCGTCAGCCTCGCCAGCGCCTCGCGGTACTTCTCGCTGGTGCGCGCAATCACCGGCGGCGGCAGGCGCGGACCGGGGCTGCGCTTGTTCCAGTCGAGGGTCTCGAGATAGTCGCGCACGTACTGTTTGTCGAAGCTCGGGGGACTCGCGCCCACGCGGTACGAGTCCGCCGGCCAGAAGCGCGAGGAGTCCGGGGTCAGCACTTCGTCGATCAGCGTCAGCGTGCCGCGCGCGTCGACGCCGAACTCGAACTTGGTGTCGGCGATGATGATGCCGCGGCTGCGCGCGTGCTCGGCGGCGAAAGCGTACAGCGCGAGCGCCCGCTCGCGCAGCTGCGCGGCCAGCTCCGGCCCGAGCAGGCTGGCAACCTCCGCGTACGGGATATTCTCGTCGTGCTGTCCGCTCGGCGCCTTGCTCGCGGGCGTGAACAGCGGCTGCGGCAGCGGCGCGGCGAGCTGCAGGCCGCGCGGCAGGGCAATGCCGCACACCGCGCCGGACTTCTGGTAGTCCTTCCAGCCGGAGCCTGCCAGATAGCCGCGCACCACCGCCTCGATGGGCAGCGCCCGCAGGCGCTGCACCAGCACCGCGCGCCCCTCGAGCAGCGCCCGCTCATCCGCATCCTGCACCACGGTGGCGAGGTCGCGCCCGCTAAGGTGGTTCGGCACGAGGTGCCGGGTCCGCGCGAACCAGAAGTTGGAAATGCAGTTGAGCACGCGGCCCTTGTCCGGGATCGGGTCGGGCAGCACCACGTCGAACGCCGACAGCCGGTCGGTAGTGACGATCAGCATGGTGTCGTCGTCCACCGCGTAGATGTCGCGCACTTTGCCCTCGTGAATGCGGGCGAGACCGCGCAGCGCGGTGCGGTAGACGGTCGGCGACGTCATGGGCCAAGGTACTATAGCCGACACCCATGATGGCCATGAAATGGATCGGCAAGGTCGCAGGCGGACTGCTCGGCGGGCTGGTGCTCGGTCCTCTGGGTGCCGCGCTCGGCGTGCTCGTCGGACACCAGTTCGACGAGCACAGCGAGGTGGCGCTGCCGCCGCTGCGGCCCGAAGAGCTGGCGGCGATCGGTGAGCGCTTCTTCCGCGCGACCTTCCGTGTCATGGGATGCCTCGCCAAGGCCGACGGGCGGGTGTCGGAGCTGGAGATCGCCGCCGCCCGCAGCATCATGGACGAGTTGCGGCTGAACGAGCCGCAGGTGCGCGAGGCCATCGCCTGTTTCACCGCCGGCAAGAGCAGCGACTTCGAGCTCGACGCAGAGCTCGCAGCGCTCGCCCGGGCGTGCCAGGGGCGCCCCGAGCTCACGCGCGTGTTTCTCGAGATCCAGGTGCGGGCGGCGCTCGCCGGCAACAATGTCGAGGGGCCGGTGCGGCCGCTCCTGCAGCACATCGCGCGCTCGCTCGAGATCTCGGCGCTGGAGTTCGCGCACGTCGAGGCGGTGCTGCGCATCCAGCGCGGTGCGTTCCGCACCGGCCGCCCAGGCGGCGCGCACGCGAGCACGGCCGCCGCGGGCGGCCGCCAGTTGCAGGAGGCCTACCGCGTGCTCGAGAGCAGCCCCGGCGCGAGCGATGCCGAGCTGGCCAGGGCCTACCGCCGCCAGCTGCAGCGCCACCATCCCGACAAGCTCAAGGCCAACGGCTTGCCCGAGTCGATGCTGGCGCACGCCAAACAGCGCACGCAGCAGATCATCGAGGCCTGGGAACTGATCCGCGTGCGCCGCGGGATCCGCTAGGCGCGGTTCGCCCAGCCGGCGATGACGGCGTGAATGGCGCGCACCCCGTCGGTGAGCGCCGCCGGCCCGGGTTGCAGGATGAGCGAGGACTTGATCTCGTGCAGGCAGCGGTCGCGCACCGCCGGAACCGCCTGCCAGCCCGGACGCGCGGCGACCCTGTCGGGCTGGAATTTCTTGCCGCACCAGGAGCCGAGCACGATGTCCGGTGCACGGCGCGCCACCTCCAGCGGATCGGCGATGATGCGATCGCGCCCGAGCGGCGCCCGCGCGAGCTCCGGGAAGCAATCCTCCCCACCGGCGATCGCGATGAGCTCCGACACCCAGCCGATGCCGCTGATCAGCGGATCGTCCCACTCCTCGAAGTAGACGCGCGGGCGACGCGGCAGGCGTGCCGCCTGCACCTGCAGCTGCGCGAGCCCCGCGTGCAGCTCTGCCACCAGAGCCTGCGCTCGCGTCTCGCAGCCGATCATGCCGCCGAGCATGCGGATCATGCGCAGGATACCCGCCACGCTGCGCTGGTTGAACACGTGCACCTCGATGCCGGCGCGCACCAGTGTCGCCACGATGTCCGCCTGCAGGTCCGAGAAGGCAAGCACCAGGTCCGGCTGCAGCGCCACGATGCGCTCGGTGCGGGCGCTGGTGAACGCGGAGACCTTCGGCTTCTCGCGCCGCGCCCGCGGCGGACGCACCGTGAACCCGGAGATACCCACGATGCGCCAGTCCTCGCCCAGCAGGTACAAAGTCTCGGTGGTCTCTTCCGTGAGGCACACGATCCGCTGTGGGAATTCAGTTTTCGTCGACATGCAACACCGCACGACTTAGCGCCGCACACTGTATCCTTAAGGCATGTGGGCGCGCATCTGGGCCTTGCTCGACTGGTGCTTCTTCGGACCCGCCTCGGCTCGCCCCGGGCTCCTGGGGACGGCGCTGCGGCTGCTGCGCTACCCGTACGCCGTGGTGCGCGACCTGGCCCGCGGGGAGATCAACCTGCGGGCCATGGGGCTGGTGTACACCACGCTGCTGTCGCTGATCCCGCTGCTCGCCTTCAGCCTGTCGATCCTCAGAATCTTCGGCGGCCACCGCGACATCGAGCCGATCGTCTACGAGTTCTTCCGCCCGGTGGGCGGTGCGGCGGCCACCGAGCTCACCGACCGCGTGGTGCAGTTCGCCCACCGCGTCAGCAGCGGCGTGGTGGGCTCGCTGGGACTGGCGCTGCTCGCCTGGACGCTGGTCGGCACCATCAAGAAGGTCGAGGACAGCTTCAACTTCCTATGGCACGTCGACCAGCCGCGCAGCCTGGCACGACGCGTGGCCGAGTACACCACGCTGCTGATCGCCGGTCCGGTGCTGCTGGTGGCCTTCGTCTCTGTGTCGCACGCCGCGCTCGCCAGCGCGCCGGTGCAGGAGATGGTGCGCCTGCCGCTGCTGCAGCGCCTGCGCGGCACCGGCATCAGCCTCGCCCCCTACGCGATGGTGACGGCGTTCTTCACCGCGCTCTACATGCTGGTCCCCAATACGCGCGTGCACTGGCGCGCCGCGCTCACCGGCGCGCTCGTCGGCGGCGTGCTGTGGGCGGCGATCGGCAAGATGTTCACCGCGTTGGTGGTCTATTCCACGCGCCTGACCATTGTGTACGCCGGGTTTGCCTTCATCGTGGCGGCGCTGCTATGGACCTACTTCGGCTGGCTGATCCTGCTCGCCGGCGCGCAGCTGTCGTTCTACGTGCAGAACCCGGCCTACCTGCGGCTCGGCTTGCAGCAGCTGCGGCTGTCGAGCGTGGAGCTCGAGCAGCTCGCACTCAAGCTCATGTACTTCGTGGGACGCTCGCACGTGGCCGGCGGGCGGCGCTGGAGCGTGAACGGCGTGGCCGACGAGCTCGGCCTCCCCGGCATCGCCGTGGCGCAGATGGCGGCAACGCTCGAGCGCGCGGGACTCCTGATCGTGACGGACGACGACGAGCTGGTGCCGGCGCGCGACATCTCGCGCATCGATGTGCACGAGATCCTCGACATCGCGCGCAACCAGAGCAGCGGTCACGTCGCGCCGCGCCACCTGCCGATCCCGCCGGTCGACCGGCTGCTGGAAAGTGTCGAGGAAGCGCGCCGCAACCGCTGTGGCACTCTCACCCTGCGGGATCTGGTCGATGAGGCGCCGCGGCCGGCGCTGCACCTGACGGCGCGGCAGACCTCCGGGCGCTGAAGCACCCCCGCCTCACTCCCCGGCGATCGTCATCTCGCCGATGAGCACGGACGGCGTACGGATGCCGCCGCGCACGTCGAGGTCGTCGCCGAGCGCGACGATGTCGCGGTACATCGGCTTGAGGTTGCCGGCGATGGTGATCTCGTGCACCGGATAGGCGATGGCACCGTTCTCCACCCAGAAGCCGCTCGCCCCGCGCGAGTAGTCGCCGGTCACGCCGTTCACGCCCTGCCCCATCAGCTCGGTCACCAGCAGCCCGCTATGCAGGCGTGCCAGGAACGCCGCGGGCGGCAGCCCGCCCTGGGCGCTGCTGACGATGAGATTGTGAATGCCGCCGGCGTTGCCGGTGCTCTTCAGCCCGAGCCGTCGCGCGGAATAGCTGCCGAGCACGTACCCGCCGAGCACGCCGGCGGTAACCAGGGTGCGGTCCTGGGTCGCGGCGCCCTCCTGGTCGAAGGGCGCGCTGGCGAGCCCCTTGCGGATGTGCGGCCGCTCCCGCATGTCGAGAAAGGACGGGAACACCTGCTCGCCGGCGGCATTCAGCAGGAACGAGGACTTGCGGTACTGGCTGGTGCCGCTGATGGCACCGATGAAATGCCGGAACAGGCCGCGGGCCGCGTCGGGGGTGAAGGCCACCGGCGCCTTGCGGGTCGCGAGGCGCCGCGCACCGAGGCGCGCGAGCGAGCGCTCCCCGGCGATGCGCCCGACGCGCGCGGCGGCCTCGAGCTCGGCGGCATCGCGCGCGATGCTGTACCAGTAGTCGCGCTGCATATCATCGTCCTGCTGCGCCACCAGCGAACAGCTCACCGAATGGCTGGTGCTGGAGTAGGCGCCGAGAAATCCGAGCGAGTTGGCGTACACGCCGGTGTGCCGCTGGCTGTTGACCGAGGCGCCTTCGGAGTTGCTGACGCGCGCATCGACCGCGAGGCCGGCGGCTTCGCACTCGCGTGCCAGCTCGATGGCGCGCTCCGGGGTGAGCTCCCAGGGGTGATCGAGATCGAGGTCGGGGATGTCACGCGCCAACGACTCCGGCTCGACCAGGCCGGAGTAGGGATCCTCCGCGGTGTAGCGGGCAATGGCGCAGGCCTTGGCGACCGTCTCGCGCACCGCCGCGGCGCTCAGGTCTGCGGTGCTTGCCGCTCCCTTGCGCTTGCCGAAATATACCGTTACCCCAAGTCCGCGATCGCGCTGGTACTCGACAGTGTCGACCTCGCCCAGCCGCACGTTCACCGACAACCCCTGGCTGACCGACGCGTCCGCCTCGCACTGCGAAGCGCCCTGATGCTGCGCCGCCTCCAGCGCCAGAGCCGCGACATCGGCGAGTTGCCGCCGCGGGTCGCCGCCGGCAGCGTGGTGCGTCTGCGGGGTTTGCGGGATGATCGCGTCCATCGTTGGGCTTAAGCTTTCGGGTATGCCGTAGAGTGTAGCAGCCGCCGCCCAGATGCCCGGCTGCAGACCTGGCGACAGCCGAAAGCGAAGCGCGCTTTGAGCGACGATCCCGGCGATGATGAGGGCGCGGACCGCCCAAGCAAGAGCGCGCGCAAGCGCGCCGCGCATGCCGCCCAGGAGCTCGGCGAGCAGCTGGTGCGCCTTCCCGAAGCGCAGCTCGCCGCGCTCGCGCTCCCCGAGCCGCTCGCCGAGGCCATCCGCGCCGCGCGCCACATCGGCAGCCGCGCCGCCGCGGCGCGGCAACGCCAGTACATCGGCAAGCTGATGCGCGCGGTAGATCTCGCGCCGCTGCACGCGGCGCTCAGCGCGCAGAGCGCACGGGCCGCCGCGGAGAGCGAGCGCTTCAGGCGCGTGGAGAACTGGCGCGAGCGGCTGCTTGCCGAAGGGGCGCCGGCGCTCGCGGAGCTCAAACGCTGGTATCCGCAGATCGATGCGGCCGAATGGACGGGACGGATCCAGGCGGCGCGCCGCGAGCGCGCACGGGGCGCGGGCGGCGCGGCCGCGCGCGAGTTGTTTCGCGCCCTGCGCACATTGTTCGCTACAATGCCCCGGTGAAACCGCTGGTCGGCATCATCATGGGCTCCGCGTCCGACTGGGAGACGATGCAGGCGGCCGCGGAGCTGTTGGACAAACTCGCCATCGCCTACGAGGTGCGCATAGTCTCCGCGCACCGCACGCCCGACCTGTTGTTCGAGTACGCTGCCGGCGCGCGCGCGCGCGGTCTGGAAGTGCTGATCGCGGGCGCCGGCGGCGCCGCGCACCTGCCCGGCATGACCGCCGCCAAGACGATCCTGCCGGTGCTCGGCGTGCCGGTGCAGTCGAAGTCGCTCGGCGGTCTCGACTCGCTGCTGTCCATCGTGCAGATGCCCGCCGGCGTGCCGGTGGCGACCTTCGCCATCGGAGCTGCGGGCGCCACCAACGCGGCGCTGTGCGCCGCGGCGATCCTTGCCAACAAGCACCCCGCTATCGCCACTGCGCTCGAGGGTTTCCGCGAGCGGCAGACGGCCGGCGTGCTCGGTCATCCCGACCCGCGCGCACCTTCGCGCTCATGACAGTCGGCATCGTGGGCGCCGGCCAGCTCGGCCGCATGCTCGCTTTGGCGGGCTACCCGCTCGGGCTGGATTTCCTGTGCCTCGACCCGGCGCGCGATGCGCCCGCCGGCAGGGTAGCGCCGCTGCTGCGGGGTGCGTTCACCGATCGCCGGCTGCTCGCGCGCCTGGCGCGCTGCTGCGAGGTGATCACCTTCGACTGGGAAAACGTCTCGGTCGCCGCGCTCGCGACCGCCGCGCGGCGGCAGCGCACGCGCCTCTGCCCGCCGCTCGCGGCGCTCGCCACTGGACAGGACCGCGTTGCCGAGAAGCGCCTGTTCGAGCGGCTCGGCATTCCCACCACCCGCTGGCGCGCGGTCGACTCGGCGGCTGACCTGACGCGTGCTGTGAGGGCCGTGGGTCTGCCGGGAGTGCTGAAGACGCGCCGGCTGGGCTATGACGGCAAGGGCCAGGCCGTGATCCGCTCCGCCACGCAGGCCGCGGCGGCGCTGCGCGCCCTCGGCAGCGTACCGCTGCTGTACGAGGAATGGGTGCCGTTCGACTGCGAGGTGTCGATCATCGGCGCGCGCAGCGTGAGCGGCGAGATTGCCATCTACCCGCTGTGCGGCAACGTTCACGGCGCGGGGATCCTGCGGCTCACGCGCGCGCCCTACGGTGCGCGCAGCTGGCAGCAGCGTGCCGCCGGCTACCTGCAGCGGGTGCTGCGCCACTTCCGCTACACCGGCATCCTCACCATCGAGTTCTTCGTGCGCGAGGGCCGGCTGATCGCCAACGAGCTGGCACCGCGGGTGCACAACTCCGGCCACTGGACCATCGAGGGTGCGGTCACCAGCCAGTTCGAGAATCACCTGCGCGCCATCCTCGATCTGCCGCTGGGTGCCACCCAGCCACTCGGCTTCTCCGCCATGATCAATCTCATCGGCCGCCTGCCGCCCCGGGCGCGGCTGCTCGCCATGCGCGGGGTGCACCTGCACGACTACGGCAAGCGCGCACGGCAGGGGCGCAAGGTTGGCCATTGCACGGTGGTCGAGCCGACCGCCGCGCGCCGCGATGCGCGCGCGCGGCGCCTGCTCGAGGAATTGGCCGTGGACCTACGCATCCCGTAACATCGGCGGTGAGTCACAGCCATGTACCTGGAGCCCTTCAAACTCAAGGAGTTACCGTTCCGCCTAAGCCCGGATCCGCAATTCCTTTACCTCTCGAAGCAACATGCCCGCGCCAAGGCGTACATGGAGTCGACCATCTGGTTCACGGACGGCTTCGTGGTGATCACCGGTGAGATCGGCTCGGGCAAGACCACGCTGATCGAGTCCTTCCTGAAGGAGGTGCCGGCGGACGTGGTGGTGGCGCAAATCAACCAGACGCAGGTGTCGGCCAGCGACTTCCTGCAGGCGGTGCTGGTGCAGTTCGGTTTCTCGCCGTTCAAGATGCGCAAGGCCGAGCTCATCAGCACCCTCAACAATTTCCTCATCGAGCAGTACGCGGCCGGGCGCAAGGTTCTGCTGATCGTCGACGAAGCGCAGAACCTCTCCATGCGCGTGCTGGAGGAGATCCGCATGCTCTCGGGCGTCGAGACCACCAAGGAGAAGGTGCTGCGCATCATCCTCGCCGGGCAGCCCGAGCTGAACCACAAGCTCGACGCCCCGGAGCTCGAGCAGCTGACGCAGCGCGTGCGGTTGCGCTTTCACCTGCAGACGCTGTCGGAGGCGGAGACGCAGGCTTACGTTCAGCACCGGCTGGAGGTGGCCGGCGCCGGCGACCGCGAGCTGTTCGCCCCGGACACCTTTGCGGAAATCTTCCGCTATTGCGGCGGCGTGCCGCGGCTCATCAACACGCTGTGCGATACCGCCATGATGTCCGCCTTCACCGCCGACCGCGGGGTGGTGACGCGCGAGGACATCGCCAGCGCGGTGCAGGAGCTGCAGTGGCTGGAGTACGGCGCGCGGGTGCATCAGCATCCGTCCGGGCCTGCGCCACCGGCCCATCCGGCCGGACGTCCGACCGCCGGTCGCGAGGGCACCCCCTCGCTCGGACATCTGCTGGTGGCGACCGACGGGCGCACGGTGCAGGAGGTGCCGCTGCGGCTCGGACGGCTGATCGTCGGCCGTACCCCCGACAACGACGTGCAGATCGACAGCCGCTTCATCAGCCGCCATCACTGCCAGGTGATCACCACGCTGCATTCGTGCGTCATCGAGGACCTGAACAGCACCAACGGCATCTATGTGAAATCCAACCGCGTGCGGCGTCATTACCTCAATGACGGCGATGTGGTGCTGGTCGGCAAGCACGAGCTGATCTACGTGGACGAGCGTGCCTCGCGCACGCGCCGTGCCTTCAGCGATACGGTGCCGGGTGTGCAGCCGGCGGCTGAGGCGGCGGCGAGCGTCGGCGTCGCGTCGCCCGCGGCAGCCGGGCGCCGCGCAGCGGCGCAGGAGAGCGATGATGAGGATGCCGAGGACGCCGAGGCGGGCTGAAGCGGCGCGTACCGCGCTGCGGCAGCCTTACAGCTTGTCCTTGCCAAGCGAGTCAGGATCCGCGTAGCGCGCGCGCAGCGCGCGGTAATCGCGGCGGCGCAGCAATACCACTACCCCACCGAGCACGCACGCCAGTCCCAGCATTCCGGCGGCGAGGCTGAGTGCGCCGCGGGCAGCCAGCAGGTAACTGGCGATCAGCGCCGCTACGCCGCACATTATGTAGAACCACGGCAGGCCCTCGTATACGGGCCGGGAGAAATGCGGGCTACGTCGCGGCATGACACGCATCGTAGCGCGTCAGGCCTGTTGGTTGGAAATTGTTGGTTGGAAACTGCCGCCGCTGCGGCGGCGCTGCCTCACAACCGCTCGCGCCGGCTCAGCCCAGACCCAACATGCGCGCGACGCGTTCCAACAGCGAGGGCTTCCAGCCATCGACACGGAAGTCGGTCTGCGGACCCTTGTGGCGGTGGCTGAGCTCGGCCAGCAGGTCGGCCGGCAGTTGCAGCTGGGGCACTTCGGCGGTGGCTTCTTCCGTCATCATCGCTTTTTTCCCTGCACTCGAGCTCACAGTAGCCTCCCTGCACCTTAAAAGTTCGCGCCGGGCCGCGACGTGTGGAGCATCACAGCTTCGGCGGCGCACGTCATTATGTCGCGCCGCACCGACGCACGGAGCGACCGGCGCAGCGGCGACGGCGTTCCTCAGCCGGTGCCGCCGACCGTCAGTGCGTCGATGCGCAGCGTCGGCTGGCCGACGCCCACGGGAACGCTCTGGCCGTCCTTGCCGCAGGTACCGACGCCATCGTCGAGCTTGAGATCGTTGCCGACCATCGAGACGCGCGTGAGCACGTCCGGGCCGTTGCCGATCAGCGTGGCTCCCTTGAGCGGTGCCGTGACGCGGCCGTTCTCGATGGCGTAGGCCTCGCTCGCAGAGAACACGAACTTGCCCGAGGTGATGTCGACCTGGCCGCCGCCGAAGTTCACGGCGTAAATGCCGCGCTCGACCGACGCGATGATCTCCTCCGGAGCGTGCGGCCCGGGGCGCATGTAGGTGTTGGTCATGCGCGGCAGCGTCATGTGCGCGAACGATTCGCGCCGGCCGTTGCCGGTCGGCTGCACCCCCATGAGGCGCGCGTTGAGGCGGTCCTGCATGTAGCCGCGCAGTACGCCGTTCTCGATGAGCGTGGTGCACTGCGTGGGCGTGCCTTCGTCGTCGATATTGAGCGAGCCGCGCCGGCGCGACAGCGTGCCGTCATCGACGACCGTGCACTCGGGGGCGGCCACCCGCTCGCCGACGCGGCCGGCGAACGCCGAGGTGCCCTTGCGGTTGAAGTCGCCCTCGAGCCCGTGACCGATGGCCTCGTGCAGCAGGATGCCCGGCCAGCCCGGGCCGAGCACCACTGTCATGGTGCCGGCCGGCGCCGGGACCGCCTCGAGATTGACCAATGCCTGGCGCACCGCCTCGCGCGCCAGCGCCAGCGGGCGCTCACCGGCAACCAGCTCGGCGAGCGAGTAGCGGCCGCCGGCGCCGGCATAGCCCTGCTCGCGCCGGCCGTTCTGCTCGACCAGCACCGAGACGTTGAAGCGCACCAGCGGACGCACGTCCGCGGCGAGCTCGCCGTCGCTGGTAGCGATCAGCACCACCTCGTGCACCGCCACCAGGCTCGCCGTCACGTGCACCACGCGCGGATCGAGGCGGCGCGCCTCGCGATCGACGCGCTCGAGCCAGGCGACCTTCTCGGGCGTGGCGAGCGCCGCGGCCGGGTCCTGCGGCAGGTAGAGCTGATGGCCGGCCTGTGCGCGCCACGCGCTGACGCGCCGTTCGCCGCCCTGCAGCGCGATGGCGCGAGCGGCACGCGAAGCCTCGGTCAGCGCCGGCAGCACGATCTCGTCGGAGTAGGCGAAACCGGTCTTCTCCCCGGCGAGCGCACGTACGCCGACCCCCTGCTCGATGCTGGCGCTGCCGTCCTTGACGATGCCGTCCTCGAGCGACCAGGACTCCTGGTGGGTGAGCTGGAAGTACAGGTCGGCGAAGTCCACTGAGTGGGCGAGCACTTCGCCGAACACATGGTCGAGGCGGCGATCGTCGAGGCCGCTCGGCCGCAGGATCAAATCGCGCGCCAGCGCCAGGGGATCGTGGGTGGTCTCGCTCATGTCATCCCCCCGGCACGGTCGGCGATGAAGGTACGATGTCCGAGCGCCGGGAAAGTCTCGCGCACCCCGGCCTGGCGGGCGAGGTCCACTTCGGCGACGGCGCAGCCGCGGCCGCGCGGCACGCGCTGCAGCACCCGTCCCCAGTAATCGACGATCATGCTGTCGCCGTAGGTCTCGCGGCCGCTCGGATGGAAGCCCGACTGCGCGGGCGCGAGCACGTAACACAGATTCTCGATGGCGCGCGCGCGCAACAGCGTCTCCCAGTGCGCGCGACCGGTGGGACTGGTGAAGGCAGAGGGCACGGCGAGCAGCTGCGCGCCGGCCGCGCTCAGGGCCCGATACAGCTCCGGGAAGCGCACGTCGTAGCACACCGACAATCCCAGCCTGCCGACCGGCGTATCGAGCACGGTGGCCTGCGAGCCCGGCGCGACGTGCGCCGATTCGCGGTAGCTCTCGGCGCGGCCGGGAATGTCGACGTCGAACAGATGGATCTTGTCGTAGCGCGCCACGCGCCGGCCGTCGCTGTCATAGACCAGCGAAGCGGCGGCAACGCGTCCGTCGCCGCCGCCGGCGAGCGGCACCGTGCCGCCCACGATCCACAGCCGCAGCCGCCGCGCGATGGCGGCCAGAAAATCCTGCGCAGCACCGCTGCCGTCGCGCTCGGCGACGGCACGCTTATCGGAATCCTTCAGACCCATGAAGGAAAAATTCTCCGGCAGCGCCGCCAGCCGCGCGCCGCGCGCCGCCGCATCCTCGAGCAGCGCGGCGGCCTGCTCGAGGTTCGCCGACACGTCGGGACCGGAGGTCATCTGGATCGCAGCAACCTTCATCTCTTACCTCACTCCGCAGGCGCCACTATGGGGTCGTTCCAGGTGCCCCGCAAACGCAGCGCCGTTCGCGTGCGATCGGTGGGGGTGCCGGCGAACAGCTCGCGCAGCGACAGCCAGGCGGCGGCTAACCTGGGGGTGGGTCCCAGCCGGCGTACTGCGGCCGGCAGGCGTTCCTCGCCATGAAGGATCCAGGCCTCCTCGTCGTAGTCGCCGGCGCGCAGCCCCACCCGCCCGCGGACGAGAATCTCGGCGTCGCCGTCGAAATGCAGATCCGGTGTGAACGCCTCGCCCTCGTGCAGCTCGTAATCCGCGTTCAGGCTCGCAAAATGCAGTCCGGACTGCCCGCCCGGCCCAGCCGCGGAGCTCATGCCGGCGATCAGCGCCGGGACCGACAGCAGCGCGAATGGCTGTCCGCCGGCCTCCGGGGCCGCCTGGGCGAGACCGTCCTCGAGCTGCATATGGAGGTGTCCGCCAAGCGTTGCAAGAGGGGCGTTGGTGCGCAGCGACCAGCGCAGTTCCCCCTCGAGCCGCGCCCGCCGCGCGCTGGCGTCGGGACGCATGCCGAAGGCCGTGAGCGTGGCCGCCGCATCGGTACTGTCGAGACTGAACTGCAGCCGGCACGCGGAAGTCTCGCAGCGGACACTGCCGCTTGCCTGGGCACTGTCGCCGCTCAATTGCAGCGCGCTGACCTCGAGCCACCCGGATTGCGCGGCGAGCCGTGCGCTGAGGCTGCCGAGCGCGCGACCCTGCCAGCGCAGGTCATCGATAGCCAGCTGCACGGCCGGGGCGAGCACGGTGGCGAGACCCGCCGACAGCGCAACGTCCTCGGGCTGTGTGATGCTGAAGCTGCCGAGGTGCACCGTCGCCGGATGATCAGGGTCGATCGCCCCCGGCCAGCGGGCGATGAGCGAGAGTTCCGGCGCGTCCAGCTGCAGTTCGCCGCCCTCCCCGCCGGCACGTGCCAGCACGCGCACGCCACCGTAGACGCGCGTCCCGAGGAGCAGCTGCCCGGCGGACAGGTGCGCGTCGAGGACCGGCAGCGCGGCATCGGCGCCGGCCTGACGCCACAGCGCCAGGCAGGCCGGCAGATCGAGCCGTCCCATGTGCCCGTCGATCGTGAGCACGGCGCGCACCGGCAATACCGGCGCCTCGCCTGCGGGCGGCGCAGCGTGCTGCGCGGCGCCGCCCGACGGGTCGGCGGTCGCGGTTGCCAGACTCACGGCACCGCGCTCGATGCGCCAGCTGTCGGCGCTGCGGCTGAGCGCGAGCAGCGCGTGCAGGCGCTCGCCGAGATTCACGCGCAGCTGCCCGACATCGCCTGCGCCTTGCAGCTCCACGTGCAAGGGCAGTGCCGCACCGGCGCTCTTCGCCAGCGGATCGGGCAGAGTGCTGGCAATGCCCACGAGGGTCGAATCAGCCCGCAGCTGCCAGCGCGGCTGCGCCGCAGGCTGCTCGTCCCGCGAGGCGCCGACGCGCACCGCGGCGCTCTGCAAGCTAAGGAGTGCGCTCCACTCGGCACTGCCCGCGAGCGGCGCCTGCGGCAGGCTGCCGCCGGCCGCCTCGAGCGCGGCGGCCGCCGTGACCACGCCGCGGCCGGAGATGACCAGGAGCTGCGCGCCGTGCTCGCGCCGCTCGCCGACCGCAAGGCTCACCGGCCCGCCGAGCCACTGCCCGGAGAGGGCCGAGCGCTGCAGCCGACCGTCCGCGAATACCAGTGCGCCGCGCAGCGCCGCCAGCGGCGGCAGACCCGCCACCGGTCGCAGCTCATCACCATCGAGCAGCGCCGCGAAACGCACGCGCGGCCGGCTCGCCGCGCCGGAGCGCATGGCGGCAGGCAGCGTGACACCCAGGTCGATGAGCGTCGCGCCGCGCAGGTCGATGTCACCGATTCCCGGCGCCCAGGCGGCGAGCTGCGGGTGATCGCGGATCCATGCGAGCGCCTCCGCGGCGTTGCCGGCGAGACGGCCGGAAAAGCGCAGCGGCCGCAGCCCGCCGAGGTCCCAGTCGGCGCGCGCGGCGCTGAGCTCGAAACTGCCGCTGCGGGCGTGATCGATGTCGGCGTGGCCGCGCGGGCCGCGCCATTCGATGCGCGCTGCAATGTCCCGGGCGTCGGGCCAGTTGCCGGCGGCGGCCAGCGTCGCCTCGCGCAGCGCCGCGTTGCCGGCGAATTCCGTGCCGGGAGCGAGCCAGGGACTATCCGTCCACGGTCCGCGCCAGCTGAGCTCCGCGCGCTCGATGCTTCCCGCGGTCAGCTGCCCGGCGAGACCGAGCGTGCCGAGCATGCGCGCACCGACAAGCCCGGCGAGCAGCGCCACGTCGGTGTCCCTGAGCGAGAAGTGCGCATCTACGGCTACCGCTGCCCCGGGCCGCTCCGCGCCGAGCGCGCCGCTGCCTGCCACGTTGAGCGCCGCATGCCGCAGCTGTAGCTGCTCGGCGCTCACGCGCCAGCCGCCGGCGGCGGCGGCGATGCGCAACAGCGCGTGCAGCTGCAGCTGCTCGAGAGCGAGCGGCTGCTCGCGGGTCAGCAGCAGGCGCGCGGCCGGCGCACCGAGGTCTACGAGTACGCTCGCATCGGCCAGCTCGAGGTGCGCGGAGAGACCCGCGAGCGTCAGCTCGCGCGAGGCATTGCCGAGCGATATGTCGGCAAGCTCGGCCGTCGCTCGCAGGCGCGCACCGCGCGGCCGCTGCGCGCTCCAGTCGAAGCTCGCCGCGCGCACCTCGCCGGCGAGCGACAGCTGCTGCAGCGGCAATTGCGGGGCCACACCGTGCGCGATTGCCGCGAGTGCCGCGAGCGGCGCGTGCTGCAGCCGCCCGCGCACGTAGGCGCCATCGGCGGCGGCATCGAGCTCGAGGGCCGCCGCCGTCAGGGCCGGCGCACCGGCTTCGGGCGCGCTCACGCTCAGGTGCCAGAGCGCGCCGTGGCGCGCCAGCTGCCACGCGGCGCGCAGCCGTTCGCAGGCGAGTACGCCGTCCGCGGTGCTCCACTCCAGACCCTGCGCCTGCACCTCGCCGGCGGCGCTCAGCACGCGCCCGTGGTCGAACGCCGCGTGCAGCTCGAGGTTGCCGCGGCCCGCCCGCGGCAGGTACGGCTCGAACGGCAGACCCTGGACCAGCGCGTGCCAGGCCGCGAATTCGAGCCGCTGGCCCTCGAAGCCGAGCGTGCCCGCGGTGACTTCCGGCAGCGCCGGATCGCCATGCATCCGCAGGCTCAAGTGCGCGCTGCCGCCCTGGCTCCCGGGCAGCAGCAACAGTGCGTCCGCGCTCCACTCCCCGCCGAGGTGATGCAGCTGCGCGTAGCGGATGGCCACGGTCGCGCTCGCCGCGCCGTCAGGGCCGCCCGCGTGCAGCGTACCGCCCTCGATGTCGATGCGGCCGCCGCGCCAGCGCGCGAGGATCCGCCGTCCGGCATCGAGCGCCCCGGCACCCGGTGAGGTGGCGCGCGCCGCCGCGGCGCGGCCGGCGCGGGCGCGGCCAAGATCGATGTCAGGGTTCAACAGCCGGATGCGGGCGGCGCTCAGCTCCCCGCTGCGCACGACACGCCAGGGGTCGAGCCCGACGATCAGCCGCGGCGCGCGCAGCAGTGCGCTGCCCGCCCCCGGCTCGCCGAGCTCGACGTCGTGGAACACTGCCTCCGGGCCGTGCCAGCCCCAGCGCACGCTGAGCTCGCTGAAGCTCACCTCGAGGCCGGTCTCGTGACGGATCAGCTCCTCGAGCGCGGCGCGCTGCTGTGGCACGCGCGCCGCGGCCAGCTGGTAGGCCAGCACCGCCGTAAGCAGCAGCGCCAGCACGCTGCCGAGCGTGACCAGCGCGAGGCGCAACTGCGATTTCATGTCCTACACGAGTACGACGTCGTAGTGATCCACGCCGTAGAGGGCCTCGACCTGCAGGCGGATCGGTCTGCCGACCTGCGCCTCGAGTTCGCCCAGGGTGGCGGACTCCTCGTCCAGGAGGCGATCCACGACGTCCTGATGGGCGAGTATCAGCAGCTCGCGACTGGCAAACTGCCGGCTCTGTCGCACAATTTCCCGAAAAATCTCGTTGCAGACGGTTTCCGGGGTCCGCACGAAGCCGCGCCCCTCGCAGCTTGGACAGGGTTCGCACAACAGATGTTCCAGGCTCTCCCGGGTGCGCTTGCGCGTCATCTCCACCAGGCCGAGCGGGGACAGACTGACGATGTGCGTCTGGGCGCGGTCGCCGGCGAGTGCGCGCTCGAGTGCAGCCAGCACCGCGCGGCGGTGCGGCTCGTCGCGCATGTCGATGAAGTCGATGATGATGATGCCGCCGAGGTTGCGCAGGCGCAGCTGCCGCGCAATGCTCACCGCCGCCTCGAGGTTGGTGCGGAAGATGGTCTCCTCGAGGTTGCGGTGGCCAACGTAGGCGCCGGTGTTCACGTCGATGGTGGTCATGGCCTCGGTCTGGTCGATCACCAGGTGACCGCCGGACTTCAGCGACACCTTGCGATCGAGAGCCTTGGCAATCTCCTCCTCGACGCCGTTCAGGTCGAACAGCGGCCGCGGCCCGGCATACAGCTCCAGCAGCGGCGTGCTCTGCGACATGTAGGCGGCGGTGAACTCCTGCATGCGCGCGAGCTCGCGCGCTGAATCCACCAGCACGCGGCTCACGTCGCGCGACAGCTCATCGCGCAGCACCCGCAGGCTCAGCGGCAGATCCTCGTGCACCACCGTGCCCGGCGGCGCCTGCGCGGCGCGCACCTGCACGTGCTCCCACAGCTTCGCCAGGTAGCCCAGGTCCTCGCGCAGGCTCTCCACGGAGGCGCCCTGCGCCGCCGTACGCACGATGTAACCGCCGCCGGCGCCCTCAGCGCCGAGCTCGATGATCAGCCCCTTCAGGCGCGTGCGCTCGGCCTCCTCGTCGATGCGCGCGGACACGCCGACGCCCACCCCGCGCGGCATGTACACCAGGTAGCGCGAGGGCAGCGCGATGAAGGTGGTGAGACGCGCGCCCTTGGTGCCGATCGGATCCTTGATGACCTGCACCAGGATGTCGTCACCGGAGTTCACCAGGCGGCGGATGTCCTCCGCCGGCGGCGCACTGAGCGCAGCGGCCCCGAGCAGCGTGTCCTCGGCGGCGCTGCGGGCGATGTCGGCGGCGTGCAGAAACGCGGTGCGCTCGAGCCCAATCTCCACGAACGCCGCCTGCATGCCGGGCAGCACCCGCGACACACGACCCTTGTAGAGGTTGCTGACCAGTCCGCGGCGGCTGCTGCGCTCGATGTGCACCTCCTGCACCACGCCGGTGTCGACGATGGCGGCGCGCGTCTCGCGCGGAGCAACGTTGACCAGGATCTCGAGGCTCACGGCAGGACTTCAGCGGCTGCGCTGTGCCAGTACACTATGCCTGCGGCCGCGAGCAGCTCGCCGGTCTCGAACAGCGGCAGCCCCATGACGCCGGAGTAGCTGCCGGCGAGGTGCTCGATGAATACCGCAGCGCGGCCCTGCACGGCGTAGGCGCCTGCCTTGTCATGCGGCTCGCCGCTCGCCCAGTAGGCGCGGCATTCGCTGCGGCTCAAGGCGCGGAAGCGCACCTCGCTCGCACTCAGGCGGTGCGCCACGCCCGTCCCGGAAACGAGCGCCACGGCGGTGAGGACCTGGTGCGTGCGGCCCGAGAGGCGGCCGAGCATGGCGAGCGCTTCGGCCTCGTTGGCGGGCTTGCCGCAGATGACCTCATCGATCACCACGGTGGTATCGGCAGCGAGCACCGGCAGCTCCCTGGCGCGCGCGCGCACGATGAGCGCCTTGGCGCGCGCCAGCCGCACGACGTAGTCCGCAGCCCGCTCGCCCGCAGCGACCGCCTCGTCGATGTGCGCCGCGCTCACCACGTGCGGCACGCCGATCTGCGCCAGCAGCTCCCGGCGCCGCGGCGAGCGCGAGGCTAGGCACAGGACCGGAGGCGGCACGGGCTCGGGAGGCATCAGTCGCGATGATAGGGGTGATGGGTGAGGATGCAGTGTGCGCGATAGAGCTGCTCGCTGAGCAGCACCCGCACCAGGGCATGCGGCAGGGTGAGGCGCGAGAGCGACAGCGTGAAGTGGCTGCGCTCGAGCACTTCGGCTGCCAGTCCGTCGGCGCCGCCGATCAGGAACGCCAGGTCCTGCCCCTGCTGCAGACGCGTGCCGAGCCAGGCGGCGAGCTCGCGCGTGCTGAGCTCACGGCCGCGCTCATCGAGCGCCACCACATGATCCCCCGGCTGCAGCGCCGCCAGCAGCCGCCGCCCCTCGAGGGCCATCGCCGCCTGCACCGGGCTGCCCGCTGGCCGCGGCCCGGGCGTAATCTCCTTGAGCGAGCCGGCGAGCGCGCCGCTGAGCCGGGCGAGGTAGTCGTCGCAGGCAGTACGGACCCAGGCAGGCATGCGCGTGCCCACGGCGATCACGCGCAGGCGCACGCGGGAGGCCTAGCGCGAGGTGCGCCGCCGCGCCGCCCCGCGCGAGACCGCTGGCGCGGCGACGGCGGACACCGCCGGACCGCTGTCCCAGAGGCTCTCGAGGCCGTAGAACTCGCGCACCCGCGGCAGCATGACGTGCACCACGATGTCCTGCAGGTCGACCAGCACCCACTCGCCGTCGCGCGCCCCTTCGGTGCCGAGCGGCCGGAAGCCGGCCGCCTTGGCTTTCTCCACGACGCGTTCGGCGATCGAGCGCACGTGGCGATCGGAGTTGCCGGAAGCGATGACCATGGTGTCGGCGATGTCCGTCAGGCCGCGCACATCGAGCACCCTCACATTCACGGCTTTCATGTCATCGAGCGCAGCTGTTACGGCGGTCTGCAACGGCGAGGCGCGCTCGTCCCTCAAGCGCAATCGGGTGCGTGTTGTCATGTGCTTAAGCGGTGTCTCCTGGAGGAATCTCGCTGCGGCGTACGGGTCAGGTCCGTGGAGCATAGCACCTCGTCTCGAGAATGATCTGCCTCACGGGATCGGGAACCAGATAACGCGGATCGCGCCCCGCGATGATCAGGGCACGCAGCTCGGTCGAGGAGATCTCGAGCTGAGTCACGGCGCGCACGTAGACGCGGCCGGCACGTTCCTCGTGCAGCGTGCGGATCGCGCCGGTGCCGTGGTCGACCATCACCTCGCCCAGCGGGCCGGTGGTGGGCGCGCGCCACCCGGGGCGATACGCGACCACGATGTGCGCGAGCGTCAGCAGCTCGCGCCAGCGGTGCCAGTGCGGCAGACCGAGGAACGCGTCCATGCCAAGCAGCAGGCATAGCGGTGTGTTTGGATAGTCGCGTCGCAGCTCCGTGAGTGTATCGACCGAGTACGACACGCCGCTGCGGCGCACCTCGCGGTCATCGACCACGAAGCTCGGCTGGTCGGCCACCGCCGCTTGCACCATTTTCAGCCGCAGCTCCGGGCTGGCGTAGAGCTGATCGCGATGCGGCGGCGTGCCGGTCGGCAGGAAGCGCACCTCGGCCAGCTGCAGCTCCTGCCACAGCTCGAAGGCGGTGCGCAGATGCCCGCAGTGGATCGGGTCGAAGGTGCCGCCGAAGACGCCGATCGGCTGCATGGCGCTACGAGGGTCGCGCCGGCAGCGCCGCCAGCATTGGCGGCACGCCGCACAGCTCCACGGTAAGCAGCGCCAGCTCGTCCCACGCTGCGCCGGAGAGGCGCCCCTTGATGATGCGATCGGCGCGGCTCGCCCGCATCGCCAGCGCCGCGTAGGGCAGCCGTGCCGCACGCCGCTTCGCCTGCGCACGGGCGGCCGCCTGGCGCTGCCAGCCCGGCGCACCCTCCCCCGCGCGTACGTTCCACAGATCGCGCAGCGTCCGCAGCAGCGCCCACAGCACCAGCGTCGCTTCGCTGCCCTCGGCGCGCAGCCCGGCGAGCATGCGCAGCGCGCGCGCCGCATCCCCGGCGAGCACCGTGTCGCCGAGCTGAAACACATCGAAGCGCGCGCTGTCGCCGACACTCGCGCGCACCGTGTCGGGCGTCACCGGCCCGCTGCCGGCGAGCAGCGTCAGCTTGCCGAGCTCCTGGTGCGCGGCGAGCAGGTTGCCCTCGGTGCGCGCCGCCAGCAACTCGAGCGCCGCCTCGCTCGGCTCGAGCCCGAGCGTCCGGCAGCGGCTGCGCAGCCAGGCGACCAGGCGTGCAGGATCGACCGGCCACAGCTGCAGCCAGGCGCCGTGCTGCTCCAGCGCGCGCACCCATTCCGCCCCTTGCGCCTCTCGGTCGAGCCGCGGCGCGAGGATGAGGAGCAGCATGTCGGGAGCGGCGTCCTCGAGCAGCGCCTTCAGCGCCACGTTGCCGACCGCCCCCGGTCGGGCGGTGGCGAGGCGGATCTCCAGTATCCGCCGCGCGCCGAACAGCGACAGGTTCGCGGCCGAGGCGCGCACGGCCTCCCAGTCGCCGCTGCGCTCGACGAAATGCACCTCGCGCTCGGTGAAGCCGGCGCTGCGCGCGCGCGCACGCACCGCGTCCGCGGCCTCGCCGGCGAGCAACGGTTCGTCACCGGAGATGAGATAGGCGGGAAGCAGCCGCTGCGCGAGATGACCGGCCAGGGAATCGGAGGTGAGCTTCAATGGACCTCGTTCGCATGCGTGCCGCAGCCGAAAGGCCGCGCCCACGGCGCGGCTTCCCGGCGTGCGCTGCCATTATCAATCATTGGCATCGCGCAGGCACCAGTAGCGCACGCCCTGCCGTCCGAGAAACGACTCGGCCTCGCCCCCGTGCAGCATGGCGAAAGTCGCCAACATTCCGGCCTCTACGCAGCTGCCGGCGGCCACGGTCACCGAGCGCGGTACCTGCGCCACGGGCCAGCCGGTGCGCACGTCGAGAATGTGGCTGTAGCGCACCCCGTCGCGCAGCAGGAAGCGGTGCGAGTCACCGCTGGTCGCGAGCCCCCCCTGAGTGAGCTCGAGCAGCAGGCGTGCCTCGCGCTCGCTGTCGGGCCGCTCGACGCCGACCTGCCAGGGCGCCTCCCGTGGAGCGCGATTCGCGGCGAGATCGCCGCCGAAGTTGACCAGCGCGGCGCCAGCGAAGCGCGCCGTCACCAGTGACAGTACGCGGTCGACCGCGTACTCCTTGCCGAAGCCGCCGAAGTCGATCTCCATCCCCGCGGGCAGCGTGATGTGCGGGACCTGCCAGCGCACCTTTTTCCAGCCGACGAGCGGCAGCAGCGCTTCGACCGCCGCGACCTCGGGAAGGCGTGCCGAGCCGTCGAACGTCCAGCATTGCCGCAGCACGCCCGAGGTGATGTCAAAACGGCCGCCGGAGAGCGTGTGGCAGGAGGCGGCGTAGTCAAGGAGCGCGGCCGTCTCCACGTCGACCCGTACCGCGTGACCCTGGCTGCGGTTGATGACGCTGATGATGCTCTCGGGGCGGTAGCGGCTGAACTTCGCCTCGATGCGCCAGGCTTCGCGCGCCGCCAGCTGCCCGAGCTCTGCGGCGGCACGCGTGTCCGCTGTCTCCAGCAGCAGCTCGCAGGGGCTCGCCATGGCGGCAAAGCACACGGCAATCGCCCCGCCCTCGCGCGTCGCGAGCTCGAAGTCCGGTGCGTGCGGCAGCGACGCGGCGGGTGCGCCTTGCGACCGTGACACGCTAGAACACCAGTCGCCAGCCGAGCTGGACGATCGTCGCCTTGAGATCGGGGTTCAGATCGAGCCCCTGCAGCAGCGGCAGCGGACTCGACTGCTCGCTCGGTCTTTGCTGGTACTGCTCGAGACGCAGGCTGAGCTCGCCATTTCGCCCGACGCTCACCCCGAACTTCAGCCCGAAGGTCGTGGCGGCGAAGGCCGCGAGGCGTGGATCCGCAGACATGTAGGTGGGCAGCGGGCCCGCGGCACTCAGGTACAGCTCATAGAAATCCGCAGCCGTCTGCCGATACCAGCGCGCGTGGGGCTCGAGGTACATGCCGCGCCCGAGATCGATGCGCAGGTGCGCCTCGACGGTATCGGAGGCAATGCCCCAGCTGTCCTTGCCGCGCCGATAGGACAGGTCGAGCACCGGCGAGCCGAGGGCGAGCTTGTTGAACCAGTAAAGGCTCTGGCGCGTGCGCATGTCGGGGCGCCGCTCGTAAAGATAGCCGCTGACGTCGCCCTGCGCGTCGAGCTCCGAAAGAATGCGGTAGGGATCGGTGAGGTAACCCCGGGAGTGGTCGAAGCTGTAGTTGAGTCCGGTGAGCCAGGTGCGCGTCATGACCTGAGTGACGCCGAGCAGCGCGCCGCTCACTGTCTTGGTCTGACTGGACTCCTTTTCGTAGAGCTCGTAATCGCTGCCTGGCAGCGGATTGCCCCCATGCGCGTGAATGCGGTCGTACTCCTCGTTGACCCCCGCCGAGACCGTGGTGTTCTTCTCATTGAAGTCGTGACTCAGGCCGGCGTGCGCCGCCACCGAGTCGAAGTCGTGCTCGCTCGAGGCGTGGCCGCCGTACGAGAGCGTGTTGTCGAGCCCGAGCGGTTGCGACCAGTCGAGGTCGCCCGCCAGGCGTTGCTCCTTGAAATGCGGATCCTGCGGCAGATCGCCCGGGGCGACGGTATACAGGGTGGTCTTCCTGCCGGGTTGCGGTGTCAGGCTGGTGCTCGAGGGGCTGGCGAAAGTCTGTGGCTTGCGCGCCGGAATGGCGCCGTTCGGGGTCGCGCCCGAGAGCGAGTCGAGCGTGAGCGTGCCGTCGAGTGTACGCAGATCGCCGAAATCCTTCTTCAGGCTCACCACCGGCTCGACGGTCTGCACGCGGCCGGCGTTCTCCTTGTAATAGAGCACGTCGGTGTCGAGCTGCAGCGGCTGGCCGGAGTCGTCCGCCGTTTGCGCGCGCACGGGGCTCGAGAGCAGCGCGCAGCTGGCGGCCATCAGGCCCAGATGCAGCTGTGCCGGCGGCCGTTTCAGTTGCATCCGCAACCCCCGCCGCCAAAGCTGCGCCCGCCGCTGGCCGCTTCCTTGCTGAAGTAGATGTGATCGTCGATGGCCGCATCCATCGGCTCGGCGGTCACTGCCATGGCGGGCCGGGCGAGGATCTCGCGCTGCCAGGGCTTGACGCCCAGTGGATTGCACCCGCTCACAAGCACCGGCACCGGCAGCACCGCGAGCAACAGGAGGCGTGACAGGGGCATGGCAGATCCTCCGGGAAACTCAGTGCGCGAGCACCAGGGCGCGCAGCTGCTGCGCGAGTGCGTCACGATCGCTGCGACGAAATCCCTCGTGCCGCAGCTGCAGCGTGCCGTCGCGTCCAATGACGAAACTGGTGGGCATGCCGTGCACGCCGAACTTCTCAGGCAACATACCCGGCGGGTCGAAGACGATGCGGAACTGCGCCGGGTGCTGGCGCAGGAAGCGTTCGGCGTCCGCATGCTCGCGATCGACGTTGACGGCGATGACCACCAGGCCCGCGGCGCCCAGCTCCGCCTGCATGCGGTTCATCCACGGAAACGACTCGCGGCACGGCGCGCACCAGGACGCCCAGAAGTCCAGGTACACCACCTGGCCGCGGAAAGCTGCCAGATCGACAGGCGGCGTCCCGGCGGCGGCCCACGAACGCGCCAGCGGCGCGGCCAACAGCAACAGTGCCACCGCGGCGCGCGCCGCCAGACTCGACCCGGTTGCGGCGTGGGGTTTCACCAGCTCTTGCCGAGACCGACGTAGACGGCGTGCGGCATGACGCGCAGGATGAATGGCGAGTTGGGGCTGCGGTGAATGAGCCACGCCGTCCCGGTGCCGAGCGCGAAACCGGCGAGCACGTCCGACTGCCAGTGCGACTGCACCTTGACACGCGCGATCCCGTCGTAGACCGGCAGCAGCTCGAGGGCATAGGCGGCCGGGTGGTCGGGGCCGTATTCGAGCACCAGCGGCGTGATGATCGAGCTCACCTCGGTCACCTCGCCGCTGGGGAAGCTCTGGTTGCCGTGCCCCTGGAACCAGAGGTTGGGATCGTTGTTGCTGGCGTTCGGCCGCACCCGCGAGAAGGTGTACTTCATGGCGAGCGCGACGATGCCGGAGGCGGCCGAGGCATCGACCGACTGCCACAGCGTGCGGCCGAAGCGCGTTTCGCCCCCCTCCCACAGGGCGCCACCGACCTCGCCGACAATCAGGCCATACTCGAGCAGCTCCTGGTAATTGCGCTTCCAGATGCCGGCGTTGTCGTAGCTCCCCTCGTTGTCGATGCCGAAGGGGCCGCCGCCGGCCAGACAAGCCGGCGCCTGCAGTAGCAGGAGGAGCCACAGCGCGGCGCGGGTGAGCGCGGGCCGCCGCGCGCCGCGGCCGGCGGCGCGGATGTGGTCGATCACGGCCACCGGCATGATGCGCATGGATTGCATACTCGTGAGGATAGAAGCAGCATGCTTAAGACAGAATTAAGCGCCGGCTGTCCCGGCGGGCAGCCTGAGGAGATGCCGCGGTGAGGATCCTGCTGGTCGAAGACGACGACATGCTTGGCGAGGCAGTGCGCGACGGCCTGCGCCAGGAGGGCTACGTCGTCGACTGGGTGCAGGAAGGCCCCGCCGCGCTGGCGGCGCTGTCGACCACGGCCTTCAGCGCGCTGGTGCTCGATCTGGGGCTACCGCGCTGCGACGGCCTCGCGGTGCTACGCTGGTTGCGGCACAACGGGCACCACACTCCCGTCGTCATCGTCACCGCGCGCGATCACGTCAGCGACCGCATCGCCGGACTCGACGCCGGCGCCGACGACTACCTCATCAAGCCCTTCGATATCGACGAGCTGTCGGCACGGCTGCGCGCCGTCACGCGTCGCGTCGAGGGCGGTGCCGACACGCTGCTCGCCGTGGGCGAGGTGGCGCTCGACCTGCGCCAGCGGCTGGTGAGTTTTCGCGGCGAGCCGGCGGCGCTCACGGCACGCGAGTATGCGGTGGTGGAACTGCTGATGCGCAAGGCCGGCCGCCTGGTGAGGCGCGCCGAGATCGAGGAGGAGCTGTACGGCTTCGACGATCATATCGCCAGCAACGCCATCGAGGTGCACATCCACAACCTGCGGCGCAAGCTCGGGGCGCACTTCATCACCAACCACAAGGGACGGGGCTACCGCGTCGACGTCCTGCGCGCAGCAGACGACCCGCAGCCGCTGCCGCCCGACGCTGCTGACGTCGCCCCGACAACGAACGCCCAGAGCCCGACGCGCGCGATCAGCGCCGCGCCGCGCGGCAGTGGCTCGACCGATAGCTGTGCGCCGCGCGAGACAACGCCGCGACCGAGGAGCGCGTCATTGAAGAAGGCGCCGTTGAAATTGCCCAGCGACATGCCGACCAGCGTGTCCGAGGGGAAGTGATAGCCGGACTCCACCCGCGCCCATGCCGTGCCGCAGGTGAGCACGTCCAGGCCGAAATCAATGACCCGGCGCGTTGCCGGTGCGACATCCACTGACTGCACATTGCGCGCGGCGAGCTCGGTCAGCACGGCGGAGCGCGAGGTGTGCGAGGACGGCATGCTCTGGGTGTCCTGGCCGTTGGGCCGCTCGCGTCCCGCGGCGTCTTGCCACCCGGGGGCAACGGTCGCGTCCTCGGCCCAGCTGCGCCCGTCGGGCAGTGCGCACGCCGCGAGCGTCGCGGCCGCGAGCAGCGCCCCGGCGAGCCGGGCGACAGCACGGATCCGTATACTCGACGCGGCGGGCGGCACGCCGCCGAGCGTATGAGCGTCGCACTTAAGGCGGGCTTAAGCGCCAACGTGCTGCAATCGTGTGCCGGGCTGCCGGTGCCTGACAGCCGCGGAGAGGTCATGAATTCGAGGCCGACATCGCCGGGAACGCCCCGGCCCCTGCTGACCGGAGCCGACGCCGGTGCCGTTGGCGCGGCGTTACCGCCCGAGGCGCAGGCATCCACCGGGGCGAGCGCGGCGACGCGCCCGGTGCGGCCGTGGTCGTTGCGCCGGCGCATGGCGCTCGCAGTGGCGGCCGCGGCCTGTGCGGTGTTCGCAGTCCTCGGGCTGCTGGTGTACCGCGCGGTGTCGAGCAGCACCGCGCAGCAGTTCGACGAGATGTTGCAGCAGCAGGCGACGCTCGCGCTGCGCTATGCCGACCACGAGTACGCCGAGGGCGACACGGTCGTGCCGCGCACCCCGGCGCTCGGGGCTCCGCTGCCCTTCGAGATCATCTACCAGATCGGCACCCGCACACACCAGCTGCTGTTCCGCTCGCCCGACGCGCCGCAGGCTGAGCTCGGCAGCGGCGAGCTGTCCGGCTACTCCAATGCGCGGCTCGACGGCCGCAGCTGGCGGGTGTACTCGCTCGCTTCGCGGGTAACACCGCTGGTGATACACATGGCCGAGCCGCTCGAGCGTCGCGATGCGCTGGTGGCGCGCACGCTGCGCGCCGTGGCGCTGCCGCTGCTGTTCGCACTGGTGCTGTTGACCGCGCTCATCGCGCTGGTCACCGAGCGCGCGTTCCGCCCGGTGCGCCGCATCGCTGCAGAGCTCGCCGAACGCGGTGCCGACGACCTGTCCGCGGTGAACACGGCGGCGATGCCGGTGGAGACGCACGCACTCGGCGTGGCGCTCAACGGCTTGCTGGCCCGGCACGCGGAAGTTCTGGCGCGCGAGCGGCGCTTCACCGCCGACGCCGCGCACGAGCTGCGCACGCCGCTCGCGGCGTTGCGCGCGCAGGCACAGGTCGCCGCGCGCGCCACGAGTCCGGCCGAGGCACGGCGCGCGCTCGACAAGCTGCAGGCGAACATCGACCGCACCTCGCACCTGATGAGCCAGCTGCTATCGCTGGCGCGCCTCGAGCCGGGCATCGCGGTGAGCACCGGCCAGGCGACGCCCGCGCAGCTGGTCGTCGACCTGGTGCTCGAGGACCTGGCGCAGGCGGCGGGAGAGAAACGGGTCGACATCGCGCTCGCGGGTTGCGAGCGACAGCTGCCCGGCTCGCCCGAGCTGCTGTACCTGTTGATCCGCAACCTGCTGGAGAACTCCATCCGCAACGTCGCCGCCGGCGGCTGTGTGTCGCTGCTGGTCAGTGCGCGCGGCGCGTGCGGCGTGCTCCGCGTCAGCGACAACGGACCGGGCATCCCGCACGAGGAGCGCGTGCGCGCATTCGAGCGCTTCTACCGCGTTCCCGGCGGTGCCGCGGGCGGCAGCGGACTGGGACTCTCGATCGTCGGACGGGTCGTCGAGCTGCTCGCCGGCGAGATCGAGCTCGCCACACCCGCCGCCGGCACCGGTCTCGTGGTCAGCGTGAGCCTGCCGTTCAGCGGCAGGCGGAGCCAGGGTCGCACGGCCGCGTAGCAGCGCTGCGGATCTCGACGCGACCGCGCGGGGCACGCAGGTCGAGCCGCATGGTCTTCCCCGCCGCGACCTGCGCGCGCGTCGTGTCGATGAGCACGATGTTGCCGTCGTGCACCAGCACCCGCAGCTGCGCGAAGGCGCTGGCGGGCACGCGCAGGCTTGCGAAACCGTCGACGTCGGTGAGCCAGCCGCGCTCCTCAATCCGGTAGCGCAGCGTCGGCAGGGGCTGCGACAGCACCTGGGCCTGCGCGTCGAGGCGGCTGCCGGGCAAGCCGAACCCGTGCAGCTCGCCTGCGATGTCGAGCTGCGTGGCCGGCCCGTCCACCAGCACCACGGTGACATTGGCCCGGTCGGCCTCCACTTCGAGGATCCGCACCCCACCCGCGAGCGAGCCGAGCGCCACGCTGCGGTTCAACAGCGTGCCGTGCGGTGTCGTGAAGAGCGCCATCAGCACGGCTGCACCGCTTGCCAGCGCCGCCACCGTCGGCCAGGACCTGATCCCGCCCCCGGCGGCCGGCGCCTCGCCGGCCCGCTGGTCGGCGGCCGGGAAGCGCAGCACGTGGTAATAGAGAACATGCGTGACGGCGCAAGCCAGCAGCGCCGACCAGATGACGTCGGAAAGAAAATGCGCGCCGGCCGCCATGCGGCCGACGCCCAGCAGGGCGCCGAGCAGCAGTCCGGCGGCGAGAGATGAGCGTGCCCAGCGCGGGCGGCGGTGGCGCCACAGCCACCAGCCGCACGCGTAGAGGAATCCGACGGTGCAGTGGCCGCACGGAAAGGACGCCCCGCCTTCGCGGCCGATCAGCGGCGCCGGCACATAGTGAGCCGTGCCACCGAAAACAGCGAGCTCGCGCGGCCGCGGATGCTGCCAGTGGTCCTTGAACAGCGCGTTCCCCAGCAGTCCCGGCCCGATCGCGACCGCGAGCAGGATCAGCATCGCGGCGCGGCGCCAGTGGCGCCGGCACGGCGCAAAACTCACCGTCAGCGCCGCCAGGCCCGCGATCACCAGCGCAGCGGTGATCCAGCTCGCCGCGCGATACAGCAGCGTCCACGGCAGCTGTCGCGCGAGCGGCCAGTGATCGGCGCCCCCGGCGTAGTAGAAGCAGCGCGCGACCGCGACATCGAGGCCGCCGGAGGCGAACAGCGCCGCGGTTACGAGGGCGCTCGCTACCAGCCAGACAGCCTGGCGCCGTCCTTCAGAACTGCCAGGAAACTCCGCCGAAAAGCCCACGTCGCGTTCCGTACTGAGGCGCAAACACGCCGATACCGGTGCCGTTGCGGATCGCGTAGACCTTGTCGAACAGGTTGATCACGTCGAACCGCACGCTCAGCGGTCCGGTGCTGGGGAGTCGGAATTCATGACTCAGGCCCAGGTTGACCTGGGTGTAGCTTGGGGTGTGATCGCCGTTCGGGATCGAGGTGCCGTTGGGCAGTACCAGCGCGTCACGCAATCCGGTACCGAACAGCATATCGGTGCTGAAGCGGGTCCCCATCCACAGGTAGGAAACACCCCCCGAGGCGGCCACGCGCCCCTCGTGATCCAGATGGATGTAGTTATCGGCAATATACGCCAGGTCGCCGGCGCTGAAGTTGAACTGGGACGACTCGACGTCCTTGCCATGCGCGGCCTGGAACGACAGGTTGCCGTAGGCGGAGAAGTTGCTCACCGAGTAGTTGGCGGTGAATTCCACCCCGCCGATCAGCCCGTAGCGATAGTTGAACGGCGTGAGGATGATCGGAGCGCCGAACTGACCCTCGTCGATGAGGTGCTGCGCCTGCTCGTAGAAGCTGTCCGCACCGAGGGTGAGGGTATTGTCGAGCAGCTTCTGCTGCACGCCCAGGTCGTAGTAATTGGCGCGCTCGGCGAGCGGCGCCGTGTCCGCGGTGATCGTGCCGGGCGGCAGCGCCGTCGTGCCGGCGAATTTCGCGAAGGTCTCGGTGCCGATGAGCTCGAAGGGCGGCGGGGTGTAATAACGCGAATAGCCGCCGTGTACCGTGGTGCCGGTATCGAGCTTCCAGACGATGTTGACCCGTGGGCTCAACTGGCTGCCGCTGGAGTAGGCGCTGTAGTGATCGAAACGCAGCCCGTAATTGATGGTGAGCGGCGCGAGCACCTGCCATTCGTCCTGCACGTAGACGCTCTCGATCGACTGCGACTGCTTACCGTTGTCGGGCACGGTCAGCGGAATGTCGCTGGTCGGCACACCGAGGGCGTTGATGGGCAGCACCTGCGAAGTGGTGTCGCTCTCGGCGCTGTCGTGCTGAAAATACGCCCCGGCGCGCACCGTGTGCGCGGCGTTCACCTTGTAGGCACCGTCGGTCTGCCAGCCGAGGGCGGTGTCGTCCTTGAAGGCGTTCTGGGCGATGCCGTTGTAGAGCAGGTCGCCCACCCAGTCCGGCGCGAAGTGCAAGGTCGTGTAGCGCGCCGACAGCGAGCTCTGCCAGTTGAGCGGACCTTCCGAGTGCTGCCAGCTGACGATCGCGTACTGCGCTGCCTCGTGCTGGGTCTCGTTGAGATTGTTGCTGAGGAACTGGCTTATGCCCTGCACGTCCAGGCCGAGCGTCGGCTGCAGGCCGCGCTGGTTGGGTATCTGGAAGGAATCGTCCGAGCTGCCGAGGATCAGCGAGAGGCGGTTGGTGGTATCGATAATCTCTTCGAAATACCCGAACGCATGTACCTGGGTGGTGTGATCGTGCAGCGGATCGGTACTGCCGTCGGGCGACTCGATACCGAGATTGTCCTGCTTGTAGTCGCCGGTCACGTAATAGCTGAAATTGCCGGAGCTGCCGCCGTACTCCGCCGCCGGCTGGAAGGTGCCGAAGCTGCCACCGTACACCGAGGCGTAACCGCCCGGCTGCAGCAGGCCGCTGTTGGTGGTGAGATCGACGATGCCGGCGGTGCGCAGGCCGTATTCCGCGGGCAATGCGCCGGTGATCAGGCTCAGCGAGGAGATCAGCCGCGGACTCAAGGTCTGGCTGAAGACGCTGATGCCCTCCGGCAGGATGATGCCGTTGATGCGGTACTGCAGGTCGTTGTGATCGGCGCGCACGTGCAGCTGCCCGAACGAGTCCTGCACCACGTCGGGAGCCTGCAGCAGCACTTGGTTGAGCTGCACGTTCTCGCCGCCGGGCGTGGCGGCGATCGCGGTGCTGTCGATGGTGTAGGTCGAGGCGCCGGTCTGGGTCTGGATCTCGGCACGCGCCTCGTTGAGGCGCCGCGCGGTGACCACCACGGTAGCCAGATTGCTGTTGTCACTGGAGCTGCCGCCAGCGGTGCTGTCGGTGGCGGCTGCGTCCGCGTCCGCGGCACCTGCCGGCGTCATCGCCGGCAGTGTCGCAACGGTGAATGCCGCGAGCGCAACCAGGCCCGGCCTGGCGCCCCGCGATCGGGAATGGAACATGAGTTAGCTCCGCAGAAACTGAAGGGTCGGGCAACAGGCGATCGCTCGCGTGCTGCAGCTACGCTCGAAGACCTTTCAGACTTGCGGAGGGCCGCGACTGCGCGCAACCGGCGTGTCGGCGGCGACGATCGCAGAGTCGCGATCGACCAGCAGCAGCAGGCCGGGCGGGCACGCGTCGCTGCCGGCGTGGGCGCCGCCCGCGGGGTTGGTGACCTGTGCGAACGCCTCGCAACTCGGGCAGATGCCGCCCTCGGCAGACGGCTGCGCGAGACGCAGCGTGACGCCGGCGCTGCGCTCGCCATGGCCCAGGTGGCCGAGCTCGTGCAGCACCGCGCCGAGCTGGGCAAACACCAGCAACAGCGACAGTACCCACGAAAGCGATATCCGGCGCATGGTTACAACAGTTACACCTGCACGACCGCGGCGCAGTTTAGCGTGCTAACTGCAGGATTTACCAGCCATCGGGCCGCCGCCACCGGCGTTCATCGCTGCGGACGGGCAGTCGGGCGCACCCCCCGTGTACCGCAACCTTCGCCGCACTCGCTGCCCGACAGCGCTCCGCTCGGCTGACCGGCGGCGGCGATGATGCCCTGCCGCTGTAACCACGAGTAAGCGTCGCTGGCGTCCTGCTCGAACCACGCCCGCGCACTGCCGAGGCGGAAGCTGTAGCCCCAGCCATCCATGTCGGCGAACATGCGCAGCCGGCCGACTCCGGGCAGTGCGTCCGCGAGCAGCACCTGCAGGTAGCACACCGCCGACTCCTCGAGGTCATCGCCGCCCGCGTCGCGATCGAGGTACGCGCGCCGCTCGGGCGCCATGCAGATGTAGTGAGCGGCTTCGTGCAGCACGGAGTGCAGCGGTGTGTCGGGGCGCGCGAACAAACGGCTGCCCTGCAACCCGGCCTCGCTCCCGCCCCAGTAGGAGCCCGGGATGGGTTCGGCGCGCGCAACCGGCGTCAGCGTCAGTCCATAGCGCCCGAGCAGCGCACTCACGGCCGCGCGCTCGACGGCGGCCAGCAGCACCGTGGGCATTGGGCACATGCGCCTGAGCTAGAGGCTCGACAGCCGCCGCATGACCATATCCGCCAGATCGTGCGCCATGTCCGCGCGCAGGATCTCCTCCTCGTGCTCCTTCGCCAGCAGCAGCCGCTCGTCGAAGCTATAGGTACGCGTGGCCGACAGCTCCTGCGCGGGCAGCAGCTCCTTGTCGCCGGCGGTGACCGAGAAGCTTACCGTGTAGGTCACCTCGTACTCGTTGGCCTGGTTCAGCGCCGACACCGACAGCACGCGCCGCGTCACATTGTCGCGCAGGATGCTGACCACCACCGAAGCGTGCGCCTTGTCCGGCATCGGCTGCGCGCCGTTCGCCAGCAGCGCGTGCAGCAGGCTCTGCACGAAATCACTCTGCCGGTCGGGCGCCTCCAGGTACGGAGTCTTCACCAGCGCGGGCAGCGACGTGCGCCCCTGCAGGTGAAAGCCGCACGCGGCGGCCAGCAGTGCCGCGGCCAGCAGCGCGGCGGCCGCGGCCGCAGCACGGGCAGGGCGCCGCGCCGCGCGGTGCAGGCGCAATTTCCCGGGGTGCTTCATACCACCACGTTCACCAGCTTGCCGGGCACGAAGATCACCCGCCGCACCGGCTTGCCGGCGATGAATTTCTGCACGTGGGAGTCCGCGAGCGCCACCTGCGTGCAGGCGCTCTCGCTGGCGCCCGGCGGCACGCTGATATGGCCGCGCAGCTTGCCGTTCACCTGCACCACCAGCGACTGCATGTCCTGTTCGAGCGCTGCCGGGTCAGGGGCCGGCCAGCGCTCGTCGATCAGCGCCGTGGAATGTCCGAGCGCCTGCCACAGCGCATGGCACACGTGCGGGGTGATCGGAGCGAGCACGCGGATCGCGATGCCGAGCGCCTCGTGGCGCACCGCCCTTGCGGCCGGGCTGGTGTCGCTGAAGCGGCCGATGGAGTTGAGCAGCTCCATGATGGCGGCGATGGCGGTGTTGAAATTACGCCGGCGGCCGATGTCGTCGGTCGCTTTGGCAAGCGTCTGGTGCGCCAGGCGTCGCAGCTGGCGCTGCGCGGCGTCGAGCCTGCGCGGCTCGAGCGCGGGCGCGGTGCCCGCGGCGACGTGCGCGTACACCGCATTCCACAGCTTGCGGATGAAACGCGCGGCACCCTGCACGCCTTCGTCGGACCAGACGAGCGTCTGCTCGGGAGGCGAGGCGAACATGACGAACAGGCGCGCCGTGTCGGCACCCAGGCGCTCCACCAGCCCTTGCGGGTCGACGCCGTTGCCGCTGGACTTCGACATCTTGCCGAGACCCTCGTGCGTCACCCGCACCGTGCCGAGCTCGGGCGTCGTCACCTCGTGCACCGCGGTGCCATCGGGCCCGCGGCGGGTGTCGACATCGGCCGGGTTGAAGTAGCGCTTGCGGCCCGCCTCGGCCTGGTACGAATAGATGTCGTTGAGCACCATCCCCTGGGTCAGCAGGCGCGTGAACGGCTCGTCAAAGCCGATCATGCCGAAATCGCGCATGACCTTGGTCCAGAAGCGCGCGTACAGCAGGTGCAGGATCGCGTGCTCGATGCCGCCGATGTACTGGTCCACCGGCAGCCAGTAGCCGACGCGCTCATCCACCATGGCCGGCGCGTCCGGGCAGGCGTAGCGCATGAAGTACCACGATGAGTCGACGAAGGTATCCATGGTGTCGGTTTCGCGGCGCGCCGGCTGGCCGCACTTCGGGCAACGGCACTCGTAGAAGGCGGGCGATTTCGCCAGCGGATTGCCGCTGCCGTCGGGCACCAGGTCCTCCGGCAGCAGCACCGGCAGCTGCTCCTCGGGCACCGGCACCTCGCCGCAAGTGGCGCAGTGGATGATCGGGATCGGGCAGCCCCAGTAGCGCTGGCGCGAGACGCCCCAATCGCGCAGCCGATACTGCACGCGCTTGCGTCCCAGTCCTTTTTTCTCGAGCGCCGCGGCGATCGCGTCCACCGCCTGCTGGAAGGCAAGGCCGGAGAACTCCCGCGAGTTGACGGTGACGCCGTAGTCCGCGTAAGCCGCGATCCACGGCTGGCGTACTTCGTCGTAGGCGCCGGTGGCGGAGCGCACCACCGTAACCACCGGCAGTGCGTTGCGGACGGCAAACTCGAAATCGCGCTCATCGTGCGCCGGCACGCCCATGACCGCGCCCTCGCCATACGTCATCAGCACGTAGTTGGCGACCCAGATCTCGAGGGGCGCGCCGGTGAAGGGATGCAGTACGTGCAGCCTCGTGGGCATGCCTTGCTTTTCCTGGATGGCGGCTTCGGCCTCGGTCACGCTGCCGCGGCGGCACTCCTCGATGAACGCGGCGAGCGCGGCGTCGTGCTGCGCCGCGGCCAGGGCCACCGGGTGCTCGGCCGCGACCGCCATGAAGGTCACTCCGAACAGCGTGTCGGGCCGCGTGGTGAACACCCGCAGTGCCCCGTCGGCGCCGGTGGCGCGCACCGTGTCGGGCGCATAGGGAAAGGCGATGTCGCAGCCCTCGCTGCGGCCGATCCAGTTGGCCTGCATCACCCGCACGCGCTCGGGCCAGTCGGGCATGCCGTCGAGCGAGCGCAGCAGCTCCTCGGCGTAGCGCGTGATGGCGAGGTAGTACATCGGAATCTCGCGCTTCTCCACCGGCGCGCCGGTGCGCCAGCCGCGGCCGTCGATGACCTGCTCGTTGGCGAGCACCGTCTGATCGACGGGATCCCAGTTGACGATGCCGCTGCGGCGGTACGCGAGTCCCTGCTCGCGCATGCGCAGGAACAGCCACTGGTTCCAGCGGTAGAACTGCGGATCGCAGGTGGCGAGCTCGCGCCGCCAGTCGATGGCGAAGCCAAGGGATTTGAGCTGCGCGCGCATGTGCGCGATGTTCTGCCGCGTCCACTGCGCCGGCGGCACGCCGTTGCTGATGGCGGCGTTCTCGGCCGGCAGGCCGAAGGCGTCCCAGCCCATGGGCTGCAGCACGTTGTAGCCCTGCATGCGCAGGTAGCGCGCCAGCACGTCGCCGATGGTGTAGTTGCGCACGTGCCCCATGTGCAGCCGTCCGGAAGGGTACGGCAGCATCGACAGGCAGTAGTACTTCGGCCGCGCGGCGCTCTCGTCCACCTCGAAGGCGCGGCGCTCCTGCCAATACTGCTGCGCGGCGCGCTCCACCGCCGCGGGGTCATAGGTTTCTTGCATTTGTTATCTAAGGCAGGCGCAGCGGTATGAAGATCTGAGCGTCCTCGCGTTGGATGAGTAGCGCCACGTTCTTGCCGGCGGCGCCGGCGGCATCCTGCAGCTCCTTCACCGTGTGCACGCGCTTGCCGTTGATGCCGAGAATGATGTCACCCGGCTCGATCTCCGCCGCCTGGGCGGGACCGGTGACCTGCTCCACCAGCAGGCTCCCCTGCGTGCCGGCCTGCTCCTTCTCGCGCGGCTCGAGCGGACGCACGGTGAGACCGAGAGCCCCGGCCTGCCCGGCGCCCGGCTCGCCCGGGCCGTTGCTGCGGTTGGCGACGGTCTGCTGCTGCTCCTTGAGTTCCGCCACCTTGACGCTGAAGCTCTGCTCGCGCCCGTTGCGCCACACCGCCAGGCTCGCTTCCGCGCCCGGCCGCATCGCGGCGACGGCGCTCGACAGCTCGCCGTAGCGCTCGATGGGATGGCCGCCCACGCCGAGGATGACGTCGCCGGGAGCGATGCCGGCATGCGCGGCCGGCCCGTCCTTCTCCACCGAGGAAACCAGCGCACCGCGCGGGCGGTCGAGCCCGAAGGACTCGGCAAGCTGGGCGTTCACGTCCTGGATGGTGACGCCGATCCTGCCGCGCACCACGTGCCCGGTCCTGATGAGCTGCTCCTCGACGTTGCGCGCCACGTCGATCGGGATGGCGAAGGACACGCCCATGAAGCCGCCGGTGCGGCTGAAGATCTGGGAGTTGATGCCGATCACTTCACCGGCCATGTTGAACAGCGGCCCGCCGGAATTGCCGGGATTCACCGGCACGTCGGTCTGGATGAAGGGCACGTAGTTCTCGCCCGGTACCGCGCGAGCGGTGGCGCTGATGATGCCCGCGGTGGCGGTGTTCTCGAAGCCGAACGGCGAGCCGATGGCGAGCACCCACTGCCCGGGCTTGAGGTGTGTCGGGTCGCCGAGCTTGACGATCGGCAGATTGCTGGCGCTGATCTTGATGACGGCGACGTCGGTGCGCTCGTCGGCGCCGATCACCTTGGCGGGAAACTCGCGCCGGTCGGTGAGGCGCACGGTCACCTCTTCGGCGTTCTCGACCACATGGGTGTTGGTAAGGATGTAGCCGTCGGGACTGACGATGAACCCCGACCCGGCGCCGCGCTGCGGCGGCTGATGCTCGCGCTGCCCGGAATCGGGAGCCGGAATGCCGAAGCGGCGGAAGAAGTCGTAGAACGGATCGTTGGGCGAGATTCCCTGGATGCCGCCCGACTGGCGTTTCTCCACCACTTCCACGTTCACCACCGCCGGTCCGTAGCGGTCGACCAGCTGCGAGAAGTCGGGCAGGCCCGCCGTCGCCGCCCCGCCGAGCACCGCGGTGGGCGCGGGCATCGCGGCCTCCGCCTGCGCCGCGGGACGCGCCGCCCCGGCTGCGCCCGGCGCACCGGCCGGGAACTGTGCCGAGAATCCGCGCGAACAGGCCGCCAGAGTGAGCGCCGCGCCCAGACAGAGCGCCATGACCCAGCCGGCGGGCGAAATGCGGCAGGAACCGAACGTGGCTTTCATGGCGACACTTCCTGTATCAGTCGCGGCGGCGCCGCTCGCTATCATTCCGCACCCACACCCCGTACGCCAGCGCCAGCGCCGCGAGGCTCACGACCAGCCAGTTTCCAACACGCGCGTAGGGGGACAAGCCGGCGTAGGGGACAATACTTGAGACCAGCGCGACCGGGGTAAATTCCGGGGCACGGGCGATGACTTCGCCGTGCGGCCCGATTATCGCCGAAACGCCGTCGTTCGCCGCGCGCACCAGGTAACGGCCGGCCTCGAGGGCGCGCATGCGCGCGATCTGGAAATGCTGGTAGCGGGCGCTCGAGTGCCCGAACCAGGCGTCGTTGGTGACGTTCACCAGAGCGTCGGCGCGCGGCAACACCCGCAGCATCGAGCTGCCGTAGGCATCCTCGTAGCACACGGTGGCGCCGAGCTGCAGGTGGGCCGCGGGCAGCGGCGGCTGATCGGCGGCGCCGGGGGTGAAGTCCGCGTACGGCAGGCTCATGAGGCGCAACCAGTTACGCACGAAGTGCGGCACCGGAAAGAACTCCGCGAACGGCACCAGGTGATGCTTGTCGTACCAGCTCGGCTTGTCGCCGAGAGCCAGGACCGAGTTGTAGTAGCGTTCGGCCGCCGGCTGGGTCGCATCGCCCTCCGCCCGCAGCACCCCGATCACCAGCGCCGAGTCGCGAGCGCGTGCTTCGCGGTAGAGATTGTTGATGTACGGAACGATGTCGTTGGCCACATCGGCGGGTGCGGACTCGGGCCAGACGATGAGCTGCGTGCCGAGCACCTTCTCGGTGAGTGCCTGGTAGAGATCGAGCGTCGTGCCGCGGTTACTCTCCTGCCACTTCTCGTCCTGCGGGATCGCGCCCTGCACCACCGCCACGCTGACGCCCGCACCGGCAGGATGCGTCCAGGAGCGCCCGTAGAGCGCGGCCGCCGCCGACCAGGCGACGATGAGGGTCGCGGCGGCGAGCAGCCGCCCGCGGCGCTCGCCGAGGGCAAGCGCGGTCAGGGCGCCGGCGCACACCAGCACCACGGCGCTCACCCCGTACACGCCCGCAAGCGGTGCGAACCCGGCGAGCCAGGTGTCGGTCTGCGAGTAACCGAGCGACAGCCACGAGAACCCGGAGAGGAACCAGCCGCGCCACCACTCGACCAGCAGCCACGCCGCCGGCAGCGCGAGCAGCCAGCGCAGCGCGCCGCGCGCAGGCAGCCAGCGCGCCACCGCGTAACCGAGCGCCGCATGGTAGAGGCCCATGATGCCGACCAGCCCGAGCATCAGCGCGCACGCCAGCCACAGCGGCGCGCCGCCGAAACCGTGGATGCTGACGTACAGCCAGTAGGTGCCGGCGGCGAAGGTGGCGAAATTGAACCAGAATCCCAGCCGCGCGGCTTCGCGCGGGGCGACGTCCTGCCACAGCCACATGAGCAGCGCGGGGCACAGCAGTGCGAGCGGCCACAGGTTCAGCGGCGCGAACGCTGCGGCGAGCGCGCCGCCGGCGAGAAACGCGAGCAGCAGCCGCAGCAGCGCCGAGCGCGGCGCGGCGCGCGCGTAGCGCACGGGCGCCGTGCTGGCGACGGCGGTTTCCGCGGATGCCGGCATGGGGCTAGGAGGCGCCGCCCGCGGCAGGCTCTTCGGGCGGCAGCACATCGCGCGGCGCCACCACGCGCAGCGTATCGATGCGCCGCCGGTCGGCGCGCAGCACGCGAAACTCGAAGCCGTCGATGCTGAGGCTCTCACCGCGGCGCGGCAGCCGCCCGAGCTGTTTCATCAGCAGCCCCGCGACGGTGTCGAAGCCCTCCGCCTCGGATAGCTGCGTGCCGAAGTACTCGTTGAACTCCGCAATGCGCGTCACGCCGCGCACGGTGAACTGCCGTTCCGCGTCGCGGCGGATGTGATCCTCCTCGACGTCGAACTCATCATCGATCTCGCCGACGATCTGCTCGATTACGTCCTCGATGGTGCACAGTCCCGAGACGCCGCCGTACTCATCGACGACGATCGCCATGTGATTGCGGTTGCGGCGGAATTCCTTGAGCAGCACGTTGAGTCGCTTGGACTCGGGCACGAACACCGCCGGGCGCATGTACTCGCGGATGTCGAAGCGCTCGCGCACCTGCGCGGTCGTCAGCCGCAGCAGGTCCTTCGCCAGCAGGATGCCGACGATGTCGTCGCGGTCCTCGTCCATCACCGGGAAACGCGAGTGGCCGGACTCCACCACCACCGGCAGGATGCGCGCCGCCGGCTGGTCGCGCCGCACGAACACCATCTGCGCGCGCGGCACCATGATGTCGCGCACCTGCAGATCGCCGACCTGCAGCACGCCCTCGAGCATGGTGAAGGCGTCGGCGTCGATCAGGCCGCGCTCGGCGGCCTCGTGCAGCATGGTCAGCAGCTCCTTACGATCCTGAGGCTCGACGAGGCCCTGCGTAAGGCGCTTCAGCCAGCGGCCGGTGGTGTTGAGGTCCTTGGCCATGCGCGCTGCTTTAGCTCCGGTAGGGATTGGCGAAGCCGAGCCGGCGCAGCACCGCGATCTCGCGGCGCTCCATGCGCTGCGCGTCTGCCGCGCGCTCGTGGTCGTAACCCAGCAGGTGCAGCGTGCCGTGCACCACCAGGTGCGCCCAGTGCGCGCGCAGCGGCAGCGACTGCGCGCGCGCCTCCTGCCGCAGCACGCGCGGGCAGATGACCAGTTCCCCGAGCGGCCGCCGCGCGGCGGCCGGCGGCGGCAAGGGTGCGGCCGGAAAGGACAGCACGTTGGTGGCGTGCCCGCGGCCGCGGAAGCGGGCGTTGAGCCGCGCACTCTCGGCCGCGGCCACGGTGCACACGCCGAGCTCGCGTCCGGCGGCACTGCGCCCGAGCGCCGCGCTCGCCCAGCGCGCGAGCACCTGTCGGCCAGGCGACCAGCCGGGCACGCGGCGGCGCAGGGTGAGGCGCAGCGGCGCGGCCGCGGCGCGGGGCGTGCGCTGCGTACGCTGCCCGCGATGCGTGCGCACCGCGCCCCTCACGAGGAGCTCCCGCGGGATTCGTAGGCCTGCACGATGCGCTGTACCAGCGGGTGGCGCACCACGTCGTGCGCGTCGAAGAAGGTGAACGCGACCCCCTCCACCGCGCGCAGCACGTCGACCACGTGCGCGAGCCCCGACTGCTTGCCCGCCGGCAGGTCGGTCTGCGTGACATCGCCGGTAACCACCGCCTTCGAGCCGAAGCCAATGCGGGTGAGGAACATCTTCATCTGCTCGATGGTGGTGTTCTGCGCCTCATCGAGGATGATGAAGGAGTCGTTCAGCGAGCGGCCGCGCATGAAGGCGAGCGGGGCGACCTCGATGACGTTGCGCTCGATGAAGCGCGCCACGCGGTCGAACCCCATCATCTCGTAGAGCGCGTCGTACATTGGCCGCAGATAGGGATCGACCTTCTGCGTCAGATCTCCCGGGAGGAACCCGAGCCGCTCGCCCGCCTCCACCGCCGGACGCACCAGGATCAGCCGCCGCACCCGGTCCGCCTGCAGCGCCTCCACCGCGCACGCCACCGCGAGGTAGGTCTTGCCGGTGCCGGCGGGACCGATGCCGAAAGTGAGATCGCGCGTGCGGATGTGCTCGAGATAGTCGCGCTGGTGGGCGCCGCGCGCGCGGATACCGCCGCTCGGCACGCGCACGCCGTGCTCGCGGACGTCCGCGTCCGCCGGCGGTCCGGATTCGCGCTCGCGCAGTGCCAGGTGCACGCGCGTCGGCGTGATCTCCTCCTTCTGCGTGAGGGCGAACAGCTCGCGCAGCAGGTCCTCGGCGTTCACTGCCTGCGCGCCGCTCACGCGGAACGTGTCGCCGCGGCGGTGAATGCGTACGTCGAGCCGGCTCTCCAGCAGCCGCAGGTTCTCGTCGAGCGGTCCGCAGAGGTTGGCGAGGCGCGCGTTGTCGGAAGGCGCGAGCTCGAATTCCCGCCGCGATTCGGACGCTGCAGTCGCCACGGCTCAGCCGCCGGCCGCGGCGCACGCCGCGACGGGCACGGTGCGCGCCGCGCCGTCGCCGTGAGCCTCCGCCAGCCGGCCGCGCAGGCTGTGCGGGTGCGCCGCGGTGACCAGCACGTCGGCAAAACGGCCGATGAGCTGGTGGGGTCCGGCGAAATTCACCCAGCGGTTGTTGGCCGTGCGCCCGGCCAGCTCGCGGCTGTCGCGCTTCGCCAGGCGCTCGACCAGTACGCGCTGGCGCGTGCCGACCATGCGCTCGCTGATATCGCGCGCCTGGGTGTCGAGCTGCTGCTGCAGCCGCGCCAGGCGCTGCTGCTTCACCGCCGGCACCACCTCGTCCGGCAGTGCGGCCGCCGGCGTCCCGGGACGGCGGCTGTAGATGAAGCTGAACGACTGGTCGAAGCCCACGGCGCGCACCAGCGCCAGCGTAGCCTCGAAGTCGCGCTCGCTCTCGCCGGGGAAGCCGACGATGAAGTCGGAGGAGATCGAGATGTCCGGGCGCACCGCGCGCAGGCGGCGCACCTTTTCCTTGAACTCGAGCACCGTGTAGCCGCGCTTCATGAGCGACAGCACCCGGTCGGAGCCGCTCTGCACGGCCAGATGCAGATGGTCGGCGAGCGTTGCGATGCTGGCAAACGCCTCGATGAGGCTGTCGTTGAATTCCAGCGGGTGCGAGGTGGTGAAACGGATGCGCTCGATGCCCGGCACCTCCGCCACGTGGTGGATGAGCGTGGCGAGGTCGACGCGCACGCCGTCGGCCATCGGACCCGCGTAGGCATTGACGTTCTGCCCGAGGAGCGTGATCTCGGCCACCCCCTGGGAGGCGAGCTGACGCACTTCGCTGAGCACCGAGTCGAAGGAGCGGCTGACTTCCTCGCCGCGGGTGTAGGGAACGATGCAGAAGCTGCAGTACTTGCTGCAACCCTCCATGACGGACACGTAGGCGCGCGCCCCTGCGGCGCGCGGCGCGGGCAGGTGATCGAACTTCTCGATCTCCGGAAAGCTCACATCGACCACCGCGCGGCCGGTGCGGCGTAATTCAGCGATCATCTGCGGCAGCCGGTGCAGCGTCTGCGGCCCGAACACCAGGTCCACGAACGGGGCGCGCTGCGTGATCGCCTCGCCCTCCTGGCTCGCCACGCAGCCGCCGACGCCGATGATCACCTCCGGGCGCCGTGCCTTGAGCGCGCGCCACTCGCCGAGCAGCGAGAACACCTTCTCCTGGGCCTTCTCGCGCACCGAACAGGTATTCATCAGCAACACGTCGGCCTCGGCCGCATCCGCGGCGGCCGTGAGGTCCGCGCCAGCGCGCAGCACGTCCGCCATGCGGGCGGAGTCGTACTCGTTCATCTGGCAGCCGAAGGTCTTGATGAAGTAGCGGCGGGGCATAGGCAATGTGTACACGGGGAATTTTACGGGCTTGGGACTGCAGCCGCACGGCAACTGCAGCCTGGCAAATAAACACTGTTATTTCATGGGGTTGCCCGCTGGCCGACGGCCTGACGGACGACTCGATCGAGTATCGCGGCCGCGGGCCTGCGGGCGGCCTGGCGTGCTGCACCGCCGCAGATGTGGGTGCCAGCTGGCCACATCGGTAGCCGTGCGCCTACGGTGTCGAGTCTGGCGCGTCAGGGCGTTCCATGAAAGCATCAAGGCGGCGAATGGATTCGCCGGTCCTGACTCAAGGAGAGGTCATGACACGCGTGATTTGCCGACTGCGCTTGCTCGCACTACCGGCGTTGCTGGCGGCAGGATGCGCTCCCGCCGGCGCCCAGGAGCTCTATGCGCTGGGGGGTGCGCAATACACCCAGAGCCTCAAACAGACCACCTACTCGTATGCCATCGAGTACGCGCACAACCTCAGTGATTACGCCTACGCCAGCTTCACCTGGCTGAACGAAGGGCACGTCACCGACCATCACCGCGACGGCTACAGCCCACAGCTCTGGCTGCGCTGGCCGAGCAGCTCGCGCACGTTCCTGTTGTCGGCGGGCGTTGGGCCGTACCGTTACTACGACACGACCTATATCACCTCCACCGGCACGGTCACCGATGCGCATGACTGGGGTGCGCTTTTCAGCGTCGCGGCGCAGTGGTATTTCCGCGCCCCCTGGGTGCTGCAGCTGCGCTATAACTACGCCCGCACCACCACGAGCATCTCGACCAACACGCTGCTGCTCGGCTTCGGCTACCAGTTCGAGCGCGCCGCCGCCGCCGGGCCCGTGCCGCCGGCGCACTACGACCTCAGCACCCCGCGAGCGGAGATGACGCTGATGGCCGGCAACAGTGTGCAGAACAATTTCCAGTCGCCGCACGGCGTCGCCTGGGGGGCGGAATTCCGCGAACGGCTCACCCCTTACCTCGACGCCATCGGCACGTTCCTCGACGAGGGTGACACGCACGTGGTCAAGCGCAAGGGGGTCGCCGGGCAGCTGGGACTGGTGCGCGAATTCCTCAACCATCATGCCGATGTCGGCATCGCGGGCGGGTTCTATCTGGCGCGCGATCAGGATTACATTACCCCGTCGAATACGGTGGTGGGGCTTGCTACCAGGACTCAGGTCCTGGGCTTGCTGAGCATGACCATGACCTGGCGCCTCACCCGCATGATGCACCTGCGCGCCTATTGGGACCGCACGCTCACCACCAACGGCCGCGATACCGACGTGGTGCTCGCCGGACTCGGCTGGTCGTTCTGATGGCGCGCTGCTAGAACGGAATGTCGTCGTCGAACTCTTCGCCGCGCGCGGAAGCTGCGCCTCCGGACTCTTCCGCGAAGGCCGGGGACCCGCCGCCTGCCGCCGCGCCGGCGGTTGCGCCCCCGCGCGGCGCCTCGGCTCCACCCGCCGCGGCGGCCCCCGCCCGGCCACCCAGCATCTGCAGATCGTTGCCGACGATCTCGGTGGAGTAGCGGTCGTTGCCCTGCTTGTCCTGCCACTTGCGCGTGCGCAGGCTGCCCTCGATGTACACCTGCGAGCCCTTGCGCAGGTACTCGCCGGCGACCTCCGCCAGGCGCCCGAACAGCGCCACGCGGTGCCACTCCGTGCGCTCCTGCTGCTCGCCGGTCTGCTTGTCGCGCCAGCTCTCGCTCGTGGCAATGCGCAGGTTGGCTACCGTCGTGCCGGAGGGCATGGCGCGCGTTTCGGGGTCCGCGCCCAGGTTACCGATGAGGATCACTTTGTTCACGCCGCGAGCCATCTGGATGTCCTTGGTGGAGTCGAGCGATGGGGAACTGACAGCATAGTCAGGCCGCGCCGCCGCGGCTAGCGTCAATTGCGCCCGAAGACCGGCGATATTGCGCTTGCGGGCGCTTTCAGCTTTTGCCGCGGATCTGCGCCGCCGCGCTGCGAAGTATGGCGGCGATGCGGCTCTGTTCTTCCGCCGCGGCGCCGCGTTTCTCGCGCAGCGCCTGCCTGAGCTCGTGGCGCGCGGCACCGTATTCCAGCGAGCCGCCGGCAGCGTCCTCCTCGTCGGGTCCGCCGAAGATCTCGCGCACGCGTCCCATCCTGCGGCCGATGTACTCGAGCTGACCGAGCATCGCGGCGGCGATATCCTGGTTTTGCCTGAGGTGCTCGCGCCCGGCGTCGGTAATGCTGTACAGCTTCTTCGCGCCCTCGGCAATCACGCTGGCGTGCCCCACCTCCTCGAGCCAGGTGAGTGCGGGATAGACCATGCCGGGACTCGGACTGTAGAAGCCGCCCGAGCGCTCCTCGAGCGCTTTGATCAACTCGTAGCCGTGACTCGGCCGCTCGGCCAGGAGCGCGAGCAGCACGAGCTGCAGGTCGCCTGAGGCGAGGCGCCGGCCGGCGCGGAAGGCGCGTCCGCCCAGACCTCCGCCGCCCATGAAGCCGCCCGCGAAGTAACCGAAGCGGCGCCCGTGCCGCCCACCCATCTCGTAGCCGCCGCAGCCGCCGCGCGAGGGCCCGCCGCCGTAGCGAAAGAAGTGCCGATGCATGAAGTCATTCTCCTGGTGTGTGCCGTCATGGCGCATATCGTCAGATATATCTTAAAATATATTCCAGCGCGGTCAAGCCCACTGGAAAGCGGTGCCGGCAGCCTCCATACATCCTTGAGTGCCAACGCAAAATGTCGACATGCCCGCCATCGACGCCGACATTTTGCGTCAGACCGCAAGCCGCGACCTGTGACCGCGGGGGGACCCGCGGGAGCCCCGTTCCGGCGCGCCCTGCTCCGGTCCCCCGGGGCGCGTACAATTTCCGGTTCAATGCAGTACATCCGCGTGCGCGGTGCGCGCACCCACAATCTCAAGAATCTGAGTCTCGATCTGCCGCGTGAGCGGCTGATCGTCGTGACCGGGCTGTCCGGCTCGGGAAAGTCCTCGCTCACCTTCGACACCCTCTACGCCGAAGGTCAGCGCCGCTACGTGGAATCGCTCTCCGCTTACGCGCGGCAGTTTCTCTCCACCATGGACAAGCCCGACGTCGACAGCATCGAGGGGCTCTCGCCCGCAATTGCCATCGAGCAGAAGGCGAGCTCGCACAATCCGCGCTCGACCGTGGGCACGGTGACCGAGATCTACGATTACCTGCGCCTGTTATACGCACGTGCCGGTATCCCACGCTGCCCCGATCACGGCATCGAGCTGACCGCGCAGACCGTGAGCCAGATGGTGGACCAGGTGCTGCGCCTGCCCGAAGGCACGGCCGCGGCGCTGGTCGCGCCGGTGGTGGCTTCGCGCAAGGGCGAGCACCTGGAGATCCTCGAAGACCTCGCCTCGCAGGGTTACGTGCGCGTGCGTATCGACGGGCGCATTCACGAGATGGAGGGGCTTCCCCGGCTCGATCCGAAAAAGAAGCACAGCATCGAGGTGGTGGTGGATCGCATGCGCGTTCGCCCCGACGCCGCGCAGCGCCTGGCGGAGTCCTTCGAGACCGCGTTGCGGCTCGCAGGCGGCCTGGCGCGCCTGGTGTTCCTCGATGCGCCCGAGCGCGAGCCGCTGGTATTCTCCAGCCGCCATGCCTGCCCGGTGTGCGGCTACAGCGTGCCGCCGCTGGAACCGAAGCTGTTCTCCTTCAACAACCCGACCGGCGCCTGCCCCAGCTGCGACGGCCTCGGGGTGCAGGAGTTCTTCGATCCGCAGCGCGTCGTGGTGCATCCGCACCTGTCGCTCGCCGGCGGAGCGGTGCGCGGCTGGGACCGGCGCAACGAGCATTACTTCCATCTGATCCAGTCGCTCGCCAAACACTATGGCTTCGACATCGAGACTCCCTGGACCGAGCTGCCGGAGCACGCGCGCCACATCCTGCTCTGCGGCAGCGGCGAGGAGGCCGTCGAGTTCAGCTACCGTGAGGCGGCCGGGCAGCGCTCGCGCAAGCGCCATCCCTTCGAGGGCATCATTCCCAACCTGACACGGCGCTACCGTGAAACGCAGTCGCCGATGGTGCGCGAGGAGCTCGCGCGCTACCTGGGCGTGCGCCCGTGCCCGGAGTGCCAGGGCACGCGACTGAACCGCGCGGCGCGCTTCGTGTTCGTCGCCGGCCGCAGTCTGCCGGAGGTGGCGCATCTGACCATCGGGCGCGCGCTCGAGTTCTTCACGCAGTTGACCGTCGCGGGCTGGCGCGGCGAAGTCGCCGCACGCATCGTCAAGGGAGTGGTCGAGCGACTGCGCTTCCTCGCCGACGTGGGACTCGATTACCTGACGCTCGATCGCAGCGCCGAGACGCTCTCGGGCGGCGAAGCCCAGCGTATCCGCCTCGCCAGCCAGGTCGGCTCGGGTCTCACCGGCGTCATGTACATTCTCGATGAGCCTTCCATCGGACTGCACCAGCGCGACAACCGGCGGCTGCTCGCAACTCTCAAGCAGCTGCGCGACCTCGGCAACACGGTTATCGTGGTCGAGCACGACGAGGAGGCGATCCGCGAGGCGGACCACGTGGTGGACCTGGGTCCCGGCGCCGGCGTACACGGCGGACAGCTGGTGGCGCAGGGGACGCCGGCGGACATCGAGGCGCATCCCGATTCGATCACCGGGCAATATCTCTCCGGCCGGCGCCGCATCGAGCTGCCCGGCCTGCGCATGCGGCCCGACCCGGCGCGCGAGATCCGCATCGTTGGTGCCCGCGGCAACAACCTGGCGCAGGTGACCGCCCACATCCCCCTCGGGCTGTTCACCTGCGTCACCGGCGTATCCGGCTCGGGCAAATCCACGCTGATCGTCGACACGCTCTTCGGCCACGCGGCCGCACAGCTGCAGGGCACGCGCGTCGAGGCCGCTCCGGCCGAACGCATCGAGGGCCTGAGCCAGATCGATCGCGTCATCGACATCGACCAGAGCCCGATCGGCCGCACGCCGCGTTCCAACCCCGCGACCTATACCGGGTTGTTCGCACCGCTGCGCGAGCTGTTCGCGGCCGTGCCGGAAGCGCGCGCACGCGGCTACGACGCCGGGCGCTTCAGCTTCAACGTCAAGGGCGGCCGCTGCGAAGCCTGCCAGGGAGACGGCGTGCTGCGGGTGGAGATGCACTTCCTGCCCGACGTGTACGTGCCGTGCGATGTGTGCAAGGGACAGCGCTACAACCGCGAGACGCTCGAGATCCGCTATCGCGGCAAGAACATCCACGAGGTGCTCGAGATGACGGTCGAGGATGCGGCGCGCTTCTTCCAGAACGTACCGGCGGCGGCCGGCAAGCTGCAGACTCTCACCGACGTCGGACTCTCCTACGTGCGGCTCGGTCAGAACGCGACCACGCTGTCGGGCGGTGAGGCACAGCGGGTGAAGCTCGCGCGCGAGCTCGCCAAGCGCGCCACCGGCCGCACGCTCTACATCCTCGACGAGCCCACCACCGGGCTGCATTTTCACGACGTGGAGCAGCTGCTGCAGGTGTTGCACCGCCTGCGCGACGAGGGCAACACCATCGTCGTCATCGAGCACAACCTTGACGTCATCAAGACCGCGGACTGGGTGATCGATCTCGGACCTGAAGGCGGTGAAGGCGGCGGACGGATCATCGCCACGGGCACCCCGGAGGACATTGCGGCGAACCCCGCCTCCTGGACGGGTCGATACCTCGCCCCGCTGCTCACGCGCCGGGCGGCCGCCGCAAAGCGTGAGCGTGCCGCGCAGACCCCGTCGCGGGCGGCCGGCATGTGATCCCGCAGGCCGCGCGGCAAGCCAGCCTTTGAGATTAAGTGATTGATTTATATGGTTATGTTGCTGATGGCAGACACCGAGCTGCTGAAATTCGAGCGCCAATTGCAAATGCGAACGGTTCTCATTCATACTCATAGCTATGGACGCCACCGTCGCTCCTGCCGCTCTTACCACCACCGCCGCTGCGGGTGCGGGTGCGGAGGCGGGGTTCGTCAGTCTCGCGGCGCTGCGACCCGGTGCGCACGGGCGCGTAGTCGGCGTGGGCTCGGCGGGGGCAGCGCTCTCCCCGCTGGAGCGACGACTTCTGGAGCTCGGGTTCGTCGCGGGCGAGCACGTCGAGATCCTGGCGGAGGCGCGGCCCGGGCGCGATCCCTTCGTGGTGCGCGTGGGGCACACCACGCTCGCGCTGCGACGTCGCGAGGCCCAGAGCGTCCGCGTCGAGCTGCAGCACTCCCGATCCGCCGCCTCAGCTGCTAGCGTGACCCGCGTCGCTGGCGAGCGGGTCGAGCTGCAGCATCCATGAGCGTCTCCGCGGCGGCGGCGGCGGTCGCCGCGCCGCAGCTCAGCCTGTCGCTCATCGGCGTGCCCAACTGCGGCAAGACCGCACTCTTCAATCGTCTCACCGGCAGCCGGCAAAAGGTCGCGAACTACCCCGGCGTCACCGTTGAGCGCAAGGAGGGCCGGCTCATCGGTCCGCGCAGCGGCCGCACCTTCCGCGTGGTCGATCTCCCCGGAGCGTACAGCCTCGAGCCGACGACGCTCGATGAAGCCATCGCCCGCGACGTGGTGCTCGGCCGTCATGCGGTCGAGCCCGCACCCGATCTGCTGGTGTGCGTCGTCGATGCAACCAACCTGCGCCTCAACCTGCGCCTGGTGCTCGACCTCAAGCGCCTCGGGGTGCCGATGATCGTCGCCCTGAACATGAGCGACGTGGCCGCGCAGCGCGGCTATCAGCTCGACCGCGCCGCCCTCGAGCGCGCGCTTGGCGTCCCGGTAGTTCCGACGGTAGCCGTGCGGGCCGGAGGCGAGCGCGAGCTGGTCGCGGCCATCGAGAGGTACGGGTTCAGCGAGCGGGTGCTGGCGCGCAACCGCGCGGCGTCGAGCGCGCCGGCGGCTGCGGATGCTGCGAGCATCGAGGCGACGCAGCGGGAAGTGCGGCGCGTGCTCGCCGCGAGCGGCTATCGCGTGCCGCCGCGCCAGGCGGCGCTCGCGCGACTCGACGCGGTGGTGCTGCATCCGGTCGGCGGTCCGCTGCTGCTGGCGAGCGTGCTGTTTTTCATGTTCCAGGCGGTGTTCAGCTGGGCGCGCGCGCCGCAGAATCTCATCAATACCGGCGTGCAGTGGCTGGCGGCGCACCTCGCCGGCGTGCTGGCGCCGGGTCCGCTGCGCGGTCTGCTGCTTGACGGGGTGGTCGCCGGCACCGGCAGCGTGCTGGTGTTCCTGCCGCAGATCCTGATCCTGTTCCTGTTCATCCTGGCGCTCGAGGATTCCGGCTACCTGCCGCGCGCCGCGTACATGCTCGACCGCCTCATGGGACGCGTGGGGCTCTCGGGACGCGCCTTCATTCCGCTGCTGTCGAGCTTCGCCTGCGCCATCCCGGGAATCATGGCCACGCGCACCATCCCTTCCGCGCGCGACCGCCTGGCCACCATCATGATCGCGCCGCTCATGACCTGCTCCGCACGGCTGCCGGTGTACGCGCTGCTGATCGGCGCCTTCATCCCGCAGCGCGAGATCGGCGTGTTCAACCTGCGTGGCCTGGTGTTGTTCGCGCTCTACCTGGCGGGTGTAGCGGGCGCGCTCGGCGTGGCGTTCGCTCTGAAGCGCACGGTGATGCGCGGCGACTACCGGCCGCTGCTGCTCGAGCTGCCGGAGTACCGCCTGCCGCACCTGTCGAACCTCGCGCTCGGCTTGTGGGAGCGCGCGCGCATCTTCCTGACGCGCGTCGGCACCATCATCCTGACGCTGATGGTGGTGCTGTGGTTCCTCGCCAGTTTCCCGGCGCCGCCGCCGGGCGCCACCGGGCCGGCGATCCAGTACAGCATTGCCGGGCTGCTCGGCCGCGGACTCGGGCACCTGTTTGCACCGCTCGGCTTCAACTGGCAGATCTCGATCGCACTGGTTCCGGGCCTCGCTGCGCGCGAGGTGGCGGTGAGCGCGCTCGGCACGGTGTACGCCATGTCCGGCACGAGCGACGTGGCGGGCGCACTGCAGCCGGTGATCGCGCGCGGCTGGAGCGTCGCCACCGGCCTGTCGCTGCTCGCCTGGTACGTGTTCGCCCCGCAATGCCTGTCGACGCTCGCAGTCGTCAGGCGCGAAACCAACTCCTGGCGCTACCCGCTGTACATGGCGGCGTATCTGTTTGCGCTCGCTTACCTCGGCGCGTTCATCACCTATCGGGCGGCACTGGCGCTCGGCGGCGGGGCGGTATGAGCCTGCTGGCGCAGCAGTGGCTGGCAGGCATGCTGGTCCTCGGCTGCGCGCTGTTCGCCGCCTGGCGACTGCTGTCAGTGGCGCTGCGGCTGCGCACCCTCGATGCGCTGGGGAAATTGCCCGGAGTGGCGCGCCGGCCGTGGCTCGCGCGGCTGCGTGCCCGGCTGCTGGCGCGGCAGTCGTCCGCGTGCGGCGGCTGCGCGCCGCCCGCTACGCCGGGCGCGGCTTCGCGGAATCGAACACCTGGTGCACTTCGCCGTTGACGATGCGCTCCTGGTAGCTGCCGTGCGTGTAGCTGGCGACCACCCGGCGCCAGAAGGTCACCGCCACTGCGTTACGCAGATACTCGCTGATCTCCCAGCGTCCGGCGAAGCGGTTGAGGATCAGTTGCACGGCGGTGCGCCCGATGCCGCGCCGCCGCCGGGCACCTGTCACGAAGAACTCGCCCATGCGGTAGTCGACGTGCGGCTGCGCCGCACCGGCGACCGTGCGCACCACGCACGCAAAGCCGACCGGCTCGTTGCCCCTAACGATCACGAGCGGAAAGGTGTTCGGATCGCCGAACCAGTGCGCGATCAGGTCCGGCTCGCGGTGCCCGACTTCGCCGAGCCGCGGAAACAGCCCGGTGCCGGGGTTGAGGTCATCGAGGTACTCGCGATAGACGCTCTGGATCCACAGCCGGTCCGCGGGTGCGGCCCGCGCATCGCGTACGCTGACAATCACCACTGCCATGGCGTTCCTGCAATGAAAACGGCCCGGACAGCTCGCCCGCGCGAACCATCCAGGCCGTATGCTTAAAGCGGTAAGCGCGGAGAGCTTACTGCTTCGGCGGCGTGCTCGAATCAGCCGGCGGCGTGGCCGGAGCGGCCGCACCGGGCTGCGAGGCGTCGCCAGAGCCGGTGGTCCCGGCCGGCGGAGCCGACTGGTCAGCTGACGTTCCGGGTGTCGCGGACTGGCTGCTGTCGCTGGCAGGAGCCGACGGAGCAGGAGGAGTGGCAGCCTGATCTGAGCCTGCGGATTCCTGCTTCGCGCAGGCCGTCAGCATCAGCGCGGCAACGATTGCGCTAAGAGCAAGTTTGGTGTTCATCGATCGGTACCCCGAGAGAAGCAAGAGTTGTATGGGTGAGACTACGACCGCTCAGGGTCGTTCCGCGCCCGTTTCGGTACACGCGGAGGGCGAATTCTATAGAAGTCCCGGTACGATTGGAAATTGACCGCAACCAGCGGTTGTCGGGTCGAGGCGACAGTCGGGAGGGGGTTGTAATGTCCGGCGTGGAAACGCAACACGAGGTTCAGGTCAGGCTCGACCGCGCTTTCGGTCCGCATCTGCAGGCACTGTGCGAACGCGCCGCGCGCGCGCTGGCGGCATGCGGCTTCGAGGGGCTGCTGGTGTATGCGGGCAGCCCGCTGCCGGTCTTCGAGGACGACCGGACGTATCCGTTCGAGACCAACGCGCCTTTCAAGGTGTGGGTGCCCCTGCAGGATGCGCCGGGAAGCTTCGTCTGGTTCGAGCCCGGCGCGCGCCCGCGGCTGATCATCGAGCGCCCGCAGGATTACTGGCACAAGCCCACCGATCTGCCGGCCGGATACTGGGTGCGGCACTTCGACATTCAAACGGCCACCGACCGCGCCGCCGCCCGCGCGCTGCTGCCGGCCGACCTCTCACGGGCCGCCTACATCGGTGATGCCTTTGCGGAGCTCGCCGCGTGGGGCGTCGGCGCCGTGAACCCGCAGCCGCTGATGCGTCGCCTCGATTACGCCCGTGCCGTGAAGTCGGCCTACGAGCTCGAGTGTCTGCGCGAGGCCAGCCGGCTGGGGGTGCGCGGACACCGCGCCGCGCTCGCTGCGTTCCGCGCCGGACGCTCCGAGTTCGAGATCGAGCTGGCGTTCATCGAGGCGTGCGGCCTGCGCGAGCAGGAACTTCCTTACAATCCGATCGTTGCGATGAATGCGGGCGCGGCTGTGCTGCACTACCAGGTGCTGGAGAAACAGCGCCCCCGCGAGCGGCTCTCGCTCCTCATCGACGCCGGGGCGGAGTTCGCCGGTTATGCGAGTGACATCACGCGCAGCTACTGCGCCGTCGACGCGGAGTTCGAGGCACTCATCGGTCGCATGGACCGCATGCAGCAGGTGCTGTGCGCCGCGGTGCGTCCCGGCATCGACTGGCGCGAGGTACAGCTGCTCGCGCACCGCCTCACCGGTGAGCTGCTGCACGATGCCGACCTCATCCGCTGCGGCGCCGAGGAAGCCGTCGCGAGCGGCGTGACGCGCGTGTTCCTGCCGCACGGCATCGGGCATCTGCTCGGGCTCGAAGTGCACGACGTCGGCGGCTTCATGCGCTCGCCCGAGGGCGGCGAGATCGAAAGGCCCACCGGGCATCCGTACCTGCGCCTGACGCGGACGCTGCAGGAGGGCTTCGTGGTGACCATGGAGCCGGGGATCTACTTTATCGGGCAGCTGCTCGCTGCCGCCCGCAGCGACGGCCGCGGCCGGCACATCAACTGGTCAAGGGTGCAAGCGCTGTCGCGCTTCGGTGGCATACGCATCGAAGACGACCTCGCCGTGACGCGCGAGGGATCTGAGAACCTCACCCGCAATGCATTCGCCGCGGCAGGAGCGGTCTGAGGACCGCCGGGCACCGCCCCGGCATTGAGCCCCATTGAGCCTCAGCGAAGAGCTTGCGCGGTTGGCGCGTTGTTGAAACAAAAACTACCGTTTGGCGAGCAGATCCCTTATTTCCTGCAACAATGCCTCGGTCTTCGTCGGCGGGATAGGTGCGGCGGATGCGGGCGGCGGCCGTTTGAGCCGGTTGATGCCCTTGATGACGAGGAAGATGCACAGCGCAATGACGATGAACTCGAAGGTCGTCTGCAGGAATGTGCCGTACTTGAGCAGCACCGCCTTGCCCGCGGCATCCGTCGAGATGCGCAGCGCGAGCTCGGTGAAATTGACGCTGCCGAGCAGCGGGGAGAGCGCCGGCATGATCACATCGCCCACCAGCGAGGCGACGATCTTGCCGAAGGCAGCGCCGATCACGACGCCGACCGCCAGATCGATGACGCTCCCCTTCATCGCAAATTCTTTGAATTCCGAGGCAAAACTCATGGCGGGCCTCCTCTCTTGTTTCAACACCGATTCGTGCGTCGGTTGCGCGCAAGCGTAGCCGAAAGCCCTGGGCTGGCCAATTACCGAAAGCTCACGACCGCCCCATCGAGGGGAAACTCATGGCGATGCACCTGCGCGGACTCGGTGCGCTTCGGACGGCGCGCGGCCACCGCGCCGGCGACACCGGCAGGCGAGCTTCAGGTCGCGACTTTCTTCCTGCGCGTACGCTTCTTGGGCGCCTCGGTCGGTTCGGCCTTTTCCTCGGCCTTTGCCCGCGGTTTGGCCGCGCTCTTCGCGGCCGCCTTGGCCTTGGTGCGCCGCGCCGTCTTCTTCTTCGACTCGGTCGGCTCTTCGGCCGCCACCGCTGCGGGTCCCTCGACCAGCTGCATCAGCGCCATCGGAGCCGCATCGCCCGGCCGCGGCATCATCCGCAGGATGCGGGTGTAGCCTCCCGGCCGCGTTCGGAAGCGCGGGCCGAGGTCGACGAACAGCTTCTCGACCACCGCCGTGTCACGCAGCCGCGAGAACGCCAGGCGGCGGTTAGCGTCGCCATCGCTCTTGGCGAGCGTGATGAGTGGCTCGACCACGCGGCGCAGCTCCTTCGCCTTGGGCAGCGTGGTGCGGATCGTCTCGTAGCGCAGCAGCGCGACCGACATGTTGCGCATCAGCGCGTGGCGGTGCGCGCTGTTGCGCGACAGCTGACGGCCGGAAAGATGGTGGCGCATGGCTGGCTAACCCTTCAGATCACGTCGCGCTCTTCGTCGTGCTTCAGGCCCGCCGGCGGCCAGCCGTCGAGGCGCATGCCGAGCATCAGCCCGTGGCTCTGCAGCACTTCCTTGATCTCGGTGAGCGACTTCTTGCCGAGATTCGGCGTGCGCAGCAGCTCGACCTCGGTACGCTGCACCAGATCGCCGATGTAGTGGATGTTCTCGGCCTTGAGGCAGTTGGCGCTGCGCACGGTGAGCTCGAGCTCGTCTACGGGACGCAGCAGAATCGGATCGAACTGCATCTCCGAGACCTTGGTCGCCGCTTCCTCCTCGCCCTGCAGGTCGACGAACACCGACAGCTGATCCTTGAGGATGCTGCCGGCGCGGCGGATCGCTTCCTCGGCATCGATGGTGCCGTTGGTCTCGATGTCGATAATCAGCTTGTCGAGGTCGGTGCGCTGCTCGACGCGCGCGGCATCGACCGAGTAGGTCACGCGCCGTACCGGCGAGAACGAGGCATCGAGCTGCAGCCGCCCGATCGGACGCGTCTGCTCCTCGAACGCCACCCGCGAGGCGGCCGGACGATAGCCGCGGCCGCGCTCCACGCGCAGCGTCATCGACAGCTCGCCCGCCTTGGTGAGATTCGCGATCACCAGCTCCGGATTCACCACCTCGATGTCGTGATCGGTCTGGATGTCGCCGGCGGTCACCGGCCCCGGGCCCTTCTTGTGCAGCCGCAGCTCCGCCGTCTCGCGCGTATGCATGCGCAGCGCCACGGACTTGAGGTTCAGCAGGATGTCGACCACGTCCTCCTGCACGCCCTCGATGCTGGTGTACTCGTGCAGCACGCCGTCGATCTCGACCTCGGTAATGGCGCTGCCGGGCATCGACGACAGCAGCACGCGACGCAGCGCGTTGCCGAGCGTGTGGCCGAAGCCTCGCTCGAACGGCTCGATCACCACGCGCGCCTGGCGCGGGGCCACCGGCTGCACCTTCACCACACGCGGCCGCAAAAACTCGCTAACAGAACCCTGCATTGCTGACACCTTGCCGGACACAAGCCCGGCGCCATGGAAACACCAGCGGACCCGTCTGCATGGGGGCGCGACACGCCCTTTACAAGCGGATGCGATTACTTCGAATACAGCTCCACTACCAGGTTCTCGTTGATGTCGGGGAGGATGTCCTCCCGCCCCGGCGCCGACTTGAACACCCCGCGGAACTCCTTGTCGTTCACCTCAACCCATTCCGGCAGGCCGACCTGCTGCGCCACGTTGAGCGCGCTGGCGATGCGCAGCTGCTTGCGCGACTTCTCGCGTACCTGGACGATATCGCCCGCCTTTACCTGGTAGGAGGCGATGGTGACCGGCTGCTCGTTAACGGTGATCGCCTTGTGGCTCACCAGCTGGCGCGCCTCGGCGCGCGTCGCAGCGAAGCCCATGCGGTACACCACGTTGTCCAGGCGGCACTCGAGGAGCTTCAGCAGGTTCTCGCCGGTAGCGCCGGCCTTGCGGGCCGCCTCCTCGTAATAGTTGCCGAACTGGCGCTCGAGCACGCCGTACATGCGGCGCAGCTTCTGCTTCTCGCGCAGCTGCAGGCCGTAGTCGGACAGGCGCTGGCGGCGCTCGCCCTTGATGCCTCCCGGGGGCACGGTGAATTTGCACTTGTTTTCCAGCGGCTTCACGCCGCTCTTCAGGAACAGGTCGGTGCCTTCGCGCCGCGCGAGCTTGCACTTCGGACCGGTGTAACGCGCCATAGTTGCCTCGTACCCTTTAGACCCGACGCTTCTTCGGCGGACGGCACCCGTTATGCGGGATCGGCGTCACGTCCGAGATGCTGGTGATCTTCAGCCCACAGTTGTTGAGTGCGCGTACCGCGGACTCGCGGCCCGGACCGGGTCCGCCCACGCGCACCTCGACGTTCTTCACCCCGTGCTCCTGCGCCGCGACCCCGGCCTTCTCGGCCGCCACCTGCGCGGCGAACGGGGTGCTCTTGCGCGAGCCGCGAAAGCCGCAGCCGCCCGCGGTCGCCCAGGACAGCGTGTTGCCCTGGCGATCGGTGATGGTGATGATCGTGTTGTTGAAGGAGGCGTGCACGTGGGCGATCGCATCGAGCACGTTCTTGCGCGCCTTCTTCGGCTTCTTCGGCGCCGCGGCCGGTGCCGCCGCGCCCGCGCCCTGGGGTTTCTGCTCAGCCATTAGTTATGCCTTTCCGGGAGGTGCATTCAGCTTGACGGCCTGCTTGCGCGGGCCCTTGCGGGTGCGCGCGTTGGTGCGCGTGCGCTGGCCGCGCACCGGCAGTCCGCGCCGGTGGCGGATGCCGCGCCAGGAGCCCAGGTCCATCAGGCGCTTGATGTTCATCGAGACCTCGCGTCGCAGGTCGCCCTCGACCGCGAACTTGGCGATCTGCGAGCGGATGGCGTTCACCTCCACCTCGGTGAGGTCCTTCACCTTGGTGGCGGGGTTGACGCCCGCCGCCTCGCAGGCCAGGTGGGCGCGTGCGCGGCCCACGCCGTAGATGTGCGTGAGCCCGACCCACACGTGCTTGTTCATCGGGATGTTGATGCCGGCTATGCGTGCCATATTGCGTTCCTCAACCCTGGCGCTGCTTGTGCCGCGGGTCCGTGCAGATCACGTAGACCACGCGGCGGCGGCGCACGATCTTGCAGTGCTTGCAGATCTTCTTGACCGACGGACGTACTTTCATGATTGCTTCCCATGCGCTGCGCGCAACTCTGCGGCGTGGATAAACAGCCTGGTCATGACTTCACCCGCCCGAGCCGCGGCCGTAGCCGAGCAGGTTCGCCTTCTTGAGAAGGCCCGGATAGTGATGCGACATGGTGTGCGCGTGCAGCTGCGACATGAAGTCCATCACCACCACCACCACGATGAGCAGCGAGGTGCCGCCGAAGCGAAACGGCACGCCCTGCCAGGAGATGAGGATCTCCGGTATCAGGCACACCGCGGTCACGTACAGCGCACCCCACAGCGTCAACCGCGTGAGCACATGATCGATGTACTCGGCGGTCTGCTGACCCGGGCGGATGCCGCGCACAAACGCGCCGGACTTCTTGAGGTTGTCGGCGGTATCGCGGGCGTTGAACACCAGCGCGGTGTAGAAGAAGCAGAAGAAGATGATCAGCACCGCGTACAGCGCCAGGTGCAGCGGCTGCCCGTAGCCCAGCGCCGCGGCGACGTTCTGGGCGGCGGTGGCGAACCAGCCTTCCGAGCCGGTGCCGGCGAAGCTCGCCAGCGTCGCCGGGAACAGCAGCAGGCTGGAGGCGAAGATCGGTGGGATCACACCCGACATGTTGATCTTGAACGGCAGGTGGCTCGACTGCCCGGCGTACATGCGCCGCCCGACCTGACGCTTGGCGTAATCGACCGGGATGCGTCGCTGCGCGCGCTCGACGAACACCACGAAGTAGGTAACGCCCATCACCAGGATGATGAGAGCGAGGGCCACCGGGCCCTGCATCTCGCCCGAGCTCACCGCCTCGGCGGTGTTGCCCACCGCGCCGGGAAGACCGGCGACGATGCCCGAGAGGATGATCATGGAGATGCCGTTGCCGATACCACGCTCGGTGATCTGCTCGCCGAGCCACATGAGGAACACCGTGCCGGTGGTCATGGTGATGGTGGCGGTGAACAGGAACGGCCAGCCGTGGACGAGCGTGAGGCCCCCCTTCTCGAGGGCGCCGGCGGCGGCGAAGGACTGCACCAGCGCGAGCCCCACGGTGCCCCAGCGGGTGTACTGGGTGATCTTGCGCCGCCCCGACTCGCCTTCCTTGCGCAGCTCCATGAGCGTCGGCACTACCATCGACATCATCTGGATGATGATGGAGGCGGAGATGTAGGGCATCACGCCCATGGCGAAGATCGACAGGCGCGACAGCGCGCCGCCGGGGAACATGTTGACGATGCCGAGGATGGTGTTGGAGCGGTCGCCGAAGAAGCGCGCCACTTCGGCCGGATTGATCCCGGGCACCGGGATGAAGGTGCCGATGCGGTAGACGATCAGCGCGCCGATGAGAAACAGCAGGCGGCTGCGAATCTCCCCGAAACGGGCAGCTTCGCCGAACGCGGCGGCGGGATTGCTTATGATCGTGTTCGCCATGCCACTCCTCGAACGCCCCTTCAGGCCTCGACCTTGCCGCCCGCCGCCTCGATGGCCGCGCGCGCACCCTTGGTGACGGCGACGCCCTTGAGCGTCACTGCCTTGTTGATCTCACCCGAGAGCACTACCTTGGCGCGCTCGGTGCCGGCGGGCACCACGCCCGCGGCCAGCAGCGCCGCGAGATCCACCACCGCGCCGGCCACCTTGGCGAGTTCCGCCAAGCGCACCTCGGCCCGCGTGCGCTTCAGGGCGGAGCGAAAGCCCACCTTCGGCATGCGCCGCTGCAGCGGCATCTGGCCGCCTTCGAAGCCGACCTTGTGGTAGCCGCCCTTGCGCGCGCGCTGGCCCTTGGTGCCACGGCCGCAGGTCTTGCCCTGGCCGGCGGAGGCGCCGCGGCCGACGCGCAGCCGCGGCCGCTTCGAGCCGGGCGCGGGCTTGAGTGTGTTCAGTCGCATAGCTTCACTCGTCCTTCTCGACGCGCAGCAGGTGCACGGCGGCGGCGATCATGCCGCGGTTCTCGCGCGTATCGGCGACCTGCACGCTCTGGCGGATGCGCCGCAGGCCGAGGCCGCGCGCGCAGGCCGCGATGTTCTTCAGCTGGCCGTGCAGACTCCTCACCAGTGTCACTTTCAGTTGCGGTTGCGCCATGACGTTCTCTAGCCCGTGATCTCTTCGACGCTCTTGCCGCGCTTCGCCGCGATCTCCTCGGGCGAGCGGATCTTCGCCAGCGCGTTCATGGTGGCGCGCACCACGTTGATGGGGTTGCGCGAGCCGTAGCTCTTCGCCAGCACGTTGCGCACCCCGGCACACTCGAGCACCGCGCGCATGCCGCCGCCGGCGATGACCCCGGTGCCGTCGGAGGCCGGCTGCATGTACACGCGCGTCGCCCCGTGCGTTCCGGTGACCGCGTAGTGCAGCGAATCGTTGCGCAACGCGACGTTGATGAGGTTCTTGCGGGCCTGGGTCATGGCCTTGGAGATGGCCACCGGCACCTCGCGCGCCTTGCCGAACCCGTAGCCCACCCGCCCGGAGGTGTCACCCACCACCGTGAGCGCCGTGAACCCGAACTGCCGGCCGCCCTTGACGACCTTCGCGGTGCGGTTCACCGCCACGAGCTTCTCGACGAACTCGTCCGCGGGCTGGCCCTTCTCTGATCTTGCCATATCTGTCCGTCCTGCCTAGAACTCAAGGCCCGCTTCGCGGGCGGCATCCGCGAGCGCCTTGACGCGCCCGTGGAACTGGAAGCCGGAGCGGTCGAAGGCGACCCGGCTGACCCCGGCGGCCTTGGCGCGGGTGGCGATGGCACGGCCGACCGCCTTGGCCGCCTCGACATTGCCGGTCGTCTTCAGGCCCTCGCGCACGGCCTTCTGCACCGTGGAGGCCGCGGCGATCACCTTGGCCCCGAGCGCATCGGTTACCTGCGCGTAGATGTGATTCGGCGTGCGGTGCACGGTGAGGCGCGCCACCGCGAGATTGCGGATGTGGGCGCGGCTCTTGAGCGCGCGCCGCTGCCGCCGCACCTTCTTGGTGATGATCATTTCTTCTTACCCTCCTTGAGGGTGATCTGCTCATTCGCGTAGCGCACGCCCTTGCCCTTATAGGGCTCGGGCGGCCGAATGCCGCGGATCTCGGCGGCTGTCTGGCCGACTTTCTGCCGGTCGATGCCCTTCACCACGATCTCGGTCTGGCTCGGGGTCTCGATGGTGATGCCTTCCGGAATCGCCACGTGCACGGGGTGCGAGAAGCCGAGCGTGAGATTCAGGCTCTTGCCCTGCACCTGGGCGCGAAAGCCGACCCCCACCAGCTCGAGCTTCTTCTCGTAGCCCCTGGTGACGCCGCGCACCATGTTCGCCAGGTGCGCGCGCGTTGCGCCGGCGCGCGTGCGCGCCAGCCCGGGATCGGCGTAGCTGATCTCGAGCTTCTTCTCGCTCTGCACCACGGACACACCGGGGGTGAGCGGCAGGCTGAGCGAGCCCTTCGCCCCCTTGATGGTCACCGCGGACGCCGCGATGGTCGCGGTCACGCCCTGCGGCAGCTCGACCGGTGCTTTGGCAATTCTCGACATAAGCGCTCTCTATCGGTCACTCACGCGACGATGCACAGGACTTCGCCGCCCTGCCCCGCGGCGCGCGCCTGGCGGTCGGTCATCACACCCTTGGGCGTCGACACGATCACCGTGCCCATGCCGCCTAGGACCTTCGGCAGCTCGTCCTTGCCGCGGTAAATGCGCAGTCCCGGGCGGCTGACGCGCTCCAGGCGGTCGATCACCGGACGGCCCTCGAAGTACTTCAGCCCGACGGTGAGACGCGGCTTGCCGCCCTCGGCATCGAGACGGTAATCGCTGATGTAGCCCTCGTCCTTCAGTACCTTGACGATGGCGGTCTTCAGGCGCGAGGAAGACAGCTGCACCTCGGTCTTGCCCGCGGTCTGGCCGTTGCGGATGCGCGTCAGCAGGTCGGCAATCGGATCGGTCATGCTCATGCCGCGCCCCTCACCAGCTCGCCTTGGCGAGACCCGGGATCTCGCCGCGGCTCGCGACCTCGCGGATCTTCACCCGCGACAGCCCGAACTTGCGGTACACGCCGCGCGAGCGCCCGGTGATGGCGCAGCGATTGCGGTGGCGCGCAGGGCTGGCATCGCGCGGTTGCGCCTGCAGCGCCGCCTGCGCGGCGGCCCGCGCCTCGGGCGAAGTCCTGGGGCTGCGGATCAGCTCCTTGAGCTTCGCGCGCCTCACCGCGTACTTTTTCACGATCCCCGCGCGACGCTTCTCGCGCTCGACCATGCTTGTCTTCGCCATAGACTTTAGGGTTCCTGTTACTTGCGGAACGGGAAGTTGAATGCCTCGAGCAGAGCTCGGCCGTGACGGTCATCGCTGGCCGTCGTAGTGATGGTGATGTCCATACCGCGCACCTGATCGATCTGGTCGTACTGAATCTCGGGGAAGATGATCTGTTCCTTCACCCCGAGCGAGTAGTTGCCCTGACCGTCGAAGGAGCGCGGCGAGACGCCGCGGAAATCGCGGATGCGCGGCATCGCGATGTTGATCAGCCGGTCGAGGAACTCGTACATGCGCCGGCCGCGCAGCGTCACCTTGGCGCCCACCGCCAGACCAGCGCGGATCTTGAAGGAAGCGACGGCTTTGCGCGACTTGGTCACCAGCGGCTTCTGCCCGGTAATCCGGGTGAGATCGGCGAGCGCGGCATCCATCACCTTCTTGTCGGCGACCGCCTCCCCGACGCCCATGTTGACCGTGATCTTGCTGATGCGCGGCACCTGCATGACGTTGGCGATCTGCAGGTCCGCGCGCAGCTTCGGAACGACCGTGTCGCGGTAGAACTGGTGCAGCCGCGCCGGGCCCGTGGGTCGTGCGGGTTTCTCGACCGCGGCCGGCGGCGGGGCCGGCTGCGGCGCGGCCGGCTTGGCCTTCGGCTGCTTGCCGGCCTTGCCGGCCTGGCCGCCGGCTTCTTTGCCCGCTGCTGCTTCAGACATCGAGCATCTCTCCGTTCGACTTGAAGAAGCGCACGCGCTTGCCGTCGGCGAGCTTCTTCACGCCGATGCGGTCGGCCCGTTTCGCCGCCGGATTCCAGATCGCGACCTTCGACAGGTGCAGCGGCATCTCCTTCTCGATGATGCCGCCCTGCTTGCCGGCCTGCGGGTTGGGCTTGGTGTGCTTCTTGGCCATGTTGACACTCTCGATGAGCACCCGGCCGTCGGCGAGCACCTGCAGCACCGCGCCGCGGCGGCCTTTGTTGCGACCCGACATCACGATCACCTGGTCGCCCTTGCGGATCTTTCTCATCTCAAAGCACCTCGGGAGCGAGCGAGATGATCTTCATGAACTGCTGGTTGCGCAGCTCGCGCGTCACCGGCCCGAAAATACGGGTGCCGATCGGCTCGAGCTTGTTGGTGAGCAGCACCGCCGCGTTGCCGTCGAAACGGATCAGCGAGCCGTCGGCGCGACGCACGCCGCGCTTGGTGCGCACCACCACCGCGTCGTAGACCTCGCCCTTCTTCACCTTGCCGCGCGGAATGGCATCCTTGACGCTCACCTTGATGACATCGCCCACGTTGGCGTAGCGGCGGCGCGTGCCGCCGAGCACCTTGATGCACATGAGCGTGCGCGCGCCGCTGTTGTCGGCGGCATTCAGCATGGTGCGCATCTGGATCATGATTCAAACCTGCTTTCGCTCGTGGCCGTAACTGCGGCGCCTTCAGCGCCCGGTGGCCTTCTGTACCACCGCGAGCAGTCGCCACGACTTGCGTCGCGACATCGGCCGGCACATGGTGATAGTGACCAGATCGCCCTCCGCGCAGGCGCCGTTCTCGGCGTGCGCCAGCAGCTTGGTGGTGCGGCGGATGAACTTGCCGTAGGTCGGATGTTTCACCAGCCGCTCGATCTCGACCGCGATGGTCTTCTGCATCTTGCTGCTCACGACGCGCCCGGTGAGGGTGCGCGCGCCGCGCTGCTCGACCGCGGGCGCGCCGGCCTGGGCCGCGACTTCCGCCACGGGCGCCGCGGGCGCCGCGCCCTGCTCCTGACCCTCGGCCTGCGCCTTGCTCTTGCGTGCGCTCATTTCTGCTTACCTCCGCCGCCACTCGCCGCCTGCTTCTGGCGCAGCACGGTCTTGAGGCGCGCAATGTTGCGCCGCGCCTGACCGAACTGGTCGGGCTTGGGTTGCTGTCCCGTGGCGCGCTGCATGCGCAGCGCGAACTGCTCCTTGCGCAGCTTCACGAGCTCGTCAGCGAGCTCGGCTGGCGACTTGGAGCGCAGCTTCTCGCGGTACTGTCGCACCTCGCCGAGTTTCATCTAGCGCACCTGCCGTTTCACGAACGAGGTGGACACCGACAGCTTGGAGCCCGCCAGGCGGAAAGCCTCGCGCGCCGTCACCTCGTCCACCCCTTCCATCTCGAACAAAACCTTGCCGGGCTGCACGCGCGCCACGTAGTACTCGACGTTGCCCTTGCCGGAGCCCATGCGCACTTCCAGCGGCTTCTTGGTGATCGGCACGTCCGGAAACACGCGGATCCAGATCTGGCCGCCGCGCTTCACGTAGCGCGCCATGGCGCGCCGTGCCGCCTCGATCTCGCGCGCCGTCATGCGTGCGCGGCTGGTGGCCTTGAGGCCGTACTCGCCGAAGGACACGTGGGCGCCGCGCGTAGCGAGGCCGGGGTTGCGGCCCTTGAACTGCTTGCGGAACTTGGTGCGTTTGGGCTGCAGCATGGCTCAAGCCCTCAGGCCGGCGCGGCTTCGCCGCCGGCGGGCGCAGCAGCGGGCGCGGCCGCGGGCGCGGCGGGTGCCGCCGGCGCTGTCGCAGCCGGCGGTGCCGCGGCGGGGGTTGCCGGCGCGGCGGCGGCCGGGGCGGCGCTCTCGGCCTCGGCGGCCTGCGCCAGCTCGCTCTTGTCGAACACCTCACCCTTGAAGATCCAGACCTTGACGCCGATGACGCCATAGGTGGTGCGCGCTTCCGACAGCCCGTAGTCGATGTCGGCGCGGAAGGTGTGCAGCGGGATGCGCCCCTCGCGGTACCACTCGGTGCGCGCGATTTCCGAGCCGTTCAGCCGCCCGGAGACGCGCACCTTCACCCCGAGCGCCCCGCTGCGCATGGTGCTCATTACCGCGCGCTTCATGGCGCGGCGGAACATCACGCGCTTCTCGATCTGCTGCGCGATGGAATCGGCCACCAGCTGCGCATCGAGCTCGGGCTTTCTGATCTCGGCGATGTTCAGACGCACGTCGATGACGCTCATGCCGAGCAGCGCTGCAGTCTCCTGGCGCAGCTTCTCGATGTCCTCGCCCTTCTTGCCGATCACGATGCCGGGACGCGCAGTCTGGATGGTGATGTTGACCTTCTTGGCCGCGCGCTCGATCTGGATACGGCTGACGGAGGCTTCCTTCAGCTTGTCCTTGAGGAACTCGCGCACCCGGAAGTCGGTGTGCACGTGCAGGGGGAACTGCCGCTTGCCGGCGTACCAGCGGCTGGTCCAGTCGCGGGTGATCCCGAGACGTATCCCGATCGGATTGACCTTCTGACCCATGCGTTAGTCCTTCTTGCCGTCGCTCACCGCGACGGTGATATGGCTGTTGCGCTTGATGATGCGCGCGCCGCGCCCCTTGGCGCGGGCGGCGAAGCGCTTGAGCGTCGGCGCCGCATCCACGTGGATGAGCGCGACTTTGAGCTCGTCGATGTCCGCGCCGTGGTTGTGCTCGGCGTTCGCCACCGCGGACTCGAGCACTTTGCGCACCAGCGCTGCACCCTTCTTCGGCATGAACCTGAGAGTGGCGATCGCATTGCCGACGTTCTGCCCGCGCACCACGTCCGCCACCAGGCGGCATTTCTGCGGGGAGATGCGCGCGTAGCGCAGCTTCGAGGTGACTTGCATGGGGTTGCCTCCTCGCGCACCTTCAGGTGGCGGCCGCCGCCTCGACCTTGCGATCGCCCGAGTGCGCCTTGAAGGTGCGCGTCGGGGCGAACTCGCCGAGCTTGTGGCCGACCATGTTCTCGGTGATCAGCACCGGGATGTGCTGGCGGCCGTTGTGCAC
>DATHRC010000042.1:0-43876 GCA_035481975.1 Steroidobacteraceae bacterium
GCCAGCGGCCGCAGAAGGTGCACAAGGACTTCCTGACGAGCTGCGAGACGCTGATCGCCGGGCGCGTGATTCACAAGCTGGACCGCGACGCAATCAAGGACTGGATCGACGGCTGTGCGGATCCGGAGCTCGGGAAACAGGTACTCAAGGAGCTCGCCGGCATGAAGCGGACCGAGGCCTGGGTATGGTCGCCCGAGATCGAGTTCGGCCCGGAGCGCGTGACCTTCCCGATGTTCACGACATACGACTCATTCAAGCCGCAGGGCGGCGAGGTGAAGCAGCTCAAGGGATGGGCGGCCGTCGATCTCGAGGACGTGAAGACAAAGCTCGCCGGCGTCGTCGCCGAGGCCGAGGCAAACGATCCGCGGAAGCTACGCGCGCGCATCGCGGAGCTCGAGCGTCAGGCGAAGGCCTCACCAGCGCCTGGTGCGAGCCGGGAGGACCTGCAGGCAGCCGAGCAGCGCGGATTCGCTGCCGGCGAGCAGCACGCGTGGCGTGAGGTCGAGGGACGCTTCAAGGATCTGCACGCGGCTGTGCGGGAGACGATCGAGATGACGCTCCGGCCGCCGCCAGCGGCAGCTGCAGCAGAAAGATCCCGGAAAGATCCCGGTTCTTACCCGGTTAAAACCCCGGTTTCTGCTGGGGTGAAACCCTCGTCGGCGCGCATAACAAAGCCATTAAAAAGGCTTTCTTATGACGGCAACGGCGCCGGCGAGGAGCTCACGCCCGGCCAGCGCAAGGTGCTGGCGGCGCTGCTGCAGTATCCCGCCGGGCTCACGCGCGAGCAGCTCACGGTGCTCGCCGGCTACAAGCGCTCGACGCGGGACCTCTATCTGCAGCAGCTCACCCGCGCCGGCCTGGTCGAGTACGGCAACGGGAAATTGATCGCGACGTTTGCCGGCGCGGCCGCGTTGCCCGACGCCGCGCCGCTGCCCACTGGCCAGGAACTGCGCGAGCACTGGCTGACGAAACTACCCCCGGGAGAGCGGAAAGTCCTCGAAGTCCTGATCGAGAGCTACCCGCAGGCGCTCGATCGTGCCGCCTTGGGCGAGCGCGCGGGATATCAGCATTCGACACGCGATCTTTACGTCCAGCGCCTGCAGCGCCGCCAGCTTGTTACGACGGCGCGCGGTCAGGTCGCCGCGAGCGAGACGCTGTTTTGATCGTCGAATTCCCCGAGCTCGCCCGCGCGTTTCGGCTGAAGTCGAAGGCCGCGGTGCGCCGCTACCTCGAGAAGAACCGCATCGTGTATCGTGTCGCGCGCGACGGTGCTCCGTGGACGACCGAAGAAGCAATTAACCGAGCCCTCCTCCCGATCGATCGAGCGCGCCAGCCGAACCTCGCCGCATGCCATTCGAGCTCCCACCAGGCTGCACGGTCAAAAACGGCCGCTACTACGTCATCCGCCGCAACAAGTGGACGGGGCTTACCCGCGTTTCGGACGGAGAGATCGCGTTCTGGCGAGCGTACTACCGAGTAACCTGCTCCGATCCCAACAGCATGGCGGGCGTGCTGCTCGCCTACCTCGAGCACGGCGCCGGCGAGCTCACCGAGGGCACGCGTCGCAAGTACGAGCAGGCGATCGTGAAGCGCCTGATTCCCTACTGCGGCCACATGGTGCCGGAGGACCTGACCTCATCCCACGTTGCGCAGTACCTCGAGGAGCGCAAGGCCGCAGGAGCTGCGATCGGGGCGAACCGCGAGCGCGCCGCGCTGTCATCAGCGTGCAATTACGCGATGCGCAAAGGCTGGATGCAGTCGAACCCGTGCCACGGCGTGCGCCGCAACCGGGAGCGACCAGCGCGGCGCTACGTCGAGCACCAGGAGCTCACGGCCGGGATCGACCGCGCGCCCCAGGCGCTGCAGGACCTGCTCGCCGCGGCATACCTCACCGGCGCCAGGCAGACCGAGCTCATGCACATGCGGCTCGACCAGGTGCACGGCGACGAGCTCGTCATCGAGGAGCGCAAGACGGGCAAGACGCGCACGCTCGAGATCAGCCGCACGCTGCGGTTCTTCCTCGGCCGCGCGGCGGCGCGCGCGAAAGCGGCAGGCAGCGAGCGGCTGTTCGTGGGGCAGAGTGGGCGACCGTGGAGCGTGTGGGGCCTCCAGAGCGCAATGCGGAGGCTTCAGAGCGGCTTTCGGTTTCGTGATCTCAGAGCCAAGGCGGCGAGCGATGCCAGCCACAACGTGCTGGGGCACGCGCAGGGGATGCTTTCAAGATACAAGCGGCGGGACCGGCTGAAACCGGTGAAGTGATGGCCTCTAAGACGACGCTTAGAGGCTTAGAGGATCTGGACCGAGGCTAATCGTAAGTCGTTGAAATTGATGGGCCGTGTAGGGATCGAACCTACGACCAAGAGATTAAGAGTCTCCTGCTCTACCAGCTGAGCTAACGGCCCTGGTAATTGGGGTGGACGATGGGACTCGAACCCACGACGGCCGGGATCACAACCCGGGGCTCTACCAACTGAGCTACGTCCACCGTCCGTCCCCCGTCGCGGCTGGCGTGCCCGGCAGGACTCGAACCTGCGACCCTCGGCTTAGAAGGCCGATGCTCTATCCGCCTGAGCTACGGGCACGATCCGAAAGAGCTTCGGCCGAGCCCCACCCGCACGGGGGTCGCGAATCATACGTAAGTGCCTTACGGAGCGTCAATTTGGGTTACGCGCGCTGCGACCCGGCGCGCCATCGCGGTGCGCCGTGCAGCTGCTCCCGCCGCTTAAGCCGCCTCTAGCGGCCCGCGACCTGCACGTTCTCCTGCGCCGCGAGCGAGCGGATGGCCTGCAGGTGCGAGCGGATCGTCGGCAGCACCTGCTGCGCGAAGGCCTTGGCGTCCGCATCCTGCCCGGAGGCGATTTCCTTCTGCAGCAGCGCGACGGCCTGCTCGTGCGCTTTCACCTGCGACTTGATGTAGGACTTATCGAAGGTGTTGCCCTTGAGAACTTCGAGCTTCGCCTTGGTGGCCTCCGCGGCGACGCTCGGATGGTTCGGAAGCGACACGTTCTTCGACGAGGCGAGCGCCTGCAGCTTATCGTTGGCGGCGGAATGATCCTTCACCATCATGGCGCCGAAGTCCTTGACCGCCTGGTCGGCGCCCTTCTCCTGGGCGAGCTTGCCCAGCTGCACCTCGGCGATCCCCGCCTCCGCGAGGGAGTGGTAAAAGTGCTCATCGGGACTGCCAGCCGCGGCCGCGGCCAGCAGCGGCGCGCTGAGTAGCGCTGTTGCGATCAGGTATTTCATCTCAGCTCTCCTTACTGCAGTGGGCCGGCGGCGCACCGTGCGCCGCCGGAGTTCCAATCCCTGGGTCAGGCGCCCGCGCGCGCTGCACGCTCCGCAAACAGCTTGATGACCTCGCGGTTGAAGGCCGGCAGATCGTCGGGCTTGCGACTGGTTACCAGCTTGCCGTCCACCACGACTTCCTGGTCGACCCACTCCGCACCCGCATTGCGCAGATCGGTCCGCAGCGACGGCCAGGAGGTCATGCGATGCCCGGAAGCGCCGCCGCTCTCGATGAGCGTCCACGGTCCGTGGCAGATCGCCGCCACCGGCTTGTCCGCGTCCACGAACGCCTTCACGAACGCGACGGCGCGCGGGTTCATGCGCAGCGCATCGGGGTTCATCACCCCTCCCGGCAGAACCAGTGCGTCGTAGTCCTTCGGGTCGGCGCTCTGCAGCGGCTTGTCGACCGGGACCTCACCGCCCCATTCCTTGTGGTTCCAGCCGCGCACCTTGCCGTCCTTCGGTGAGACCACCTGCGTGGTCGCCCCGGCTGCGTCGAGCGCCTTGCGCGGCTCGATGAGCTCCGACTGCTCGAATCCGTCCGTGGCGAGAATTGCAACCTTCAGTCCCTCGAGCTTGCCCTGCTTCATGTCATCCTCTCCGCAATAAAGTGGTATGCGACAGCGTCAGCGTCGCGTGGTAGGCGCCTGCGGCACACCTTCGAAGCATGCCCTGCGCACCCACGGATTTTCGAGCGCGAGCGCCATCGCAGCGCCGCTTTTGTTACACTTTGGTGAACTGCCTTCTGCAGCCGAGCAGCGATGAATTCCACGCCCCTTGTCCGCGCCCCGCAGGTGAGCGACAGCGCCGAAGCCGCGCCCGCGGTCGCACCGCCGGGCGCTTACGGACGCCAGGACGGCTCCGCCTCCGCTCACGAGGTGGCGATCGCGGAGCTGCGCCGTTTGCTGGCGCTATGGCTTGCGCACGAGCCGGGTGCCCGCCTCGGCGACGATCCCGAGGAGCTGCATCAGCTGCGCGTCACGGCGCGGCGCATCGATGCCACGCTCGGTCTGTTCAAACGGCAGCTGCCGGCCGCGCTGGTGCGCGCGCGCAGGGCGACCAAGGTGGTGCTGCGCACGCTCGGAGCAGTGCGCGACCTGGACGTGCAACTGAGTGAGCTGGCGCGCTACTGCGCGCAGCTTGCGGACAAGGAGCGCGCGGCGGCCGAGCCGCTGCGCGCACACCTCGAGGCCACGCGCACCCGTGCCCGCACGCGCATGCTGCGTGGACTTGACTCCGAGCCCACGCGCCGCTGGCTGGAGACGCTCGCGGCAGCGGGCGCGGAGCCGGCGGAGAGCGTCGCTGCCGACAGTGCCGCGCTGGTACTGGCCGAGCGCGTGCGCCGGCGCTTTCGCAAGCTGCGCAAATCGGTCGAGCGACTGCGCCCGCGCTCCTCGATGGACGACTATCACCAGGTGCGCCGGCGCGCCAAGCAGCTGCGCTATGCCATCGAATGCGGCAGCATCATGTTGGGGAAACCTGCCGATGACATGCTCAAGGCATTGCGCCGGCTGCAGGACAAGCTCGGCGCGCACCAGGACGCGTCCACGGCGCAGCAGCGGCTGGCAGCCCTCGCCGCCGAGCCGGCCGGAGCGCTGCCGCCGGCCACTCTCTTTTTCATGGGCCGGCTGGCCGGGCACCACGCGGCCGTAACGGCGCAGGCGCGCGGCACTCTGACGCGCTCGTGGCGCAAAGTGCGCGGCAGGCGCTGGCGCGCCTTGCGGGCACGGCTCGGGCAGCTACGCGCTGGGGCCGCGGCGCTGAGCGCCGCCCTGGCCGAAGTGCCACCGGCTGCGGTGCCGGCGCAGATCGCTGCCGGCCGCCCGCCCGAGCCCGAGCCGCGTACGCTGAAACACTGACCGTCCCCTTAGCTCCCCGCCATGGAGCTGCTCATCGTCCGCCATGCCATCGCCAGCGAGCGCGACGCGCAGCGCTGGCCCGACGATGGCGGGCGACCCTTGTCGGTGCGCGGACTGGCGCGCGCGCAGCGCGCAGCGGCCGGCATCAGGCGCATCGTGCCGCGTCCCGCGAGCGTGCTGATGAGTCCGCTCGAGCGCGCCCGACAGACCGCCGTGGTGCTCACGCAGTTCGCCGGCTGGCCGAGGGCTGCCGAATGCGCGCTGCTGCGTCCCGGAGCTTCTCCCGAGGCACTGCTGGCGCTGCTGGCCGGCAGCCGTGCGCGCAGGATCGCGGTCATCGGCCATCAGCCGCACCTCGGTCGGCTGCTGGCGGCCTGTCTGGCCGGCGGCGCCGCCGGCCGTGCGTTCCGGCTGCGAAAAATGGGGATCGCGCTGGTGAGCTTCCGCGGAGCGGTAGCGCCCGGACAGGGCGAGCTCCTCGGGCTGCTGCCGCCGAAACTGCTGCGTGCCGCGCAGGCGCTGCCCGCGGCGCGCTGAAGGCGCTCAGTGCGCCCCGGCGGCGGCCGCCCCGGCCGCGCCTGCGGCGCGCACCGGGTGCGCCAGCCACACGAGCAGCGTCAGCGCGAGGAAGGCAACTCCCGAGACATAGAAGATATCGTTCGCCGACAGCATGAACGCCTGCGCGTCGACCAGGCGGTTGATCAGCGCATAGCTCTGGTCGGTTCCCATACCGCCCGCATGCAGATTGCCGAGTGCCTGGGCCGCAATGGGATCCTGCGGCGTCAGCCGCTCGACCAGCTGCGCATGGTGCAGCGTCGCACGCCGGTCCCACACGGTGGTGGTGATCGAGGTGCCGAAGGAGCCGGCGGTGATGCGCGCGAAGTTGAACAGACCCGAGGCGTTCGGGATGCGGTCCGGCGACAGACCCGAAAGCGAGATCGACACCAGCGGGATGAAGAACGCGGCCATGGCGGCGCCCTGGATCACCGTCGGCAGCATCAGCGTGCCGATGGTGGCGTTGGTGTTGAAATGCGCGCGCATGAACAGCACCAGCGCGAACACCGCAAACGAGATGGTGACCATGATGCGCGGGTCCACCCGGTCGTTGAGGCGTCCGACCACCGGGCTGAGCACGATGGCGAGCAGACCCACGGGGGCCAGCACTTCGCCGGCGAGCGTGGCGGTGTAACCCATGTACTGCTGCAGCCACAGCGGCAGCAGCACCACGTTGCCGAAGAACAGCCCGTCGGCGCCCAGCATCGCCACGGTGGCGACCGAAAAGTTGCGCGAGCGGAACAGCGACAGGTCGACGATCGGGTGCTCCTCGGTCAGCTCCCAGATCAGGAACACGGCAAATCCCACTACCGCCAGGCAGGCGAGCGTCACGATGGCGGGGGAATTGAACCAGTCGAGGTCCTTGCCCTTGTCGAGCATCACTTGCATGGAGCCAACCCACAGCATGAGCAGGCCGAGACCCACCGCGTCCACGGGCACCTTGGCGGTGGCCGACTCACGGCGGCGATAGATGGCCCAGGTGGCGAGCACGGCGCCGATCCCCACCGGGATGTTGATGTAGAAGATCCACGGCCAGGAGATGTTGTCGGTGATCCAGCCGCCGAGCACCGGGCCCACCACCGGCGCCACCAGCGTGGTGATCGACCACATCGCCAGCGCCGTGCCGGCGCGGTTGCGCGGATAGCTCGACAGCAGCAGTGCCTGCGACAGCGGGATCATCGGGCCGGCGACCGCCCCCTGCAACACGCGGAACAGGATCAGCAGCGACAGGGTCGGCGCCAGCGCGCACAGGAAAGAGGCGATGACGAACAGCACCACCGAGGTGGTGAACAGGCGTACCTGCCCGAAGCGGCGCGTCAGCCAGCCGGTGAGCGGCAGTGAGATGGCGTTGGCCACGCCGAAGGAGGTGATCACCCAGGTGCCCTGATCGGGCGAGACGCCCAGGTCGCCGGCGATGGCGGGCAGCGACACGTTGGCGATCGACGTGTCGAGCACGTTCATGAACGTAGCGAGCGACAGCGCGATCGTGCCGAACACCAGCTGTGCGCCGGCGAGTGGTTGCGGGCCGGGCGGTGCCCCGCCGGCAGCACCGCGGGTCAGCGGCTTGTCAGGGTTCGGGGTCGACATTGCTGCGCCGTCGCGGCAAGCGCTCCTTCAATGCAGCCGCTGACTCGCCGCGGGGGCGCCCGCCAGCAGCGGCGCCGGCGCCCGGTGCGCCGCCAGCGCAGGCGCTGCGGCCGGCTCGTTGGCGGTGATGATAGCCTGCACCCGCGCCGCGGCGCGCGCATCGCTCGCATCGAACACCGGGGTGGACCAGCTCGCGGCGTTGCTCGCCAGCTGCGGTAGACGCGCGCCGCTCAAGCCCTCGCGCACGTTCACCTCGGCTTTCATCGACAGGCCGATCTGCAACGGATGACTGGCAATCTCGCGCGGGTCGAGCGCAACGCGCACCGGGACGCGCTGCACGATCTTGATCCAGTTGCCGGTGGCATTCTGCGCCGGGAGCAAGGCGAAGGCTGCGCCGGTACCGGCGCCAAAGCCGGCCACCGTACCGTGATAGACCACGTGCGTGCCGTACAGATCCGCGGTGAGGCGCACCGGCTGGCCGAGCCGCATGCCTGCCAGCTGCGGCTCCTTGAAATTGGCGTCCACCCACACCTGGTCGAGCGGCACCACCGCCATCAGCGGCGTGCCCGGGCTCACGCGCTGGCCGAGCTGCACGCTGCGCCGCGCGACGAACCCGGTCACCGGGGCCGGCAGTGCGGTGCGCGCGAGGGTGAGGTAGGCGTTGCGCACTGCGGCCGCCGCATCGCGCACCTGCGGATGATTCTCGAGGGTCGTGCCGTCGACGCGCGCACGGTTGGCCAGGAGCTGCTGCTGCGCGGCGAGCAGTGAGGCCCGCGCCGCCTTGACCGCATCGATCGCGTGCTGCAGCTCCTCACCCGACACCGCGCCCGAGCTGGCCAGCCGCTCGCGCCGCGCAAGATCGCTCTGCGCTGCGCGCAGGTCGCTCGCGCGCAGTTGCACCGCCGCCTCAAGCTGTGCGCTGGTGGCGTAGAGGTTACGAACGTCGCGCACGGTGCGGGCCAGCTGCGCCTCGGCCTGATCGAGCGCCACACGCGCATCCGCCTCGTCGAGCCGCACCAGCGGCTGCCCGGCCTTGACGAACTGCGTGTCGTCCGCACCGATCGCGATCACCGTGCCGGAGATCTGCGGGGTGATCTGCACCACGTTGCCGCCCACGTAGGCATCGTCGGTCGCCTGCGTGTAGCGCAGCACCGTCGCCCAGTAGATCCCCCAGGCGCCGCCGGCGACCAACACCACCGCCAGCACCATGCCGAGCCAGCGCCAGCGCCGGCTGCGCCAGATCGACCTGTCGTTGGTATTGCTCATGTGCGTTCCCTCGAGATGGCTGCCTGGTCTGTCGCTGCTGCGACGGCTAATGCTCAAATTTCCTGCGTCAGGCGCTCGCCCGTGCAGGTGCCGCGTGGGCGTTCTCCAGCATGCGGTTGAGGAAGGCTTCCAGCTGCCGCGCTTCGCTGCGCGTGAAGCCGCGCAGGAAACGGTTGGCCACCTGCATGGCGATCTCGCGCATGCGCGGATACGCCGCGCGCCCCTCCTCGGTCAGCTCCAGATTCATCAACCGCCGGTCCTGGGCGCTGCGGGTGCGTTGGATCAGGCCTTTCGCCTCGAGCCGGTCGAGCATGCGCGTCATCGCTCCCGCGTCGTAGGAGATACCCTTGCACAGGTCCGCCGCCGACTTCGCGCCCTCGGGGCCGGCGAGGTTGGCGATGACGATGTACTGCGCCGCGCTCATCTCCAGCGGTGCGAGGCGCTTGTCGGCGGCCAGCTCGTGATCGAGCGCTGCCAGCATCGCTACGCGCACCCGGCTCAGCAATGAGCCGAGGCTGCGGCACGGCTGATAGGTCGCGGCGTCGTAAATGTCACCCATGCGCCTGCTCCTGCGAATCTCCCCTTCGGGGGAATGGCCCTGTCTCTTTCAGGAATGACGGGGACTTTACTTGCCTAGGCTGTAATTGTCAAGGCCTTGACTGCCAGGGCAATCCCCACAACCTCTCTGCAAGCTCGCTGACCCGATTCCGTCACACGCCACGCGCATCATGCGAGGCAGGCGGTTCGAGCTTGGTCGAGAACGGAATCGCCGCTACACGCGCAGCACGCGCACTCTCGTCTACCCCCGGGGCGGCCGCAGGCCGCCCTTCTTTTTGTTGAAGGGGGCGCATTTGTTGAAGGGGCACACGGCATCGGCGCCCGCCCCGCAAATGCCGCAAGTGTCACCCATGTCTCCGGAATGGACCCTGGGGAGGGTGGTCGGGGCAGAGGGATTTGAACCCCCGACCCTCTGCTCCCAAAGCAGATGCGCTACCAGACTGCGCCATGCCCCGCACCGCACCGGCGCAGCGCGCGCCGGCCGTCGAATCGTAGCAGCTTCATCACCGCGCGGCTGCCGCAGCGCCTTCAGGCGCGGCGCCAGCGGGTTTCCCCGCCCGGCTTGTCCTCGAGGAGGATGCCCGCGGCCGCAAGCTCATCGCGGATGCGATCCGATTCGGCCCAGTTGCGGGCGCTGCGCGCCGCCGCGCGCGCCGCGATGCGTGCCTCGACTTCGGCGTCGCCGATCGGATCGCCGGGAGGCGCAGCTTGTCGGTGCCCCGGATCCTCGCGACCTTCGGGCAGGAATGCCGGGACAACCGGCTTTGCGAGCCTGAACCACTCGCCCGGCGCGAGCGTGAACAGGCCGAGCACCTGGCCGAGCGAGGTGAGCTCGGCGGCAAGCTCGGCGGCGCGGCGCTGATCGCCCGAATCCCTGGCCGAATTCGCCTCGCGCGCCAGGGTCTGCAGCACGGCGAGCGCTTCGGGTGTGTTGAAATCATCATCCATGCTCGCCAGGAAGCGCTCGCGGTGCGGGCTGGCGGCTGCCACCGCAACCGGCGGCAGGTCGCGCAGCGCGGTGTACAGGCGGCCGAGCGCGGCGTCGGCCTGCTCGAGCTGCGCCGGGGCGTAGTTGATCGGTCCGCGATAGTGGCTCGCGAGCATGAAGTAGCGCAGCACTTCCGGATGACGCAGCGTGGGCAACACTTCGCGCAGCGTGAAGAAGTTGCCGAGCGACTTGGACATCTTCTCCTCGTCGACGTTGACGAAGCCATTGTGCATCCACAGGTTCACGAAGCGGTCGCCGGTCGCGGCGCACGACTGGGCAATCTCGTTCTCGTGGTGCGGGAACTTCAGATCGAGCCCTCCGCCGTGCAGGTCGAAGTGCGTGCCGAGGAGCGTCGTGGCCATGGCGGAGCATTCGATGTGCCAGCCCGGGCGGCCCCGGCCCCACGGCGACTCCCAGGACGGCTCGCCGGGCTTCGCCTGCTTCCACAGCACGAAGTCGAGCGGGTCGCGCTTGGACTCCTCCACTTCCACCCGCGCACCGGCGCGCAGATCCGCCAGGCGCTTGCCGGAGAGCCTGCCGTAGCCGGCAAAGCGCGCCACCGCGTACAGCACGTCGCCGTTCGCGGCCACATAGGCGTAGCCGCGCTCGAGCAGCCGGCTCACCATGTCGATGATCTGCGGCAGGTACTCGGTGGCGCGCGGCTCGTGATCCGGGCGCGCAATGCCGAGCCGCTCGCAGTCCTCGTTCATGGCATCAATGAAGCGCTGCGTCAGCGCCCCGATCGGCTCGCCGTTCTCCGCAGCGCGGCGGATGATCTTGTCGTCGATGTCGGTGATGTTGCGCACGTAGGTGAGGCGCAGGCCCCGGTGCCGCAGGTAGCGCGTCACCGTGTCGAACACCAGCAGCATGCGCGCATGGCCGATGTGCACGTAGTCGTACACGGTGAGGCCGCACACGTACATGCGCAGCTCCCCGGGCGTGATCGGCTGCAGCGGCTCCTTGGCGCCGCTGAGTGAATTGTGAATGCGGATCATGCGAAGCGCGCCAGGCGTTCGCGCACCCTGTCGGCCGACATGGCACGCAGCAGCGGCGCGAGCTCCGGTCCATGCGAGCGACCGGTGAGCGCGAGGCGCAGCGGCATGTAGAGATCCGCGCCCTTGCGCCCGGTGGCCGCGCGCACCGCGCCGGCGATCGCCGCCAGGTCGTGGCCGTCCCGGCTCGCCGCCTCCGCCGCCACCGCGAAATAGCCCGCCCCGGCCTGGCGCACCAGCTCGGCCGCGGCAGGCTCGAGCGGCGGCGGTCCGCCGAACACAATGTCGACCCAGGCCCGGGCGTCCTCGGGGAGCACCAGGTTCGGCAGCAGCGCCGCGACGAAGTCGCCGGCGGCGCGCTCTTCGAGCCCCGGCGGCAGGATCGGCGCCAGCCAGCGGCGCGCCTGCGGCACGCTCAGCCGGTGCACCGCCTCCTTCTGCCAGACCTGCAGCTGCTGCTCGTCGAAGCGCGCCGGCGCTCGGCCCAGGTGGGCCGGCGCGAAAGCGCGCGCCATCTCGGCCAGGTCGAGCAGGCCATGAAGCGGCGTCGAATGTCCGAGGCGGAACAGGTGATTCACGACGGCCTCGGGGAGGTAGCCGCGTTCGCGGTACTCGCGCACGCTCACCGCGCCGTGGCGCTTCGAGAGCGGCGCCCCGTCGGCCCCCACGATCAGCGCCACGTGCCCGTAGCGCGGCGCGGGCAGCCCTAGAGCGGCCAGCAGCAGCAGCTGTCGCGGCGTGTTCGCCAGGTGATCCTCGCCGCGCAGCGCATGCGTCACCCCCATGCAGGCATCGTCCACCGCGTTCGCGAAGAAAAAGGCCGCGGTGCCGTCGGCGCGGCGCACCACGAAGTCGCCGATGTCGTCGCTCAGGAAGCTCTGCGGGCCGTGCACCAGGTCGTCGAAGACGATGCGCGCGCCGGCCGGCACGCGGAACCGCAGCGTCGCCGGCACACCCTGCGCCACACGCTGCGCGCGCTGCGCCGCGGACAGCTCGCGGCAGGTGCCGGCATAACGCGGCGCCGTCCCGGCCGTGAGCTGCGCGCGGCGCGACAGCGACAGCTCGAGCGGCGTGCAGAAGCACGCGTAGACCTGCCCCGCCTGCTCGAGCTGGCCGAAGTAGCGGGCATAGAGCGGCCCGCGCTGTGACTGCCGGTACGGTCCGCGCTCGTCTTCGCGGTCCGGGCCGGCATCCCACTCGAGTCCGAGCCAGCGCAGGTCTGCCAGCAGCGCGGCGCCATGCTCCTCACGGCTGCGCTCGCTGTCGGTGTCCTCGATGCGCAGCAGAAAGCGGCCCCCGGCACGGCGCGCGAGCAGCTGGTTGAACAGTGCGGTACGCGCATTTCCGAGGTGCAGCTCGCCGGTGGGACTCGGGGCGAAGCGGGTGATGACCGGGGCACTCGCACTCATGCGCGCATGTTACGGGAGCGGGCGAGCCTCAACCAAGGCGCGGCGCACGCCGCGTGCTATAGAATTCGCCAAAGCTGCCGCAGCGGAGGATCGATGCGCATTCACTCCCGGACCCGGATCGCCCTGCTCGCCGGGGTGCTGCTCACCGCTCTGCTGCCCGGCGGCGCGCTGCGGGCGGAGGACCCGACCACGCAGGTCCGGGTCACCACCAGCATGGGCGAGTTCGTGATCGAGGTGCGCAACGACCGCGCACCCCTCACCGCGGCCAACTTCCTGCGCTACGTGCGCGAGGGCTTCTACAACAACACCCTGTTCCACCGGGTCATCGCCAACTTCGTCATCCAGGGCGGCGGTCACGACGCCACCAGCCTGAATCTGAAGCCCGCCCACGACAGCGTCTTCAACGAGTCCGGCGACGGGCTGCAGAACAAGCGCGGCACCGTGGGACTGGCGCGCGGCGACTCGCCGCATTCGGGTAATGCGCAGTTCTACGTCAACCTGGTCGACAACCCCGACCTCGACCCGGTGCCCACCCGCTGGGGCTACGCGGTGTTCGGCCGCGTGGTCCAGGGCATGGACGTGATCGACCGCATCGGCGAGACGCCCACCGGGTCGGTCGGGCAGTGGAAATCCGACGCGCCACTGAAGGCGGTCGTCATCCAGAAGATGGAGATCCTCGCACCGGGTGCGGCCACCAGTGCTCCGCCGGTGACCCCGATCGCGACGCCGCAGCAGAACACCATTCTCTCGCCCAAGTGAGCCGATGGCGCGGCTGTTCGTCTCGGATGTGCACCTGGACGCCGGCCGTGCCGCAGCCACCGGGCAGTTCCTGGAGTTTCTCGCCGGCGAAGCGCGCGCAGCGCAGGCGCTATACATCCTCGGCGATCTGTTCGAGGCGTGGGTCGGCGACGATGACCGCGAGCCGGGCAATGAGCAGGTCTGCCAGGCGCTGCGGGCGCTCGCGGCGCGCGGGGTGGCGTGCTTTGCGCTGCACGGCAACCGCGACTTCCTGCTCGGTGCGGGATTCTGCCAGCGCAGCGGCTGCCACCTGCTTCCCGATCCGGTGATCGCGCAGCTCGAAGGCGAGCGCGTGCTGCTCACCCATGGCGATGCGCTGTGCACCGACGATCACGCCTACCAGGAGCTGCGCACCATCGTGCGCTCGCCCGTGTGGCAGCGGCGCTTCCTCGCGCTGCCGCGCGCGCACCGCGAGCTGCTGGCGGACGAGGTACGCGCCGGCAGCCGGCGGCATACCGCGCGCACCGTCCCCTACATCATGGATGTGAACGCCGCGGCGGTCAGCGCCGCTTTTCGCGCCGCACGCGTGCGCCGCATGATCCACGGGCACACGCACCGTCCGGGCGTGCACGACACTACGGTCGATGGCACGCCGGTGCAGCGCATCGTGCTGGGCGCGTGGTACGAACAGGGAAGCTATCTGCGCTTCGAGCGCGGCAGCTACCAGCTGCGCGAGCTGCCGCGCTGAGGCGCGCGCGGCACAAGGGCCCCGAGCCGCAGCTCGGTCGCTCAGCTCTGCGCCGGCGGCGCCGCGGCCGCGGCCTTGGGACCGTGGTGGTGGTGCGGGTGCATCGACTGCTGAATGATCTGGAACTTCTTCAGCTGCAGCGCCGAGAGCACCGGCGTCAGCTTCTGCAGCGTCTCCTGCTGCATCTGCTGATGCAGCGCCTTCATCTGGGCGAAGTCCGGCTTGCTGCCGGAGCCCCTGGCCTGCTCGAAGGCCTGGCGCATCTTCGCGTGCTCTTCCCCGAGGACGGCCTGCACCTGCACCTTCTGCGCGTCGGTCAGGTCGAGCAGCGTGGCGAGATTGTTCATGTGCTGCGCTGCGCGCGCGGACATCGCCGCCGTGGTGGCGCTCGCCGATGTGGATGGGGTCTGCGCGAACGCCGCGCCGCTACACAGCAGCGACAGTGCGAGAACGGTGGCTTTCATCGAATTCTCCTCGCGGCCTTAAGGTCCAAAAGCGGCCACGTTGCAGCGTGTGACCCTACCGGTGCCGGTACTGCGCCGTGGTGAACAATCGTTAAGGAGTGTGCGGGCGGACGATGCGTGGCACCGCCGCTGCGCCAGCTCACCTCAGGCCCGCCGTGGCAGCTGTAACGTTGCCTCCAGCCCGCCGCCGGGCAGATTGGCAAGGGTGAGCGTGCCGGCGTGGGCCTGCGCGATGTCGCGCGCGATCGACAGTCCGAGTCCGGTGCCGCCGCTGTCGCGGTTGCGCGAGGACTCCACGCGGTAGAACGGCTCGAACACCCGCTCGAGCTCGCCTTCCGGGATCCCCGCGCCGCGGTCGCGCACCCGTATCAGCAGCTCCTGCTCGCTGTCCGCGACGCTGACGTCGGCGCGGGTGCCGAACTTGATGGCATTGGCGATGAGATTGGTGAGGCAGCGCTTGAGCGCCTGCGCCCGGCCGGTGAAGGGGCGCAGCGCGCCTCCGCTGACCGTCACCTCTCCGCCCATGTCCGCGAACTCGCCGCGCAGCTGGGTGAGCAGCGCGTTGACATCGACCGCGACGGGTGCTTCGCCGTCGTCGAGCCCACGGAACAGCGACAGCGCCTCGTGCACCATGCTCTCCATCTCGTCTAGCTCGCGGGAGATGCGCGCCTGCAGCGCCGCGTCCTCGAGCGTCTCCACCTGCAGCCGCAGCCGCGTCAGCGGCGTCTTGAGATCGTGGGACATGGCGGCCAGCACGCGCGTGCGGCTGTCGAGATAGCGGCGCAGGCGATCCTGCATGGTGTTGAAGGCGTGCGCCGCGTCGCGCAGCTCGCGCGCCCCGCGTTCCTGCAGTTGCGCCGGACGCACCTGGCGGCCGACGCTGTCCGCGGCGCGCGCCAGATCCGACAGCGGCCGGGTGATGTTGCGCGCCGCCGCGTACAGCACCACCACCAGCAGCAGTACCAGCAGCGTCAGGTTGAGGAACAGGTTGCGCGGCAGCGGGGCTCCGCCGGCCATGCGGGTCACGCGGTAGGTGACGCTGTCGCCGTCGGCGAAGCGCACCGTGACGTCGAAGCGCTGCGCACCCGACTGGTGCGCGGCCAGCTCATGGGCCTCGTAGAACGGCACCGGCACACTGATCGCCGGCGGCGGCGGTTGCGGCGTGGCGCTGACCTCGACGCCGTAGCCCGGACCGAGCGCGCTGCGCAGCTGCTCCTTGAGAGTCTGTTCGAAGTCCGTCAGCAGCGGCAGTCGCACGAAGCCGCGCCCCCCCTCGCGCGTGCCGCCGTGACCGTGCGGCATGACCGCGAGGCGATGGTCACCGTCCGGCGCGGTCAGCTCCGCGACTGCCTGGGCGCGCTCGGCCGCGGGCAGCGGCTGCAGCATCAGAGTGGTCTCGACGATGCGGCGCGTCCATTCGCGCACGCTGCCCTGCAGCACGAAGCGCTCGCGCTCCTGCGCGATCAGCAGCAGCGCGGCCGCCTGCGCCACCAGCACCGCGACCACGGTCGCCGCCAGCAGGCGGCCGAACAGCGATTGCGGCCACAGCGACAGGCGCATCGGGCCCGCCCGCTTCAGTCGCTGACCACGTTGACACCGATGACGTAGCCCTCGCCATAGACTGTCTTGATGACCTGCGGCGCGCGCGCGTCGTCGCCGAGGATCTGGCGCAGGCGGCTCACGCGCACGTCGATGCTGCGGTCGAAGGGGTCGGCATCGCGCCCGCGCAGCAGCTCGGTGAGCTGCGCGCGCGTCAGCACGCGGTTGCCGGAGGCCAGCAGCACCGCCAGCAGGCGGTACTCGGCGCCGCTCAGGGGCACTTCCTTGCCGGCGCTGTCGGTGAGGGTGCGGGTGATGGTGTCGAGCCGCCAGCCGCCGAAGGCGAAGCCGCGCACATTCTCGGGGCTCGGGTCGCGCGGCGCGTGCGCCGAGCGGCGCAGGATCGCCTTGATGCGTCCGAGCAGCTCGCGCGGATTGAAGGGCTTGGCGACGTAGTCATCGGCGCCGAGCTCGAGGCCGATGATGCGGTCGACGTCCTCGCCGCGCGCGGTGAGCATGATGATTGGCAGCTGCGAGCGGCCGCGCAGCTCGCGGCATAACGACAGCCCGTCCTCCCCCGGCAACATCAGATCGAGCACCAGCAGATCGACGTGCGAGCGCTCGAGCACGCGCCGCATCTCCTTGCCGTCGGGGACCGCGGTGGTGCGGAACTCATGTTTTTCCAGGTACTGCGCCAACAGGCCGCGGATCTCGCGGTCGTCGTCGACGATCAACAGGTGGGGTCGTTCGCTCATTTCCGGTCCTGCCGCAACACTGCGAGGATACTTCGGCCAACAGACACCTGGCGGCGCATTTGGTGCCGCCCGGCGGGCCGCCGTGCTGCTGAGGAAGCGCGCGGTACTTGTAACTAACTGTTGGCGAGCGGGCCGGAATGGAAGCGCAGCACCCGCCCCGGGGCGGTCGCCAGCTGCGCTTCGCGCGCGGCGAGCTCCTGCAGCCGCCCCTGCCACTCGCGCGGCGCGCACGTACGGGCGAAGCCGGTGTACAGCTCGAAATGGCGCGCCTCCGCGCTGGCGAGGTTGGCATACAGACGCGCCAGCGGCGCGCCCAGGTGCGGCAGCAGCAGCCCGAAGCGCTCGGCAGAGCGGGCCTCGATCAGCGCGCTCACCAGCAGCAGATCGAGCTTGCGCCCCGGCTCGCGACTGCGCACGGCCCGGCGCAACTCGAGTGCGTAACGGCCCGGGGGCAGCCGCGCAAACGGCACACCGAGCGTACGCATGACGCGCGCCACCTGTCCGTAGTGGCGCAGCTCCTCGCGGGCCAGCTGGGCGAGTGCGAGGCTGAGCGGCAGATCCTCGGGATAGGTGAACATCAGCGCCAGCGCGGTGGAGGCGGCCTTCTTCTCGCAGTTGGCGTGATCGAGCAGCAGCGCGTCGCGATGCTCGAGTGCCGCCGCGACCCACGCGCGCGGTGTCACTGCGCGCAGGATCCCCGCAGCACCCTGAGCCGCGGCACCCTGAGCCGCCGCACCCTGCGCCGCAGCGGCGTGAGCGGCGCGCGTCACGGCTGCGTCCCGCGCGCCAGCCAGACGGACAGCGTCTCCTGCAGCGCCGCGGCCGCCTGCAGCGCGTCCGGGTAGCGGTCGGCGGGACTCTTGGCGAGCAAGCGCTCGAGCACCGGCTGCACCGCGGCGAACTGCGCCGGCAATTGCGGCAGCGGCTCCTTGCGGTGCTTGTAGACGATCGCCATCGGGTTGTCGGCGCGATAGGGCTTCTCCCCGGTCAGCATCTCGAACACGATGACGCCGAGGCTGTAGAGATCGCTGCGCGCATCGACCCCTTCCGCATGCCCCTGCTCCGGGCTCATGTAGTGCGGCGTGCCGAAGATGGTGCCGGTGTCGGTCACGTCGAGCGCCAGCGCCGCATCCTTGGACAGCCCGAAGTCGATGAGCGCGATGCTGCCGTCGGCGCGCAGCATGACGTTGCCGGGCTTGAGGTCGCGGTGCAGGACCCCGGCGGCGTGCACCGCGGCGAGCGACTGGGCGATCGCGACCGCCAGCCGCAGCGCCTCGCGCGGCACGAGGCCCGCGCGCATGCGCCGGCGCAGGTCGCCGTGCGGAAAGTATTCCATCACCAGCCAGGCGTGCTCGTCGCTTACGCCCAGATCGTGCAGCCGCACCACCGCCGGGCTGTCGATGCGCTGCGCGATCTCGTACTCCTGCAGGAAGCGGCGGAACGCGTCCACGGGCTGATCCTCATCCTGGCGGTCGCGCGCCACCTTGAGCGCCACCAGCGTCCCGGCACGCTCGCTTTCGCCCACGTACAGGTCGCTGGTGACCCCGGCCGCCAGGCGGCGGATGCAGCGGTAGCCGCGGATGAAGGCATCGCCGAAGCGCTGCGTATCGCGGCCCGCGGAGCTGCTGCGCCAGATGGCGCGCGCGTGCGCCTGGCGCCGCTCGGCCGCCGCCAGCACGTGCGCGAACGCCTCGCGCTCGAGATCCTCGGGGCTGACGAAAAATGCCCCGAGCACGCCGAGCTCGCGCGCCAGACTCTCGTCGCGCCCCGCACACAGCAGCACGATCGGTGCAAAGCCCGCCCGGCCCGCAAGCTCGCGCGCCCAGTGCAGTCCGCGCCCCCCGGGCCACTCATCGGCCAGCAGCACCGCGTCGAACCCCTGCGCCAGGAAATCCGCCGCCAGTGCGCCCTGGGAGACGGGGCTGTGCACCACCAGCTGCGCGTGCGGCCGCCACGCGGCCAGCCGCCGGCGGATGTGAGCGCAGCGCTCTCCGTCCTCGTCGATCAACAGCAGGCGCATCTGGCCAGCTTACAGCACGCGCGTGGCGCCGCCGCCGGGCGGCTCGGCCAGCACGCCGCTGCGCTGCGCCAACTCGGTGGCGTCCGCCAGCGGCAGCTTCAGTCCGATCACCACATCGCCGACGTTGGTTCCGGTCGGACCGGTGTGCACCAGGTCGCCGCTGGCGGCGAGCGCGCGGCCGGAGTCCGCCTCACGCAGGCAGCGGTCGGCGTCGAGCGAGTCGAGTGCCAGCCGCGCGCAGGTGTCGGCGTCGACCAGCGCGCCGGCATCCACGCTGACACCGTCGCTGCCGTCGGTGCCGGCCGCCAGCAGCAGCAGCTCGCTGTGTCCGGCGATGAGGCGCGCCACGGCGAGCGCCAGATGCTGGTTGCGGCCGCCGTGACCGGGGTGCGGCGGCAGCTGCACGGTCGACTCCCCGCCCCACACGCACAGCTGCGCCGGATTGAGCAGCAGCTCGTGGGCAAAGCGCGCTGCGAGGCGCGTGGCTTCGCCGGCGAAGCGTGCGGCCGGTGCGTGCACCGTGAGTCCCCACTGAGCGGCGCGCGCGGCGATCGCGCTGCGCGCATGGTCGACGCTCGCGACCACGCGCCGCTCGATGTGGTCGCCCCCCGCTGCCGGTCCCATCAGACCCGAGCCGATGACCGCCGGATCGTCGTGCGGGACATCTGAGACGAACAACGCCTGCGCCGCGCGCCCGCCGAGCCGCGCCGCCAGCCGGCCGCCCTTGATGCGCGAGATCGCGGTGCGGCGGGCGTTGAACTCGCCGATGGCGACGTCGGCGGCGAGCGCGGCGCGGGTCAGCGCCTGGAGATCAGCGAGCGTTGCGCCCGGCTGCAGCACCTCGACCAGCGCCGAGGAGCCGCCGGAGACCAGGAACAGGGGATGGGCGTGCGGCGGCAGCTCCTCCACCCACGCGAGCAGGCGCTGTCCGGCGGCGAGCGAGCGCTCATCGGGCACCGGATGCGCGCCCACCCACACCTCCGGACGCATGGCCGGCGGCAGCGCGTCGCGGCCGTGCGTGTCGCGGGTGATGATCAGCGTGCGCTCGAGCGCCGTGCCGAGCGCCTGGTAGGCACCGTGCGCCATGGCGATGGCGGCCTTGCCGACGGCCGCGACCCACACCGGCGCGTCGGGGGCGCTCTGCTCGAGCGCCGCGCGCACGCAGCGCCGCCCGTCGACGCGCTGCAGCCCGGTCTGCAGCAGCGCCAGCAGCAGCTCGCGGCGGGGGTCGCTGGCGTTCGCTCGTTAGCTCCCGTGCACGACTTTCAGCTTGCCGCGGCGCTCACGGCGCGCAAGCTTGGCGGCATCCGAGCGCTCGAGCTGCAGCCGCTCGAGATACTCCGGGGTGATGTCCCCGGTGACGTAGACGCCCGAGAAGCATGAGGTGTCGAACTCCTCGATGCGCGCATCCTCGTGCTTGCAGGCGGCGATCAGGTCCTCGAGATCCTGGTAGATGAGCCAGTCCGCGCCGATCAGGCGCGTCACTTCCTCCACCGTGCGACCGCTCGCGACCAGCTCGCTGGTCGCCGGCATGTCGATGCCGTAGACGTTGGGGAAGCGCACCGGCGGCGCCGCGGAAGCGAAGTAGACCTTGGCGGCGCCGGCCTCGCGCGCCAGCTCGATGATCTGCGCCGAGGTGGTGCCGCGCACGATCGAGTCGTCCACCAGCAGCACCGTCTTGCCGCGGAATTCCAGGTCGATGGCGTTGAGCTTGCGGCGCACCGATTTCTCGCGCTCGTCCTGGCCGGGCATGATGAAGGTCCGGCCGATGTAGCGGTTCTTGATGAAGCCTTCGCGGTACTTGAGGCCGAGCCGCTGCGCCAGCTGCAGCGCGCTGGTGCGGCTGGTGTCGGGAATCGGGATCACCACCTCGATGTCGTGCGCCGGGCGCTCGCGCAGGATCTTGTCCGCCAGGCGGTCACCCATGCGCATGCGGGCGCGGTACACCGAGATGTTGTCGATCTTGGAGTCGGGGCGCGCGAAGTACACGTACTCGAAGATGCACGGCGTGTGGCGCGCAGTGGCGACGCACTGCTGCGTGTGCAGCCGCCCCTGTTCGTCGATGAACACCGCCTCCCCGGGGGCGACGTCGCGCACCAGGCGGAACGACAGGCTGTCGAGCGCCACGCTCTCGGAGGCCAGCATCCATTCGGTGCCGCGCGGCGTGCGCCGCTCGCCGAGCACCAGCGGGCGGATGCCGTGCGGGTCGCGAAAGCCGAGCACCCCGTGCCCGATGATCATGGCGACCACCGCATAGCCGCCGCGGCAGCGGCGGTAGAGCGAGCTCAGCGCTGCGAACACGTCGGCGGGCGTGATGCGCGCCGTGCCGACGCGCTGCAACTCGGAAGCGAACACGTTCAGCAGCACCTCCGAGTCGGAGGTGGTGTTCAGGTGGCGGCGGTCCTCGCGGATCAGGATCTCGGCCAGCTCCGCGGCGTTGGTGAGGTTGCCGTTGTGGCCGAGACAGATGCCGTAGGGCGCATTGACGTAGAACGGCTGGGCCTCGGAGGCGCCATCGCAGCCGGCGGTCGGATAGCGCACGTGGCCGATGCCGATGTTGCCCTTGAGCTCGAGCATGTGATGCTGCTGGAACACGTCGCGCACCAGGCCGCTGCCCTTGCGCACGCACAGCTCCGCCTCGCCCGAGGAGGTGGCGATACCGGCGGCGTCCTGGCCACGGTGCTGCAGCACCGTGAGCGCGTCGTAGAGCCGCTGATTCACCGCGCTGGTCCCGACGATGCCGACGATGCCGCACATGGGTCTGTCAGCTCCTCATACGTGTACGCCCGGACGCACGCGCTCCTCGCCCACCAGCGCGCGCAAGCCGTTGGCCACCGATTCGCCGTAGGGAATGAGCAGCGATTGCCGCCACCAGCGCTCCCCCTGCAGCTGCAGCAGCTGCCCGAGAATGACGAACACCCCGAGCAGCACCAGGCCGCGCAGCAGCCCGAACAGGAAGCCGAGCAAGCGGTCCACGCCGCTGAAAATCGACAGCCGTACGAAGTGCCCGAGGCTGGCGCCCACCAGGGCGCCGAGCAGCAGCACCAGCAGCACGATGAGGATCCGCGCCGCCCACGGCGCGACCTCGGCCTCCGCCAGCAGCCCACCGAGGTGCGGCGCCACCAGCGTCGAGAAGTGCCAGGCGAGGAACAGCGCGATGATCCACGAGGCGAACGCCACCGCTTCGCGCAGGAAACCGCGGGTCACGCCGACCAGCGCGGAAATCACGATCGCGGCAATCACCACGTAGTCGGTCGTGTTCATCGCAGCTCGTCGTCATCGCGGTCATTTACGCGCGGCGCGGATTGTACAAGAGCACCGCCCGCGCTGCCTGGGGAGCCGGTCATACGCAGCGGCGCAGCTACTGCGGCACGATCGCGCCGTTGTGCCCCGCCGCGCGCAGGCGCTGTGCGAGCTGCGCTGCCGCCGGGCGATCGGCCACCGGACCGACGCGCACCCGGTACAGGCGCCGCCCGCCACTGCCCTGCGACACGCTCGCCGAGAAACCCTGTGCGTGCACCTGTCGCGCCAGATGCGCGGCGTTCGCGTGGCTCACGAAGCTGCCGAGCTGCACCACCCAGCCCGCTCCGGCTGTCAGCGGCGCGGACTTCGCGCCGGCGCCGGTCGCGGCAGCCGCGCTGCCGCCTGCAGGCGCTGCCGTGCCGCGCTCCGGCGGCTCCGGCTGCGCGCGCGTCGCTGCGGCACTGGGCGTCGCTACGGCACTGGGCGTCGCTACGGCACTGGGCGCTGCCGCGGGCGCTGCGGCGGTGGCCGGGGGATCTGCCGCTGCGGTCGGCGGCAGCGGTGTGGGCGGCGCCGGACCACTCGTCGCCTGAGCCGCGCTGCGGGCGCGGGCATCCTCCGACAGGTTGATGGTGTAGGAGCGTAATGGCGGTTCCTCGGCGGACGACGCGGCTGCGGCCCGCGTGGTGGCGCGGATCGGTCCTGTCAGCAGCTCGGGCACCAACAATACGATCAGAGCCACGAGAATGATCGCGCCGGTCAGCCGTTCTTTCACCTTGAGCACCGACGATGGGGGCAAGTGCGCGAAAGCCAAGCGCGGCGGACGCCGCGCTGGCTGCGGCCTAGTATATCCGAAGCCACCGCAGCGCCGGTCCGACCGTATGTACGGAGCCGCACACCACCACGCGGTCTCCCGGGCGCGCGGCGCCATGCGCGCGTTCGCAGCCGGCCGCCACCGAATCGGCCAGCTCGAAGCTGCCGGCGGAGAGCGCCAGGCGCGCGGCGAGCTGCGCCGCGCTTGCGCCGCGCTCGCCCGGCAGTGTGCACACGATCCAGCGGTCGATGAGGGGGCCGAGCGCCGCGGCAATGGCCGCCGCATCCTTGTCCCTGAGCACGCCGATCACCGCGAACGTCACTCCGTGCCCGCCCTGCGGGCGCGGCGGCAGCGGCCGCTGCGCCAGCTGCGCCGCCAGCACGCGCGCCGCCGGCTCGTTGTGCGCAATATCGAGGATCCATTCCACGGCGCCGGGCACTACCTGGAAGCGCCCCGGGAGCTGCACGCGCTCGAGCCCCGCCGCGGTGGTGCGCGCATCGAGTGCGCCGAGGCGCCCGCGCAGCCGCGCGAGCGCCGCCCCGGCCGCTCCACGGCCGAGCAACTCCAGCGCCGCAAGCGCGGTGGCGGCGTTGCGATACTGGATGGCGCCGGCGAGCGCCGGCGGCGGCAGGTCGGTCAGCGTGACCTCGAGGCCCTGATAGTCCCAGGTCGCCCCGCGCAGCCGCCAGTGGAAGTCGCGCTCGGCCACCACCGCCCGCGCGCCCACGGCCTGCAGCGTGGCAAACACCGTGGCCGGCATGTCGGCGCTGCCGAGGACCGCGGGGCGGCCGCTGCGGAAGATGCCGGCCTTCTCGGCGCCGATCTGCTCGAGTGTGTCGCCCAGCCAGTCGCGATGATCGAACCCGACCGAGGCGAGCACCGCCACGTCGGCGTCCACCAGGTTGGTGGCGTCGAGCCGCCCGCCGAGCCCGACCTCGAGCACCGCCACATCCACCCGCCGGTCCGCGAAGATGAGCAGTGCGGCCAGCGTGTTGTATTCAAAAAAGGTGAGCGTGGTGGTGCCGCGCGCGGCCTCGATGCGCTCGAAGGCGCCGATGAGCTCGGGGTCCGCGACCTCGCGGCCGTCGATGTGGATGCGCTCGTTGTAGCGCAGCAGGTGCGGCGAGGTGAATATGCCGGTGCGGGCGCCGCGGGCGCCGAGCAGCGCCGCAAGGTGCGCGACCACCGAGCCCTTGCCGTTGGTGCCGCCGACGGTGATCACCGCGAACCCCGGCGCGGCCACCCCGAGGGTGCGGGCGACGCTGCCGACGCGCTCGAGCCCCATGTCGATGCTGCGCGGATGCACCGACTCCTGCAGCCTCAGCCACTCGGCGAGCGTGCGCATCGGCGCGGGTCGGCGCGAAAACGCGGCGCGCGTCAGGCGGCGGCCGCGGGTAGCTTCAGCAGCAGCCGCAGCGCTGCCGCGATGCGATCGCCCATCTCGCGGCGGTCGACGATCATGTCGATGGCGCCGTGATCGAGCAGGAACTCGCTGCGCTGGAACCCTTCAGGCAGCGTCTCGCGCACCGTCTGCTGGATGACGCGCGGCCCGGCAAACCCGATGAGCGCGCGCGGCTCGGCGAGGTTCAGGTCCCCGAGCAACGCCAGGCTGGCCGAGACGCCGCCCATCGTCGGGTCGGTCAGCACCGAGATGAACGGCAGATGCGCCTGCGCCAGGCGCGACAGCGCCGCCGCCGTCTTGGCCATCTGCAGCAACGAGTACAGCGCCTCCTGCATGCGCGCCCCACCGCTCGCGGAGAAACACACGAACGGGCGGCGCTCCTGGATGCAGTAGTCAACGCCGCGCCGGAAGCGCTCGCCGACCACCGAGCCCATCGAGCCGCCGAGGAACTGGAACTCGAACGCGCAGGCCACTACCGGCAGTCCGTGCAGGCTGCCGGCGAGCACGATCAGCGCATCGCTCTCGCCGGTCGCCTTCTGCGCCTGGGCGAGGCGGTCGCGATAACGCTTGCTGTCGCGGAACTTGAGCGGGTCCTCCGGTGAGATGCCCGCCCCGATCTCCTCCCCGGAGTCCGTATCGAGAAAGCGCTCGAGCCGCTCGCGCCCGCCCATGCGCATGTGATGGCTGCACTTGGGGCAGACATAGAGGTTGCGCTCGAGCTCCGCGCGATACAGCACCGCATCGCACGCCGGGCACTTGATCCACAGCCCCTCCGGGACCGAGCGCGTACGCCGCTCGGTCTTGATGCGGGAGGGCATGATTTTCTCGAACCAGGACATCGCCGATCCGCGCGTGAGTACCGGGGTTCCGATCATAGCCGATCGGTCAAGGGGGCTTCCGCCGCGCGCCGCACCGGCAGCCCGAAGGCCGCCGGGTAGCGTACCGACCACAGGTACAGCCCGCAGGCCGGGGCGGTGGCGGCGCTGCGGGTGCGGTCGCGTCCGGCAAGCACCTCGTGTGCCCACTCGGGCGGGGCCTTGCCCTTGCCGACGGCAATGAGCAGTCCGGCGATGTTGCGCACCATGTGGTGCAGGAAGGCGTTGGCCGTCGCCTCGATGACGATGCGCTCCTGGTACCGCTCGACGCTCAGGCTCTCCAGGCGCCGCACCGGGGTTCGGGCCTGGCATTCGGCGGCACGAAAGGCGCTGAAGTCGTGCTCGCCCACCAGAGCGCGTGCCGCCTGCGCCATGCGCTCCTGATCGAGCGGACGGTGCACCCAAGCGGCACGCTGCTGCAGCAGTGCCGGCCGGGCGAGGCGATTCACGATGACATAGCGGTAGGTGCGCGCCTCGGCGCAGAAGCGCGCGTGAAAATGCGCCGCTACCGGCAGCGCCCACGACACGCTGACATCGCCCGGCAGCGCGCTGTTGGCGCCGAGCACCCAGCTGCGCATGCTGCGCGCGGCATGGGTGTCGAAGTGCGCCACCTGGCCTGCCGCATGTACGCCGGCGTCGGTGCGGCCGGCGCAGGTGAGGTGCACGCCTTCCGCGGCTACGGCTGCGAGGGCCTTCTCGGTGACACGCTGCAGGGTGCGCAGCGTCGGCTGGCCCTGCCAGCCGGCATACGCGCTGCCGTCGTACTCGATGCCAACGGCGATCCTGACCACGCCTGCGCCGGCGCGTGCTATCCGGGCAGCGACTCCATCAGCCGCTGGGCTTCCTGTTTCTGCGCCGCCGAGCCTTCATTCAGCACTTCCTCGAGGATGTTGCGCGCGCCGTCCGGATCACCCATGTCCATGTAGGCCCGCGCAAGATCGAGCTTGGTGCCCACCTCGCTCATGGTCACGGGCTCAAGATCAGGCAGTGCCAGGTCATCCGCCGACAGCTTCTGTGTCGCCGCGAAAGCCGTGTCGGGCACGGTCGCGGTGCCGACGTCGAGGTCGAGCCCGCCGGTGCCGTTGGACGGATGACTGCCGGTCGCGGCGCCGACGTCCAGATCGACATCGGTCACGGTGGCAGCGTGCGTGCCGGTGGCATCGCCGACGTCGACGTCGAGCGCGTGCCCCTTCAGGGCCGCAAGACGCGAGGTGGCCGACGTGTCCGGCACCGCGAGGCTGGTCTGCGTCAGTGCCGCCTCGAGCTCATTCTGCTCGAACTGCCAGGCGCCGGTGGAGACCGTGCCGTCCTTGCTGCTGTGCCCTTCCGCGGCCTCCATCGCCTGGCGCGACTGCTCGTCGAGGCCTGCCACCAGCGTGGGCGAATCCGGAGTCGAGGCCGCCGCGGCGGCCGGGCCGGGCTGGTCGACCGTGTCGACCGAACCAACATCGAGGCCGAGGTCATCGATGGCCAGCTCGGCGGTCTGGTCGGGGCCGCTCTGACGCATCGCCGTCTCGAGCTTCTGCCGGACGGTGGGATTCTCGGCCGTGGCAAGTGCCGGCTGCTCGACGGTGGGACCCTCCATCTCGCCGGTTGCCCCGGCGGGGCGCACCCGCTGGGTCATCTGGCGCGTGGTGCCGGTGGTGGCGGTGCTCGAGAACGTCGTATCGAGTAGCGCGGCGTTGCGGTCGGTGACGTTGGTCGTCGACTCGCCAGCTGCCCCTTCGCCGACGGCGGCGCCGATGTCCAGATCCAGCCCCTGCGGCGCATCGCCCGGGACTGGCTCGCCGAGCAGATCGAAGTCGACGCGGCTCTGACCTCCTTCGAGGTCGAGATCCACTCCGCCCGCCGCGGCGCCGGTGACGGCACCGCCGCCGGAAAACAGCGGATCCTCGGGCGCGAGCTGCTTGCCCATGATGAGGATCTTTTCCCATTCGCCGGGTGCGGCATTCGCACGGCTCTCGGCCAGCTCGCGCGCCGTCTGCAGGAACTGCTCCTTGTTGCCCCAGACGAAGAACACCTCGAGGAGCTTCAGCTTCAGATCGCGCCGCGTGGGCTCGCGACTGATGGCGATACGGATCAGATCGGCGGCCTGGTCATACAGGCCGTACGCCATGTGAAAGTCCGCTTCCGCGAGCGGGTCGCCCTGGTCGAGATTGATCGCAGTCTCGCTGCTGATCGTGTCATCGGCCGCCACGTGGCGCGGCGCGGGTGCCGGCGCGCCTGCGGCCCCGAACCGCGGACGCTCGTGGCTTGCTGATTCCTCGACCAGGAAGGCGTCCTCGGGGACGGGCGATGCCGGGGTCGCCCGCATGGGCAGCGGCTCATCGGATTCGAACCGCCGCCCGGCTCCGCCGGCGGGCTCGGCCGCAGCGGCGCCCGCCACTGCGAGCCGCCCAAGGGAATCATCGAATTCGGACGCCCGGCGCGAGCGCAGCGCGCGCGAGCCGACGAGGCCGCCGATGACGACGAGCAGGAGCAGCAGCAGCACCCACCAGTAGCTCTTGAGGGTATCGAGCAGCGAGCCGCCCGCAGGACTCGGGGGGGCCTTGTGTTCGGGGGGCGGCGCCGCCGCGATCACCGGCGGCGGCGGCGGGGTGGCCGGCTGTTCCTCTGCGGGCGCGGCGGGCGGTGGCGCGGGTGGCGCGGCGGCAGTCGCCGGCGGTTGCGGCGCGGCGGGCGCCGCGGCCGGCGGCGGTGCGGTCTCTGCCGCAGGCGGCGCCGGCGGCGGCGCGGCAGGAGCGCTCTGCTTGGCGGCGAGCTGCGACTGCATCCGCGCGAGCTCGGCGTTCTTCATATCCAGCAGTCGCTTCGATTCGGCGAGCTGGCCTTCGAGATCGTGTACGCGGCCCTGCAGCGCGCTCACTTCTCCACTGGCGGCGGCGCCGGGCGTCGCACCGGCGGAAGCCCCTTCGGCAGGCGTGACGAGCTTCAGCCGCCCCGACTGCGCGGCGGCGGATTCGGGGGCGCTGCCGCGCCAGGCGGCATATTGGCGGCGGATCTCGGCGGCAGCCGCTGCCGGGGAAACTGCGGCGGCAGTCGCGGCGTCGGGCATGCGCAGCACGGCGCCCGAGTGCAACAGGTTCATGTTCTGCTCGAACGCGCGCGGATTCGCCTGGTAGATCGCGAGCATCCAGCTACGCGCCTGAGGAGAGTCTGCGCTCGCGCCGGCAGCACTGGCAGCGATCGCGGAGAGTGTCTCGCCGCGGTGCACGAGGTGCGTCACGCCCTCGCCACCACCCTCGCGCGGCGCGGTCCTCGCCGACGGCGCAGCCGCGGCCGTTGCGGGCGGCGGCGCGGCCGTCGTCGCGGCAGCGGCGTCGGGGGCTGCCGGTGCCGGTACTTCGGAGGAGCGCGCAATCGCGCCCTCGCGGGCGCCCGTGCCGGTCGCCGGCGCGCTCACCGCCGCGTTGACTGTCGCCGGACCCGGCGCGAACACCGGCGGATCGAACAGCATGGTGTACTCGCGCACCAGCCGCCCGCGTGACCAGTTAACCTGGACCAGCAGAGTGAGGAAAGGATCGGGAATCGGCTCGGTCGATTTGAGCTTGATGACCTCGCGCCCGTCGCTGGTGCGCGTGGTGCGCACCTGCACGCCGGCGAGATAGCCGGGCCACTCGAGGCCGTAGCGGTCGAAAGTCTCGCGCGATGCCAGCTGCGCCTGCACCGTGTTCACCTCATCCGGTGCCACATCGACGAGCTCGATCTCGGCATCGAGCGGCGCATTCAGCGCCGAGAGCAGATGGATGTCCCCGAGGCCGAGCGCGAACGAGGCTGACGGCAAAGCCAGCAGCACGGCCAGCGCCCAGATGGAGCGTTTGGCAATCATCAGGACCCCCCGGCAGGCACTATCTGGTAAGAATATCTAATAAAAATAACAGGATGGGCCATATCTGGCGACCCCCCGCCACATGCGGCGGCAATATAACTTAAATAGCGCGTGCAGGCCAAAGTCGCGCACTGTGCACACGCCAAGGCAGCGGCGCCCGTGGGGGCGTTTTCTGCGATAAACCATGCGTTAAGTCGTACGTCAGGGGCGAGATCTTCACGGATTCGCACGACATAAACTGTGTCGCGGTTCGCTGCCTCGGGCCGGCGCGCACCACCGGACCCTGCGGCGCTGCGCCCGGACCGTGACGGCTGGCGCATTTTTGACCACCGGGCGCCGCTGCGGCGCACAGGCAGGGTGCGTCATGCCGGCGGTGCGCTGATGTCCGGCGTGGTGCACCGCACGTCGGCGTTCTGCGCGCGGTGGCGCAGATAGTGATCCATGAGGACGATCGCGAGCATCGCCTCGGCGATCGGCGTGGCGCGCAGTCCGACGCACGGATCATGTCGTCCGGTGGTCACGATCTCGACCGGCTGGCCGGCGCTGTCGATGGTGCGGCCGGGCACCTGGATGCTCGAGGTGGGCTTGAGCGTGAGGTGCGCGATCACGTCCTGACCCGAGGAGATGCCACCGAGCACACCACCGGAGTTGTTGCTGCGAAAGCCCTGCGGTGTGAGCTCATCGCGATGCTCGCTGCCGCGCTGCGCGGCGGCGCGCACGCCCGCGCCGAGCTCCACCGCCTTCACCGCGTTGATGCTCATCAGCGCGTGAGCGATGTCGGCATCCAGCCGGTCGAACACCGGCTCGCCGAGACCCGGCGGCACGCCGCTCGCCACGACCGTCACGCGCGCGCCGATCGAGTCGCCCTCGCCGCGCACTTTCCAGATGAGCGCCTCGATCTCGGCGATGCGTTGCGGGTCGGGGCAGAAGAACGGATTCTGATAGGCGAACGCCGGATCTACCGGCTCGAGCTGCAGCGCGCCGACCTGGCTCAGGTAGCCGTAGATGCGCACCCCGAGACGCGCGGCCAGGTAACGGCGCGCGATCGCCCCGGCGGCGGTGCGCATCACCGTCTCGCGTGCCGAGGCGCGGCCGCCGCCGCGGTGATCGCGCACCCCGTACTTCTGCATATAAGTGTAGTCGGCGTGCCCGGGGCGGAAGCGGTCGCTGATCTTGTCGTAATCGCGCGAGCGCGCGTCGGTGTTCTCGATGAGGATGCCGATCGGCGTGCCGGTGGTGTGTCCCTCGAACACCCCCGAGAGGATGCGTACCTCGTCGGCTTCGCGGCGCTGGCTGACGAAGTGCGAGGTCCCGGTGCGGCGCCGGTCGACATCCTGCTGCAGGTCCGCCTCGGTGAGCGGCAGACCCGGCGGGCAGCCGTCGACGACGCAGCCCATCGCCGGTCCGTGGCTCTCGCCGAACGTCGTCACCGTGAACAGCCTGCCGATCGTGTTACCCGACATGTGGGTGCCGTGTCGTTAAGACCTCGTGGCGCCGCAACGCCGCTGCAGTTGCTCGCGCGTGAGCAGGAAAACTCCGCCGCCGCCGCGCGCGAATTCGAGCCATACGAAGGGCAGCCGCGGCCATGCGCGCCGCACCGCCCGCTCGGTGTTGCCCACCTCGACGATGAGCAGTCCGCGCCGCCGCAGGTGCCGTGCCGCCTCACGCAGGATGACGCGCACCGAATCGAGCCCGGAGCGGCCCGCCGCCAATGCCAGGCGCGGCTCGTGACGGTACTCCGGCGGCAGCCCGGCGAGCTCCCGGCTGCCCACGTAAGGCGGATTCGCCACGATGATATCGTAGGTCGCGCGGCCGAGGGCGCTGAAGTGATCCGACTTGAGCAGCCGCACGCGGCGCTGCAGGCGCAGACGGCGCACGTTGGCGCGCGCCACTTCCAGCGCCGCGTCGGAGATCTCGACCGCATCAACGCGCGCGCCGGGCAGCACGCGGGCGCAGCCGATCGCGATACAGCCCGAGCCGGTACCCACATCGAGTACGCGCCGCACGCGCCGCGGGTCGATCCAGGGCGCGAAGCCGCGCTCGATGAGCTCCGCCAGCGGCGAGCGCGGCACCAGTACGCGTGGATCGACGCGCAGCCGCACGCCGGCGAACCAGGCGACGCCGGTCAGGTACGCGGACGGCAGACGCTCGCGGATGCGCCGCGACACCAGCTGGTGCGCGCTGCGCTGCGCGCGCACGCCGAGACGGCGCGCGTACCGCGACGTCCCGCCGCGCAGCGGCAGGCGCAGCGCGTGCAGCACCAGCGTAGCCGCCTCGTCCCAGGCGTTGTCGCTGCCATGCCCGAAGAACACCCGCGCGCGGCGCAGCCGCGCCGCGGAGCGCGCGATGAGCGCGCCGAGCGTGACGCGGCGGCGGCCGGGCGCGGCGCGCGCGCGCCGCGCGGACGGTGCGCGTCCGGCAGCCCGGCGTGTATGAAATAATCCACTCATGATCCCGTTACGCGCCCGCTGGCTCCTGCCCGCCGCCGCCTGCGCCGCGCTGGCCGGTTTCTGGGTGGCCCGCGAACTTGACCCGCGCAGCCCGCAGCTGGCAAGCGGCACCTGGCTGCCGCAGCCGAAGGTCCTGCCCGACTTCACTCTCACCGACACGAGCGGCCGCGGGTTCACGCCGCGTGATCTCACCGGCGCACCGACGCTCATGTTCTTCGGCTTCACGCACTGTCCCGACGTGTGTCCGACCACACTGCTCAAACTGGCGCAGATCGTCAGGCGCGCCGCGGTCCCCGGGCTGCGGGTGGTGTTCGTGAGCGTCGATCCGCAGCGCGACACCCCCGCGGTGCTCGGCTTGTACGTGCACGCCTTCGACCCGCGCTTTCAGGGGCTCACCGGCGCACCGGCGGCGATCGGGCGCCTCGCCGCCGCCCTCGGTGTGGTGATGAGCCGGGTGGATCTGCCCGGTGGCGATTACACCATGGATCACTCGGCGGTGGTCTTCCTGCTCGATGATGCGGGCCGCGTCGACGCCATTTTCACGCCGCCCTTCGACGTCGCGGCGATCGCCGCCGATCTGCGGCGCGCCGCTCCCTGGCTGCGCAGGGGGCGGTCCACGGCATGAGCGACGCGGCGCTCGACAGCGTGGGCGCGCGTCTGTTCGTCGCCCTGCAGTACCTGCTGCCGCAGCAGTGGCTGTCGCAGCTGGCTTATCGCCTGACGCGCAGCCGCCGGCGCTGGCTGAAGAACGCGCTGATACGCGCGTTCGTCGCTCATTTTCATCCGGATCTCAGCGACGCGTTGCAGCCCGACGCGCTGCAGTACGGCAGCTTCAACGAGTTCTTCACCCGCGCGTTGCGCGCCGACGCGCGGCCGCCCGACCCGGACCCGGCAGTCCTGGTCTCGCCGGTCGACGGCACGGTCAGCCAGCTCGGCCGGCTCGATGGCTCGTGGCTGGTGCAGGCCAAGGGTCACGCCTACACGCTCGAGTCGCTGCTCGCCGCGGAGACCCCGTGGACGGAGCTCTTCCGGGACGGTGCCTGCGCCACCCTCTACCTCGCACCGCGCAACTACCATCGCGTTCACCTGCCGCTGGCGGGCACGCTGCGGGCGGCGTGGTACGTGCCGGGGCAGCTCTTCAGCGTGAACAGCGTCACCGCGGCCGCCGTCCCGGGACTGTTCGCGCGCAACGAGCGCGTGATCTGCATGTTCGGCTCGGGGCCGCTGACGTTAGGCCTGGTGCTGGTCGGCGCGTTGTTCGTCGGCAGCATGTCGACGCTCTGGCACGGCGAGGTGACTCCGCGGCGGCCGCGGCAGCGTTGCGATCTGCCGCTCGACAGCACGCGCGGCCCGGTGACGCTGGCGCGCGGTGCGGAAGTTGCGCGCTTCAACATGGGTTCGACCGTCATCGTGCTGCTGCCGCCGGGCAGCAGCAGCTGGCTGCCGGCGCTCGCTCCGGGAAGCCCGGTGCGCCTCGGGCAGGCACTCGCGCGGCTGACATGAGCGCCCCCGGCGATGACTGGCGTCCGCGCCCGACCCGGGCGCGCCTGGTACAGCGGGCCGCGCTGCTGGCGCGCACGCGCGAGTTCTTTGCCGCGCGCGGCGTGCTCGAGGTGGATACGCCCATGGTGGTGAATGCGCCTGTCAGCGACGTGCATATCCACTCGGCCGCGGTGCAGCTGGCCGTGGCGGCCGCGGCGCCGGACGCGCACGGCACGCCGCTGCGCCACTACCTGCACACCTCCCCCGAGTACGCCATGAAGCGCCTGCTGGCATCCGGCAGTGGCGACATCTACCAGATCTGCCACGTGGTGCGCGGCTTCGAGTGCTCGCGGCTGCATAATCCGGAATTCACGCTCATCGAGTGGTATCGCCTCTCGTTCACGCTCGAGGCGCTGATGGACGAGGTGGAGGCACTGGTGCGCGCTCTGCTCGGTGCACCCGCCGCTGCCCGCAGCGCCGAGCGCCTGAGCTACCGCGAGGCGTTCCGGCGCGAACTCGGCCTCGACCCCTTCAGCGCCGGCGATGCGGAGCTGGCGCGCGCCGCGCAGCCGCTCGGATTTCGCGGCGACGCAGACACCCCGCGCGACACCTGGCTCGAGCTGCTCATGGGAAACTGCATCGGGCCGCGCTTGGGCAACAACGCCCTGACGTTCGTGCATGGCTATCCCGCGAGCCAGGCGGCGCTCGCGCGGCTCGATCCGCGCGATCCGCGCACCGCACTGCGCTTCGAGCTCTACTGCGACGGCGTCGAGCTCGCTAACGGTTTCCACGAGCTCGCCGCCCCCGCCGAGCAGCGCGCGCGCTTCGTGCGCGACAATGCCGAGCGGCGGCGCCGCGGCCTGCCGGTGGCTCCCATCGACGAGCGGCTGCTGGCGGCGCTCGGCGCGGGGCTGCCCGACTGCGCCGGCGTCGCGCTCGGATTCGATCGCACCCTCATGCTCGCCACCGGGGCGGCTGAGATCGAAGAGGTATTGGCGTTCCCCACCGACCGCGCCTGAGAATGACCGCCGGCGCCGCGAGCCTGCATGCCATGACCGCACCTTACGAGTTCACCGACAAGGCCGCCGGCTACCGGCGCCTCGCCGGCGATCTGCAGGCGCTGCTCGCCGCTGAGCACGACCTGATTGCCAACGCGGCCAACACCGCAGCGTTGCTGTTCGGCGCGCTCCCCGAGGTGAACTGGGCCGGCTTCTACTTTCTCCGGGACGGCGCGCTGCTCGTCGGCCCGTTCCAGGGCAAGCCCGCGTGCGTGCGCATCGCGCTGGGACAAGGCGTGTGCGGCACGGCAGCCGCCGAGCGGCGCACGCTCGTCGTGGCCGACGTACACCAGTTCCCCGGACACATCGCCTGCGACGGCGACTCGCGCGCGGAGATCGTGGTGCCGCTGCTGCGCGGCCGCGAGCTGCTCGGCGTGCTCGACCTCGACAGTCCGCGGCGCGCGCGCTTCGACAGCGCCGATGCCGCCGGGCTCGAAGCGCTCGCCGCAGTGTTCATGGCGGCCAGCGCCGCGGCCGTGCCCGGCGCATGAGGGCGCGCCTGTCGCCGCGCGGGCTGGCCGCCGGCGCCGCGGCCTTCACCATCTGGGGGCTGTTTCCGATCTACCTGCATCCGCTGCGCGAGGTGCCGGCGCTGCAGATCATCGCTCACCGTATCAGCTGGTCATGCCTCTTCATCCTCGCGTGGATGCTGCTGCGCGGCGAGCTGCCGCGCCTCGCCGGCATCTTCTCCCGGCCGGCGCTGCTGGCGCGGCTGCTGCTGAGTGCGCTGCTCATCTCCGGCAACTGGCTGGTGTACGTATGGGGCGTGTCCCACGGCCACATCGTCGACACCAGCCTCGGCTACTACATCAACCCGCTGGTGAACGTGGTGCTGGGAGTGTTCGTGCTGCACGAGCGGCTGAACCGCGTGCAGTGGCTGGCGGTCACGCTCGCCGCCATCGGCGTACTCTATCTCGCCGTGCTCGCCGGGCGTCCGCCGTGGATCGCCGGCACGCTCGCGCTGAGCTTTTCCCTCTACGGCTTCGTGCGCAAGGTCATCAGCGTCGAGGCGCTGCCCGGGCTCGCCACCGAGACGCTGCTGCTGCTGCCGCTGGCCTGCGGCTACCTGCTGTGGTGCGAGCTGCACGGCAGCGGCGCGTTCACCCGCTCGGGAGGCGCGATCGCGGCGCTGCTGGTCGGCAGCGGCATCGCCACCGCGGTGCCGCTGTTCCTGTTCGCTTACGCTGCGCGGCTGCTGCCGTACTCGACCGTCGGCGTGCTGCAGTACATCGGCCCGAGCCTGCAGCTGCTGTCGGGCGTGCTGCTGTTCCACGAGGATTTCGCCGCCGCGCGCGCCGCCGGGTTCGTACTGATCTGGGCAGCGCTGGCGCTGTATGCCGCGGATGGCCTGCGGGCGGTGCCCACGCCCCCGGCGGCTGCGAAGGCGGCGCGCTAGCGGTGGCGGCGCGGCCCGGCTACTGCCGGGCGCGCGAGATGTATTCGCCGCTGCGCGTATCGATGCGGATCACTTCGCCTTCGTTGATGAACAATGGTACGCGCACCACCGCGCCGGTCTCGAGCGTCGCCGGTTTCTGACCGCCGGTGGCGGTGTCGCCGCGCAACCCCGGGTCGGTCGCGACGATCTTCAGCTCGATATGCGCGGGCGGAGTGACCACGAGCGGCACGTTGTTCCACAACGTGACGATGCAGACCACCCCGTCCTTGAGCCAGCGGGCGTTATCGCCGATCGCGGACTTGCCGGCGGTGTACTGCTCGAAGCTCTCCGGCACCATGAAATGCCAGAAGTCGCCATCCTGGTAGAGATACTGCATGTCGGTGTCGACCACGTCGGCCGCTTCCAGCGACTCGCCCGATTTGAAGGTGCGCTCGATGGTGCGGCCGGTCTTGAGGTTGCGCACCTTGATGCGGTTGAACGCCTGGCCCTTGCCCGGCTTGACGAACTCGTTCTCGATGACCGTGTACGGGTCGCCATCGAGCAGGACTTTGAGACCGCCGCGGATCTCGCTGGTGGTGTAGCTGGCCATTGCTTTCTCTTGCACTATCGGGGCTTCAGGCTTTACGCGTGGGCCCGCTCAAAAGAGCCGCGTATGATAGCGGCATCGCCCCGGTCGAAGCCAGCCGCGGCTCAGGTACGCGCATGTACGCGCGCGCATTCCGCGAGCCGCCTCACGCAGGCGGCTGGCAACGCGATGCTAGAATCCCCTGCAAGGGACTTGCCGTGGAGGTGCGCCTTGACCGAGCCGAGCGCCATTCCGCTCATCGTGCTCAGCCCCGCGCGCGATCTGGCCGAGGCGATCAACGGCATGCTGCGCCGGGCCGGGCAGCCTGCGCACTGCACCTGGATCCCGGCGCTGCCCGACCTGGGCGATGCGCTCACCCAGCTCAATCCCGAGCTCCTGTTCTACACCTGGAGCAATCGCGAGACGCTCACTGCGGCGATCGCGCTGCGCGACCAGCTCGCCCCGGGGGTGCCGGTGCTGCTGGTCGCCGCCGCGGTCGATGAAGCGCTGATGGCCCAGGGCCTCGCCCTCGGCGCCCGCGACGTGGTCACCCTCGCCAACGAGGCGCGGCTGCAGGCAGTGGTGCAGCGCGAGCTGCGCGCGTTCCGCACGCAGCAGGCGCTCGACGCCACCCTCAAATCCGCGCACGACGCGCGCAGCCAGCTCGACAGCGTGCTGCAGCGTTCGAACGACGCCATCATCCAGGTGCAGGAAGGCATCGTGGTCGATGCCAACCCGGCGTGGCTCGAGCTGTTCGGTGTCGAGGACGGCGTGGTCAGTCAGCCGGTGATGGACCTGTTCGAGGAAGGCACGCACGCGGCGCTGCGCGGTGCGCTCGCCGCCTGTCTGCAGGGACACTGGAACGATCATCCGCTGCGGGCCAACGCGCTGCTCGCCGACGGCAGCGTGCTGCCCATCGAGATGACGCTGACGCTCGGCCAGCACGAGTCGGCGGCGTGTGTACGGCTGGTGGTGTCGTCGCGGCCGCGCGAGGAAGCACGCCCGGTGGTGCGTGCCCCGGTCGCGCCGCGCCCCGAGCCGGACGCCGGGATGCTGCGCCGCGCCGAGCTGCTCGCGGCGCTGGCGCAACGGCTGCGCACCCCCTCCCCCGGCGGCATGCGCTGCCTCGCGCTGGCGCGCGTCGACAAGTTCGGCGCGCTCGAGCGCCTGATCGGTGCAACCGCCAGCGAGTCGGTGCTGATCGAAGTCGGCCGGCTGCTGAAGGAGACCCTGCATCCGAAGGAGCTGGTCGGGCGCTTCGGCGGTGTGCGCTTCCTCGCGCTGCTCGAGCGCGGCAACGAGCACGACATCAACGCCTGGAGCGAGCGGCTGCTGGCGCGGGTCCACAAGCACGTCATGCGCCTGCGCGACAAGTCAGTCTCGGTCAACTGCACCATCGGGCTGTCGGTAGTTTCCCCGGGCGAGGCCGATCTCGACGCGTTGATCCAGGATGCGCTCGAGTGCGAGCGCCGCGGCACCGCACGCGGCGGCAACCAGAGCGTCACCTCCGACCGCGCCGACGCCGACAGCCGCGTGATGTCCTACGACAAGGTGTGGGTGAAGCACATCAAGGCGGCGCTCATGGAGAACCGCTTCCGCCTGGTGCAGCAGCCGATCGCCAGTCTGCAGGGCGCGGACCCGGGCATGTTCGACGTGCTGGTGCGCATGATCGACAGCCAGGGCAAGGAAGTGCTGCCCTCGGAGTTCATGGCGGCCGCGGCGCGCAACGATCTGATGAAGAACATCGACCGCTGGGTGGTCGGCGCCTCATTGTCGTTCGCCGCGCAGAAAAAACCCGAGTGCCTGTTCGTGCGGCTGTCGCGTGAGAGCGCGCGCGACGCGAGCTTCGTCGAATGGCTCGACAATCACCTGCGCTCGAGCCGCGCCCAGCCCGAGCGGCTGTGCTTTCAGATCACCGAGGAGGGTGCGGCGAGCCTGGTCCCCGAGGTTCGCGCGCTCGCCGCGGCGCTGCGCCAACGGCACTTTCGCTTTGCGCTCGAGGGCTTCGGCTCCGGGCGCGACAGCATGGGACTGCTCGAGTCGGTGCCGCTCGACTTCGTGAAGATCGACGGCACGCTGATCCAGGGGCTGGCTACCGATCCGCAGGTGCAGCTGCGCGTGCGCACGCTGGTGGAGGCGGCCCGCAAGCGCAACATCCAGACGATCGGCGAGCGCGTCGAGGATGCCAACACCATGGCGGTGCTGTGGCAGCTCGGGGTGCAGTACATCCAGGGCTACTTCGTCAACGAGCCCGAGCAGGTAGTGCTCGGCGATCGCTAGACGGCGCGCACGCGGCGGGGCGCTGCGCCCCCCTTCAGCTCTGCGCCGGCGCCTGCGCCTCCATGCGGTCGATGCGCCGCGGCCAGCCGCGCTTCAGCACCGCGCCGCGCTGCGCACGCTGCCCGCGGTACTGCTGCAGATCGCGCCAGTCGAGAATCTTCTGCTGCTCGCCCGACCACAGTACCAGGCTCGCCTGCGGCGGCACGACGGCGACCGCCGTCATGAGCTCGCTGCGCGCGGCGGCTTTCTTGCCGGGAATGTCGTAGAGCTTGTTGCCCTTGCCGCGCGGCATCTCGGGCACCTCAGCTACCGGGAAGGCGAGCAGCTTGCCGTCGCTGCTCACCACCACCACCAGTGAATCTGCGGACGGCACCGGTGCGGGGGGGAGCACGTGCGCGTTCGCCGGCACGTTGAGCACCGTCTTGCCGGCGCGCCGATCGCTGCTGAGGTCCTGCAGGCGCGCGGTGAAGCCGTAGCCGGCATCGCTCGCGAGCAACCACAGGTCCTGCGGCTCGCCGATCATCACGCCGGCGAACTTCGCCCCATCGGGCGGATCCAGCCGGCCGGAGAGCGGCTCGCCGTAGCCGCGTGCCCCGGGCAGTGAATGCGCCGGCAGCGTATAGGTGCGCCCGGTGCTGTCGATGAAAATCGCCGGCTGCAGGCTGCGTCCGCGGGCGAGCGCCTGGAACGCGTCGCCGCTCTTGTAGGAGAGCGCGCCCGCCTCGACGTCGTGGCCCTTCGCCGAGCGCACCCAGCCGCCGGTGGACAGCACCACCGTCACCGGCTCGTTGGGAATGAGGGCCGTCTCGTCGATCGCCTGCGCCGCCTCACGCTCGATGATCTTGGTGCGCCGCTCGTCGCCGTACCTGTCGGCGTCGGCGCGGATCTCGGCTGCGATGAGCTTCTTCAGTTTTGCCTTGCTCTTCAGCAGCGCCTCGAGCTCGGCGCGCTCGGTGGTGAGCGCCTGCTGCTCGTCGCGGATCTTCATTTCCTCGAGCTTCGCCAGATGCCGCAGGCGGGTGTTGAGGATCTCCTCGGTCTGCTCCTCCGAGAGCTTGAAGCGCTTCATCAGCACCGGCTTCGGCTCGTCCTCGCGGCGGATGATGCGGATCACCTCGTCGAGATTCAGGAACGCGATCAGCAGCCCGTCGAGGATGTGCAGTCGCCGGCTCACCTTCTCCAGCCGGTGCTGCAGGCGCCGGGTGACCGTACGCGTGCGGAACTCGAGCCACTCCCCCAGGATCTCCCTGAGGTTCATCACCCGCGGGCGGCCGTCGAGCGCGATGATGTTGAGATTGACGCGGTAGTTGCGCTCGAGGTCGGTGGTCGCGAACAGGTGATTCATCAGCTCCGTCAGGTCGACGCGGTTGGAGCGCGGCACGATCACCAGGCGCGTCGGATTCTCGTGATCCGACTCGTCGTTGTAGCTCTCGATCATCGGCAGCTTCTTGGCGCGCCACTGCTCGTCGATCTGCTGCAGCACGCGGCTGGGGGAAACCTGGTAGGGGAACGAGGTGATGACCGCGTTGCCCTCCTCGATCTCCCAGGTAGCGCGCGCCTTGAAGCTGCCGACGCCCTTGTCGTAGAACTCCTTGAGATCGGCGCGCGGCGAGATGATCTCCGCACCCGTCGGCAGGTCCGGACCCTTGAGGTGCTTCATGAGCGCCGCCAGCGTGGCCTCGGGCTCTTCCAGCAGATGAATGGCGGCGGCCGCCACTTCGCGCAGGTTGTGCGGCGGGATGTCGGTAGCCATGCCGACCGCGATCCCGGAGGTGCCGTTCAGCAGCAGGTTCGGCAGCCGCGCCGGCAGGATCACCGGCTCCTGCAGCGTGCCGTCGAAATTCGGCGACCAGTCGACGGTGCCGTCGGACAGCTCCGCGAGCAGCACCTCGGCGTAGCGGGTGAGCTTCGCCTCGGTGTAGCGCATGGCGGCGAAGGATTTGGGATCGTCCTGCGAGCCCCAGTTGCCCTGGCCGTCGACCAGGGGATAGCGATAGGCAAACGGCTGTGCCATGAGCACCATGGCTTCGTAGCAGGCCGTGTCACCGTGCGGGTGGAACTTGCCGAGGACATCGCCCACGGTGCGGGCCGACTTCTTGTGCTTCGAGACCGCCGATAGTCCGAGCTCGCTCATCGCGTAGACGATGCGTCGCTGCACCGGCTTGAGGCCGTCGCCGAGCGCCGGCAGCGCCCGGTCGAGGATCACGTACATCGAGTAGTCGAGATAGGCCTTCTCGGTGAAAGTGCGCAGCGGCTGGCGCTCGACGCCCTCGAAGTTCAGCTCGTGGTTCTCGGGGGCCATGCCTAGACCTGCACTTGCGCGAGGTTGCCCTTCTCTTCGAGCCACTCGCGCCGGTCGGCGGCGCGCTTCTTGGCGAGCAGCATGTCCATCAGCTGATCGGTGTTGTCCTTGCCGTCGATGGTCAGCTGCACCAGGCGCCGCGTGCGCGGGTCGATGGTGGTCTCGCGCAGTTGCGTCGGGTTCATCTCCCCCAGACCCTTGAAGCGGGTCACCGTCGGCTTGGTGCGCGGGCTCTCCTTCTCGATCTTCTTCAGGAGCTGATCGCGCTCGCCCTCATCGAGGGCGTAGTGCACCTGCTTGCCGGCATCGATGCGGTAGAGCGGCGGCATGGCCACGTGCACGTGCCCGTGCACCACCAGCGGACGGAAGTGCCGCAGGAACAGCGCGCACAGCAGGGTGGCGATGTGCTGCCCGTCGGAGTCGGCATCCGCGAGGATGCACACCTTGTGGTAGCGCAGCTGCGAGAGGTCGGTCGAGCCCGGCTCGATGCCGAGCGCCACGCTGATGTTGTGCACTTCTTCGCTGCCGGCGATCTCCCCGGGATCGAGTTCCCAGGTGTTCAGGATCTTGCCGCGCAACGGCATGATGGCCTGGAAGTCCTTGTCGCGCGCCTGCTTGGCAGAGCCACCCGCGGAGTCGCCCTCCACCAGGAACAGCTCCGAGCGCTTCGGCTCCTGGCTGGTGCAGTCGGCGAGCTTGCCGGGCAAGGCTGGCCCTCCGGTCATGCGCTTGCGCACCACGCGCTGCGCGGCTTTGGCACGCTCCTGCGCGTTGGCGATCGCAAACTGCGCGATACGCTCGCCGGCATCGGGATGGCGGTTGAGCCACAGCGCCACCGAATCGCGTACGAATCCTTCCACGAGCGCCGCGGCATCGCGCGAGCCCAGGCGCTCCTTCATCTGCCCGGCGAACTGCGGCTCGCGGATCTTCACCGACAGCACATAATTCGCCTTGTCCCAGACGTCCTCCGGAGTGAGCTTGATGCCGCGCGGCACGAGGTTCCTGAACTCGCAGAACTCGCGCACCGCCTGCGCGACGCCGGCGCGCAGCCCGTTGACGTGCGTGCCCCCTTCGGGGGTGGGGATCAGGTTGACGTAGCTCTCGCCGATCGGCGCTTCCCGCTCCGGCGCCCACGACAGTGCGTAGTCGACCGCATCGTCGTCGCCGGCGCGCGTGCCGGTGATGGGCTCGGCAGGGATACGCTCTTGCCTGCCAAGCTCCTCGATCAGGTAGGCTCCCAGATCCCCGGTGTAGAACCATTCATCCTTCTCGCCGCTCGCTTCATTCTTGAACGTCACCCGCAATCCCGGGCACAGCACCGCCTTCGCCTTCAGCGTGTGCTTCAGCTGCGGCACCGAAAACTTGTCCGAGTCGAAGAACTTCGGGTCCGGCCAGAAGCGGATCGTGGTGCCGGTGTTGCGCTGCCCGACCGTGCCGATCTCCTCGAGCTTCGAAGCGATCTTGCCGCCCTTGAAGCTGATGTTGTATTCCTTGCCGCCGCGCTTGATCCAGCACTCGAGATGCTTGGAGAGCGCATTCACCACCGACACGCCGACGCCGTGCAATCCTCCCGAGAAGGTGTAGTTCTTGTCGGAGAACTTGGCCCCCGCGTGCAGCCGCGTGAGGATCAGCTCCGCGCCGCTCACCTTTTCCTTCGGGTGAACGTCGACCGGCATGCCACGGCCGTCGTCGGCAACCTCGAGCGAGCCGTCCTTGTAGAGCACGACGTCGATCTGCTTGCAGTAGCCGGCGATCGCCTCATCGACGCTGTTGTCGATCACCTCGTGCGCGAGGTGATTGGGACGCTGCGTGTGGGTGTACATGCCCGGCCGTCGCCGGACGGGCTCGAGACCGGAGAGGACCTCGATGTCGGATGCGGTATAGGACTGATTCATCCGTGCAGTGTTTCCTGGTAGGGCCGCGTGCGCGCTGCGCCCGCCGGCCGCGGGCGGCGCGATCTTAGCAGAGGCTGCCGCGGCCGCGGCACGCGCGGCGCGCGCCGTCAGCTGAGCGCTAGGCGCTAGGCGAAGTCGGCCAGCAACGCCTGCCGCACCGTGGAGGGCACTTCAGGGACGTGGTGGCGGTAGTGCGGGTGATCGATGCCGAGCGCGAGCCCGACACCGCTGCGCAGGCTCGCGATCATGGGCGCGCTCAGCTCGAAGCGCAGGAAGTGCACCGCCGAGGTCTTCTCCTCGTTCGCCCGCTCCATGTCCTCGTCGGCGACAGCGAACACGCGCGCGTGGCGGGCGACCTGCACCCAGCAGCGATTCTCGATCTCCTTCAGCTGCGCGAGCGCACGCGCACGCTCCTCGGGCTGGGTGAACTCGATCAGCAGCGTCACCTTCCAGTTGCTGCCGTCGGGTATCAGGGGGTTGTAGGCGCCGAGCTCCTCCATGATCCCCTGCGGCTCGAAGATGCGCTCGACGCGCAGCATCTCCTGCACCTGATACTGCACCGTGAGGCGGTCCTCGAAGCACCAGGTGGCGTTCGGGCCGACGGCGAGCTGCCGCTCGACCTTGTGCTGCAGCACCCGCGTGCGGAATGCCGCTCGCTCGCGCGCGTACTGCTCGAGGCTCATCAGATCGCCCGGGGTCAGCTTGTTGCCCGCAGCCATGACACTAGAACCTATCTCAAAACTGTCTGAGCAGGATGCATAGGGCTGCAAGCTGCACGAAGCCGAGAAAATTGCGCGGGTAGTATTCCCAACGGACCAGGAGGCGGCGTTTCCATTGAATCCACGCAAAGAAGCGCTCGACAATCCAGCGCCGCTCGTACCGGCGAAGCCGTCGCCCGTCCTGAGTCTTGCGCTTGGCGCGGTTGGATTTGTGCGGAGCGATCATTTCCACGCCCTGGGAGCGCATCTGCTCGTCGAGCGGATCGCTGTCGTAGGCTTTATCGCCGATCAAGTTGTCCGGCTTTGCTTCGATCATGTAGAAGTTGAAGGTCAGCTGCACAAGCGTGACTTCGTGGTGATTCGCGGCGTGCGTCGTTACGGCGAGCGGCAGTCCGTGCCGATCCACAATCGCCATGATTTTCACGCCTTTTCCGCGCCTCGTCGGACCAATTTGCTCGCCACCGCCCTTGGCCGATGCAAAGCTTGCATCGATGTAGCACTCCGACTCGTCCACCTCGCCCTGCTCGCGCAACGTGTTCGCAAGATCCGTCAGCGCCGCACGAATCACTTCGTCCTGGCACCACTGCTGAAAGCGCCGGTGCACCGTCTTGTAGTTCGGATAGGACTGCGGAAGCATGTGCCACTGGGCGCCGGTGTTGAGAATCCACAGCACCGCCTCGAGCACCTTGCGTGCTGGGATCGGCTTGCGACCCGGGCGATCGTCGGGATAGTGTTCCTCCGGAAAATGCTTCCGGATCAGTTCCCAGTGCTCGTCCGATATGCGTAGCACGCATAGATTTTACCTA
>DATHRC010000043.1:0-30729 GCA_035481975.1 Steroidobacteraceae bacterium
AGCGCGTTCGCCGGCTGAATGTTGAGTGTGCCGTCGGTGGAGCCGGCGAAATACAGGTCCGTGGGATAGGGAAGAATGCCCGCAGCCGGCTGAAACAGCGCGGTGCTCGAGCTCGCGTGCTCGGGCGGCGTCGAACCGCCGGGATTCTCATTGAGCAGCGTGAGATTGGGCGAGCCGATGGTGCCGTTGCCACCGGTACCACAACCGCCGACGAGGAACGTGGCCGCCACTAGCCCGGCGGTGATGATTCTTTTCATATCCCCTTCCCGCCGGGGCTGTTGAGCGCGCCTGGACGAGCCAGGCTAGAGTACGCTCCCGGCGAGAACAGTGGCAAGGTGCGAAGGCTTCAGGACGCAGGCACGCTCAGGTGTCCGATCGCAAGTCAGGCAACCGTGCGGCCGCCGCGCCGCGCCGCGCCGCGCGGGCACGGATGCTGCGCATCATCGGCGGCACGTGGCGCGGCAGGAAGCTGCGCTTCCCGGCAGCGGCCGCGATACGGCCAACCCCCGACCGCGTGCGCGAGACCCTGTTCAACTGGCTGGGCGCCGCAATCGCGGGCGCGCGCTGCCTCGATGCGTTCGCCGGCAGCGGTGCACTCGGGCTCGAGGCGCTGTCGCGCGGCGCGGCGCACGTGACGTTCCTCGAGCAGGACGCGACGGCCGTCGCGGCGCTGCGCGAGCGGCTCGCCGAATGGGGTGCGGCAGAGGCGCCGGTAGTGCGTGCGGACGCGCTGCGTTACCTGGTGGCAACGCCGCCGCGCGCATACGACATAGTGTTCCTCGATCCGCCGTTCGCGGCGGGGCTGCTGGTGCGCGCGGCGGCGCTGCTCGCCGAGCGTGGCTGGCTGCGGGACGGCAGCCGCGTGTACGTGGAAAGCGCGGCCCGTGACGGGCCGCCGGCACTGCCGGCGGGCTGGCAGCCGCTCAAGGCCAAGCGGGCCGGCGAGGTCGGTTATTATCTGTTCGCGCACGCTGCGCGCTGAGTCACGCGGGCCGTATGAGAAGCAACGCCGTCTATCCGGGCACCTTCGATCCGATCACCAACGGGCACCAGGACCTGGTGCGCCGCGCCGCCGACATCTTCGATCGCGTGATCGTCGCCATCGCCGCCCACAGCAACAAGACGCCGCTGTTCGCGCTGGAGAAGCGCGTGCAGCTGGCACGGCGCGTGCTGCAGGATATTCCCCACGTCGAAGTACAGGGTTACGCCGGCCTCACGGTCGATTTCGCACGCCAGTACCCGGGAGCGGTGATCGTGCGCGGGCTGCGCGCCGTGTCTGACTTCGAGTTCGAGTTTCAGCTCGCCAACATGTCGCGCCATCTCGACCGCAACTTCGAGACCGTGTTCCTCACGCCTCAGGAGCAGTTCACCTTCATCTCCTCGACGCTGGTGCGCGAGATCGCGGTGCTCGGCGGCGACGTGAGCCGCTTCGTCCACCCGCTCGTCGAGGCGGAGCTGAAGAAGATGCGCCGCGTCTGAGGCGGCGCGGCGCGCTCCTGGGCGGAGCGCGCCGCCGCGCACCCGCGGCAGCACGGCGCCGGCGCCGCCGGACCCGCGGCAGGCGCACGCGCTCCGCCGGCGGCGGCAGGCGACCGGCGCGCTCGAGCTCGAGCGCACGCCACAGGTACCAGGCCGCCGTGCTGCGATAGGGCCGCCAACGCTCCCCCCAGGCGGCGAGTACCTGCGGCCGCGGCAGTCGCTTCAGGCCGTAGGCGGCGCGAAAGCCGCTGCGTACGCCGAAATCGTCGACCGGCAGCACGTCCGGCCGCCCGAGCTCGAACATCAGCATCATCTCCACGGTCCAGCGGCCGATGCCGCGCACCTGCGTGAGGCACGCGATGATCTCCTCGTCGGCAAGTGCCAGCAGCGCGGGCCCTGCAGGGATCATGGCGGTGAGGCTCTTGTGCGCCAGATCACGCAGCGCTGCGACCTTGGCGACGGAGAAGCCGGCGGCGCGCAGGCTCTGCTCGGGTGCGGCCAGCACCAGCTGTGGAGTCGGAAAGGCGCCCGCGCCGCAGCCGTCGATGAAGCGCTGCAGGATGGTGTTGGCCGCGGTGCCGTTCAGTTGCTGGTGGGCAATCGCCCGGGCGAGCGCCCGAAAGGGCTGACAGTCAGCCTGCGCGGCGAGCGCGCACGGTCCTACCGCGCGGATCAGCCCGCCGAGCACCGGGTCTGCAGCGTCAAGGTGCGCGAGGATGTGCGCGCTCATCGCCTGAACCTCACTGCTGGCACGCGGGGCAATAGTAGGTGGAGCGCTGCCCCTGGACCAGCGCGCGCACCGCCGTGCGGCAGCGCCGGCACGGCCGGCCACGGCGCTCGTAAACGTACAGCCGCTGGCGGAAGTAGCCCGGTGCGCCGTCGGCACCCAGGTAGTCGCGCAAGGTGGTCCCGCCGGCGCGGATGGCCTGGCGCAGGACCGCGCGCACCGCGCGCACCAGCCGCGCGGCGTCGGCACGCGAGAGGCTGCGCGCCTGGCGGCTGGGGCGGATGCGCGCCCGGAACAGCGCCTCGCTCGCGTAGATGTTGCCGACGCCGACCACCAGGCGACTGTTCATGAGCAGCGGCTTGATGGCGACGCGGCGGCCGCGGGTGATGCGCCACAGGTACTGCGCGTTGAACGCTCGAGAGAACGGCTCCGGCCCGAGCTGCGCAAGCAGCGGGTGCGCGCGCGGATCCCCGCGCGTATACAGCAGGCTGCCGAAACGGCGCGGGTCGTTGAAACGCAGTGCCACCCCGGAATCGAGCACCAGGTCGAAGTGATCATGGGTGAGGCGCGGCGTGCCGGCAGGCACCGCGCGCAGGTTGCCCGACATGCCCAGATGCATCAGCAGCGTGCCGGACTCGAGCCGCAGCAGCAGGTACTTGGCGCGCCGGCCCGCGCGCAGGATGCGCTGGCCGGCGACCTGCCGCGGCAGATCGCGCGGCACCGGCCAGCGCAGGCGCGGCTGGTACACGCTGAGCGCGGCGATGCGCCGGCGCCGCAGATACGGCGCCAGGCCGCGACGGGTGTTTTCGACCTCGGGCAGCTCGGGCAAGCGCGCTCCACTTTCCGCGCGCGCTTACTTGATCTTGGATTCCTTGTAGGCGACGTGCTTGCGCGCTACCGGGTCGAACTTGCGCACTTCCAGCTTGTCCGGGTGCAGCCGCTTGTTCTTGGTCGTGACGTAGAAATGGCCGGTGCCGGCGGTGGACAACAGTTTGATCTTGTCACGCATGTCCTACGATCTCCTCGGGCGTGCCCTAGAGCTTGTGCCCCTGCGCGCGCAGCTCGGCGATCACCTTGTCGATACCCTTCTTCTCCACCGTGCGCATGCCGCTCGTGGTCAGGCGCAGGGTCACCCAGCGCTTCTCCGTCTCCACCCAGAAGCGTTGCGTGTGCAGGTTCGGCAGGAAGCGGCGGCGCTTGCGGTTATTCGCATGGGAGACGCGATTGCCCACGGCGGGCCGCTTGCCAGTGATCTCGCAGACGCGCGACATAGAATAGTTCCTGAAAATTCAACAATTTGAGTCGGCAGTATGTTCCTCCGACTCCGGGCCGGGCTTTATACCAGCCCGCAGGCGCGACCACAACAACGGCCCCTATGGCGCTTGTCGCGGGAACGGCGTAGGGTCCCGCTCCGCCCGAGTTTCGGCTGGTCGCTCCACCGGCTCGCGGAACAACACCAAGTAGAAGAGAAACACAGGAGATTACCCACCATGCGTCTGACTCAAGGTATCTGCGCCACGGCGGCGCTGCTCGCTGCGACCACGCTGACCACCACCGCGCTCGCCGACGGCCGGGACTGGAACGATGGTCCGGTCATCAACGTCGCCTCCATACGCACCGTGGACGGCCATTTCGACGACTACATGCACTGGCTGGCGACTAACTACAAGAAACAGTCGGAGGCCGCCAAGAAGGCCGGGCTCATTCTGAGCTACCGGGTGATCGTCGTCGAAGCGCGCGGACCGAACGACCCCGACATCCTGCTGGTCACCGAGTACAAGAACTGGGCCGCACTGGACCACCTCGGCAGCAGATTCGACTCGGTGCTTGCCCAGACGGAGGGCTCGGTGGATAAGGCCAACCAGTCTGAGGCCGATCGCGCCAAGATCCGCACGGTCCTCGGCTCGCGGACGGAAATGGAAGCCATCCTGAAGTAAGCCCGCGGCTGGCGCTCTCGTAGCGGCACGGGCGCAAGGCTCGCTGCTGCCGCGAGACAGCAGAGACCCACCGGCGGGCGGACGCAAACCTCCGTCCGCCGGTGGCTGAGCGCCCCCGTCGCGGCGCCGCTACCAGGTGTGGCTCGACGCTGGGGCCTGCGCGGTCGGGCGCGCGGCGTCAGGGCTTCGACATCAGGTCGGGCTTGCCGGTCGCAAGATCGACTGGAACGGACACGTGCTCCTGCACGATCAGCCATTCGCCGTGGATCTTGCGATACACGTCGGTCACCCGCGCCACGAGCTCGTGCTTCGAGCCGTCCTTGTGCGTGAACTGCGGGTGGTCGATGCGGTGACTGTAGGCGACCGTACCGGCGGTGCTGATCACGAGGTCCGATACGGAGACCTTGACCGGGCCCGGGGAGGCCGCGAACAGCTCCTGCCAGTCCTTGCGGTAGTTGTCCCAGCCGACGATTTCCCGCGGCGGAGTGACGTCGAAGACGAACAATTGTGGGCCGGGTGCGTAGAGCTTCATGATGGAGTCGATGTCCTTGGCGTTGAACGCCGCCACGAAGCGCTGGGTGAGCGTCTCGATCGCAGCCTTGTCATCCTTGGTGCCTGCCGCATCGGCCGCGCCGACGAGCGCCGCGGCGCCGCTCAGAGCAAGGGCTGTCAGCGCAGCCCACGATGACCCTCGCATGCTATTCATGAGATCTCCTCGTTATTATTTCCGCCGCCCCCGCGGCGCCGCTTTGTACACCCGCTGGGCCTGGAGGGTCAACGCGCGCTCGAGGCCGCGGTGGCGCGCTGCAACATCCGCAACGGTCGGGTGCCGAGCTGTGCGAGCGAGGTCGCTACACCTATCAGAGAAGTCCCGCTTCGGAGAAGGAATAGCACACCCCGTCGCCGATGATGAAGTGATCGAGCACGCGCACATCGACGAGCGCGAGCGCTTCCTTCAGCCGTCGGGTGATGAGCTCGTCCGCCTGGCTGGGCTCGAGCACCCCCGAGGGGTGGTTGTGGGCAAAGATCAGCGCCGCAGCGTTGTGCAGCAGCGTCTGCCGCAGCACTTCGCGCGGATGCACGCCGGCGCGGTCGATGGTGCCGCGGAACAGCTCCTCGAACGCGATCAGCCGATGACGGTTGTCCAGATACAGGCAGCAGAATACCTCGTACGGGCGGTCGCGCAGCTGCGCCAGCAGAAAGGTGCGGGTCGCCTCCGGAGCGGCCAGCGCCGGCCCGCTGCGCAGGGCCTCGCGAAAGTGCCGCCGCGCCAGCTCCAGTGCCGCCTTGAGTATCGCGAAGCGCGCCGGTCCGATCCCCGCCGGTGTCAGGCCGCGCGGCGCGTCGGCATTCAACAGATTGCGCAGTGAGCCGAACTCGCAGATGAGCGCGCGCGCCAGCTCCACCGCCGAGCGCCCCCTGACTCCCGAGCCGAGCAGTAATGCCAGCAGCTCCGCGTCCGAGAGCGCATGCGCACCGCGCTCGAGGAGCTTCTCGCGCGGACGCTCGGTGAGCGGCCAGTCCCGGATGCTCATACGACAGTCTAAGGAGGCGTCCCGCGGCCCCGGCAGGGGGAGAAAGCGCTGCAAACAACGCGATTTCCTCATGACGTTTGGTTCTAAGCGCGCCGCTCGCCCGGCGTAGCGCCGCGGGCGCCGGCGGCGTCGCAGTTTCACGCGCCGCTTTGCACCCGGCCGTAGACGCGGTGCGATAATCACGGGAACGAGGCGGTCAGTCCCATGCAAGGCAAACGCATTCTCCTCGGCATCACCGGCGGCATCGCCGCCTACAAGAGCCCCGACCTGGTGCGGCGGCTGCGCGAGCGCGGCGCCGAGGTGCAGGTCGTCATGACGCAGGCGGCGGGCGAGTTCGTGACGCCGACGACGTTCCAGGCGGTGTCGGGCCGCAGCGTACGCAGCGCGCTGTGGGACCCGGCCGCGGAAGCGGCCATGGGACATATCGAGCTGGCGCGCTGGGCCGAGCTGGTGCTCGTCGCGCCGGCGAGCGCGGACTTCCTCGCACGACTTGCGAGCGGGCAGGCCGACGACCTGCTGGCGACACTGTGTCTGGCGACCCAGGCCCCGATCGCAGTGGCGCCGGCGATGAACCACGTCATGTGGTCGGCCGCGGCCACGCGTGCCAACGTCGCCACGCTCACGCAACGCGGCGTGCAGGTGTGGGGACCCGCCGCAGGCGACCAGGCGTGCGGCGAGAGCGGCGACGGTCGGATGCTCGAGCCGCTCGAGCTCAGCGAACGCGCCGCCGGCGCGCTCCGGGCGGCACCCGGTGCGCTGGCCGGACGGCGGGTGCTCATCACTGCAGGTCCCACGCGCGAGCGCATCGACCCGGTGCGCTTCGTCAGCAATCGCAGCTCCGGCAAGATGGGCTTCGCCGTGGCGCAGGCGGCGCGCGAGGCGGGCGCGGCGGTGGTGCTGGTGGCCGGCCCGGTGACCCTCGCGACGCCGCCGCAGGTGACGCGCATCGATGTGGAGAGCGCGGCCGAGATGCTGGCGGCGGTGCTGCGCGAGCTGCCCGGCACCGACATCTTCATCTCGACCGCCGCGGTCGCCGACTACCGCCCGACGCGTCCCGCCGAGCAGAAAATCAAGAAGGCCGCCGCCACCATGGAACTGGCCCTGGAACGCACCGCCGACGTGCTGGCGACGGTGGCCGCGCGCAGCGAACGCCCGCTGGTGGTCGGGTTTGCCGCCGAAACCGAGGCAGTGGAGAACAATGCGCGCGCCAAGCTCATGCGGAAGAATCTCGACATGATCGCGGCCAACGAGGTCGGTCACGACAAGGCGTTCGACTGCGAGGACAATCAGCTCATCGTATTGAGCCGCGGCGAGCGCCACGAGCTGCCGCGCGCCGACAAGCTCACTTTGGCGCGCGGGTTGGTGGAGCTGATCGCGCAGGAGCTCGCCGCGCGCGGCGCGGCGCGCAAGCGCGGTTCGGCGCTCGCTTGAGCGCGCTTGCGCGGCAGCGCCGCACGCTCCAGGTACGCCTCCTCGATGCCCGCGTGGGGCGGGAATTCCCGCTGCCTGCCTATGCGACCGGCGGCTCCGCCGGTCTCGATCTGCGCGCCTGCCTCGATGCGCCGCTGCTGCTCGCTGCGGGGCGCGCCGAGCTCATCCCCACCGGCATCGCAATCCACCTCGACGATCCCGGCCTTGCCGCGGTGATCCTGCCGCGCTCGGGCCTGGGTCACAAGCACGGCATCGTGCTCGGCAACCTCGTCGGCCTCATCGACTCCGACTACCAGGGACAACTCATGGTGTCCTGCTGGAATCGCGGCGCGCAAGCCTTCACGGTGCGCCCGGGCGAGCGCATCGCACAGCTGGTGGTGGTCCCGGTGGTGCAGGTGGAGCTGGAGGTGGTGCAGGACTTCGCCACGTCCCAGCGCGGTGCTGGCGGCTTCGGGCACTCCGGGCGCCAGTGAGCCGCGCGTGCGGTTACTGCGTGTGGATGGTATGCAGCTCGCGGTAGCGCTCGATGTCGGCCTGGAACTGCGCGCGTAACTCGGTTTCCTGGCGGCTCTCGGCGCTCAAGACGCTGCTCTGCTGACGCATCTCGTTGACGGTGCGCACCAGGTTCTCCGCGAGATCGTCGGGCATGCGCCGTGCATCGGCCCGCGGACTGTAGGGACTGAAGTTGAACGCACTCGTCTGCAGCGTGGCCAGCCGCACGCGCAGGCCCTCCACGTACTGCTCGGCCGCCGTGCGCTGTCCCCGCAGCTGGTCGAGCCGCACATCGCGCAGCGCCTCGATGTCCTTGACCGAGGTGTAGGTGGACACCAGGAAGGCGTCGTGCTGCTTCTGCTTCATGGTCGCGGCGCGCTGGCGCTCGTCCGCGGCGAGCTGCTCGGGGGTCTTCTGCGCATCGAGGTGCCCGACCTCCAGCCCCTGGGCGTTGAGCACCGAGCGTTCCTGGTTGGCGTATTGCGGCGGTATGTGGTCGCCGTAGTGCACCACGCCCTGCTCGTCGACCCAGCGGTAGGCAATGCCCTTGGAGGAGTTCTTGGGTGGATCGGCCCAGGCCGGCGTCACGCCGAGTGCGACGGTGGCGAGCAGCCCGAGGACGGCCAGGCGCAGGACGGTAGCGGTCATACCTTTATATATTACCGAGCCGCCCGGCTGGCAAGCTCAGTGAGCCCCGTAACGCTGCCGATAGGCGCGCAGCGATGTGAGCTGTTCGTCAGAAATGCGCGCACGCCCGTCGGCAGGCCGCGACAGCGCCTCGATGAGCTCGTCGAGTGTGACGATGCTCACACACTTCAGACCCTGCTGCTCGAGCTCCTGGACCGCGCTGGTCTGCCCCTGGCCGCGCTCCTGGCGGTCGAGGATCAGCGCGACGCCTGCCGGCTGGGCCTGCGCCTGGCGGATGAGATCGAGCGATTCGCGCACCGCGGTGCCGGCGGTGAGCACATCGTCCACGATCAGCACGCGCCCGGAGAGCGGCGCACCCACGATGCGCCCACCCTCGCCGTGGTCCTTGGACTCCTTGCGGTTGAAGGCGAAGGCGACGTTCCTGCCGTGAGCGGCGCACAGCGCGACGGCGGTCGCGGTCGCGAGCGCGATGCCCTTGTACGCTGGGCCGAACAGCATGTCGAAGCCGAGGCCGCTGGCGTCGATGGCGGCGGCGTAACAGCGCCCGAGCACACCGAGCGACTCGCCGTCGTTGAACAGGCCCGCGTTGAAGAAGTACGGACTCTCGCGACCGGACTTGAGCGTGAAGCGCCCGAAGCGCAGCGCATTGCGCCGCAGTGCCAGGTCGACGAACAGGAGCTGGTATTGCTGCATGTCATATGATTGCGCCATGCGCGTCATCACCGTCAACGTCTGCGGCATACGCTCCGCGGCGGCGAAGGGGTTGTTCCGCTGGCTGCGCCGGCAACAGGCGGACTTCATCTGCCTGCAGGAGACGAAGAGCCAGGAGCATCAGCTCGCCGGGCACGACATCGAGCTGCGCGGCTTTCATCGCTACTTCTGCGACGCCGAGCGGCCCGGTTACGCCGGAGTCGCGCTCTACAGCCGCCACCTTCCCAGGCGTATCGTACGTGGCTTCGGCGTGGCGGAATTCGACCGCGAGGGGCGCTATCTCGAAGTGCAGGTCGGGGATCTGTCGGTGGTGTCGCTGTACCTGCCGTCGGGCTCGGCGGGAGCGGAGCGCCAGGCGTCGAAGTTCCGCTTCCTCGAGGCCTTCACGCCTTACCTCGCCGGGCTGCGCCGGCGGCGCCGCCACTACATCCTCGGCGGCGACTGGAACATCGCGCACCGCGCGGTCGATCTGAAGAACTGGAAGGCGAACCGGAAAAACTCCGGCTTCCTGCCCGAGGAGCGCGCGTGGATGGACCGGCTGTTCGGGCCGGCCGGCTACGTGGACGCTTTCCGTGAAGTGCGCCCGCAGGCCGGGCTGTACACCTGGTGGTCGAATCGTGGCCAGGCACGCACCAACAACGTCGGTTGGCGCATCGACTACCAGGTGGTGAGCCGCTCACTCGCCGGCAAGGCGCATGCAGCGTCGATCTATACCCGGGCACGCTTCTCCGATCACGCGCCGCTCACCATGGATTACGATCTTTGAGCACGGTGAGTGCCGCTGCCCCGCCGCGGCTGCGCGAGGTGCTCGCCAGCCCGAAGATGCTCGCCATCCTGGTGCTGAGCGCGTCTTCAGGATTTCCCAACCAGATCACCGAGAGCGCGCTGCAGGCGTGGCTGAAGGACGGCGGTGCTACCAACACCACCATCGGCGTGATGTCCTACGTGGCGCTGCCCTACCTGCTGAAGTTCCTGTGGGCGCCACTCGTCGACCGTTTTCCGCTGCCGTTCCTCGGCCGCCGGCGCGGCTGGATATTCGCCATGCAGGTCGCGCTCGCCGTCAGCATCGCGCTGTTCGCGCTGCAGAACCCGCGCGCCTCGCTGATGCCCGTCACTGCCTGTGCCGTCGCCATCGTGTTCTTCTCGGCAACGCAGGACATCGCCTACGACGCCTGGCGCACCGATGTGTCGCTGCCGAGCGAGCGCGGTCTCGCCGCCGCCGCCCACAACCTGGGCTACCGCAGCGCGGCCTGGCTCGCCTCGGCGGCTGCGCTCATCGTGGCCGACTACTTCGGCTGGCGGCTGGCGTTCCTGGCGCTGGCGGCAATCATGCTGGCGTTTTGCGTGGCGAGCAGCCTCGCCCCGGAACCGGCGGGGCGGCAGCCGCCGCGCTCGCTGCGCGAGTCGGTGAGCGTGCCGCTCACCGAGCTGCTCGGCAGCCCGAGCGCCGCGGCGCTCATCGGCGTGGTGCTGCTGTTCAAGGTGGGCGATGCCTTCGCCAACAAGCTGTTCACGCCGTTCATGATGGACATGGGCTTCTCCAAGACCGAGATCGCGCTCACCGTCAAGGCATTGTTCACCGTCAGCACCCTGTTCGGCTCGGTGCTCGGCGGCGTGCTGATGGTGCGGCTCGGGCTGCTGCGCTCGATGCTGATCTTCGGCGTGCTGCAGGCGCTGACCAACCTGCTGTATTGCGCGCTGGCGCTCGCCGGCAAGAGCTACCCCATCATGGTTCTCGCGGTAGTGCTGGAGCACGTCGCCGGAGCCATGGGCGGCATCGCACTGGTGGCCCTCATCATGGCGCTGTGCGACGTGCGCTACAGCGCCTTCCAGTACGCGCTGCTGTCGGCGCTCGCGCTGCTGCCGCGCTACAGCCTCGGCGGGCCGGCCGGCTGGATCGCAGACCACGAGGGCTGGTATGTCTACTACGTCGCCAGCTTCCTGCTGGCGCTGCCGGGACTGGCGATGGTGTGGCTCATGCGCCGGCACATCGAGGCGCGCGATTCATCGTGAGCCACCCGGATTCGCAAACCTTCGATCTCGAGAGGGTCGTGTGCCGTCTCACGGAGCTCCAGGCCGGCACGGTGCGCGCCTTCACGCTCGGGGAGGGGGACTGGCCGCTGCGCGGGTTCGTTCTGCGTTGCGGGGAGGCGGTCCGCGGCTACGTCAACCGCTGTCCGCATGCCGGGCATCCGCTGAATCTGCTGCCCGGCCGCTTCCTCACTCCCGACGGCACGCTGCTGCTGTGCTCCTCGCACGGCGCGCTGTTCGAAAAGGCCACCGGCTACTGCGTGGCCGGCCCCTGCGCCGGAGGGTCGCTGACGCCGGTGGCGCTGGAGATTCGCGCCGGCTATGTGCTGGTCGCCGCAGACGTGGACCTGCAGGCGCTGGCGGACGCGCCGCCCTAGCGGCAGTTCACTCGAACAGGTCGATGCCGTCGAGCGGGCTCGCGCGCAGATCGCGGTCATCGGCGGAGTCCGAGCCGCGGCCTTCGTCGTCGCTGCTCTCGACGTCCACCGACCCGGACCAGTCCTCGGGCGGCTCCGCGGACTCGAGCACGCCGTCCTCCCACTGCGATTGCCAGTCCTCGATGTCGAGCTCCTCGACCGTGCCGTCGAAATACTGGATCTCGATGGTGCCGTCGTCGTCGTCGCAGGCCACGACCTCGAACAGTGCGCCGCTGTTCAGGCGATACCAGTCGCCGATGCCAGGATGAGGAGTCGCCATCGCCGTCACCTCTTACGATTCCGCGTGCGCTCTGCAATGATGTTGCGCCTCGCCTGTGAGGCTTTCAAGAAGATATTGTGACCGCCTCGCCTGTGAGGCTTTCAAGAAGATATGTGACCGCCGCGCGCTGCGCGGCGCGTCGGCTTTTGCGCACAGCACCAATGCTCCAGCAGCCTTTGAAATTCTTCGTGGTGTTCTTCGTGGTGGTCGAGCCGGTCTCGCTCATCCCGCTGTTCACCGGGCTCACGGCCGGCGCTGCGCCGGCGTACAAGCGGCGCATGGCCGTCAAGGCGGTGATCATCGCCGCCGCCATCCTGGTGCTGTTTGCGTTCGGCGGCGCGCCGTTTCTGGCGCTCATGGGCATCAGCCTCGAAGCGTTCCGCATTTTCGGCGGACTGCTGCTGTTCCTGCTGGCGCTCGAGATGGTGTTCGCGCGCGAGTCCGGCAGCCGCACCTCGAGCAGCGAGGCGGCCGAGAGCCGGCGGCGCGCCGACATTTCCGTCTTCCCGGTGGCCTTTCCGTTCATCGCCGGTCCCGGAGCGCTCGCCACCATCCTGCTGTGGTTCGGGCCGCTGCACCTGCCGGGGCAGGCGGCGCTGTTCGCCGGCTATATGGTCGCGGTGCTGCTGGTGCTCGCCGTCGCGCTCATTCTGATGCTGCTCGCCGAGCCGCTGATGCGGGTGATCGGCGTGACCGGCGCCAACGTGGCGAGCCGCCTGCTGGGCGTGATCCTCGGAGCTCTCGCGGTGCAATTCGTGCTCGACGGTCTGCACCAGTCCTTCGGCGCCGGCTGACTCACACGCGGCGGAACGCCAGATCCCACACCGCGTGGCCGAGCCGCTGGCCGCGACGCTCGAAGCGCGTCGGCGCCCGCTCGTCGGGCCGCGGCACGAAGCCGCCGTCGGTCGCGAGATTCTCGAAACCGGGGACCGCGGCGAGCGTCGTCAGCATGTGCAGTGCGTAGGGCTCCCAGTCGGTCGCCAGGCGCAGCACGCCTCCGGCGCCGAGGCAGCCCGCGAGCGCTGTCGCGAAGTCCGGCTGGATGAGGCGGCGCTTGTGGTGACGCTTCTTCGGCCAGGGATCGGGAAACAGAATGAGAATCTCCTCGAGCGAGCCGGGCGCGAGTTGCTGCGCGAGCACTTCCACCGCGTCGTGACAGATGACACGCACGTTGGTGAGGCGCTGCGCCTCGAGCGACAGCAGCAGCCGCCCGACCCCGGGCCGATGCACCTCGACACCGAGGAAGTCGCGTTCCGGGCGCGCCGCGGCCAGCGTCACCAGGTTCGCCCCATCGCCAAAGCCGATCTCGAGTGTCCGGGGCGCGCGCCGCCCGAACACCGCCGGCAGGTCGAGCGCCGCAGCGCTGTAGGGGAGGCCGTACCTCGGCCACAGCTCGGTGAGCGCACGCTGCTGGGCCACGGTGGTGCGCCCGCCGCGCATCACGAAGGACCGGATCGAGCGCGGGTGTTGGGTCGCGTCCGCCACTGGTTGCGGATCTTACCGCGCGGCGCCTTCGCGGGGCGCCACGCCAGCGCCGGCTTTCGTGGTATAAGCGCGGCCGGCCGTCAAGGCCTTCGGGAGGTGCTATGTCGAAGTGGATGCGCGTGGCGGCGATGACGGCGATGTTCCTGCTGGCGGCAACGGCGTACCCGCAGGAGCCGTCGCATCCCGAGGAGTCCGCGCACGGTGCCGCGCACGCCGCCGGTCCGACACCGACCGAACTGTCGCAGCTGTGCCGGATCGATATCCGGGGTGACAAGAAGGAACAGTGGATGCGGCTGCCGAAGGCGGAGAGCTCGGTGACCCAGCACCGCGTGAGCCTCGGCGGCAAGACCATCGACTACACCGCAACTGCCGGCACCCTCATCGTGCGCGACGAAGAGGACAAGCCGTGGGCGAGCATCGGCTACGTCGCCTACGTGCGCCAGGGGGCGAAGGAGGGCGGGGCACGCCCGATCACCTTCGCGTTCAACGGCGGACCGGGCTCGTCCTCGCTGTGGCTGCACATGGGTGTGCTGGGACCCCGTCGCGTCGTCGTCGCGGATCCCGATCCCACGCCCCCGGCACCGTACAAGCTGGTGGATAACGAGTTCGGGGTGCTCGACAAGAGCGACCTGGTGATGATCGACCCGGTGGGCACCGGCCTCAGCCACGCCGTGTGCGATCACAAGGACGACGAGTTCTGGGGCGTCGATCCGGATATCGAGTCCGTCAGCCGCTTCATCGCCCAGTACCTGAGCGACAATAACCGCTGGACTTCGCCGAAGTACCTGCTGGGGGAGAGCTACGGCACCACGCGGGCCGCGGCGATCGTCAATTACCTGCGTGAGCACCGCGCGCTCGCCTTCAACGGCCTGATCCTGGTCTCGGTGGCCACCGACATCGAGGCGATCTTTGCCGAGCTTCCCGGCAACGACCGTCCCTACGCGGTGTACCTGCCCGGCTACGCGGCAGTGGCCTGGTACCACCATATGCTGCCGAACGCGCCGGCGCAGCTGGCACCGCTGCTCGCCGCGGCGCACGCCTATGCCATGGGACCGTACACCGCGGCGCTGCTGAAGGGGGACGCGCTGACCGATGCCGAGCGCGAGGCGGTGGCGGAGCAGCTGCACGAGTTCACCGGCCTGTCGGCCGAGTACCTCAAGGCGGCGAACCTGCGCGTCTCCGAGGTCGAGTTCGTGCACGAGCTGCTGAAGGCGCGGCGGCTCACGGTCGGGCGGCTCGATGGGCGCTTCGTCGGCCCCACCTGGAATCTGCTCGACAAGGACGCCGACTACGATCCGCAGTCCGCCGCCATCAGTGCGGCGTACGCCTCCACGTTCCTCGATTACTACCACGGCGAGCTGAAATTTGGGCAGGGGGCGACCTATCGCACCACCAACTTCGGCATCGGCGAGAAGTGGAAGTGGACGCACCACACCGCCCACGGCGATCAGCCGCTGGTCAATTCGGGCGTGGATCTGGCGGAGGCGCTGACGAAGGACGCGAGCCTGCGCGTGCTGGTGCTGAATGGCTACTACGATCTCGCAACGCCGTTCTCGGCGACCGAGTACATGATGACGCACCTCGGCGTGCCCGCGGCTCTGGGCGCGCGTGTCCAGATGCAGTACTACGAGGCCGGCCACATGATGTACGTGAACCCGCCCTCGATCGCCAAGTTGAAGCGCGACCTCGACGCCTTTATCGACTCGACGGCTCGGCGTTAGCCGGCCGGGCCACTCCCGGGCGCAGCGTTACGGCGGCGCGACGCTGCGCCCGCAGCGGCTTCAGCCGCCGAACAGCTCGTTCATCACCCTGGAGGTGCGCTCGCAGGCGTGATTGAGGCACTTCAGGCCGAAACCCGCCTCGAGCGTGCGCAGCAGCGAGTAGTGATCATAGGGCCTGGAGCTCACCCGGCCGTTCGCGGCGTAGTTGGTCTCGACCAGCAGCACCACGCGGTTGGCGGCATTCGAGTAGTCGTTCTCATCCCACACCAGCACGATGACGTTGCGGCCGCGGTTCCAGGCCGGCGACGCCTTGATCCCCTCGATGAGCTTCTGCACCGTGGCATCGCCCTGCGCCAGCAGCAGGCCGCGCTCGGCCGCAGTCGCCGTGGAGCAGATCGGCGTGCCACCGGAGACGGAGCCGTGCATGTCGTGACACTGGTTGGGAACGATGAAGGCAAGGTTCGGGGCATCCTTCTGCAGATCGGCCCATAGCCCGTCCGCTCCGTCGAAGTCCTTCACCTGCTCCAGGCTCAGCTCGCTGTTCTCGCCCACTTCGACATTCTGGAAGTACACGAACGGGTCGTGCTTTACCGCGTAGAGCTTCTGGATCGGCCCGGGCGCAAACACCGCGGCGGCACTCAGGTTGGACCAGGCGCCGTCCGAGTAATTGATCTGCGCGACCCCGGGCTCCACCGTGGGGAGGCTCTCCTGATAGCTCTTCCAGCGCTTGCCCCTGGCCACGAGCTGGTCGGCGATCGACTTGGGCGTGAACAACGCGGCCGGGTAGTCGTAGAGTGCGCAGTTGTTGGGCACGGCGGGTCCGCTGAGCGTGATCTGGCCGTTGCACTGGGTCGGGTCGGTGGCCGTGGCGACTACCGGATTGTCGACTCCCGCCACCGCGATGGGAGTGACCGCGTTGTTGCAGCCGCTGCTGCCGGGCGCGTTGTCGATGCACCCGGTATAGACCCAGTTCGGCCAGTAGTCATTCGGCACGCCGAAGTTCGAGCCACCGGTGAGCTCGAGGTAGTTGGGCGCGCTCGGGTGGCCGACGGCGAAATAGTCGCTGGCCTGGTTGGCGACCCTGGCGTAGGCGTTGATGAACGGTGCATGGGGGTTGCCGAGGATATCGGTGTTGGTCTGATTCTCCATCATGATGAGAAACACGTGATCCAGGCGGCCGAAGCCGCTCTCCGGCACGTCGCGCTCGGCGGCGTGTCCGGCAGCTGCGCTGAGGGCACTCGCCGCGGCGAGTGCCACGAAGGCTCTGTTCATTTGAAGCTCCCCGAGAAGTGGCACGCGGAAGACAGATCCGCAGGCAGCTAGTTAGCACTCGCGCGTGACAGCAGCATGTCGGTGGGAGCACGTGCTGGACCGATCGGCAGCACCATGCGCGCGATGAGGCCCGGATGGTTGTCGAGCAGCTGCAGTACTCCGCCGTGGAGCCTGGCGACCGCGTCGACGATGCTCAAGCCCAGGCCCACGCCGGGAGTGCCGCGGCTGGCGTCGCCGCGGAAGAAGCGCTCGGTGGCCTTGGGCTTGTCGGCATCGGCGATGCCCGGGCCGTCGTCGCTGACGTCGATCTCGACCGTGCCATCGGCGCACCGCCCGACGCGCACGCTGATGGCGCCGCGCTCGGAGACGCTCTTCAGGGAATTGTCGATGAGGTTGCTCAGCGCCTGGGCGAGCAGCACCGGGTCGCCGGCGACCGCAGCCTCGCCATTCGCCTGAAACGAGAACGCCACGCCCTTCTGCTCGGCGGCCGGCTCGTAGAACTCCACCACTTCGGCCGCCACCGCGGCGGCGTCCACGCGCACGAAGCCCGAGCGGCGCGCGCCGGAGTCGATTTCCGCCAGGCGCAGCAGCGCGGTGAAGATGCGCATCACGCGGTCGACGTCGGTCACCGCCGCGTCGATCTCGGCAAAGGTCTCCGCTGCGGGCGGACGCGTCAGGGCCAGCTCTTCCAGGCGCGAGCGCAGCTCGGCGAGCGGCGTACGCAGATCGTGGGCGATGGAGTTGGAGACATTGCTGATGCCGCGGATCAGGTGCTCGATGTGATCGAGCATGCCGTTGAGTGTCTGCGACAGCGTGTCGAGCTCGTCGCCGGACCTGCGGATCGGCAGACGCTGACGCAGGTCACCCTGCATGATCGCCGACACGGCGCGGCGGATGCCCTGCACGCGGGCCAGCAGCTCGCGGCGCAGCAGCATCGCCCCGAGCACGCCCACGGCGAACAGGAAGCTCACGGCCGCCAGCAGGCCCCAGGTGAAGCGCCGCTCGAGTGGCAGAAACAGCGCCAGGTCGCGGCCCACCAGCAGGTGGTAGCCGCCTGCCAGCGTGGTCTGCACCAGCAGCGCGCGGCCCGGCTGGCCGGCAAGCTCGGCCATGATCGCGTGCGTGCCGGGCCGCTCGGGAATTCCCCGCGGCCAGGCGCGCAGGTTGCCGGCGAGCGGCCGGTAGGCGCTGTCGGTCAGCAGCAGCGCACGCTCGCCGGCGATCTGCAGGCCGACGCGGGCGTTGATGTGCGCCGTGAGGCCGGTGATGCCTTCGCGGTTGAAGACCTCGGTCAGCCGCTGCGCGTCGTGCATCAGGATGTCTTCGCGCCCGGAAAAGATGGTCACGTTCCACGCGTACCACAGCAGGACCGCAAACGCCGCGAGCGTGGCCAGTCCGAGCAGCAGGTAGCTCAGCGCCCAGGTGAGCGCGGAAGAGCGCATCAGGCTATTCATGCTCGCTCAACATGTAGCCGGCATTGCGCACGGTGCGCACCAGCGGCCGCTCGCCGTCGAGCTCGATCTTCTGCCGCAGCTTGCTGATGTGCACGTCGACGACGTTGGTCTGCGGATCGAAGTTGTAGTCCCACACCGCTTCCAGCAGCATGGTGCGCGTCACCACCTGGTTGGCGTGGCGCATCAGGTACTCGAGCAGCTTGAATTCGCGCGGCTGCAGGCTGATGGCGCGGCTGCCGCGGGTCACGCGCCGCGACAGCAGGTCCATGCGCAGATCCCCGACCTGCAGCGTGCGCTCCGCGCCTTGATCGACGCTGCGGCGCCCGAGGGCGTCGATCCGCGCCAGCAGCTCCCCGAACGCGAACGGCTTGGTGAGGTAGTCATCGCCGCCGCTGCGCAGCCCGCGGATGCGCTCGTCGACGTCGTTCAGCGCCGACAGGATCAGGATCGGGGTGCGGTTGCCGCTCTTGCGCAGCGCTTCGATGATGGCCAGGCCGTCGATCTCGCCGGGCAGCATGCGGTCCATGACGATGACATCATGCGGCTCGCTGGCAGCCAGGAACAGGCCGTCGCGGCCGTTACTAGCGTGCTCGACCGTGTGCCCCGCCTCGCGCAGGCCGCGCGTGACGAAGCGCGCGACCCGCTCGTTATCCTCGACAATCAGTATCTTCACGGGCTAACCCTGCGCGCCCTGTGTTGTCGCCCGGTGCCCGCCTTGCGCGTGCGGGTGTTTGCGTGCCCAGCGCACCACCAGTCGATCCAGGTACAGATAGATCACGGGCGTGGTGAACAAGGTCAGCGCCTGGCTTAAGACCAGCCCGCCAACCATTGTATAGCCCAGAGGCTGACGCAGCTCCGAGCCGGTGCCGCGGCCGAGCATCAGTGGCAGCGCCCCGAGGATCGCCGCCATGGTCGTCATCATGATGGGGCGGAAGCGCAGCAGGCACGCCTTGCGGATCGCCGCTTCGGGCTCGAGGTGCTCTTCGCGCTCGGCGTGGATGGCGAAATCGACCATCATGATGCCGTTCTTCTTGACGATGCCGATCAGCAGAATGATGCCGATCAATCCCACCACCGACAGATCGAAGTGAAACAGCATCAGCATCAACAGCGCCCCGACGCCCGCCGACGGCAGCGTGGACAGGATGGTAAGCGGGTGGATATAGCTCTCGTAGAGCACACCGAGAATGATGTACACGGCGAGCAGCGCCGCCAGTATCAGCAGCGGCGCGGTCTTCAGCGATGCCTGGAAGGCCTGCGCGGTGCCCTGGAAGGTGCCGAGAATCGCGGCGGGCAGACGGATGCCTGCGGCGCTCTTCTGGATCGCCGTCACCGCCTCGCCCAGGGACACCCCGGGCGCAAGGTTGAAGGACAAGGTGACCGCGGGGAACTGGCCCTGGTGATTGATCGACAGGTAGCTGGTATGGCCGGTGTCGAAGCGGGTGAACGTTGAGAGTGGCACCTGCTGGTTGGTAACCGGCGACTTGATATAGATCCTGCCCAGGCTGTTGGGGTCCCCGAGTAAGGATGGCGTGATCTCCAGCACCACGTGGTAGCTGTTGAGCTGCGTGAAGTACTGAGTTACCTCGCGCTGGCCGAAGGCGTCGTAGAGCGTGGCGTCGATGAGCGCCGGCTGGATGCCGAAACGCGCGGCCTGGTCGCGGTCGATGACCAGCGCAAGCTTGGTGCTGCTGTTTTGCTGATCGGAGGCGACGTCGCGCAGCTGCGGCAGCTTCTTCAGCTCCTCGAGCAGACGTGGCGCCCAGGTGTTGAGTTCATCGAGGTTGGCATCCTGCAGTGTGTATTGGTACTGCGTGCGCGAGGTGCGGCCGCCGACGTTCAGATCCTGCGCCGCCTGCAGGAACACCGTACCGCCCGGGACCGTGGCGATCTTCTTGCGCAGGCGCTCGATGACCTGGTCGGCGGTGGCGTCGCGCTGATCGCGCGGCTTGAGTCCCAGCACCACGAAGCCGTTATTGAGCGGCCGACCGCCACCGACGAAGGCGCCCCAGCTCTCGACCGCGGGGTCTTTGGCGATCACGGCCATCAGGTTGCGCTCCAGGCGCCACATCTCATCAAACGACACATCCTGCGGGGCGTCGGTGAGGCCGACGATGATGCCGGTGTCCTGCTGCGGGAAGAAACCCTTGGGCACGACAACGTACAGGAGCACCGCGATCGCCACCGTGACGAGGAAGGTGAGGAGCGTGGTGCGCTGGTGCGAGAGCACCAGGTCAAGGCCGCGGGTGTAGCGCTCGATCAGCCAGTCAAAACCGCGTTCGAGCGTCATGTAGAAGCGGCCGTGCTGTGCGTGCTTCTCATCGCGCAGGAACAGCGCGCACATCATCGGCGAGAGAGTGAGCGCCACCACCGCCGATACGGCGATGGTCATGGTCACGGTGACGGCGAACTCCCGGAACAGGCGTCCGACGATGCCGCTCATCAGCAGCAGCGGGATGAACACCGCGACCAGCGAGATGCTGATGGAAAGAATGGTAAAGCCGATCTCGCCCGACCCCTTGACCGCCGCTTCATAGGGGGAAAGGCCTGCCTCGAGATGCCGGTAGATGTTCTCGAGCATCACGATGGCATCATCGACCACGAAGCCGACCGCAATCGTGAGCGCCATCAGTGACAGATTGTCCAGACTGTAGCCGACCACGTACATGAGCGCCGCCGTACCGAGCAGCGCCAGTGGCACGGTCACCGCCGGGATGGCGGTGGCCCAGAAACTGCGCAGGAACAGGAAGATCACCAGTACTACGAGCACGATGGCGATCAGCAGCGAGAACTCGACGTCCCGCACCGAGGCTTTGATGGTGGTGGTGCGGTCGATCACCTGGTCGACCTTGAGCGAGGGCGGCACGGAAGTCATGACGTGAGGCAGCGCCGCCTTCACCCCGTTCACCGCGTCGATGACGTTGGTGCCGGGCTGCTTGTAGATCAGCAGCAGGATGCCGAGCTTGCCATTCTGGAAGCCGCGCACCTGGGTGTTCTCCGGGCCGTCCACCGCAACACCAACGTCGCGGATGCGGATCGGCGCGCCATTGTGGTAGGCGATGACCACGTCATTCCACGGCGCAGCCTTCAACAGCTGGTCGTTGTCGTAGATGGTGAAATTCTTCTCGGCACCTGTGATCGCGCCCTGGGGCAGATCGACCGTCGCGGTAGTGATGATGTTGGCGACATCCTCCAGCTGCAGCCCGACCGCGGCGAGCCTCACCGGATCGATCTGCACGCGTACCGCAGGCTTTTGCTGGCCGCCGACGGTGACCTGCGCGATGCCGGGCAGTTGCGAGAGCTGCTGCGCGATCACCGTCTCCGCGTAATCGTCCACCGCGGTGATCGGCAGGACCTCGGAGTGCACCGCCAGGATCAGCACCGCGGAGTCGGCCGGGTTCACCTTGCGTTGCGTCGGGGGGGTGGGCAGGTTTTTCGGCAGCTGCCCGCCGGCAGCGTCGATCGCCGACTGCACATCCTGAGCGGCGCCGTCGATGTTACGGTCGAGATTGAACTGCAGCGTGATCTGCGTGCTGCCGAGCACGCTGGTGGAGGTCATCTGCGCGACGCCCGAGATCTGCGCGAATTGCGTCTCGAGCGGCTGCGCTACCGAGGAGGCCATGATCTCCGGGCTCGCCCCCGGCAGATTCGCCGACACCAGGATGGTCGGAAAGTCGATCTGCGGCAACGGGGCCACCGGCAGGAGTGGGAAGGCGGCAATCCCCATGAGGAACAGGGCCGCCATCAGCAGCGTCGTCGCCACCGGACGATCGATGAAGGGCCGGGACATGTTCACGGCGCAGGCTCCGTGGCGCTCGCCGAAGCGGACGTCGCGACCTTGCTCGTGTTGGCTCGGATGCGGCTGCCGGGCTGCAGGCGGTACTGATTGCTCGCCACCACCTTGTCACCGGCCTGAAGTCCCTTGTCGATGACCGCGATGCCACCGTTCTGCTCACCGGCGGTGAGCTGCGCCACCGAGATGGTGGAATCGGGCCCCACAAGGTAGGTGAACAGTCCCTCGGGGCCGCGCTCGAGAGCAGCCACCGGGATGGTCAGCACCTGGCGCTGCGTCTGCGTGAGCACGCGCACATTGACGAATTCGCCGGGCCACAGATGACGCTGCTTGTTGGGCAGCGTCGCCTTGACGCGAATGGTGCCGGTGGTCTGGTCGATCTGGTTGTCGATGAGCGCGACGGTGCCGCGATCGAGCTCGTGCTCGTCATCGCGCGATAGCGCGCTCGCCTCCACCGCTCCCTGCGCGAGCGCGCTGCTCAGCTGTCCGAAGGCTTCCTCGGGAAGACTGAAGATGATCGAGATGGGCTCGAGCTGCGTTACCACCACGATGCCGGCGGTGTCGGTGGCGTGGACGATGTTGCCCGGGTCGATCAGGCGGATGCCGGTGCGCCCGTCGATCGGTGAGGTGATGGCCGTGTAATCGAGCTGAGTGCGCGCGTTGTCGATGGCGGCATCGTCGCCCTTGATCTGCGCGGTCAGCTGCGCAATGAGTGCGCGCTGCGTGTCGATGGTCTGCTTGCTCGCCAGATCCTCGGGCGCCAGCAGCGTGTAGCGGTCCATGTCGCGATGCGCGTTCTCAAGCTGCGCGCGGTCCTTGTCACGGGTGGCGATCGCTACTCCGAGCGCAGCCTGGTAGGGGCGCGGGTCGATCTGCACCAGCAGCGCCCCCTTCCTGACATCCTGTCCTTCCGTGAACGCGACCTTCTGGATCTGGCCGTCCACGCGCGCGGTGACGGTGACCGTGTAGAAGGCCTGCACCGTCCCCAGACCTTGCAGATATACCGGCACGTCCTTGCGCTGCACGGTCGCCACGTCCACGGGGATGGCCGGCGGGAGTTTGGCCAGTGGAGCGGCCCGGTGGGCGAGCCAGTACCAGCCACCGACAACCAGGAGCAACACGAGTGCGCCGGCCACGAGCAGGTGCGGCTGGTGAGCGGAAAGATCCCTGTTCACGGCTGCTTCTCCTGTTGCTGCCAGCCGCCGCCGAGTGCCTGGTACAGCGAGACCAGCGCCTGCAGGCGCGCGTACTTCGCCTGCGCGAGGGCATCGCGGGCGCTGAACAGAGCAATCTCGGTATTGAGGAGTGTCAGCACGTTGATGGTGCCGGCGCGCATCTGCTTCTGGGCGAATGCGTAGGCCCGCTGTGCCGTCGACGCCGCCTGCTGCTGCCGCTCGACCTGCGCCGTCGTCTGCTGGACCGCGATGAGCGCGTCCTCGACGTTGGCGAGCGCGGAGATCACCGCCTTGTGATAGTCGGCCAGCAGTTCCTGGTAGCGGCCCTTGGCCAGCTGGTACTGGCCGACCAGGGCGCCGCCCTGAAAGAGGGGCTGCGTCGCGCCCGCCGTGAGCGACCACACGCGGTTGGCCGGGGTCAGCAGGTTGGCAAGCGCGGCGCTCTCGTAGCCGCCGTCGGCGGTGAGCGAGATGGTGGGAAAGAAAGCGGCACGCGCCGCGGCGATGTTGGCATTGGCGGCGATCAACTGCGCTTCCGCTGCGGCGACGTCCGGGCGCCGCGTGAGCAACTCCGAGGGCAGACCGGGGCGCACCGGCGGCTCGCCCAGATCGTCGAGGCTGCCGTGCGTCACCTCGAGACCCTCCGGGGTGCTGCCGACGAGGATCGCCAGCGCATCGATGCTCTGACGCAGCTGCTGCTGCAGCGGCGGGATGCTCGCGTTCACCGTGGCGACCACCGTCTCCTGCTGGGCGACGTCGAGCGCGGTGGCAATGCCGGCGCTCTGCTCGAGCTGCAGCCCGTGCAGGATCTTCTGGGCATTGTCGAGATTGGCCTGAGCGACGCCCAGACGGTCGCGCAGCTCAAGGGCCTGAAAGTAAGTGCCGGCGACGGCCGCCATGACGCCGAGCTCAACCGTGGTGCGGTCGTAGCGGCTGGCGCGCGCGCTCGCGGTGGCGGCGGCCAGCGCGGCGCGGTTCTTGCCCCAGAAGTCGAGCTCGTAGCTGGCGGACAGCAGCGGATTGAAGTCGTTGCCGGTCATGAATTGCGCACTCCCGGGTACGGGTGAACGCGCGCGCGTCGCCGTCGCCGCGAGATTGGCGGCCGGCAGCAGCGGTGCGCCGGCGATACGGCGTTGCGCATCGGCCTGGTGCACGCGGGCGATCGCGGCGCGCAGGTCGTCGTTGGCGTGCTGCGCCTGCGCGATGAGCGCATCGAGATCGGCGGAGGCGAAGCCGCGCCACCAGTCGCCGGCCGGCCATGCGGGGGCGCTCGGGTCGCTTGCGGTCACCCAGGTGGCCGGTGGCGGGATGTCGGGGCGGTGGTAATACGGTCCGAGGTTGCAGCCCGCCAGCCCGGTAAGCGCGGCACCGAGGCACACGGCCGCGTGCGGCGCACGTCCGCCGCCGCGGCGTTCCCATCGCGTCAGTCGCGCGACCCGCGCCCGCTGCTGCATGTCGAGAACACTAGTCCCGGGAAGGTTCTCCCTGCGTGGGCGAATCATTAAACTCCGTTAATGGCTGCGCCTGAGGCGATCTGCGCTCTGAGCGCGCTGTTCATTCCCGTGCATCGGCTGCTGCGGGCGCGCGGCGCGGCGGTCTGCAGGTCTCTCGAACGGGAGATGGCGTAGTCGTCGCAGGCGCGCGAAGAATCCGCGCTCAGTGGCCGCACTTGCAGGGGGGCTGTCGATGTCCATCAAACTGACCGTAAACGGCGAGACCCGCGAGCTCGACATCGATCCGGACATGCCGCTGCTGTGGGCCATCCGCGACCATCTGCAGCTCACCGGCACCAAGTTCGGCTGTGGCATGGCGCTGTGCGGCGCCTGCACCGTGCATATCGATGGGAAGGCGACCCGCTCATGCGTGACACCGGTGTCGGCGGTGCAGGGCCGACAGGTGACGACCATCGAAGGGCTGTCGACCCCCGCCGGGCGAGCGGTGCAGGGGTCCTGGATCGGCCTCGACGTGCCGCAGTGCGGTTACTGCCAGAGCGGGCAGATCATGTCGGCGGCCGCCTTGCTGGCAGCCAACCCCGGGCCGAGCGATGCGGATATCGATTCCGCCATGGCCGGCAACATCTGCCGCTGCGCCACTTACGTGCGCATCCGCAGCGCTATCCACCAGGCGGCGCAACAACTGTCTGCGGGCGGCCGCCCGGCGCAGGGCTGAGAGGTAAGCTGCGCCGGCACGCGCCCGGGTGAGGTCCCAGCATGTACTTCCGTCACATCGAAGCGGCCACCGGAAAAGGTGGGGCAGGCTCCTCTGCCGAGCTGACGCGGCGTCAGTTCCTGAAGTTCACCACGCTCGCGGGCTCCGGGCTGACCCTGGGTCTGCTGCTCCCGGGCTGCGGCCCGCGGCCCGGCGCCGGTGCGAGCGCCGCAGCGGGCCCGCTCGCGATGCCGTTCGTGCGCATCGCCCCCGATAACACCGTCACCGTGATCTGCAAACACGTGGAGGCGGGGCAGGGCGTGTGGACCGGGCTGCCGGCCATCGTCGCCGAGGAGCTCGATGCGTCCTGGGAGCAGATGCGCGTCGAGAGCGCGCCGGCGCAAGTGCCGCTGTACCGCAACCTCGCCTTCGATCCTCTTGGGGCGACCGCCCAGCTCACCGGGGGCTCCACGGCTACGGCCAATTCCTGGCAGCAGTTGCGCGCGGCTGGCGCTACCGCGCGCGCCATGCTGGTCGCTGCCGCCGCCACCGAATGGGGCGTGCCGGCCGGTGAGATCAAGGTGAGCCAGAGCGTGGTGGCGCACAGCGGCACAGGCAGGAAGGCCACCTTCGGTGAGCTCGCCGGCAGCGCCGCGAAACAACCGGTGCCAGCGCGGGTCAAACTCAAGGACCCCGGCACTTTCAGCATCATCGGCAACGAGAAGCTGCCGCGTCTCGATGCCCGCGCCAAGTCCACCGGCAAGCAGCAGTTCGCCATCGACGTCATGCTGCCCGGCATGATGAGCGCGGTGGTCATGCGCCCGCCGCGCTTCGGCGGCAAGGTGAGCTCGTTCGATGCCACCAGGGCCAAAGCCGTGCCCGGTGTGGTCGACGTGGTGCAGATCCCGCGCGGCGTGGCCGTAGTCGCGCGCGACATGTGGTCCGCGAAGAAGGGGCGTGAGACGCTGAGTGTCACCTGGGACGAGTCGGCCGCCGAGAAGCGCGGCACGACCGAGCTCCTGAAGGAGTACCGGACCCTGGCACACGGCAAGGAAGCCCTCACGGTCATACAGGCGGGCGACGCCGACGCCGCGCTGGCGCACGCGGCCAGGCGCGTCGAGGCGGAATTCGAGTTTCCCTATCTCGCGCACGCGCCGATGGAGCCGCTCACCGCGGTGGCGCGTCTGAGCCCCCACAAATGCGAGATCTGGGCGGGCTGTCAGTTCCAGACCGCGGACCAGGCCGCCGCGGCGGCGGCGGTGGGACTGAAGCCCGAGCAGGTGAGCATCAACACACTCGCCGCCGGTGGCACGTTCGGGCGGCGCGCGACGCCCGACTCGGATTACATCTCCGAGGTCGCTTCCATCGCCAAGGCCACCGGCGGGAAGTACCCGGTGCGGCTCATCTGGACCCGCGAGGACGACATCACCGGCGGGCGCTACCGGCCGCTCAACTACCATCGCATCACCGCGGCCATCGGCAAGGACGGCAAGGTCGCTTTGCGCCAGCGCGTCGTCGGGCAGTCGATCCTCATCGGTACGCCGTTTGCGCCCCTGATGGTCAAGAATGGCATCGACCCGACTGCGGTCGGGGGCAACGCGGCCGAGCAGTACGATCTTGCCGACGTGCACATCAGCTGGTCGCAGCCGCAGGTCGGCGTGCCGGTGCTGTGGTGGCGGTCCGTCGAGAACACGCACATGGCGTTCTCCAAGGAAGTCATCATCGACGAGCTGGCGCAGATCGCGGGCAAGGACCCGGTCGAGTTTCGCCTGAGCCTCCTCGGCAAGCATCCGCGCCACGCCGGCGCACTCCGGCTCGCCGCCGCGCAGGCCGGCTGGGACCGGCCGTTCGCCACGGGGAAGGGGCGCGGGCGCGGTGTCGCCGTGCACGAGTCCTTCGGTTCGGTGGTGGCGCAGGTGGCGGAGGTCACCGTGAGCGGCAACAAGATCCGCGTCGACCGGGTGGTGTGCGCGGTGGACTGCGGCATCGCCGTGACACCCGATGTGGTCAGGGCGCAGATGCAAAGCGGCATCGGCTACGGGCTGTCGGCGGCGCTTTACGGCAAGATCACTCTCACCGACGGGCACGTCGATCAGAGCAACTTCCACCAGTACCAGGTGCTGCGCATCAACGACATGCCGCGGCAGATCGAGGTGTACATCGTGCCTTCGACGAATTCCCCCTCGGGCGTCGGCGAGCCGGGGTTGCCGCCGATCGCTCCCGCGGTTGCCAACGCGGTGCGCGCGGCGACCGGCGTCCGTCTGCGTACGCTGCCGTTCGATCTCGCCGCCGCACGCGGCGCGAAGACCTGAGAGTACCGCCGTAGCGCGCTGTGGCCTGAGCTCCGCCGGCGCCGCGCGAGCGCCCTACACCGCGGCGAAGTTGCGCGCTGCGGCGCTCCAGGCGGGAGCGCTGGCGAGTGCCTCGGGCACCTCCGCGGGAGTGGCAACCACCTGCCACATGTGCAGATGACGCGGATCCATGAAGCGCTCGTCGACCGCGCGCGCCAGCAACTCCAGCAGCGGGGTGAAGAAGCCGCGCGTGTTCACCAGCACGATCGGATTGAGGTAAAGCCCCAGCCGCTTGAGCGTAATCGCTTCGAGCAGCTCCTCGAGCGTTCCCGAGCCACCCGGCAGCGCGATCGCCGCCTGGCTGAGGGTCAGCATCATGTGCTTGCGTGTGCGCAGATCCTCCACCAGTTGCAGGTCGGACAGTCCCTTGTGTCCCCATTCGAGATCCGCCATGAACCGCGGCAGGATCCCGATGACACGCCCCCCCGCGCTCAGGGCACCGTCGGCCAGCGCACCCATCGAACCGGCTGCGCCGCCGCCGTAAACGATTCCGACACCCTGTTGCGCGAGTATCTCGCCGAGACGGTGGGCGGCGGCGCGGTAGTCGGGATGCGCCATGCGGCTCGACGCGCAGTACACGCACACGGCCCGCTCGATGGCGCGTTCGGCGGCTGGCGGGCTCATGGTCGCGGCGGTCCTGACGGGAAGGCCGTCATCATAACGACGCGCTCCGCGAGGGAACGCGGACCAGACCCTGACGTTCCACCGAGGATCATCGGGACTATCGGTGGTATCGGCATGACGGTAACATTTTGTAACAGCGCGGCTTGTGTGTCAGGTAAAACGTTCGCGGGGAGGGCGTGGAATGCAGCAGGGCGCGAAACGAGCCGCAGGTGGCGCCTATCGCTGGAATGCGCCGCACTGAGCGCCGATGTCACGGCGCGCCACAACGCTCGCCGCCGCGGTCTGCGCGCTGTTGCCCCTGGCGACCGCCGCGCAGCCCAGCGCGGCGCAGGAGGCCGGCAGTGCGGCCGGGCCGCCGCCGGTGCTCCCGGCCGAGAGCCCGCCGTCGGGGGGCCTCGCTCGCTGGCTCGATCCCAGCCGCGCTCCCTTTATTCCGATCCCTGAGATCGACACCGATCCGCAGAGCGGCCTGACGCTCGGGCTGATTCCAACGGTGCTGAGCAGCAACGATCACGATGAGATCGTGCGCATCGTCGCACCTGACATCATCCACAGTCAGTACTTCGGCTTCGGCAGCCGCATGCGCATATTCGGCTTTCCGTCCGCAGACACCCAGTGGTCGGTGGTCGGCGGGCTCAAGGAGCGGGTCGAGCGCGAATTCGATGCGCGGCTGCTGACCGACCAGACGCGTATGCGGGCGCTGTCGTTCTCGGTCGAGGCGGTCTACGACCGCAGCGGCACGCCACGCTTCTTCGGTCTCGGCAACCAGTCCTCGTTCGCCAACCAGACCACCTACGTCGGCGACCAGCTGCATCTCGATCTGTCGATTGGACACAATTTCAACTCCGCGCTGCAGCTCGCGTATGTCGCACGCATGCGCTACATGGACGTAGAGCCCGGAGTACTGAGCGGAATTCCCTCGATCGAGGCGCTGTTTCCGCACCTTGCGGGACTGGGCAGTGAGCACGCGCTCGAGCAGGGCGCCGAGCTGACCTACGACACCCGCGACTCGCCCGTCATCGCGCAGAGCGGCGGGCGCTACCAGGTGTACACCGGCTTCGTGAGCCGCGCGGTGACGAGCTCGGTCTCCTACACCTTCCTCGGCGCGCAGGCGCAGCACTACTGGGCGCTCAGCAGCAACGTGACGCTCGCCTGGCACGCGGCCGCGCGCTACATGCCGTCGGCCCAGGAGGCGCCCTTCTGGGCGCTGTCGAGTCTCGGCGGTGACCGCAGTGTCGCCGACGAGCGCGAGCCGCTGCGCTCGGCCGGCGCCGACCGCTACATCGACCGCAACCTCTTCGCGAGCGGCGCGGAGCTGCGTACCCGCGTGGCGGGCTTCGAAGCCTTCGGCACGCACGTGGGCCTCGAGCTGGCTCCGTTCGTCGATACCGGCAGGGTGTTTGCCAACCTCGGGACCAATCCGCTGCGGCACCTGCATACCGCCGCCGGACTTGGCGTGCGCGGGGTGGCAAGCCCGTACATCGTGGGGTACGTCGATGTCGGCACCGGCGACGGCCGCCCCGCGGTCTTCAGCGGTATCAATTATCCTTTCTGAGCGTTTGCCCGCACCGTGCGCGGCCGAATAAACTCCTCCTCGAAGCGGGTGTAGTTCAATGGCAGAACTGCAGCTTCCCAAGCTGCTAACGTGGGTTCGATTCCCATCGCCCGCTCCATCCTCCCCACGACGCGCCGTCCCCAACTGTTGCGCCTCGGCAACTAAAATCCAGCCGCCGGAACTTTGTCTCGCTGTTGTTTTTGACTATGCTACGGGCCTTACGGTCGAATTGACGCCTCGGGTCGTGCAACAGCGCGGCGCTGGCGCAACACGGCCGGCACGAAGAATTCGGGGAGAGCATCATGCAGATCACTTCAGGCGGCCTCTGCGCGCGCACCCGTTCGCCCGCTCACGGCACCCCTCGCGCCATCCGCGCCCTGGCCGCAGCCGCGGTGCTCGCAGCCGCGGGATTTGCGGCGCCCGCGAGCGCTCAACAGCAGGGGACTTCGGCGTCCAGCACGGCACCCCTTCAGGAGGTGGTGGTCACCGGATCGCTGATCAAGCGTACCGACACCGAGACGCCAAGCCCCGTGCAGGTCATCAGCGACCAGGACCTGAAGAACAGCGGCTACACCCAGGTCTCGGACGTACTGCGCAATCTCGCCGCGAACGGCCAGGGCACGCTCAACCAGGGTTTCACCGAGGCCTTCGCCGCCGGCGCATCGGGCATCGCGCTGCGCGGCCTGACGGTGGGCGCGACGCTCACGCTCATCGACAGCGAGCGCATGGTCGCCTATCCGCTGAGTGATGACGGCGAGCGCAGCTTCGTCGACGTCACCGCGATCCCGTTCAACGTGATCGACAGCATCGAGGTGCTGAAGGACGGTGCCTCGGCGCTCTACGGCGCCGACGCCATCGCGGGCGTGGTGAACGTGAAGCTCAAACCCAGCTACGTCGGCGCGGAGTTTTCCGCCGACGGCGGCGCGACCCAGCACAACGACGGCTGGACCTGGCATGCGGCCGGGATCCTCGGCTGGGGCGATCTGCCCACCGACGGCTACAACATGTATGTGGCGCTCGATTGGCATCGCCAGGAGCAGATTCTCGGCTCAAATCGCAACGGTCCGTGGACCAACCTCAACTGGAGCTCCTACCCGAACGGGATAAACGAGACACCCGGCTCGCCGACCCAGGGTCTTTTCACGTATCCGGACAGCATCCAGGGGTATCTGCTCAACCCCACCACACCCAACAGTGCCGGCGTATACCCGAACGGCCTGCCGGGCCGGGTTTATCTGACCCCGGGCCCGCAGCCCGGGTGCAACAGCACCGCCGCGCAGAACGCCGGTGCGTGCGAGTTCCCTTTCCCGGGCCAGATCCAGCCGCCCACCGAGCAGACCAATTTCCTGACGAAGATCACCAAGGCGCTCGCCGGTGACTGGACCATGACCTGGACCGGATCGATCTTCGACAGCGTCTCCCAACAGGTCGCGCCCCAGAGTCCTCCGTTCGGACACGCGCTCA
>DATHRC010000044.1:0-141156 GCA_035481975.1 Steroidobacteraceae bacterium
CCTTTGGGCTGGACGACGAAGAAGATCAACCTGCTGCTCGCCAGCTACCTGTTTTATTCGGCGTGGAATCCGCCGTTCGTCATCCTGCTGTGGATCTCGACCGTCGTCGACTGGTACGCGGCGCAGGGGCTCGTCAAGGCACGCCGCGAGCCGGTGCGCCACGCCTGGATGCTGCTGTCCGTGGTGGCGAACCTCGGCATGCTCGGCTACTTCAAGTACGGCCAGTTCCTGCTCGATAACTTCAGTGCCCTGATGGCGGGGCTCGGCATCGCCTACCACCCGGCCCACTACGACATCGTGCTGCCGGTCGGCATCTCCTTCTATACGTTCGCTACCATGTCGTACACGCTGGACGTGTACCTGCGCCGCGCGGCGCCGGCGCAGAACCTGCTCGATTACGCGCTGTTCGTGACGTTCTTCCCGCACCTGGTGGCAGGTCCGATCATGCGGCCGACGGAGCTGGTGCCGCAGTTCGCCGTGCCGCACCGCGCTACCCCACAGCAGCTGCGCTTCGGGCTGGCGCTCATGACCCTCGGCCTGTTCAACAAGATCGTGTTGGCCGACAGCTTCCTGTCCAGCGTCGCCGAGCGCGTCTATGACAGCGACAAGATCCCCGGCGCCCTCGATGCCTGGGCCGCGACGCTTGCCTTCAGTGGGCAGATCTTCTGCGATTTCGCCGGCTACTCGACCACCGCCATCGGGGCGGCGCTGTGCCTCGGCTTCGCTATGCCCGACAACTTCCGTTTCCCGTACGCGGCGGTGGGATTCTCGGATTTCTGGCGGCGCTGGCACATCACCCTGTCATCGTGGCTGCGCGATTACCTCTATATCCCGCTCGGCGGCAACCGTCATGGCGCCCGTCGCACCTATCTGGCGCTGATGGGCACCATGCTGCTCGGCGGCTTGTGGCACGGCGCGAACTGGACCTTCGTCGCCTGGGGCGGATTGCACGGGCTATACCTTGCGGTCGAGCGCGCACTGCGCGCGCGCTTCGCCAACTACCGTCCAAGTCCGCTGGTCTTCGTTCTGCTCGGGCTGCTCACTTACACCCTGGTGAATGTGACCTGGGTGTTCTTCCGCGCCAAGACGTTCAGCAAGGCGTGGGTCGTACTGCGCGGCATGGCGGGGCAGAACGCCGTCGCCCGGCCGATTCTCGCCACCTTCAGCCTGTTATCGGTAGCTGCGATCGTCGGGGCGCTCGTCGTGACGCACTGGCTGATGCGCGCGCGCACGCTGGAGTCGGTCATAGCGCGTGCGCCGGCGGCGGTGGTGTGCGTGGCGTGGGCGCTCATGGCTTTTGCGATAGTGATTGCGCAGGGGTCCGGAAGTGCCTTCATCTATTTCCAGTTCTGAGATTCGCGGCGGCGCGGCGGACGGGGACGCGCGCCGGGATGCAGCGCCGCGCCCAGGCGATCGCGACCCCTATGCGCGCCAGACGGCGGCGGACCGGCCGGGAGTCGCGCAGCCGGTGCCCTTGCGACCGGTACCGCAGCAGCCCTGGGGCAGGATCCTGCTCGGCGTCGTGACGCTCCTCGCCCTGCTCGTCGCCGGTTGGGAGTGGTATTGGCGCAGCTTCGGCGCGAAGCCGGGCATCAGCAATACCTACGGCCTGTGGGCCATGCAGCGGCAGCGGATCGATGCGGGCGAGGGCAACGCGACCGTGCTGGTCGGCGCCTCGCGCGTGTACTACGACATCCAGCTGCCGGTGTGGGAGCGTCTCGACGGGCGGCGGCCGATACAGCTCGCCTTCGAAGGCACGTCCCCGCTGGCGTACCTGGAAGATCTCGCGGCGGATCCGAAGTTCGTCGGTCGCGTGCTGGTTGGAGTGGAACCCGACCTGTTCTTTTCGGGATACGAATATCGCGGCGGCGCGGTGCGCTTTACCCGCAAGGAATCACCCTCACAGTACATCGGCCAGCAGCTGTCCATGCACCTGATCGAGCCGTACTTCGCGTTCGACGACCCCGATTTCGCCCTGGCGACGGTGCTGGAGCGCCAACCGTGGCCGGAGCGTCCCGGGAAGCATGTGTTTCTCGAGCCGCGCAAGCTCGGTTATCACGAGGCGGACCGCAATTCATACGTCTGGGACAAGGTGGCCGACGATCCGGAATACCACGAGTTGTGGCACCGCATCTGGCGCGAGGGGTTCCAGCCGTCACCGGATGACCCGACGCCCGCGGAAGCGCTGAAGACCGAGAAGGAGCAAATTGCACGCGCGGCACAGGTGGTAGCCACGCTCAGGGCGCGTGGCGTGAAGGTGCTGTTCGTCCGCATGCCGAGCAGCGGCGAATATCTCGCCTACGAGAATCGCGAGTTCCCGCGCGCCAGGGCCTGGAACGCGCTGCTCGCCGCCACCGGGGCGCCGGGGATTCATTTCCAGGACTACCCGGAGCTGCAGGGCTACTACCTGCCCGAATGGTCGCACATGACACGTGCCGAGGCCGAGCGTTTCACCGCAGCGCTGTACACCGTGATCATGCGTGATTTCTGGGGTCCTGGAGCGATCAGTGCTTCCGCTGCAGCGGACTCTGCGCCACGAGGCAGCCGATGACCGATCAGTCCGCGAGCGCCGAGACGCTGCCTGATGCGCCTGCGCTGGATATACACCGCGAGTCCCCCGACCACGCGCGGGGAGCAGACCGCTACGCGCGCCAGACCGCGGCGGACCGGCCCGGCGTCGCGCAGCCGGTGCCGGTGCGGCCGGTACCCGAGCAACCCTGGGGGAAAATCCTGCTCGGTGCCGTGGCGCTGTTTGTGCTGCTCATCGGCGGCTGGGAATGGTACTGGCGAAGTTACGGTGTGACACCGGCGATCGCCAACAGCTACGGTCTGTGGGCGATTCAGCGGCGGCGCATCGACAACGGCGAGGGCGCCGCGACCGTCATAGTCTCCGATTCGCGGCTGTTTTTCGACCTGCAGCTGCCGGTGTGGGAGCAGCTCGATGGCAAGCGGCCGATCCAGCTCGGGATCGAGGGTACCTCGGCGCTCATGTTTCTCGAAGACCTGGCGGCCGACCCCAAATTCACCGGCAGGGTGCTGGTCGGCGTCGCGCCGCAGGTGTTCTTCGGTGCCCATGGGTATCGCGCTGGCGTGCTCAAGTACTACCACAAGGAGTCGCCGTCGCAGCGCATCGGTCAGTGGCTGTCGATGCATCTGATCGAGCCCTATTTCGCCTTCGACGATTCCGATTTCGCCCTCGACACCGTGCTCAGGCGCCAACCGTGGCCAGAGCGAGCGGGTAACCGCTGGCTGATGTCGGTTCGCAAGCTTGCCGTCAGCGAGGCGGACCGTACTACCTACATGTGGAGCAAGGTCGAGACCGATCCGGAGTATCGCGCGCTGACACGCGAGATCTGGCTGCACGATCTTGCTCCCAGCGACGACGACCCGCCGCCGGCGAAAGTTCACGAAATCGCGACCCGGCAGATCGAGCGCGCTGCCAAGGCCGTGCAGACTCTGCGTGCGCGCGGCGTGAAAGTGCTATTCGTGCGCCCACCGAGCACCGGGCCCTATCTCGAGTACGACAACCGTCTTTTTCCGCGGGCATCGACCTGGGACGTGCTGCTGGCGCGCAGCGGCGCACCCGGCATCCACTTCGAGGACTATCCGCAGCTGCAGGGGCTCGACCAGCCGGAGTGGTCGCATCTGTCGCACGCGGCGGCCGAGCGTTTCACCGTCGCGCTGTACGGCATCATCCAGCACGATTTCTGGGGACCGGACGCCATCAAGACCGTAGGCGCCGCCGCGACCGCGCAGTAGCTTCGCGGTGCGCGGCCGCACACCGTCGGCGATCAGGACGGGTTCTTCACCCAGCCGCGCGGCTTTTTGTTGAAGCCGATCTTCACGTCCACGAGCTTCTTGCCGCAACGGCATCTGAAGCGCTCGATGATGCGCGCCAGCGGCTCGTCCCAGCCGCCGCGGCAATGGCGCGCCAGGAATGCGGGCGTCATCTCGCGCGAGTGGCGGCAGCTGCGGCAGGTGACGACGATCACGTAGTCGCCGAAGTGATCGCGCAGCCGTTCGATCGAGCTCCAGGGCAGCACCGCGCAAGTTTGGGCGGCGCGCCTCGCCGCCGTCCACACAGTGCTAGAGTGCCCGGCATACTGTTCGCAGGCTAACTGCATGTGCGGCAAGTACATCCTGGCGCAGGCGGCCAAGGCCGAGCGCGCGATGGGCATCCGCCGCGGCCGCTGGGAGTATCCGCTCAGCTACCGCGTGCTGCCGACGGAGCAGGTGCCGGTCGTCGTGCCCCTCGAGAGTGAGCGCGAGGCGGTGCAGATGCGCTGGGGGCTGATTCCCTGGTGGGCGCAGGGCGTGCCGCTCAAGGCCTCCACCATCAACGCCACCGAGGAGCGCATCGCCAGTGCGCCGAGTTACCGCGACGCCTGGCAGCGCGGGCAGCGCTGCATCATGGTGATGGGCGGCTTCTACGAGCCGCACGTCAACCCGGACGGCACGCGCGACCCGTTTTTCGTGCGACTGCGCGCGCGCGAGGTGTTCGGCGTGGCAGGCCTGTGGGAGCGCTCGCGACGCGAGGATGGATCGTACGTGTTCTCGTGCACCCTCATCACGGTGCCGGCCAATCCCCTGCTGGCGCAGGTTCACAACGGCAAAGAGCGCATGCCGGCCATCCTCCACGAGGCGGATCACGGCGCCTGGCTGGACGACACGCCGCAGCAGGCGCGCACGCTGCTGCGGCCCTACCCGGAGGAGCTGATGGAAGCCTGGCAGGTGAGCCGCCGTGTCAACAATCCGAAGCTGCCGAACGATGCGAGCCTGATCGAACCGGCGTGAGCCGAAACGGGATCCGCCGGAGTGCGAGGCACGTCACAGTTCCGGTTTCACGCTGGTACCGGCTGTGCCCATTCCAGCTGCCGCTTGGCATAGTTCGCGCCGTGTGCGGATGAGAATTCTCGGGAGTGTGTATGAGCCCAATGCGGTCCCTGTTTCTGTCAGCGGCGGCGTTCTTGGTGGGCGTGCCTGTTGCGCACGCACAGGTCAGCATCAACGCCACCATTACCGGCGAAGTCGTTCCTGGTGTTTACGGGCGGGTGGTGATCGGTAATCGTCCGCCCCCGGCCGTGGTCTACGCCCAGCCGGTGGTCGTGCAGCCGGCGCCCGTCGTGGTGGGGGCGCCACCCGTGGCGCCGATCTATCTGCACGTCCCGCCCGGACACGCCCGCAACTGGCGTCAGCACTGCCACGAGTACCACGCCTGCGACCGTCCGGTGTACTTCGTCAGGTCGGCCGAATACGAACCCGGCTATCGGCCGAAGCACGAGGATCACGGGCACCACGACGACGAGCACTGGGATCGCGGCCATCATGACGATGATCATGGCGACCACGATCACGGGCACCACGACGATTGACCCCGCGGGCACCGACGAGCCCGCGTCCGCGCTGCTTTGCATGCCACCTGGCGCATGGACACTTCGGGTCCGATGCGCCGTGGTGGCATGTGCGTCGATGCTCTAGGATAGCTCCGTACAAGAAAAGCGGGGCGCGCAGCCATGGGCCGCTATCGACGCTACGTGATCGCACTCGCCATCGTCGTGGTGCTCACCGGCGTTTATGCGGCCGCGGGGTTTCTCGGGCTGCCGTACTTCGCGCGGCGCGGCGCCCAGGATTTCGTGCGCACGCACTACGGCCGCACGCTCGCCATCGGCGACATCCGTTTCAACCCCTTCACGCTGACGCTGGAGGTGCGGCGGCTCGCGCTCCCCGATGCCGACGGCCAGACGCTGCTGGCGTTCGAACGTCTGCACGTGGAGCTGCAGCTGGCCACGCTCTGGCGGTTCGCGCCGAGCTTCCGCGCGATCATCCTCGAGCAACCCTACCTGCGGGCGGTGTTACGCCCCGGGGGTGAAGTCAATCTCGCCGACCTCGGCAAGGGATTTGCGCCCTCACCACGGCCGCCGCCGCCAAAGCCGGCACCGCTGCGGTTGTACATCCAGCGCTTCGCGGTGATCTCCGGCAACGGCACTTTCGAGGATCGCACCCGGGCCACGCCGTTTCACGCCGAGTTCACGCCCATCGCGTTCGAGCTGCGCGACTTCAGCACCACCGCCGCCACGGGTAACACCTACACGCTGAACGCCGCCTCGCCCCAGGGCGAGCGGCTGATCTGGAGCGGTACGCTGCGCCTTGCGCCGCTGTCTTCGCACGGCGTGTTCGAGATTGCTGATCTCAAGGCGCGCACGGTATGGAACTACCTGCGTGCGAGTCTGCCCTTCCAGATCGCTGCCGGCGTCATCGGTATACGCGGAGATTACGACCTGAGGAGCGGCGGCGGGCCGCTTGGCCTCGATGTGAATGTGCGCAGCACCAAGGTGAGCGGCCTCGCGTTGCGGCCCCGTTGGGGGACTGAGGACTATGTCGTCGCCGCCGGCATCGAGGTCGATGACACGCGGATCGATCTTGCCAAGCACGCCGTGAGCGTCGCGAAGATCGCGCTCGCCGGCGGGGACATCAGGGCGTGGCGCAGCGAGCAGGGGCGGGTGAATCTTCTCGAGCTGCTGGCGCCCGCCGCTGCGGCCGGCGCCCCTGCTGCGCCCGCCGTAACCGACCCGGAAGCGTCCACGGGCGGCGGGGCCCCGGACACCGCTGCGGGCACTGCCACCGCGAGAGCCGCGGCCACGCCGATGGATCACGCCGCTGCACCGGCCTGGACGGTATCCGCGCCGGACATCACGGTGCAAGGGCTCAAGGTATCCGCCGAAGACCGCCAGCTGCGACCGGCCGCGGCATTGCTGCTGAGTCCACTCAACCTGCACGTCGGCGGATTCACGACCGCCCCGGACTGCACGCTGGACATCACGCTCGACTCGGCCGTCAACGGCGTGGGCACCATCAAGGCCAGGGCGCAGCTCGCCGTGAAGTCAGCCGCGGTCGATGCCCACATCGAGGCCGCGAATCTCGGACTGATCGCGCTGCAGCCGTACGTGGCGCAGTACACCTCCATGACGCTGCTGAAAGGAGCGCTCGGCGCCCGCCTGGATGTCGGGCGACGCGCCGACGGAACGTTCGAGGTGAAGGGGATTACCGAGGTCAGCGATCTGCGCACCGTGGACAACACCCTGAAGATGGATTTCATCAAGTGGCGCGGGCTGCGCGTGGCGGACATCCATTACGCGAGCAGCCCCGCCAGCCTGCGCATCGGCAGCATCACCGCGATCGAGCCGTACGTGCGCATGGTCATTGCGCCCGATCGCACCGTGAACATCACCCGGATACTCACTCCGCCGGGAGCGGCCCGCAGCACGCCGGCCGCCGGACCCGGAGCGCAAGGCGCCGGCGTCGCGGCGGTGGAACCCGCGCCCGAAGCCGTTGCAGCGCCTGCCGCGGCGCCCGCTGCGGCGCCGCCCGTAGTGGCCGCAACCCCGCACTCCGCCGCCCGCCGTGGTGCCAGGCCCGCCGCTCGCGGCGCCACGGCCGCGCCGGTGAAGCCCCTCGCACCCTTCCCCATGTCGATCGGAGTCGTGCGGTTCGTCAATGCGTCGGCGAATTACTCGGACCTGTGGATCAAGCCGAGCTTTGCCGTCGGCATCGAGACGCTCAGCGGCACGCTGACTGGCCTGTCGTCCGATCCGCGTTCGCGTGCGCAGATCGCGCTCGACGGCAAGGTGGATCGCTACTCGCCGGTGCACATCGGCGGCGCGGTCAATCTGCTCTCCGCCGCGCTCTACACGGACGTGACCATGTCCTTCAAGGACCTCGATCTCACGATCGTGAACCCGTATTCGGGTTACTTCGCCGGCTACCTGATCAACAAGGGCAAGCTGTCGGTGGACGTCAGCTACAAGATCGACCAGCGTCAGCTCGACGCCCGTCAGCACTTCGTGGTCGATCAGCTCGAGCTCGGGGACCGCGTGGACAGTCCCGGCGCTGCGCATCTGCCGCTGAAGATCGCCGTGGCGCTGCTCAAGGACCGCAACGGCGTGATCGACCTCGAGCTGCCCATGAATGGCTCGCTGGACGATCCCAAGTTTCGCATCGGCCCGATCCTCTGGAAGGTCTTCACCAACCTCATCGTCAAGGCGGCGACGGCGCCTTTTGCGCTGCTCGGACACCTGTTCGGCGGTGGCGAGCACATGAACGTGGTGGAGTTCGCTCCGGGAAGCGCCGAGCTCGACCCGCCGGCGCATGAGCAGCTGGCTGCGCTCGCCAAGGCGCTCGGCGAGCGGCCGCAGCTCAAGCTCGACGTGCCGATCGTATTCTCGAGCACCCTCGATGCGCCGCAGATCGCGGCGGCGCGCCTCAAGGCGGAGCTCGCGGCGCGCGTGCTGGAGAGTCGCGAGGGACGCAAGCATGCGGACACGGCGGTGGAGGTGGCGCTGGCGGACCCGGCCAGGCATTTTCGGCTGCTGGTTGAGCAGTACCGCGCCGACCTGGGCAAGGACGCGCCGCTGCCGCCGGCGGCGGTCGCCATCGAGCAAAGCAAGGGCAAGGAGACGTCCTACGATGCCGCGATAGCGGATCTCAACGCCGCGCTCATCGATCACCTCAAGGTCGCCGACGCGGATCTGCAGGCGCTCGGCAAGCAGCGCGCCCAGGCGATCCAGGATGCGCTGCTGTCCGGCAGTCACATCGAGCCGACGCGGATCTTCATCGTCAACGCTCCGCCACAGACCCAGCCGGGCGACAAGGTCAAAGCCGAGATGGCGGTGAAATAGCGCTCGGCGGCGCGCGGCGCGGCGGGCTATTGCTCACCGGGCAGCTGCGCCAGCTCGCGCGCTGCGAGCTTCGGGCGGCGCTGCGCATCGTACAGCCCCCAGTGCGCCTCTTCTGCATGCACTGCCGGCGCGGCGCCGGGCACGCCGGTCGCATCGTACGCGCGCCACGGCGCATCGAACGCGGCGAACCAGGCGAATGCGCGTGCCGGGCCCGGCGGCAGCTGCCGGGCAAGCTCGCGATAGAAGCCGGCCTGGCGTGCCTCGCTGAATCCGGCGCTGGCCGGAGCGCTAGGTACGCCGGTCTCCTTCACCAGGATCGGCCCGCAGGCGAGTGGCGCGAGCTGCGCGAGCACGTTGACCACGAACTGCGCCGCTGCGCCGTCGGGGGCATCGCGGAACCACGGCTGGAAGACCGGGTGCACGTTCACCAGCAGGAAATCCAGCTGGCGCAGCAGTGCGGCGGTCGTGGGCTCATAGTAGATGTGGAACGGCTCGCTCACGGTCAGTGCCACGCCGGGGAACTGCGTGCGCACCACGGCGAGAAGTGCCGCAAGCTGCTGCGGATCACTGCGGTGCGCGAATAACAGCTCGTTACCGAGCGATAGGCCCTCGACCAGCTGCGGGAAGCGCCGCGCGGCCGCGAGGGCCGCGGCGCGTTCGCTGGCGTCGGCGGGGTTCCATACGCCGATGATGAGTGCGTGGAACTTCAGTTCCGCGGCGATAGCGGGGATGGCCTGCGCGCCGTGCACTGCGTCGTAGGTGATGAGCGCATCGAAGCGCCGCCGCAGTACGGTCAGATCAGCGCGTATGCTCGCTTCGGTCGCGGGCGTGATGTGCCCGTCCGTCACCTGCAGCGACGTGGGCTGGTAGGCGACGAAGCGGCCGCTCAGCCACGCCGCGCGCAGCCGCGTCACTGCGGGCAGGGCGCCCGTGTGCACGGCGCAGCCGTGCGGCGCCGCCGCCGGCGCGGGCACGCCGATCAGCAGCGCGCCGCCGAGCAAGGTGCCGAGCGCTGCTGCGCGAGGTAGGCTCACCGATTCATCCGCCGGCCGTGGCACGCGAAGGAGGTGAATTGTGCCACACTGCCCGCGGACGCTGGCCGCAGTCGCCGGCCCGCGCGGGAGGCTGTCATGGCAAACCAACACGAGCTCGGCGCGCAATTCCCGGCGCTGCATGCGGCGCCGGCAGCGTTCGTCATTCCCAACGTCTGGGACGGCGCCTCCGCCGCCATCATGAGCGGCCTGGGCTTCAAGGCGCTCGCCACTTCCAGCTCGGCTTGCGCGGCGACCCTGGGCCGGCTCGACGGCCAGATCTCCCGCGCGCAGGCGCTCGAGCATGGGCGCCTCATCGCCTCACTGAGTCCCTGTCCGGTCGCCGCCGACCTGGAGAACGGCTTCGGCGATTCGCCCGCGGCGGTGGCGGAGACCATCGGCCTCGCCGGCGCCACGGGACTGGTCGGAGGATCGATCGAGGACGCAGGCTCCGACCCCGCCAGGCCCATCTATGCCCTGAATCACGCGGTGGAGCGCGTCGCGGCCGCCGCGGAGGCGGCGCGGCGCCTGCCGTTTGCGTTCACGCTCACGGCGCGTGCCGAGAACTTCCTGCACGACAGGCCGGATCTCGACGACACCATACGGCGGCTGCAGGCCTTCGAACGCGCCGGCGCCGACGTGCTGTTCGCCCCGGGGTTGCCGGACCTCGCGGCGGTGCGTGCGGTGTGCGGCGCCGTCGGCAAACCCGTCAATTTCATGATCGGCATGCGCGGCAAGTCCTTTGGCGTCGCCGATCTCGCGGCTGCCGGAGTGAAGCGCATCAGCCTGTCGACTTCGCTGTACCGCGCGGCCATGACCGCCGTGCTCGCGGCCGCGCGCGAAGTGAGCGGCGCCGGAACCTTCAGCTACGTCGATGCGCTCGTCAGCGGCGACCAGCTCGGAGGGTACCTGCGGGGGCTGCCGGCCTCTTAGGTCGCGCCCGGCGGCGTGTCCCCCGGCTGCGCCGCGCGCAACCACTGCAGGAACTGCGGTACGTGGGCCGCGCCTTCCGCCGGCGCCCACGCGGCGAACTCGATGGCGGTCGCCGGATCGTAAGGTCCTTCCTTGATCTCGAGGAACGCGCCGCCGGCTGCTCCCGGTACGAGCGTGTGCCAGGTGCCCTGCGGGGTCTCGTAAGCGATAGCGTCGCCGTCGGCGCCGACCGCGTAGCGTGCCAGCACGCGGCCGCGCTCATCGAAGGTCAGCACGTCGAAATGTCCGCGAATCACCGTGGCGAGCTCCGACTTGCCCGCGTGGCGGTGCGGCCGGAAATAGGAGTCGGGCAGCGCCACCACCACGAAGCGCTGCACCAGATCGGCAGCATCCGCGTGTATGTTGTAGTGGGCGCGTGCCCGCGGACTCGCCGCCGCCTTGCCGGCCAGCTCATCGAGCAGGGCGCGCCACAGGATTTTCATCGGCGCGTCTTGCGGGCCGCGCGACGCGCACGCTGCCCGGCCGCCGTTCGCACCGCGCGTGCCGCGCGCGGCCAGCCGAGATCGCGTGCCGCGAACTGCACCGCGCGGCGGGTGGCGAGGTCGAGGGTCACGGTGTCGTCAGGCGTCTTGGCACCGGCGCCGTCGGCGGCCGGGTGATATTCGATGCGCAGCTGCGTGGCTGTTGCCAGTACCCGCAGGTAGCCGTAGTTGAGGCAGTCGTAGTTCTCGAGCACGACCTGGTCGGTGCCGGGTCCGGCGCTTTGCAGGATCTGCGGGGTGCGCAGCGGCGGCGCTCCGGCCCTGTTGATCGATATGAGGTTGTGACCGCCGTTGCCGCACACCACGTAGGGGATCTGCTCGCCACTCGCGCGCGTGCGGGTGAAGCGCTGATAGTTGTGGACGTGTCCCGACAGCACGGCGTGCGGCCAGACGCCGACGCTCGCGCACACGGCATCGATCTGCGCCTGCATGTCCACGCTCCAGCCGTGTGTGCCGCCGGCCGTGTAGGCAGGATGGTGGTACGCCAGCAGCAGCGCGCCGCCGTAGCCCTCGCTGCGCACGCGCGTCAGCGCGCTGCGCAGGTACGTCAGCTGCGAGGAGCCGATGGTAGCGTTGGCGATCACGCCCGGATCCTCGAGCGTGTTGCTGTAGAGCGTGAGGATGCGCACGAATGGCGCCTCGAAGGTGTAGAACACGCCGGGCTGGATCTGCGCAGTGCGCGACAGGCCGCCGGCCTCCGCCGTAACCCCGAACGATTGCGCGCAGAAGTTGCGCTGGAAAGCGGCCAGGCTCGCGGCGTGCGCCAGCGGCGAAATCATGCCGTCGTGATTGCCGGCGACCGCCAGGATCGGGGCGGGATAGTTGCGATAGGGCTCGTAGAACTGGTCGTAGAAGTACTGCGCCTCGTCGAAGCTGTAGACGATGTCGCCGAGCAGCAGCGCGAACTGCGGCACCTCGCGCGGCGCGCTCTCGGCGAAGTCGCCCACCATCTTGTCGGCCACCTGATTCTGCGTGGCCGGCCCGCGGGTGCTGCCGCAGTCGCCGGTGGCATGAAACACCAGCTGTCCGCCGGCGCTGATCGCTGCGGTGCGGCGGGTATCCCCGCCCAGGACCTCGGTGAGTGTCAGACGCGGCTCGGGCAATCCGCGCGGCGGCGGGAACGGCAGCGGCGCGATGCGATGCTCGCGATTGAGCTCGTCGATGCGGCGGTAGGCGTCGGCATCGGATGGATGGCGCACGCGAAACAGCGTGGGATCGGCGGTCGGCTCAGGCTGCGCGAATACCGGCTTGCCGAGCTGCCGCGCCGCGACCGCCTCTCCCGCTGGGATGGGGCGACGCCGGTTTTCTGGGGTGCGAGCCATGCGCGCCGCAGGATATCAACCTGCGCGCTGCGAGCGATACTTGTGCACGTCCGGGAGAAACGCGGCCAGCAGGCCGATCAGCGGCAGAAAGGCGCAGATCTGGTACACCAGGCCGATGCCGACCAGATCGGCGAGCTTGCCGAGCACCGCCGCTCCCACGCTCCCCATGCCGAAGGCGAAGCCGAAGAACAGCCCTGCCACCATGCCGGTGCGGCCGGGCATCAGGTCCTGCGCGTAGACCACGATGGCGGGGAAGGCGGAGGCGAGGATCAGTCCGATGGGCACCGTGAGAATGCCGGTCCAGAACAGATTGGCGTACGGCAGCAGCAGCGTGAAGGGCAACACGCCGAGTATCGAGACCCAGATGATGTACTTGCTGCCCAGCCGGTCGCCGAGCGGTCCGCCGATCATGCCGCCGACGGCCGCGGAGGCAAGGAACACGAACAGGTGCAGCTGCGAGCTGCGCACCGAGACCTGAAAGTGCTCGATGAGATAGAAGGTGTAGTAACTGGTGATGCTCGCTAGGTAGAAGTACTTCGAGAACACCAGCGCGAGCAGCAAGCTGATGCCGCGCGCCACGTGACGCGGCGGCACCGAAGGGTGCAGCGGCGCGGCACGTGCCAGGCGCGTGATGCCGTGCGCTTTGTACCAATGCCCGACGTTCATCAGCACGAACATTCCGAGCAGCGCGACCGCCGAGAACCAGGCGACGCTCGACTGGCCGTGCGGCAGCACGATGAAGGCCGCCAGCAACGGTCCGGCGGCGGAGCCGAGATTGCCGCCGACCTGGAACACCGATTGCGCCAGTCCGTGCTTGCCGCCCGAGGCCATGCGGGCTACGCGCGAGGACTCCGGATGGAACACCGAGGAACCGGTGCCGATGAGCGCCGCGGCGCACAACAGCAGTGCGTAGCTGTCGGCGAAGGCGAGCAGCAGCAGGCCGACGAGCGTGAAGCCCATGCCCGCCGCCAGCGAGTAGGGCCGTGGGGTCTTGTCGGCGAACGCGCCGATCGGCGGCTGCAGCAGCGAGGCGGTGATCTGGAAGGTGAAGGTCAGCAGCCCGATCTGCGTGAAGGACAGCCGATAGGAGCTCTTCAGCATCGGATACAGCGCCGGCAGGAGCGACTGCATCATGTCGTTCAGCAGGTGGCAGAAGCTGATGGCGGCCAGGACGCCGACGGCGGTGCTGCCGACCGAGCCGGCCACACGGGCAGCGGTGGCTGAATCGTTCAATCGCTTACTTCCGGCTCCCAAGGGAAGATGGGACTAGCACCAGCCCCACTGTGCCGGATTTCCGCGCCCGCGCCCATCTCTCGAAATGGCCGTTTGCCGGTGCCGCCGCCGCGGGCGGGTTTGTCAGGGCTGCTCCGGCAGGTCATCATGGGGCGCGGCATGCGGAGGACAAGGTTGACCAGCGGCCCGGAACCGGTTGGTTCAGTCGATGTTGCGCTGACTCACACGGCCAGGCTGCTGAACACGCGACCCGCGCTGGCCGCCGAGCAGGCGGCGGAGATTCTCAAGGTCGTTCCGGGCCACCCGCTGGCGACGCTGCTGCTCGGGGCGGCACGGCGCGCCTGCGGCGATGCGGCCGCTGCCGTGGAGATCCTCGCGCCGCTCGTTGCCGCACAGCCGGACTGGGCGTCGGCGCATTACGAGCACGGCCTCGCACTCGGGCCCGTCGGGCAGGGCGCGGCGGCGATCGCGGCGTTGCGCCGCGCGGTCGCGCTCAAGCCCGACTTCGCGGAGGCGTGGCTCGCGCTCGCCGGTCACCTGACTGCCGTCGGCGATGGCGCCGGGGCGGATACCGCGTACGCGCAGCACCTCAAGTGCTCCACCCAGGACCCGCAGCTCATCCAGGCTGCGGCTGCGCTCGGCGAGAACCGCATTCCCCAGGCCGAGGCGCTGCTACGTGAGCACCTGAAACAGCGTCCCCGGGATATCGCCGCGATCCGCATGTTCGCCGAGGTCGCCGCGCGACTCGAGCGCTACGGCGATGCCGAGAAGCTGCTCGAGCGCTGTCTGGAGCTGGCGCCGGGCTTTGCCGCTGCGCGGCGCAATCTGGCCACGGTGCTGCACCGCCAGTACAAGGATGTCGCCGCGCTCGAGCAGGTCGAGCAGCTGCTCGCGAAAGATCCTCACGATCCTACCTGCCGCAATCTCAAGGCCGCAATCCTCGGCGGACTCGGCCGCTACCAGGAGTCGATCGAGCTCTACGCCGGGGTTCTCAAGGACTACCCGCTGCACGAGAAAGTCTGGCTCAATTACGGGCACGCGCTGAAGACCGCGGGACGCCAGGAGGAGGGCATCGCGGCATACCGCCGCTGCATCGCGCTCGCGCCGCGCAGCGGTGCCGCCTACTGGAGCCTCGCCAACCTCAAGACCTTCCGCTTCACGACTACCGACGTGGCAGCCATGCGCGCGCAGCTTGCGAGCGGCCCGCTCTCGGCGGACGACCGGGTTCAGCTGCACTTCGCGCTTGGCAAAGCGCTCGAGGATGCCGCCAGCTACGCGGAATCCTTCCAGCATTACGCCGCGGCCAATCGGCTGCGCCGCGCGCACGCGGCCTACGATGCGCAGCGCACCACCGCGCGCGTGCAGCGTTCGCGGCGGATGCTGACACCACAGTTCTTCGAGCGGCGACGCGGCTACGGCGCCGACGCGCCCGACCCGATCTTCATCGTCGGCATGCCACGCGCCGGCTCCACGCTGCTCGAACAGATTCTCGCCAGCCACTCGGCCGTCGAAGGCACGATGGAGCTGCCGGACATCATCTCGATGGCGCGGGAGCTCGCGGCGGCCCGCGGCGGCGAGAGCCCCTATCCGGCGCTGCTGGCCGACCTCAGCGCCTCTGCGTGCCGTGAGCTTGGCGAGCGCTACCTCACCCAGACCCGCGTGCAGCGCAGGACGGCGCGACCCCGTTTCATCGATAAGATGCCCAACAACTTCGCGTACCTCGCACTCATCCACCTCATCCTGCCGCACGCCAGAATCATCGATGCGCGGCGCCACCCGCTGGCGTGCTGCTTTTCGGTCTTCAGGCAACACTTTGCGCGCGGGCAGCAGTTCGCCTACGACCTCGAAGATCTCGGCCGGTACTACCGGGACTACGTCGAATTGATGTCGCTTATTGACAACGCCATGCCGGGTCGGGTCCACCGCGTAATCTACGAGCGGCTGATCGAGGACACCGAGACGGAAGTGCGCCGTCTGCTGGATTACTGCGGACTGCCGTTCGAGGCAGGGTGTCTGCGCTTCTACGAGAACGAGCGTGCCGTGCGCACCGCCAGCTCAGAACAGGTGCGACAGCCCATTTTCCGGGACGCGCTCGAGCACTGGCGGCATTTCGAGCCGTGGCTCGAGCCGCTGAAGGCGGCCCTCGGACCGGCGCTGGAGACCTACCCGCGTCCCCCGGGGATTGAAATGTATTGAAATGAGCGAGTAACGCTTACACTCGTTGCGCTACAACAACGTCAGGGGGGATCCATGACACGCAGTCGGTTGCGAAAACTCAAGCGTTCCCGGCCGCAGCAGGTGCGGGCGATGATCAAACTGATGCCAATCGCCTCGGCGATTGCCAGCGCGATCCATCCCGCCCTGGGCCAGGAGCAGTCGCCGAGCGGTGCTCTGCAGGAGGTCGTGGTCACGGCCGAGAAGCGCACCGAGAATCTGCAGAACGTCCCACTGAGCATCGTCGCGATCGGCACCGAGGAACTCGATAACCTCAACGTGCAGAATCAGGACGACTACATCAAATTCCTCCCGAGCGTCACGACGCAGAAGAGCGGCTCGGGCGGCGGCGCGAACGGGCCGGGCTTTGGCAACGTCATCATGCGCGGCATCTCGAGTGACGCCGGCCAGAACCACTCCGGTCCAATGCCCACTGTCGGTACCTACCTCGATGAGCAGCCGATCACGACCATCCAGGGCGCGATGGACGTGCATCTCTACGATATCGCGCGCGTCGAAGCGCTCACCGGACCCCAGGGCACCCTGTACGGTGCGAGCTCGGAAGCGGGCACGCTCAGAATCATCACCAACAAGCCCGAACTGGGAGTGCTGAAGGGCGAATACCAGCTCGAGGGCAACGATGTCGATCACGGTCAACCGGGCGGACTGCTGCAGGGGTTCGTGAACGTTCCCCTCGGATCGAGCGCGGCGGTGCGCCTGGTCGGCTGGTACCAGCACGACGGCGGCTACATCAACAACATCTTCGCGACCCGCACCTTCCCGCAGTTCGGCGTCACCATCAACAACGCCGCCGTCGCCAAGAACGATTTCAACGACACCACCATCTACGGCGGCCGTGCGGCACTCAAGGTCGATCTCGGCGAGAACTGGACGGTCACGCCGTTCCTCATGGCACAGGCCACCAAGGCCAACGGCTTCAACGCGTATGCGCCGACGGTCCTGGGCGTGCCAATCGGTGACCTGAACCTCGAGCACTTCTCGCCCGACAGCGTCGAAGACCGCTTCGTGGACACCGCGCTCACCATCGAAGGCAAGATCAGCAACTTCGATCTCACCTACGCCGGTGCCTATCTCAAGCGGCACGACATGACGCACACGGACTATTCCGACTATTCGCTCGCCTACGACATCTCGATTCCGAGCTACACCGCGCCGATCGTCGACAACGCCGGCCATCACATCAACCCGACGCAGATGATCGCGGGCCGGGACGGCTACGAGAAAATCAGCCATGAGCTGCGCCTGCAGTCGCCGCAGGACTGGGTGGTGCATTTCATCGCCGGCGGCTTCTACCAGCGCCAGCTGCATAACATCGAGCAGAACTACCAGATCGCCGACCTCGCCCAGTCACTGTGGGTCACGGGTTGGCCGGATACCTGGTGGCTCACCCAGCAGCAGCGCGTCGACCGTGACTACGCGGCGTTCGGCGAGGCCACCTGGGATATCAGCTCCAACTGGTCGTTGCTCGCGGGCCTGCGGCATTTCAAGTACGACAACTCCCTCGAGGGTTACCGCGGTTACGGGCTCAATAACCCGCTGGGCATCGCCAGCGGCCTGGGCGAAGCGGGCGTGTGTGATTTCAGCTATCCGTTTCAGGGCGCACCGTGTCTGAGCTTCAACAAGGACACCAGCGGCAGCGGCAATACGCCCAAATTCACCCTGACTTACAAGTTCGACTCCCAGCGACTCATCTACGCCACCTACTCGAAGGGCTTCCGCCCCGGCGGCATCAACCGGGTTGGCGACCTGCCGCCGTATCAGGCGGACTTCCTGAAGAACTACGAGGTCGGCTGGAAGACCAGCTGGATCGACAATCACCTGCGCTACAACGGTGCGATCTTCCGCGAGGACTGGGATAACTTCCAGTTCTCCTTCCTCGGGGCGAACGGGCTGACACGTATCGCCAACGCCGGGGCGGCGCGGGTGACGGGCATCGAGAACGAGCTGCAGTGGGCGATCACGCACGGCTTATCACTCGGGGCGGGCCTGACGGTGCTCGACCCGAAGCTCACCGAGAACTACTGCGGCGCCATCAATCCCGACGGCAGTCCCATCACGACCTGCCCCCAGTCAACGCAGTTTCCCAACGGCCCGCTGGCGCCGACGGGCACGCAGCTGCCGGGCACCTCCAAGGTGAAGGGCAATGTGATCGCGCGCTACGCCTTCTCCCTGGGCGAGTTTCAGGCTTACGGGCAGGCGGCCTACGTCTATCAGAGCGCCGAGTGGGATGACCTGCGACTCATACAGCGCGCACAAATCGGGCAGCAGCCGGCGTTCTCGACGCTCGATCTGTCGACCGGTATCGCGCGTGACAGCTACGCGCTCGACCTGTTCCTCACCAACGCGTTCGACGAGCGCGGCCAGCTGTTCCGCTTCAACCAGTGCGCTTCCTGCAGCATCGTCGCGAATTACATCGTGCCGACGCAGCCGCGTACGATTGCGTTGCGGTTTACGCAGAAGTTCTGAACGCTGCAGGCCCTGGACGCGACGGCGGTCCGCGCGCCGTCGCGTCCGGGCGGATGGATGTGGCACGCCGGTGCTGCGATTTGATGGACATCACTGAGTCAACTCAACGCTACGAGCGCTGGCTCGCCGGCTACGTGCCGTTGCGGGCGGTGGATCTGGCGCTGAAGCACCGCCTGATGGCCACGGACCGGTTCGCTTTCCTGCGCGCGACGTTCTACCGCTGGGCGCAGCAATGGCCCGAAGTCTGCAGCGAGCTCGCCGGCGCTCCGGCGGTGCTCGCGGTCGGCGACCTGCACGTGGAGAACTTCGGCACCTGGCGTGACGCGGAAGGGCGGCTGATCTGGGGCGTCAACGATTTCGACGAGGTGGTGACGCTCCCCTACACCCAGGACCTGGTGCGTCTCGCCACCAGCGCGCTGCTCGCGATCGAGCACTTGCGCGTCACCATGTCGGCGCGGCGCGCGTGCCGCTCGCTGCTGCAGGGCTACGCGGAGGCGCTGCGCAAGGGCGGCGACGCCGCGGTGCTGGCGGAACGCTATCGCTGGCTGCGCGACCTCGCGGTCGCGCGCCTGAAGGACCAGCGACCCTACTGGGAGCACATGCGCGCGCTGCGCAACGCGCCGGCGCCTACCGGCGGCGTCGCGCGGCGGCTGCTTGCCGCGGCATTGCCGCCACAGGCAAGCGAGGTACGCATCGTCTACCGTCAGGCCGGGGCCGGCAGCCTGGGCAGGCTGCGGCTGGTGGCGCTGGCGCGCTGGCACGGCGGCATGATCGCGCGCGAGGCGAAGCCACTCGCGCCCTCCGCCTGGCTGTGGGCGCGCGGTGCGCCGCTGCGTCCGCCGCGCTACCTCGAGCTCATCGGCCGCGCCGTGCGGGTGCCGGACCCGTTCCTGCGCGTGCACCGGCCGTGGCTGCTGCGCCGCCTGGCGCCGGATTGCAGCCGCATCGAGCTGGCCAGCCTGCCGCGCGGCCATGACGCGAACCGCCTGCTGTGGATGATGGGCTGGGAGACCGCCAATATGCACCTCGGCAGTCCGCAGCAGCGCCGGCGCATCCTCGCCGACCTCGACAAGCGCAAGAGCGGTTGGCTGGCGAAGGCCGCGGAACGCATGGCACAGGCCCTCGAGCACGACTGGCACAGCTGGCGCAAGGCATAGAAGGCGTGAGCGCATGAAAGACCTGACACAGGGGCCGATCGGCCGGCAGCTGGTGGCGACCGCGGTCCCGATCGCCATCGGCATGCTGTTCCAGACGCTGTACCTGCTGGTGGACCTGTATTTCGTGGCGCCGCTCGGGGACGCGGCAATCGCCGGAGTGAGCACCGCCGGCACGGTGGGCTTCGTGATCCTGGCGCTGACTCAGATGCTCGGCGTCGGCACGGTGGCGCTGGTCGCGCAGGCCGTCGGACGCAAGGACCAGGCCGCGGCCACCCTCGTGTTCAACCAGTCCGTGCTGCTGTCGGCCGTGTGCGGGCTAGTGACGCTGGCGGCGGGCTTGCTGGCGAGCGGCGCCTATGCGCACGCTCTTGCGGCCGACCCCGCGGCGGCCGCGGCCGGCCGCGCGTATCTCATCTGCTACACACCGGGACTCGCGCTGCAGTTCGCGATAGTGGCCATGGGATCGGCGTTGCGCGGCACCGGCATCGTCAAGCCGACGATGCTGGTGCAGATGCTGACCGTGATCGTGAACATCCTGCTCGCACCCGTGCTCATCAGCGGCTGGGTCACCCACCACGCCTTCGGCACCGCGGGGGCGGGACTGGCGAGCAGCATTGCCATCGCCTTCGGCGTGGTGTTGCTGTGGCTGTACTTCGCGCGTCTCGAGCACTACGTGGCGCTGCAGCCGCAGCAGTGGGCTCCGAACTGGCGCGTGATCGGCCGTATTCTCAACGTCGGGCTGCCCGCCGGCGGTGAGTTCCTGATGATGTTCGTCATCCTGGGGATGGTCTATTGGGTGATCCGCCCGTTCGGGCCCGGCGCCCAGGCCGGATTCGGTGTCGGCGGACGGGTCATGCAGGCGCTGTTCCTGCCCGTGATGGCGGTGGCGTTCGCCGTGGCCCCGGTGGCGGGGCAGAACTTCGGCGCCCGTCACTACGCGCGCGTGCGCGCGACGTTTCGCGCCGCCGCGCTGGTGAGCTGCGGGCTGATGCTGCTCCTCACGCTGGTGTGCCAGTGGCGCCCGCAGTGGTTCATCTATGCATTCACGCGCGCGCCCGACGTCGTGGCGGTCGGCGGCCCGTACCTGCGCATCATCTCCTGGAACTTCGTGGCGACCGGGCTGATCTTCACCTGCTCGGGGATGTTCCAGGCGCTCGGCAACACCTGGCCGTCGCTGCTGAGCTCGGCCTCGCGGCTGCTGACCTTCGTGCTGCCGGCGCTGTGGTTGTCGCGGCAACCGCACTTCACTCTGACCGAGGTGTGGTACCTGTCGGTGGCGACGGTAACGCTGCAGGCGCTCACCAGCCTCGCGCTGCTGAGGCGGGAGCTGCGGCGCAAGCTCGAGATGCCGGCAGCCGCCGGTGCCGCGCGCGGCGCGCAGCCCGCAGCCTCCGAGGGAACCCCCGGCGGCTGAGGGCTTACTTCGGCTCGCTTCCCGGCTTGGGGTCGGCGAGCGGGAACGACTGTGCGGCGGTGGCCGGTGCCGCCGGGGACGCCGGTGCCGCTGCACCCGCGGGAGCGGGCGAGGTCGCGCTGCCCGCGGCGGACGCCGAGCGCTGTGTGCCGGTGCTCGAAGCGACCGCCGTCATGAAGCGCCGCGCGGCGTCGTCGCTGCTGGTGATGCTGCCCGAGAGGAGGTCGCCGGCGGCGATGCCCGGCTTCCCGTAGAAGGCCGCGTCGGCATCATCGTCGATGCTGATGACGGTGCCATCGAGCGCCAGCCCCGCGAATACGCCGCGGCTGCGCGAGTATGAATAAACTTCCGCCTTGAAGGTGGGATCGGTGGCGGCGGATGCCTGCCGGCCGACGGGGCCGGCAGCCACCGAGGCATCGGCGCCGAGGGTCACCTTGCCGCCGCTGATCCCTTCGACGCCTTTCGGCGTGGTGAAGACCAGCACGATGTCCGCCGACTGTACGCCCCACTGCCAGCCGAAGCTGCCGCCGGTCATGGTGATGAACACCGGGCTGGTAAAGCGGCCCTGGCGGTCGCGCACCACCAGTACGCCGTGTCCGCGGCGTCCGCCGGCGAAGAAGGCCACCTTGGTGAGATCGGGAATCACGGCGATGCCGTAGGCGCGCTCGAGCAGCCGGTCCGGAATCACTTCGTCGCGTCCGCCTCGCAGCTCATCGAGCACCTGGCCGGCGACGAGCAGGCGTCCCTCTTCACGTGCCTGGGCGTGGACCGCGCTGGCTGCGCCGGTCAGGGCGATGCCGGCCAGCAGCAGGACTGAAGTGTGGATGCGCATGGTTGAGTATCCCCCGGGTAGTGAGTGTCGCCGCCCGCCGACAGCGGTGCGCCGACGGCGGCCGCTGCGGAGCTTAACTCACCCGCGCGCCGCACGCTGCGATTTGCGCGCCGCAGCGCGCTAGTACCAGATGGAGAGGTACACCTGGAAGATGTTCGCGTTGAGCGTGTAGAGCGGCTCGTTGCCCGCGCCGAACTCACCGGCGAGCAGCGCGTCGCGAAAATCGCTGTACTTGATCAACAGGTGGTCGGCGCGCACGTTGAGCGTGTTCTTGCTCAGCGAGGGAAACCAGGGCATCGGGAACAGATAAGAGGCGCCGGCGCCGATGGTGTAGCTGTGGAACGCGGCGAGCTCGCGGTCGCGCGCCATGAAGTTCTGGTAGTTGGCACGCGGAAACAGGTCGCTGTAGAAGTCGGCGTGCGTTTGCTGGTAGTAGCGCAGGCTGCCGTCGAACACCCAGCGCTTGTACACCGGCAGCGTGTAATCGAGCTCGCCGGTGTGGGCGATGATGCCCCAGGTGTCGCGGAAGAAGCGGTACTGGGCGGTGAGCGCGGCGCGCCACGGCAGGTAGTACTTCCACTGCAGCGAGGCGGCGTTGCTGGTGCGCGTGTTGGGATAGACCTGATCGGCGAGTGTGAACCCCAGGCCGCCGGGCGACAGGTAGCGGATCTTGCGATAGGGGTTGGCGAGGTACCCCTGGTCGCTCAGCAGCTCGTAGTTGAAGTTGAGGATCGCGTTGCGGGTGAGGATCTGGCTGAGCGACAGCGAGTAGCCGCGGTGATCGGCGCGCTGGTGGAACGTGGGATCGTTGACGATGACGCCGTCCGGGTCCTTGATGTCGCGGAATACCTGGTCCCAGCCGCGCCGATAGCCGAGCGTGAGCGTCGTCAGGTCGCCGAACATGTCCTGGCTCACCGAGTAATAGGTGGTGTCGGCGATGTAGTCCGGCTCGCGGCTGTGGATGTAGCCGGCGCTGTAGGTGGTCTTGCCGTGCAGGTAATCGAAGCCGGCGTTCTCCTGCTTGCGCGTCTCGTGGTAAGGACTCGCCGACAGTTTCACGTCGATCGAGGCGCTCGAGATCATGTCCTCGTAATAGCCGGCGGAGAGCGACAGGTTGTCGCTGACCTTCTTGCGCACCAGCACTTCCGGACCCGCGACGGTGATGTCGCCGCCGTTATAGTAGTGCCACAGCGCGTCGAAGCGGTCCTCGGGCAGCACGCCGCCGAGCGCCGGCACGGTGATCACCGCGAGCGCCAGCAGCGTGCGCGTGAAAGGACTCAGGGTACGGCCCGGGTCCGCGGGCGCGGCGCGCCCGGCGCCGCTCAATTGCATCCGCAGCCGCCGCCGACCGCGCCGGTGGCGCCATGCGCCCCTTCGCGCGTCTCGAGCACGTGCTCGAGGTAGATGCTCGACACCGGGTCGCGGTTGAAGGACATGATCGGATCGGCCAGATGCTCACGCTCGTACGGCTTGACCCACGGAGTCGGCGCCGCACAGGCGGTGAGCAGGGCGAGGATCAGCGCCCCGCCCAGGGCCCGCGTCAGCTTGGTCGCTCTCCCCATGTCACTCTCCGACGAAAATCCGGCGGCGCGCTTACTCGCGGATCAGGGCGCGGATGCTGTCGAGGTACTCGTTCTCGTCGCCCGGCTTGTAACCGCGGTGCAGCTTACGCAGCTTGCCACTGCGGTCGATGATCACGGTGCTCGGCATCCCGGCCACGTCGTATAGCTTACTCACTTTGCTGTCGCGGTCGTAGAGGATCGGGAAGCTCACCGGCGTCTCCTGCAGCCATGCGTCGGCGGCTTTCGAGTCCGGCTCGACGTTCACTCCGAGCATCGTGAAGCCGAGCTTGTTGTACTTTTTGTAAATGCTTTCGAGCAACGGCATCTCCTGGCGGCACGGTCCGCACCAGCTCGCCCAGAAATTGATCATCACCACCCGTCCCCTGAATTGCGACAGGCTCACATCGCTGCCGCCCTTGGCGGCGAGGGTGAACGACGGCGCGGGGCCGGCCGGGTCCGCCAGCGCGGGCAGGGCGAGGGTGAGCGCGGCCAGCGCGGCTGCAAACGGGTTCCTCATGAGCGTTCCTCTAGAAGAAGACGGTCGTACCGATGCGCGCCTCGAGGTTATTGGTGAGCTTGGTGGTGCCCAGCAGGCTCGACTGGAACACGTGGTCCTGCACCGTCACGTGCAGCGCCAGCCAGTCCGCCGGCACCACACGATAGCCGGCACCAAAGTTCACCGTGAACTTCGTGTCCCCGCCGAAATCGGTGCCGCCGATGCCGCCGAGGAGATAAAAAGCGCTCGTCATGGCGATGCCCCGACCGATGAAGGCTTCGCCCGGCAGGAAGTTGTAGCCCAGCGAGAGATCGTAGTACGTGAGGCGCCTCTCAGACTCGGTAAGCAGCTGCACGTTGCTGAGCTGCTCGAAGCTGGTCTGCCCGGCACGGGTGCGCCCGACCTCCGCCTGGAAGAAGAAATCCTCGGTAATGTGGTAGGCGGCCGTGAGGCCGTAGGAGGGATGCGCGCCGAAATCCTCGATGGACAGCACGCCGTAGTCCGCGCCCAGCTCGAAATTGCGGCTGCGGATCCTCGGCACGGTGATCTTGCGGCGCGCCACCTCCGGCTCCACCACCCGCGGCGGTGCCTGATCCTGCGAGCTGTCGCCGGATGCCGACGCCGACGGGCTGCGGTGGAACCAGTGGCGCACCGAGGCGCAGCCGGACAGCGTCGCGAGGAGCGCGAGAGCCGCCGTCAGAAGAAGAACGCGAATCCCGCTTTCCATTCGTCAGCTTCCTCGTTCTGGTTGCGCTTGGTGAACACCCAGTGGGCCTTGTACTCCGCGCGCAGGAAGAAGCGCCGCGTGAAGTAGTAGCGTACACCGCCGCCGACGTAGGCCGTCGGCTCGGTGCGGTTGCTCGCCTGCACCAGGGTGGCTTTGGGCTCGGTGTGCACCTCGCCGAGCCCGAGCGTGAGAAACGGCGACCAGCGCGACTCGGGCGCGATCACGTGCGTCAAGCCAATGTCGCCGCTGTAACCGTTGGAGAAGCGGCCGAAGAACTCCCCCAGCGCCCCTTCGAGCGCCAGCTGCGGATTGAACGAAAACGATGCGTAGGCGGACACCAGCGAGGCGCCGCCGTAGGCGCCGGCGAAAATGCCCATCTCATAGCGATGCGAGGTGAAGCCGGCGCGATCGCCGACGTCGAAGTGGAACGGCGTGCCATCGGCGAGCACCGTCTTCTGCATGTCCGCCTGGCTCGCCCAGCCTTCCACGCCGTGCTCGGTGCGCACCTTGAACCAGTCGGTGCGCCGGAACAGCACGTCGACGCTCGCGGCGCGCGGCACCACGTGAAACACCGGGTAGCCGCGCCCCGGGCCGGTATGCAGCTGCAGGTACGGCTCGGTCACGAACAGCTGCAGGTATTCGCGCGCACTGCCGAGGACGGGAGTGAGCAGCACCGCCACCCCCAGAAGGCCCGCGAGCGCCCACTGGCGCGCGCGAGGCGTCAAGTCCGTCCTTTGCTCAATTGACGGGTACCGCTGGGTCCCATGGGTTGTTGAAGTACTGCGCGCCAATATCCAGCCATTCGGACAGCAGGCGAAGCTCGGCCGGCGTCATGTAGCCGGCATGGGTACTGCCGGAACCTGCGGCAAAGCGCCCCAGGAAGGCCGCCGACAAGCCGCCGTTCGCATTGCCCGCATCCATGTACGGACCGACCGACGGTCCGGGCATCGGTCCCATCGCCGTCATGATAACTGTGTTGTGGGCGAACAGCAGCTGGCGGTACGAAGTGAGCTCCTGCGGCACGTCGGCCGAGGCGCTGTGGGTGAGATCGAGATTGCCCGCCGGCGTCTGCGCTGTGCCCATCGCGTTCACCGGACTGTGGCAGCCCCCCTGGGTGCAGGTGTTATTGACACCGGCCACCGGCGGATTCGGCCGCGCCAGATCCCACAGCGGCTGGATGTGCTCGGGGTAATTGATCTCGATGCGGCAGTTCGACGACCACGCCGTGATGCACAGCGCACTGGTCGGGAAGGGCGTGAAGAACTGGGTGGCATCGTCATAGCGGAAGAAGATGTTCGGGTTCGGCGTGGCGGCGGCCGGGTTGGTCCAGACGTCGGTGTAGATCACGTTGACGGTCGGCACCATCTGGGCGCACCGCGGCGTGTCGCTCGCGCAGCTCACCGCCATGCGCGCCTGTGCCATGGTGTCGCCGGCGCTTTGCGGGATGAAGGCCTTGGCGCCGGAGGGGATGGTGTTGGGGAAGGGCGCGCCCGCCGCGCTCGCGCCCGCCCAGGCGGAAGCGAACAGCCCGGTGCGTCCGTGCGACAGCGGCTTCTGCGCGCCGGCCTGCGGCAGGTGGCAGCCGTTGCAGGACACCACCTCGCCCGGCTGCACCTGCAGCCACACGCCCTGCACCGGCGTGATGCGCCGCGCGTTGGCATCGAGCACGCTCAGGCGCAGGGCGACCTGTGCGGGCACCTGGATGCGCAACGAGCCGTCCGGCTCGATCGGCGCGTAGCCGAGAATCTCGATCATGTAGTTGCTGGCGCCGAAGGCGGCAGCGGACAGATTAACCAGCTTCGGGTCGGGAATGGCGACCGCCTTCTCCAGGCGGATGAAGCGCGCCGGCCGCCCACTCGCCGGGGTGAGCGCCGGATTGGCGAGCGTCGCGATGCTCGGCACCGCCTTGTCGATGCCGTCGAAGTCGTAGACGCTCCTTATATCTATGACACCGACGCCGGCGTTGACCCAGTCCTGATTGAGCGTCACGCCCGGCACCTGGTCGGGAATGATGTTCGGCAACGGCCGCGGCTGTGCCACCGCGACGTCGGTCACCATCACGCCCTCGACCGGCTGCATGATCGGCAGCAGCGTGTTCTGGCTGGGATCGAACATCCACACGCTGTAGAGCGGCAGGGCGACCTGCGGCTTGGGGGCGGCGAGCGCGGCCGTCGTGCATGCCACGATCGCCGGCGGCGTCTGGGTGGTGTCGAGCAAGCGGCACTGACCCCAACTCACCAGGATGCGGTTGGTGCCGTCCTGCAGCGGGTAGGCGGCGATGAACCGGCCGCCCGGCGAGGGGCCGGGCAGAGTCACCACGTTGTTGGGAGTCGCCGGGATCTGCGCCGGCCCGGTGAGCGCGGCGTTGGCGAGCAGCGGCTGGCTGTTCTCCACGTAGTGCGTGCCGTCGATGATTACCAGATCACCGCCGTCGTCGACGCCGGTGTACTGGCGCGTGATGGCGAGGATGCGGCCGTCCTGCATCTGGTGCGGATGCGCGAACTCGATGACGCTGGCGCTGGTGCCGGTGTCGTGGCTGTTGACGCCGTAGTACAGCTGCGGGTCGGTGCCGTCGGGGTTGGCCGAGTACAAGGACATCTGGTTGCGGCCGGCCGCGGGCATATTGTCCCAGCGCGTCCACAGCACGCGGCCGTTCGCCAGCACCGTGGCGTCGCGATCGTGACTCTGGTTGAAGGTGATCTGGTGGATGCCGGTGCCGTCGGCATTCATCACCTCGAGCACGAACGCCGGCTCGGTGCGGTCTTCGTCCAGCGCCGAGAACTGCGGATCGCCCTGGTTGAGCAGCACGCCCTGCGACTGATCCTGGCGCGTGGTCGAAAACACGATGCGCCCGTCGGGCAGGTAGTGCGGTGAGACGTCGTCGACGGTCGGCGGATCGGGGTCGGTGCTCGGATTGATCACCGGCGCCAGCGCGCCGCTGGCGATGGTGTACTGCCAGATGCGCCACGAGGGCGCCTTCTTCGGGTCCTGGTTCTTGGCGAGCGGGCCGCGCATGGCGAAGATCACCAGCGTACCGTCGGCGGAAGTATCGACGTCCTTGATGTCCCAGCTCGCGCCGGTGGTGACGCGCGTGGTGATGTTGGTTTCCTTGGCGCTCGGCGAGGCGCTGGCGCGCATGTAGAGATCCGCCGACGGGTTAACCTCCTGCATGATGCGCAGGTCGTCCTGCTGCAGCGTTCCCGCCATGGTGGTGGGCACGGTGTGCTTCACGTAGAAGATCGGGTAATCGACGGTGGCGGGGTCGGCCCCCTGGCTGTTGGCGATGTTGACGCTGCCGCCGCCGTTGCAGGCGGCGAGTAGCGCTGCCGCCAGCACCCCCAGCAGTGCGTACAGCGGCGCCGCGGCGCCGCGCTGCGCCCGTTTATGTTCGCCGCGCTCTCGCATGCTCCCTACCGAGGCGCGCGGATACCCGCGCCGCCTGAATGTAACGTAATTCATGAGCCTGATAGTGACTTATCGCCATACCGCCGAATTCATCACGGCGCCGCCCGCCGCACGTGGTTCTCATAGCAGGCACCGGCGCGGGTCGCGGGCATTACTAGGTAGACGTTCGTCCGCAGACATGCCGTGACCGGGCTCGCAGTTTGCCGCGCATTGAGCACCGGCGCACAGCAACAGCCGCACCTGTCGTCGACTGGCGACGTCCGGCGGTTGAGACAACGGCGACGGGATGGCCGAACCGTATAGTCCGATCGCGCACCGGGCATTTTTTTGGAGTTGACTAGCGCCATGAATGTCAGAACCAACACGGCACAGGTCTACGCGCGCCGCACGCGGCGGATCGCGCTGGCGGCGGTCGCGGTGCTGCTGGCGCTGCCGGTGCACGCCGGCCCCAACGAGCAGGCGAAGCGCATTTACGAACGCATCGCAGGCGTGCCGCCGTCAGCGGCGGTGCTCAGCCAGATGGCTGCGGCGATCGTCGCCAGCCCCGGCCAGCAGGGGCTGCTCAACGCCGCCGCCATCGCCACGCAGGCGCCGACGTTCTACAACGTGACGCTCAAGAATATGGTGATCCCGTGGACCAACCGTGACCAGACGGTGTTCGCGCCGCTCAACGACTACGCCGCCACCGTGATCGGCATGGTGCGCGACGACGTGGCCTTCAATACCGCGCTGTCGGCCGACATTCTCTATACGGTGAACGCGCCGGGGCTGCCGGCCCCCTCCAACGCGAGCAACAGTCATTACGCCACCGCCGAAGCCAACGGGGTGGATCTGAGCTCGGCGCTCAAGAAGACCACGCAGTCGGCCGTGTACGGCACGCCCACCGCCGCCACCGCCGGGCTGCTCACCACCTATGCCGCGGAAGCTGCGTTCTTCATCAAGGGCACCAACCGCGCGATGTTCCGCTTCACCATGATCAATCACTTCTGCAACGACATGCCGACGCTCATGGACACCACGCGCCCCACCGACCGCATTCGCCAGGACGTGGCGCGCTCGCCCGGTGGCGACAGCCGCGTGTTCCTCAACACCTGCGTCGGCTGCCACAGCGGCATGGACCCGATGGCGCAGGCGTTCGCCTACTACAACTTCAACGGCACCGTCGGACCGGGGGTCATGAACACCGGCACCATGCAGTACACCTCCGGGCAGGTGCAGCCGAAGTACCTCATCAACTCGGCCAACTTCCCCTACGGCTTTGTGACCCCGGACGACAGCTGGTCGAACCGCTGGCGCACCGGCATCAACGCCGCGCTCGGCTGGAACCCGTCGCTGCCCGGCAGCGGCAGCGGCGCCAAGTCGCTCGGTCAGGAGCTCGAGTCCGCGGCGGCGTTCGCGCAGTGCCAGGTGACCAAGGTGTTCACCGCGGTGTGCTTCCGCGCCCCGACCGCCAACGACCAGGCGACGGTCAACGCGATCACTGCCAGCTTCCAGTCGGGCGGTTACAAGCTCAAGCAGGTATTCCAGCAGTCCGCTGCCGCCTGCCCGGGCCAGTAAGGGAGCGCGTGCCATGAACCGCAACCCCGTTGCCAACTTCCGCCTGCGCACACTCTGCGCCCTGCACGCCGCGCGCCACCTGGCCGCAGTCGCGCTGCTCGCCGTGCTCGGCGCCTGCAGCGGCGGCGGCGGACCGGGCGTCACGGTGAATCAGCCCACCGGCACCAGCACAGTCAATACCTACACCGGACCGGCGCCGCAGAACGCGGACGTGCTGGCCTTCCAGCTCAACCTCTGGCAGAACATCATCCCCTCCGATCGCTGCGGTGGCTGCCATCACGCCGGCGGCCAGTCGCCGATGTTCGCCCGCTCGGACGATGTGAACCTCGCCTACCAGGCGGCGCTGCCGCTGGTGAGCCTCACCAATCCCTCGCAGTCGACGCTGGTGCTGAAGGTCGGTGGCGGCCACAACTGCTGGGTCGCGGACCCGTCGGCGTGTGCATCGACCATGCTGGTGTGGATCCAGAACTGGGTCGGTTCGGGCTCCTCCGCGACCAGCAGCATCCAGCTGGTCGCGCCGCCGGTGCAGGCGGCGGGCGGCGGCAAGCAGTTCCCGGCGCTCGCCACCAGCGGCAATCCGAGCTACGCCCAGTCCGTGTACCCGCTGGTCACGCAGTTCTGCTCCGGCTGTCACAATCCGAGCTCGGCTACGGCGCAGCAGCCGTATTTCGCCGACCCGAACCCCGCCGACCTGCAGGCGGCGTACGTCGCCGCGCAGCCGAAGATCAATCTGGCGACACCCAATCTGTCACGCTTCTACCAGCGTCTGGCGGATGACATGCACCACTGCTGGCCGACGCAGAGTTCGGGCGGGGCACCCGACTGTCCCGGCAGCGCCGCGGCGATGCTGGCGCAGCTCACCGCGTTCGCCAACGGCATTCCGGTGACGCCCATCGATCCCACACTGGTGGTGTCGAATGCGCTCACCCTCACGCAGGGCACGATCGCCGCCGGCGGCAGCCGCTATGACGCCAACGTCATCGCCATGTACATGTTCCAGACCGGTCAGGGCAGCACTGCCTATGACACCAGCGGCGTGACCCCCGAGGCCGACCTGCAGCTGTCCGGCAACGTCACCTGGGTCGGCGGCTGGGGCATCGACGTCGGCCAGGGCGGCAAGGCGCAGGCTTCCACCAGCGCGAGCGCCAAGTTCGCCTCCATGATCCAGGGCTCGGGCGAGTACACCTTCGAAGCGTGGGTGGCACCGGCCAATGTCACGCAGACCGGTGCGTACATCGTCAGCTACTCCGGCAGCAACACCACGCGCGACGCGACGCTCGCCCAGGCCGCCATGCAGTACCAGGGCATGACGCGCAGCAGCGCCACCGACACCAACGGCAATCCGCCGCTCATCACCACCACCGCGGGCGGCGCGGCGCAGGCGGCGCTGCAGCACGTTGTGCTCACCTACGATCCGGTCAATGGCCAGAAGTTCTACGTCAACGGCGTATTCACCGGCGATGTCGATCCGGCCAAGGGCGGATCGCTCGCCAACTGGGACAGCACCTTCGCGCTGGTGCTCGGCAACGAGGTCACCGGGCAGCGTCAGTGGCAGGGCGTCATCAAGTTCGTCGCCATCCACAATCGCGCCCTCACCCCGGCGCAGATCCAGCAGAACTTCGCCGCCGGCGTCGGTCAGAAGTACTTCCTGCTGTTCGGCGTCAGTGCGCTCTCGGGCGTGCCGCAGTCGTACATCCTGTTCCAGGCGAGTCAGTACGACAACTACAGCTACCTGTTCTACCAGCCGAAGTTCATCAGCCTCGACCGCACGGCGGCCGTGCCGTCGAATCTGCAGATCAGCGGTATCCGTATCGGGGTGAACGGCGCGCTGGCGCCCGCGGGGCAGTCGTACGCCACGCTCGCCGCCGCGGTCGGCGGGGCGAACTACACCGCGGCGAACGGCCAGCTGCTGTCGAACCTCGGCACGGTGATCCCGGTGACGCTCGGCCCGGGGCAGGACCTGTTCTTCCTGTCGTTCGACCAGCTCGGCTCGCACGTGCACGCTTACGTGGATCCGCCCGTCAACGCGACGCCGCCGGCGCCGAGCACCACGCCGCAGCCGGACTTCGGCATCGCCACCTTCGAGCGCGTCCACCATACGCTGGCGAACATAACCGGGGTGTCGATCAACGACCCGGTGGTGTCGTCCCTGTATAACGTCTCGCAGCAGTCGATGCCGGCCGGGCCGCTGATTGCGGCGTTCGCGCCCGCGCAGCAGACCGCGATCTCGCAGCTGGCACATGCCTACTGCAGCGAGATGATGGCCAGCCAGTCGCTGCGTGACACGTTCTTCAGCAGCAACGGGCTGGACGCCAGCCTCAATAGCACCTCGTCGTCGTTCTTCGGCGCCAGCGGCAGCCCGCAACGCCTGATCGTCATCAACGCGCTGGTCGCCAAGGGCGTGGGCAGCAATGTGACGCCGCAGGCCGCCACCGCGGTACAGAACGAGGTCGAGGCGCTGCTGACGCGCATCCCGGTGATCAACCCCGCCGCGACCGTGTCGCAGGCGAGCATCGCGACGTGCACGGCGGTGCTCGGCAGCGCTGCGGCGATGCTGCAGTAACGGCAAGGATCTGGAGATCAACCCGATGTTCATCTACAAGAAACCCCCCCGCCCGCACCTCAAGGGCGAACCGCTGCTGCACGAGAATCACCGGCGACCCGTGACGCGCCGCGACTTCATCGCCGCCGGCATGCTGAGCGGGCCGGCGATGGTGATCGGGCCGGCGTGGCTGGGCGCAGTGCTGCGTGCCAATCGCGCCAATGCCGCACTGGATCCGGACATCGCGACCCTGCTGGCCAACACGCAGTGCAATGTGCCGACCAACTCCGCCGGTATTCCCTTCATCTGCTTCGACCTCGCCGGTGGGGCGAACCTGGTGGGCTCGGAAGTGCTCGTCGGCCAGCAGGGCGGCCAGACCGCATTTCTCTCGACCGCCGGCTACGAGCTGCTCGGGGTGCCCGGCAACATGGTGCCGAGCTCGAGCGCCAACATCGACCCCTCGCTGGGACTGCTGTGGCACGCCGACGGCGCCATCAAGCGCGGCATCCTCAGCAAGGCAACGACGCCGGCAACCGCGGCCGGCACCAGCGGCGGAGTGTTCTGTGCCGAGTCGCAGAACGACACCCAGGCCAATCCTCACAACCCCATGTACGGCATCGCCATGGCGGGTGCGCAGGGACAGCTGCTCACCCTCATCGGCACCCAGTCGTCGGTGTCGGGCGGCAACTCGCAGGCGCCGATGGCGCTGATCAATCCGGCGCTACAGCCGACGACCATCAGCCAGCCCTCGGACGCGACCGCGCTGGTGCCGATACCCCCGGGCGGCCAGCAGGATCCGCTGTCGGTGGCGGTGCTCGAGTCGCAGACGCGCATCAGCGGCGGCAGCACGCCGCAGGCCGGCCAGGGCGACACGGCGGCGTTCACCGGCGCGCTCGCGGCGCCGAGCGGTGGCACTCCCGGTGTGCAACTGTACGCAGACGCGAACAGCGATGCCGCCCTGAAGAACCAGGTGCGCTGCGCCTACGTCAAGTCGGCCCACACCGCCGACCTGTTCGGCAACCCATCGGCGCTCGATCCCACCCAGGATCTGCTGATCACCGGTGGCGCCGCGCCGATCTTCACCGCCGCCGACTTCAGCGATTCCGATAGCGCCGCCACCGCCACGGTCATGAAGCTGGTGATAGACGGTTTCGCCGCCGCGGGCACCATCACGCTCGGCGGCTACGACTATCATGACGGCACGCGTGCCACCGGCGAGACGCGCAATTTCCAGGCCGGCCAGCTGATCGGCGCGGTGCTCGAGTACGCGCAGCGCAGGAAGAGTCCGGTGATGATCTACGTGATCAGCGACGGCTCACTCAACTCCAACATGATGGTCGACAGCAGCACCGCGGGCCGCGGCAAGCTCGGCTGGCAGGGCGACAACTCGAGCGTCGCGTCGACGTTCTTCCTGGTGTACAGCCCGAGCGGACGCCCCACGCTACGCAACGGCGCCGCCGGCCAGCAGATCGGCTACTTCAGCGCCGGCGGCAACGTGGTGAGCAGCTCGAGCCTGGTCGGCAACGCGGTGACCACGCTGGTGCAGGTGCTGATCCTCAACTACATGGGCCTGGCGGGCACCACCGCGCAGTACAATACGGTGTTCCCCATGCTGCCACTGGGTTCGGCCAGCCAGCTGGACGCCCTGACGGTTTTCCAGCCCATCGTGTGACCACCGTGCCCACGGGCGTGCCGCGCCGCCGCGGTGCGTGCCTGTGCGCCGCCCATGTCGCCGGCTGCCGACGCCCGCGGGCGTGACAAGGGCACGGCCTGCGCCTCATTTCGCCTGTCGGTTCGTTGACAGTGTTAAGTGCGCTATGCAATTTTGCGCGCTTGGGGCGGTGCGCTTGCGCCTCACCAGGGCGAAGGATCTTTATTGAGCTGGCAACGGCCCGACGGCCCGGCATCGCGTGGGGGGGCCCCGCGCGCAGCTGCGTCGCTGCGGCTGTGCCTGCTGGCGCTGGCGCTGGGCGCCGGACTGCCGGCGGCGGCGCAGCAAAGCTACCCGCTGCTCGGCGCGGCGGCGCCGAATTTTGCGCTGCGCGCGGCGAACGGCGGCAACGTGCGCCTGTCGGAGCATCGTGGCGAAGTGGTGGTGCTGAGCTTCTGGAGCAGCCGCTGCTACCCGTGCCGCGCGCAGCTCGCCGCGCTCAGCCGCAGCCTTGCGACCTACCGCTCGGCGGGACTGGCGGTGTACGGCATCGGCGTTGATGACGACCCGGGGCAGTCGCAGGATTTCGCGCACTCGGTCACGGTGGATTTCGCCTTGCTGCTCGACCCGACCAAGGTGGTGAGCCGCAGCTACCAGGTCGACAACCTGCCGATGACCGTACTGATCGACCGCAACGGAACCGTGCGCTACGTGTTGCGCGACTACAGTGCCGCAAGCTCGGGACTGTACCTGCAGCAGCTGCGCGCTCTGCTGAACGAATGATCGGAACGAACATGCTGCAACCGACTTTCCCCCAGGCCCCGCCCGCGGGCCGCAGCGCCCGCGCGCCGCGTGCGGCCACCGGCGTGAGGCTGCTCGCCGCGGTGTGGGCGCTCGCGTCCGCGCTCGCGCTGGCCGCGCCGCCGGCGGCCGCGCCTCCGGCGCCGGCACAGAGCAGTGCGCCGGCTTCCGCGGTGGCACCGGCGGCGACCGCGCCCGCGCCGGCACCCGGGGCCGCCGCGGCCGCAGCGGCGCCGGCGAGCAACCCCGCTCCCGGCGAAGCGCCCGCGGAGACTCGCAGCCTCGACGAGGACATCCAGGGCCTGAAGAAGGATGTAGTGGACCTCAACAAGGATCTGTTCATCCTCGAGGAGGAGCTGCTGTTTCCCGCCAACACTCAGGTGGCGGTGTTCCTGTCTGTGGATGTCGGCGACTTCTTCGCACTCGATTCGGTGCAGCTCAAGATCGATCAGAAGGAAGTGATCAACTATCTGTACACGCCGCGCGAAGTCGAGGCATTGCTCAAGGGTGGCGTGCAGCGCCTGTACATCGGTAACCTCAAGGTCGGCCCGCATGAGCTGGTGGCGTTCTTCAACGGCAAGGGACCCAACGATCGCCCCTACAAGCGCGGCGCGTCGCTGCGCTTCGAGAAGGGTGTGGGCGCGAAATACCTCGAGCTGAAGATCGACGACCGGCAGCGCAAGCTGCAGCCGGAGTTCGAGATCAAGGACTGGGAATAGTCTTGAGGCCCCGGTCCACGCGCACGCTGCTCATTCTCGCCGTGGCGGCGCTGCTGGCCGCCGGGGCTGCGCACGCGCGCCGCCACGATCCGGAGAAGCTGCCCGAAACACACATCCGCGACCTGCATTTCGGTGACGTGCTGTTCCTCTACCTGCAGAACGACGATGCCCACGATTTCGAGGCGCTGACGCGGCTGCTCGCCTACGACCAGTGGGGGCGCATGCCCCATCACGCCGACGACGCGCAGCTGCTGGCCGCGGGCCTGTACCTGCAGCTCGGGATGCACAACGAGGCCGGCGAGCGCTTCGCGCGGCTGCTCACCAGCGACGTGCCGACCGGTGTGCGCAACCGCGCCTGGCTGTACCTCGGGCAGATCTGGTACGCCCGCGGCTACCTCGATCGGGCGGAAAGCGCGCTGCGCCGCGTGAATGGGCGCATGTCGCCGGAATTCGAAGCGCAGAAGGAGCTGCTGCTCGCCAACGTTCTCATGCACCAGGGGCGTTACGACGAGGCGATCCGTCTGCTCTCCGGCTGGCGCGGCGGGCCGGTATGGTCCGCGTACGCGCGCTTCAACCTGGGCGTGGCGCTGGTGCGCAACGACCGTCTGGTCGATGCCGCGCCGTTTCTCACCGGGGTCGGCAGCATGATCGCCGACACCCCCGAGCTGCTGGCGCTGCGCGACCGCGCCAATCTCGCGCTCGGCTTCGCTTACCTGCAGGCGAACCAACCCGAGCGCGCCCGACCGGCGCTGGCGCGCGTGCGCCTCAACGGTCCGTACTCGAACCGGGCGCTGCTCGGGATCGGCTGGGCGGATGCGGCGCTGGGCGACTATCGCGGCGCGCTGACGCCGTGGATGGAGCTGCGCAGCCGCGACGTGCTGGATGCCGCGGTGCAGGAGTCGTACCTGGCGGTGCCTTATGCCTTCGGCAAGCTCAACGCCAACGCGCAGTCGGCCGAGTACTACGAGAGCGCCGTCGGCTCCTTCGCCACCGAGGACGCCCACCTCGATGCGGCGATCGCGGGCATCCAGAAGGGCGATCTGCTGCGGCAGGTGCTGAGCCAGCAACCCGGCAGCGAGGTGACCCCGGTCGCCCCGCACGGCTGGTTTCGCGACGTGAAGCAGCTGCCGGCGACACCGGAGGCGGCGTATCTCTACACGGTGCTCGCCGGCCACAACTTCCAGGAAGGCGTGAAGAACTACCGCGACCTGGTGTACATGAGCAGCACGCTCGATCGCTGGGGCGACAGCATGGCGGCGTTCGAGGACATGATCGACACGCGCCAGCGCGCCTACGCCGAGCAGCTGCCGCGCACCGATGCACTATTGACCTCGCGTGCCGTGGATCGGCTGCAGCAGCGCGATGCGGCGCTCGACAGCGCGCTGCGCACCATCGAGTCGCAGCACGACGTCGCCGCACTCGGTACCGCCGAGGAGCGCGCGCAGTGGGCGCGCGTGCAACGCGTGGAGGCCGGGCTCGCCGGCGCTCGCGCATCCGCCGAGAATGCCGAGCTGCACGCGCGACTGGCGATGGTGAAGGGGGTGCTGTATTACCGCCTGGACGAAGCCTTTGGCGCGCGTGTGTGGCAGGCGCATCGCGGGCTGCGCGACCTGGGTCTGGCGCTGAACGAGGCGCAGAGCCGCTGGATCCGCGTCGAGCGCGCCCGGCGCAACATGCCGGTGAACACCGGCGAATTCGCCGCGCGCGTGGACGCGCTGCGCGGGCGGATCGTGTCGCTGCAGGGGCGTCTGGCAGGCGCCGAGCTGCGCCAGAACGCCTACCTCGCACAGCTCGCGGTCCACGAGCTCGAGCAGCAGAAGGACCGGCTCGCCGCCTACCAGGTGCAGGCGCGCTTCGCGCTCGCCACCATGTACGATCGTGCGGCGAACGCCGAAGCCACCCGCAGCAAGCCCCCGGCGGCACAGCCCGAGGCGCCGCCGCCCGCGGAGTCGCCGCCGCCCGCGGAGTCGCCGCCGCCCCCCGAGGCGCCGCCGCCCCCCGCGGAGCCGCCGCCGCCCGCGGAGCCGCCGCGATGAGCGCCACGCGACTGCGCGCCGCGCTGCTCGCGGCCGCCGCGGCGCTGCCGCTGTGCACGCTGCTGCCGTTGCGCGTGGCCGCCCAGGGCGCGGCCACGAATGGTGCACCACCGGGCCGCACCATCGGCGATCTCGGCGGGCGCAAGATCGAGGTGCATCCCGACACGCCCGCGAGCGCGAGCAGCACGCGCGCCATGGAGAATTACCGCCACTTCCTCGAGATGCAGAACACCGATCCCAGGTTGCGCGCCGAGGCGCTGCGGCGACTGGGCGACCTGAACCTGGATGCCGGCGAGATGCAGCGCCTCGAGCAGGAGGTGACCGCCGTGGATATGCAGGGCGCGGAAGCCATCCGCCTCTACAGCACGCTGCTCAAGGCCTACCCCGACTATGCGCGCAACGACCAGGTGCTCTACCAGCTGGCGCGCGCCTACGAGACCACCGGCCAGCCGGATGCCGCGCTCACTACCCTCGATCGCATCGTGCAGCGCTACCCGCAGAGCCCGCAGCTGGATGAAGTGCAGTTCCGCCGCGGCGAGCTGCTGTTCTCCGCCAAGCGCTACCCCGACGCCCAGCATGCCTACGGGGCGGTGATCGCGCGCGGCGCGGGTTCCGCCTTCTACCAGCAGAGCCTCTACAAGCACGGCTGGTCGCTGTTCAAGCAGTCGGAGAGCCTCGAGAGCCTGCCATCCTTCGGCGGGGTGCTCGACCAGGAGCTCGGCACGAGCGCGGCACACGCCAGGAGCCTCGAGAGCCTCAAGCGCGCCGATCGCGAGCTGGTCGAGGATACGCTGCGCGTCATGAGCATCGCCTTCTCCTACAACGACGGCGCGGCCTCGCTGGAGCAGTACACGCACCAGCACGGCGAGCGGCCGTACACCTGGCTGTTGTATTCGCGGCTCGGCGACCTGTACGTCGACAAGCAGCGCTACCAGGACGCCGCCACCGTCTATCGCGCCTACGTGGCGCGCGATCCCTACAGCGACCACGCGCCGGATCTGGACATGGCGGCGATCGAGGCCTACGGCAAGGGCGGCTTCAGCCAGCTGGTGTTCGACGGCAAGCACGAGTTCGTCGAGCACTACAACTTCGACTCACCGTACTGGAAGACGCGCAGCCGCGCCGATCATGCACGTGTGGTGCAGGAGCTGAAGACCAACCTCAAGGACGTGGCCACCTATTTCCATGCCAACGCGCAGAAGACCAAGAGCATTGCCGATTACCAGGAGGCGGCGCGCTGGTACCACGCCTATCTCAAGTCCTTCCCGGACGATGCCGACTCGGCGCAGACCAACTACCTGCTGGCGGAGGCGCTGTTCGAGAGTCACCAGTACCCCGAGGCGGCGAGCGAGTACCAGCACACCGCCTATGGCTACCCGAAGAACGACAAATCCGCGACCGCCGCCTACGCCGGCCTGGTTGCCTACCAGAAGGGCGAGGAGGGCCTGAGCGGAGCGGACAAGGAGACGATGCACAAGCGCGCCACCGACGCCGGGGTCAAGTTCGCGCAGACCTTCCCCGAGCATCCCGACAGCGCCGGTGTGCTCACACGTGCCGCCGAGGAGATCTTCGCGCAGGGCGATCGCGCGCGTGCCATCAGCGTGTCCGAGTCGATCCTCGCGCGGCAGCCGCCGGTCGATACCGCCAAGCAGCGCATCGCCTGGACCATCATCGCGCAGGCGCACTTCGACCAGGGAGACTACGCCAAGGCGGAGCCGGCATTCGTGCAGGCGCGGACGCTGGCCGCCGGGGACGACAAGCTGCGCGCCGATCTCACCGAGCGGCTGGCCGCGAGCGTCTACAAGCAGGGCGAGGCGCACCAGCAGGCGGGCGACGCCGCTGCCGCGGTCGAGGATTATCTGCGCGTGGCGCAGGTCGCCCCCGACGCGAAGGCCCGCGTCAACGCGCAGTACGACGCCGCCACGCAGCTGATCACTCTCAAGCAGTGGCCGCGCGCCATCGGCGTACTCGAGGATTTCCGCCGGCAGTTCCCGCAGAACCCGCTGCAACCGCAGGTGACGCGCAAGCTCGCGGTGGCCTACGCGGCCGCCGATCGCCCCGGAGAGGCCGCCGCGGAGTTCGAGCGCATCGCCACGCGTCCGGGCGAGGAGCGCGCGGTGCAGCGCGAGGCGCTGCTGCAGTCGGCGGACCTGTACGCCAAGGCGGGCAACCCCTCCAAGGCGACCGGCATGCTGGAGAAGTTCGTCGCCGCGAACCCCGAGCCGCTTACCGATGCCGAGGAGGCCCGGCAGCGCCTGGCGGACTATGCGCAGCAGAGCGGTGACTCCGCACGGCGCGACCATTGGTATCAGGAGATCGTGCGTGCCGACGCGCAGGCGGGCGCGCAGCGCACCGAGCGCACCCACTACCTCGCGGCGAAGGCACAGCTGGTCCTGGCGCAACCAGCGCGCGATGCCTTCCGCGCGGTGCGCCTCACCGCGCCGCTGAAGAAGAGTCTGATCGTGAAGCGCAATGCGCTCGAGACCGCGATGGACGGCTACAAACGCGCCGCGGATTACGAGGTGGCCGAGGTGACCACCGCCGCGACCTACGAGATGGCCGGACTGTACCGCACGCTGGCCAAGGATCTGCTGGCGTCGGAGCGGCCGAAGAATCTCAAGGGCGAGGAGCTCGAGGAATACAACTCACTGCTCGAGGAGCAGGTGTTTCCGTTCGAGGAGCAGGCGATCAAGGCGTACGAGTTGAATGCCGCACGTGCCCATGACGGGGTGTACGACGAATGGGTCCGCAAGAGCTTCCAGGCGCTGGCGGAGCTCAAGCCCGCGCGCTATGGCAAGACGGAGATGACGCAGGATGTGGTCGCGCGCCTCGAGTGAGCGGGGCCGCCCCGCGCGCGCCGTGCAGGCTCTGCGGCTGCTCGCAGTGCTGGCGCTCGTGCAGGCCGCGGGCTGCCGCACGCCACCACTCACCGAGCCGGCGGCACAGCCGCTCACCGGGCCCGGGGCGGCTGCTGCCGGCAACGCGGCGGCGCCCGGCGCCGCGGCCGCAGGCGTTGCAGCCGCGTCAGCGGCGGCGGCAACACCGGCCGCGGGCCAACACCCCGAGGTGCCAGCCGCGGCGAGCGCGGATTTCCAGCGCGCGGTGAATTTCATGCGCTCCGGCAATCTCACCGAGGCGGAGCTCGGATTCAAACAGCTGGCGCTGCAGTATCCGCAATTCGCTGCGCCGCTGGTGAACCTCGCCATCCTGCAGCGCAAGGCCGGGCAGCTCGAGGAGGCGGAGAAGAGCTTGAAGAGCGCGGTCGAGCGCGAGAGCGGCAGCGCCGTCGCCTGGACCGAGCTCGGCGTCACCCAGCGCATGCGCGGGGAGTTCAAGTACGCAGCGGCTTCCTACGAGCAGGCCATCGCCGCCGATGAGCGCTATGCGCCCGCGTGGCGGAACCTTGGCGTGGTCTGCGATCTCTATCTGGGTGACCCGCAGCGTGCGCTCAAGGCATTCGAGCAGTACAAGGAGCTCACCGGCGAGGATAAACCCGTGAGCGGCTGGATCGCGGAGCTGCGGCAGCGGCTCGGACTGCCGCCGGTGAAGCGGCCCGCGGCCGCCGAGCCGGCTGCTCCGGCGGGCGCACCCGGGCAAGCGCCGGCAGCAGCGCCACAGGCGCCGCCCGGGCTGGGCGAGCGGCCGGCGCAGCCGCCAGGTCCCGCCGTTGGGAACGCCGCGCCGGGCAGTGCGGCGCTGTCAGGAGAGCGAGCATGAGAGCGATGCATCTGGGTTTCCTCTGGACGGTTCTGCTGTGCCTGGCCGCGGCGCGCGCCACCGCGCAGCAGAGTGCCCCGCCGCCGACCGCGCCCGCAGGCGCGGCGGTGCCGGCGCAGGACATCCCGCGTCCCGATCAGCTCGAGCCCGGCGTGGCCACGACGCCCGCACCCGCTCAGGCAGCACCGGCTGCGACCCCGACCGGCGCGCGCAAGGGCGCGGCCACCGCCCCCGCGCCCAAGGCCGCACAGCCGCAGGCGGCCGGCGGCCACAAGGGCCCCGACCGGCTGGAGCTCGACACCACTGACATCACCGGCAACCGCGAGCTGCCCAAGGTGTTGTATATCGTGCCATGGAAACGCGCCGACCTCGGCGACCTGTCCGGCAGGCCGCCGAACAGCCTGCTGGACGAGGTACTGCAGCCGCTCGACCGTGACGTGTTCCAGCGGGAAAACCGCTATTACGACGCCCTCAAGCCTGCGCAGGCCGCGCCCAAAACGGACACGCCGCAGGGTTCGGCAACCAAGCCCTGACATATGGCGGGCGCAACATCGCAGATGAGAGCCAGGTCGCAGCTTTTTGGGCTTATGTCATTCAGTTTTAGTTAGTCTCGGTGTTTCTTTGTCGGTCTTTTTGCGTGGGAGTGTCAGATGGGCCTGTGGAACCTGATCGTGCGTTTCTTCCAGGGCGGTGGGGACTTCATGTACCCGATCGCCGTCGTGTTCGTGGTGGGTCTGGCGATCGCCATCGAACGCTACATCTACCTGACCCACACCGCGGTGCGCAATCGCGGCCTGTGGAACGAGATCGTGCCGCTATTGTCGCAGGGCAACTTCCGCCAGGTCGCGCAGGCGACCTCGAAGTCGGATTCGGCCATCGGTCACATCCTCAACTACGGACTGGCGCGAATTCAGTCGGCGCGGCGCCGCGACGACATCGAGAAGGCGATGGAGGAAAGCCTGATGGAAGTGGTGCCCAAGCTGGAGAAGCGCACGCACTACCTGGCGACCTTCGCCAACCTGGCGACGCTGCTCGGGCTGCTCGGCACCGTCATGGGCCTGATCCGCGCGTTCGCTGCGGTGGCGACGGTCAACCCGGCGGAGAAAGCCAACCTGCTGTCGGCCAGCATTTCGGTGGCCATGAACTGCACCGCGTTCGGCCTGATGACCGCCGTGCCGCTGCTGTTCATCCACGCGTGGCTGCAGACCAAGACGACCGAGCTCATCGACAGCCTGGAGATGGCCTCCGTCAAGTTCCTGAACGCGATCACCGAGCGGCAGGCCGCGGCACCTGCCGCCGCCTGAAGCGCACGCCGGTCGTGCCGCGGAAGGGCTGAAGGCGCATGCGCCGTTCGTATCAATATCGCAAGCTGGAGCGCCATACGCGCAAGCCGGCGGAGCTGCTGCTCGTGCCGATGATCGACATTTTCACGGTGCTGGTGACCTTCCTCCTCATGACCGCCGTGTTCTCGCGCACCGTGATCCTGCAGCTGAACCTGCCGGCGTCGCAGACCGAGTTCAAGGAGCCGCCGCCCGGACTGCAGCTGGAAGTCATGGTGCGCAAGGACCAGCTCATGGTGGCCGACCGCAACAGCGGGCCGCTGCATGCGGTTCCCAACACCGCGCAGGGCTATGACTACGACGGCCTCACCCAGTACCTGAAGTTCGTCAAGACGCGCTTCCCGGACAAGACCGACGCCAGCATCCTGCTCGAGCCGGACACCGCCTATGACACGCTGGTGCAGGTCATGGACCGCGTGCGGGTGTTCGAGACCGGGGAGGGCGCCAACACCGCGCAGGCCGAGCTGTTCCCGGACATTTCCATCGGCGATGCACCCGCGCCCGACGCTGCCGCTCCGGCGGCGGCTGCGGCCCCGGGTGCGCCTGCGGCCGCGAGTCCGGCGGCCGTCGCCGCGACCCCTGGCGGAGCACATCCATGAGCATGTCAAGCCGCGCGCTGCGCATGGCGCAGCACCACCAGCGCAACCGCGCCGACGCCCAGCTGAACCTGATCCCGCTCATCGACATCCTGTCGGTGATGGTGGCGTTCCTGCTGGTGTACTCCACCGAGGTGGAGGTGATCCAGAACGCCAAGGGCATCGAGATTCCACAGTCGATCGCCCAGACTGCGCCCAAGCAGTCGGTGGTGGTGATGATCACCCGCACCGACCTGTTCGTGCAGGGCGAGTTCATCGCCTCGGTCGCCGACATCCGCGCGGCCCAGGGGCCGCTGGTGGAGCCGCTGCGCGCCGCGCTCAAGCGGCCGCTGCTGGTGGGTCGGGAAATGACCGAGCGCGATCTGGCGCAGCGCGAGATCACCATCATGGCGGACAAGGCGCTGCCGTACGACGTGCTGAAGCGCGTGATGGCGACCTGCACCGACGCCGACTACGGGCGCATTTCGCTCGCAGTCATCCAGAAGGAAAAGCCGGTCGCAGCCGGCCAGTACAAGCCGGCGTAAGGGAAGACGATGCTGCTCGCCCCCTATTACCGCGAATATGAGCTGCCCTGGGAAGGCGACCTCGAGTCGAGCGTGCGCTTTCGCAAGATCCTGCGCGTGCTGCTCATCATCTTCGTGTTGCTGGGCATCCTGTTCCCGCTGCTGCCGACGCCGAAGCACGCGACCTTCGAGGACGTGCCGGAGCGACTGGTGCACGTGATCGAGAACACGCCCAAGCCGCCGCCACCGCCGCCGCCGCCAGCGCCGAAGGTGGAGGAGAAACCGAAGATCGAACCGAAGCTCGCCATGGTGACGCCGCCGGTCGATCAGCGCCAGCGGGCGCACGAGAAAGCGCAGAAACAGCTGAACCAGGTGAAGGACGAGCTGGCGGACCTGCGCGACATCATGGATCTGACGCCGCTCGAGACCAAGAACCTCTCCGGCGCGGTGGGCGCGGATGCGCACGCCGAGCGCTCGCTGATCACCTCCAAGGTCGGGGTCGGCAGCGGCGGCATCACTTCCGCGAACAGCAGCCGCGGCTTCGGCAGCGGCGCCGGCTCGCTCAGCGGTCACGACACCACTGCGGTGAGCTCCGGCATCGTGCGCGGCGGCCTCAACAGCCGCGGCCCCGCGGCCAGCGGCGGCGGCGGCAAGGCGGCGCGCTCGCGCGAGGAGATCGAGCTCATCTTCGACCGCAACAAGGGCCGGATCTACAGCCTGTACGCGCGCGCGCTGCGCGACAACGCGGAGCTGCAGGGCAAGCTGGTGCTGGAGTTCACCATCGCGCCGAGCGGCGAAGTCACCATGTGCCGCGTAGTCTCGAGCGAGCTGAAGGACGCGGAGCTCGAACGCAAGATCGTGGCGCTGGTGCGGCTGTTCCGCTTCGATCCCAAGGATGTAGACGCCATCACCACCACCAAGCCGATCGACTTCTTCCCGGCGTGAACGCCACCAGCGCCATGGGTGCCCCATGAACCTCAATTCCGAGATCGAGTTCTTCGCAGAGCTGCGGCTGGTCGACAAGGCCCGCCTGCTCAACCTGTTCCTGCATGAGCTTGCCGAGGAGGCACGCGCCACCTACGGCCCAGGCGCCGAGCAGGTGTACGACGGCGCGCACCTGCGCTTCGTGAACGAGCTGTATCATCGTCTGACGCGCGTCATCGAGCAGCTGCTCGCCGAGGAAGCCACGCGCCCGGCCGACGACGTGGTGCTGCGCATGCTGCTCGCGCCGCGGGCCGACAAGGTCGCCGAACGGCTGGTATTCAACGCCTACGGCCGCGCCATCCAGGGGTTCGAGAGCTACGATACGACGGTGCTGATGGGCTCGTGAGCCGCGCCGGCCGCGAGGGCCGGGGAATCGCCCGCGCCGTGCAGCGGGGTCATAATGACCACCGATGAGCATTGCCGCGCGCGCCCTGCTTGGCACCTTCGCGATCGCCGCCGCTGCCGCGTTCGGCGCCGGCGCGGATCCTCCCGCGACGCTGCTGCGCCCGGCACAGGTATGGACGGCGGGCGAACCGCTGCACGCCGGCTGGGTGGTGCTGGTACGCGGCGCGCGCCTGATGTATGCCGGGCCGCCGGCCGCGCTGCCTGAGTCCGCCGATGCACAGATCATCGATCTTCCCGGGACCACGCTCCTGCCCGGACTGATTGATGCGCATTCGCACCTGTTCCTGCACCCCTACAACGAGACGCTGTGGAACGACCAGGTGCTGAAGGAGCCGGTGCCGTACCGCACGCTGCGCGCCGCGCAACAGGCGCGCGCCACGCTGCTCGCCGGTTTCACCAGCCTGCGCGACCTGGGAACCGAGGGCGCGGAGTATGCCGATGTCTCGCTGAAGAGCGCCATCGAGGACGGCCTGATCCCGGGTCCGCGCCTGTCCGTCGCCACGCGCGCCATCGTCGCCACCGGCAGCTACGGCCCGGCGCCGCGGGCGCTGCGCCCGGACGTGTGCTGCACGCCGCAAGGCGCGCAGGAAGCGAGCGGCGTCGCCGAAGTGGTGCGCGCGGTGCGCGAGCAGGCCGGCCGCGGGGCTGACTGGATCAAGCTCTACGCGGACTACCGCTGGGGCCCGGACGGCACGCAGCAGCCGACTTTCACCCTGGAAGAGCTGCGCGCCGCGGTCGAGGCGGCACACTCATCCGGGCGCCCGGTAGCGGTGCACGCCACCACCGCCGAGGGCATGCGCCGCGCGGTGCTCGCCGGGGCCGACACCATCGAACACGGCTTCAACGGCACGCCGGAGGTTTTCCGGCTGATGGCGGCGCGCGGGATCGCTTACCTGCCGACCCTGACCGCGCAGGAGGCGTACGGGGAGTATTTCGAGCACTACCTGCCCGGGAGCACGCCGCCGACCGCCGGCATGGAACAGGCGAAGCGCGCCTTCAACTTCGCGATGCAGGCGCACGTCATCATCGGCTGCGGCAGCGATGTGGGCGTATTCGCGCACGGTAGCAACTATCGCGAGCTCGAGTGGATGGTGCGCGACGGCATGACGCCGGTGCAGGCGCTCACCGCCGCCACCCTCACGGATGCGCAGATCCTGCGCCGGCCGGACCTCGGGCGCGTGAGCGGCGGCTTGCTCGCGGACCTCGTTGCGGTGAGCGGCGATCCGACGCGCGATATCACCGCCATCGAGCACGTGCAGTTGGTCATGAAGAACGGCGTGATCTACCGCCGGCCGTGAGCCGTTACGCCCGTGCCAGGCGCTCGAGCGCCGCGTCCGTGAGGCGAAAGGTAGTCCACTCCTCCTGCGGCAGGGCACCGAGCTTGCGGTAGAAGGCGATCGAGGGCGCGTTCCAGTCGAGCACCGCCCACTCGAGGCGCGCGCAGCCGCGCTCGAGCGCGCTGCGCGCCAGCCAGGCGAGCAGACGCCGGCCAATGCCGCGGCCGCGGGCGGCGGGCCGCACGAACAGATCCTCGAGATACAGTCCCGGCTTGCCGCGGAACGTGGAGAAGTTGTGGAAGAACAGCGCAAAGCCCACCGGCTGGGCGTCGTCGCAGGCAAACACCACCTCCGCACAGGGCCGTGGGCCGAACAATGCCGCCGCCAGATCCGCCTCGGTCGTCAGCACCTGGTCGGCGAGATGCTCGTAGGCGGCGAGCTCGCGGATGAACGCCAACACCTCGCCGAGCTCGTGAGCCTGCGCCGGGCGGATGACGATGCCATCGGGCATGACGCGCTCCTTCAGCCGGTGCTCTGCAGGCCCTGGGCGATGCCGCCCACGCTCGCCAGCAGCGCGGCGAACAGGTCGCGGTCCTCGCGGCCCCCGGCACGCCAGCGCTGCAGCAGGTCGACCTGCATGAGGTTCATCGGGTCGAGGTAAGGATTGCGCAGGCGGATCGAGCGTTGTGGCGTCGGATCGGAGTCGAGCAGCTCGCGGCTGTCCTTGAGGGCGAGCACCTGTTCGCGTGCCAGCTGGTACTCGGCGCGCAGCTGCGCCGCAAAGCGGCGCAGCGGCTCGGGGGCGAGTGCGTCGTAGTACTGGGCGATGTCGAGGTCGGCCCGCGCCAGCATGGTCTCCACATCGTCGATGAGGTTGCGCAGGAAGAACCAGCCGGCGCTCATCTCGCGCAGCGCCGCGAGGCCGTACTTCTCGACCACCGCGCGCAGCCCGCTGCCGGCCCCGTACCAGCCGGGCAGCATGTAGCGCGACTGCGACCAGGCGAACACCCACGGCACGGGCAGCAGCCCGGCAATGCCCGGCTTGTCCGAGCGGTGCACCGAGCGCGCGCCGATCTGCATACGCTCGATCACGTCGATCGGCGTCACCGCCTGGAAGAACTCCCAGAACTGCGCCTCGCCGTAGACCAGCTGCCGGTAGGCGCTGCGGCTCGCATCTGCCAGCAGCGCGGCGAGCTCGAGCTGCGCCGGCGTGTCATCGCGCAGCTCGCCGCTGCGCAACGCCGCGGTCGTGAGGCTGACAGCGTTGAAAGCGCGCTCGAGCGTGCGCATGGCGATGGGGCGCAGCCCGTAGCCGTGCTTCACCGTCGCACCCTGTTCGCGGATGCGCAGCACGCCGTCGACCGCCCCGGCGGGCGCCGCACGCACCAGCGACTCGATGCGCCCGCCGCCACGCGCGATGCTGCCGCCGCGCGCGTGGAACAGCACCGGCTGCTCCCCGGCGACGGCCAGCACGCGCGCCAGATCGCGCTGCGCCTGGTGGATCAGGACCCGCGAGGCGCACAGACCGCTTTCCTTGTTGCTGTCGGAATAACCGATCAGCACGCACTGGCGGCGGCTGTGTGCCTCCAGGTGGCGGCGGTAGAGTGGATCGGCGAGCAGCTCCTGCAGCGTGTTGCCGCAGGCGGCGAGCGCCGCGCTGCTCTCGAACTGCGGCGCGATCGGCAGCGCAACCTCGCCGGTGCGCTTGTCATAGGCCGCCGCCCAGCGGGCCAGCAGCAGCGCCGCCAGCACGTCGTCCGCACCGCTGGCGCCGCTGACGATGAAATAGCCGACGGCCTGCGGGCCGTAGCGGTGCCGGCCCTGCATGATCGCTTCGAACACCGCGATCGTGCGCCGCCCCAGGGCGTCGAGCTCGACCACCGGGCCGCGATCCTTGTCCAGCGCCTCTGCCAGCAGCTCGCGCCGCTCGCGGCTGCTGCGCGCGAGCCAGCCCGGATCGTCGCGGCCCTGGGCGATCACGCGGTGCAGCACCTCGGCGTGCTGGCGCACGTCGAGCGTGGCGAGGTGAAAGCCGAAGGTGTCGATACGGCGCAGCAGCCGCTCCACGTAGAACAGCCCGGCGTTCGCGCCCTTGTTGGCCCTGAGGCTGGTGGCGATGAGCGCGATGTCGTCGCGCAACTGCTGCGCGCTCTCGTAGCCGCTGGCGCGGCCCTCGTAGCCGCTGCGCAGCCGCTCGCCGATCTGCGCCAGGAACACGCGGTAGGGCATGCGGTCGTGGCGCGCCGGTGTGATGGCGCGCGCCCCGGGCAGCAGCCGCATGTATTCCTCCAGGCGCTTGCCGAGCTCGGCCGAGGCGGCTACGCGGCTGGCGCTCTGCGACAGCCGCTGCGCGAGCTGCTGGCACTCGGCGAAGTAGCTGTTGACGATCACCTGGTGCTGCCGCGCCAGGGCTTCGCGGATGGTCTTGGCGTGCACGTCCGGATTGCCGTCCATGTCGCCGCCGGCCCACGAGCCGATGTGCAGCAGCGGCGGCACCCGCCGCGCGCTGGCGCGCTGCTCGCCGGCGTACAGCTTCTCCAGCGCCTGGGCGATCTCCTCGTAGAAGGCCGGCACCACGCGGTACAGGATCTCGACCAGGTAGAACAGGATCTGCTCGCGCTCGTCCGCCACCGTCAGGCGCTCGCGTGGCAGCTCTTCGGTCTGCCAGGCGGCGGTGAGCTCCATGCGTATGTTGCTCCACACGTTGCGCGCTTCGTGCGGTGTCAGGCCCGGATCGAGCCGCTCCAGCAGCCGCTGCGCGATGCGCTGCTGCTTGCGCAGCAGCGTGCGGCGGCTGGCCTCGGTGGTGTGCGGCGCAAACACCGGCTCGAGCGACAGCGTGCCGATCAGCTCGAGCACCTGCGCCTCGCTCAGGCCGCGCGCCTTGAGCGCCGCGATCGCGTCCTCGACCCCGCCCGGCTGCGGCCGCTGACTGTCCTTGACGAAGTATTCACGACGGCGGCGGATGCGGTGCACGCTCTCGGCGATGTTGACCACCTGGAACCAGGTGGCGAAGGCGCGTACCAGCTCGCGCGCCAGCGCCGGGGCGCGGCCGCGCACCCGGGCGGCGAGCGCGGCGCGCGCCGCGGCGTCGCCCGCGCGGCCGCGGATGGCGGCGGTGCGGTCCTGCTCGACCAGCTCGAGCAGCTGGGCACCGCCCTGCTCACGCAGGATCTCGCCCAACAGCGCCCCGAGCGCGTGCACATCGTCGCGCAGCGGCTCGTGCCGGGGCGGAAAGTGGATGTCGCTGCGGTTCATTCGTCCCAGCGGTTGGCATGCGCGGCGAAGTCGGCGCGCTGCACGCGTACCACGCAGAAACGCTGGCCGGTGGGCGCCTCCATGACGTACCAGCCCTTGAGCGCACCGATGCGGCGCGCGCCGAGACGCTCGAGCCGGCGCACTTCCGCCTCGATGTCATCCGTCTCGATGTCCAGGTGCACGCGGCTCGGATGCGTGACCTGCTGCACCTCGAGGTGCAGCTCGTCGGGGGCGGTGTCGAGCGTGCGGTAGAGCGGGTCGGGCTCCGCGCCGGCTTTTTCCGGGATGCCGAGGGCCGCGCTCCAGAAGCGCGTCGCCGCCGCCAGGTCGTCCGTTTGGCAGTCGATGATGAATCCGGCGAGACGGCTCTTGTGCATGTGGTGAGTCCTGCGTTGCCCGGGTGGCGGCATTGTAACGGCTCGCTATGGCCGGGCACCGCGCCCGCCGACCAGCGCCGCCACCGCCGTGCCGAGCAGCAGCACCAGCGCTATGGCCAGCGCCGCGCGCACGCCGGGACATGCCGCCGCCGAGCGACTCAGCGATGCTGTGCAGCGCGGTGTTCACTTTGGTTACATCGAGCTGTACGACGCCATAACCGAGGCTCATGGCGGCGAGTGTCAGCGGGTGCGCGAGCTTTGGGTGCACGAGGTGAGATCAGCCGGCGAGCAGCACCGCCTCGGCACGCTCGAGCTCTTCGGGCTGGCCGTAGATGACCACGATGTCGCCGTCGCGCAGCACGGTGTCAGGGGCGGGCTCGCGGCCGAGGATGCCCTGGCGGCGCACGCCGGTGAAGGTCACGGCGACGCCGCGGCTGCGCACTTCGCCGAGGCTGCGCCCCACCGCCCACGCCCCGGGCGGCACGACGATGGATTTGATCTCCTCGCGCGGTTCCAGCGGCTCATCGAGCGGCCGCTCATCGCCATGCCCGTGGCGCACGATGTTGCGCAGCACCGCGTAGCGGCTGTTGCGGATGTCGCCGAGGGCGCGCGCCACGCGCGCCACCGGCACGTGCAGCAGCATCAGCACGTGCGACACCAGCATCAGGCTCGCCTCGAAGGTCTCGGGCACCACGTCGGTGGCGCCCGCATCCTGCAGCTCCTTCAGCCGCGCATCGTCCTGGGTGCGCACCAGCACCGGCAGCTCCGCGCGCACGCGTCGCACGCTGTGCAGGATGCCGATCGAGGTCTTGGGATCGGAGAAGCTGATGACCAGCGCGGTGGCGGTCGCGATGCCCGCCTTGGCAAGCATCTCCTCGTCGGCCGAATCACCGTACATCACCGGATCGCCCGCCTGGCGCGCTGCGCGGATGCGCGCCGGGTCCAGGTCGAGCGCGATGTACTCGAAACCCTGCGCCTCCAGCACGCGCGCCACGTTCTGGCCGACCCGCCCGAAGCCGCAGAGGATGACGTGCTCGCGCTGCGCGATCTCCCGGGTCGCCGACTGCTCGCGCTCGCTGGCGGTGGCGGTGGGTGCCTGCTCGCGCAGCAGCCAGCGCGCCACGCGCTTGTTGTTGCTGAGGATCAGCGGGCTCAAGACCATCGACAGCACGATGGCCACCACCAGCGGCTGGCCGGTGGCGGGGGGCACCAGTCCCGCCTGCAGCAGCATGGTGCACAGCGCGATGCCGAACTCGCCGCCGATCGCCATGACGATGCCGGTGCGCAGCGCCTTGAAGCGCGAGTTGGTGAACGGACGCGTCACCACGCTCGCGATCGCCGCCTTGAGGGTCACGAGCGTCAGCAGCATGAGCAGCACCACCCCCAGGCCGCCAGGACGCGCCAGCAGGCGCACGTCCAGCAGCATCCCCACCGCGATGAAGAACAGCCCGAGCAGAATGTCGCGAAACGGCCGGATGACCGCCTCGATCTGGTGCCGGTACTCGGTCTCGGCGAGCATCATGCCGGCGAGAAACGCGCCGAGCGCGAACGACAGGCCGGCGAGGTGCGACACCCAGGCCGAGGCGAGCACTACCAGCAGCACCGCCAGCGTGAACAGCTCGCGCAGGCGGCTGTGGGCGATCTCGTGAAACAGCGGACGCAGCAGCCAGCGGCCCGCGGCCAGTACCGCGACGATGGCGAGCGCGCCGCCGATCACCGTCAGCGCGCTTTCGCCCAGAGAATAGCGATCCGCGCCGGCGGCCAGCAGTGAGCCAAGGGCGAGAAACGGCACGAACGCCAGGTCCTGGAACAGCAGCATCGCGAAGGCGAGCCGCCCGTGGGTGCGGTTGAGCTCGGCGCGCTCGGTGAGCTGCTGCAGCAGGATGGCGGTCGAGCTCATCGCCACGGCGCCGCCGAGCACCACCGCGGTCAGCCACGGCAGCCCGAGGAGCCAGCCGACAGTTGCGAACGCTGCGGTCGTCGTCAGCACCTGCAGCGCGCCCAGGCCGAACACCTCGCGCCGCATCGCCAGCATGCGCGGCAGCGAGAATTCCAGGCCCAGGGTGAACAGCAGGAAAGCGACGCCGAGCTCGGCCAACAGCCGCGTGGTGCCCGAATCCGGCACCACCGCGAGCGCATGCGGTCCGAGCAGCAGGCCGACCAGCAGGTAGGCGAGGCTCGTGGGCAGGGACAGCCGCCGCACGAGGGTCACCAGGAACACCGATACCGCCAGCAGTATCAGGACCTGGGAGAGCGGGGCGAGCATGGCGCCAACTTAGACCGCGGCCGCACGCGCGCGCAACGGCGCGCTGCGGCGCGGGCGTCCGCCGCAGCAGGCGCCGCCAGAGTGCAGCCCGCCGCAGCGGCCCGCGGATGTCAGATGCCGGACTGCCAGGTGCTGGGCATACCCGCCTTGCCGATCGCGTCCTCGATCGCGAGGCACGCGTCGCGCGCCTCCGGTTGCGCGCGCAGGCTGCGCGCGATCGAGTTCAGGAACCGGCACATCAGTGCCAGGTTCGGGTGAGTGGTGTGCAGTTGCTCTTCGACGCGATCAATCGCTTCGATCAGGTCGTCCTGATCGCAGCTTGGAAAGGTCATGCTCGTAACGGCATGTTGTACGGAAACCAGCGCCTGATGTATTGCGGCCTGTTGCGTCCCATCCATGGGCTTAAATTTGAACCCGTTTCGCGAAAGCCGCAAGCCCCGCGGCCGCGCGAGCGCCGCGCCGCAAGCCGCTTGAAAAAAGAGCCCCGCCCGTTGAAGGGGCGGGGCCGGTGCGTGCCGTTCGCGCGAGGTTACTTCGCGGGAGCGGTCGAGGTGTCGGACGACGAAGCGGTCGACTTCGACGTCTTCGCCTTATTATGGTGCTTCTTGTGGTGCGGCTTGGCCGCGGCCGTCGACGTGTCTGCGGACGGTGTCGGGGACGGCGCGTCGGCGGCAAATACCGGGCCGGCGATCAGGGCCAGTGCCACGACGGGAATGAGCTGCTTGAACATCGATGTGGTCTCCAGAGTGAAAAAGACGGGCTGCGTGCTTTGGCGGGTGCCTGACCGGCGTGTGCTTTCGCTGCCGCGGCCGCCCACAGCCAAGGCAAGCCCTCAGCTCCAAAGCGCGCGTATTATGACTGGATTCTTCGGCGCCAAGGCCCGTATGACCGCAACGTAATGTTTGCGCGTAATCCGTCTTAAGATACTGATAATTAAAGATATTATTTGCGCCAGCGGATCTCTTGCGGCGGCCGTCTCACTCTCCCGCGAAGCTCACCAGCGTCCGCACCGGCACCTCCAGCGCAGCAAGCCGCTGCGAGCCTCCGAGGTCCGGCAGATCGATGATGAAGCACGCCGCGAGGATGTGCGCGCCGAGCGAGCGCAGCAGTTGCACCGCCGCACAGGCGGTGCCACCGGTCGCGATCAGGTCGTCGACGAGGATGATGCGCTCTCCCGGCGCGACGGCGTCGCGGTGCATCTCCATCTCATCGAGCCCGTACTCGAGCGAATAGGCGATGCGTACGGTGGTATGCGGCAGCTTGCCTTTCTTGCGGATCGGCACGAAGCCTGCGGCCAGCTGGTGGGCGAGCGCGCCGCCGAGAATGAAGCCGCGCGCCTCGATGCCGGCGACACGGTCGATGCGTGCGCCGCGCCACGGCAGCACTAGCTGCTCCACCACTTCGTGGAACACGCGGGCGTTGCCGAGCAGCGTGGTGATGTCGCGAAACATCACCCCGGGCCGCGGGTAGTCGGGGATGGTACGGATGGCGTCGCGGATCTCGCGCAGCGCAGTGGTGCTCATGCGGTCAGCTCCCCTCCCGCCGCCAGACGAGCGTGCGGTTATTGGCGGGCATCGGGTGATCGGCGCTGAAGGTGAGTCCCTGCGCGCGTGCCAGCGCATCGAGTGCCTCGAAATCACGGATCCCGCTCGCGGGGTCGCGCTCGCGCAGGTAAGCGTCGAAGGCGGCGTTGCTGTCGCTGGTGTGCCGGCCGCCGAAGCGGAACGGTCCATAAACGCACAGCACCCCCGGCGCGGCGAGCAGCGCGCCCACGCCGCCGAAGAACTCCGCTACCGCCTCCCACGCCATGATATGCAGCGTGTTGGCGCTGAACACCGCATCCGCGGCCGCCACACGCCAGGGGCGCTCGCGCACGTCGAGGGCGAGCGGTGCGCGCAGGTTGGGCAGGTCGGTGCCGCGCAGGCGCTCGGCCAGCGGCGCGAGCTGCGCGGGCACTTCACTCGGCTGCCAGGCGAGCTGTGGCAGGTGGGTAGCGAAATGCACCGCATGCTGTCCGCTGCCGCTGCCGATTTCGAGCACACGCTCGCAGCCCGCGAGCGCGGCGCGCAGCACTGCGAGGATCGGCTCCTTGTTGCGCTCGCACGCCTCCGAGGACACGGTGTGCATGCGTTGAAGTCTGCGACAATGCGGCCATGCAAGCCATAGATGCCCTGCTGACGCGCCGCTCCGCGCGGACGCTGACCGAGCCGGCCCCCGATGCGCGGGCGCTGGAGCTGATCTTCGCCAGCGCCGTGCGTGCCCCCGACCACGGGCGGCTGCGCCCGTGGCGCTTCGTGGTGATGCGCGCGGCGGCGCGCGCGCGCTTCGGCGAGCTGCTGGCCGCGCACCTCAAGCGCGCGCATCCGCACAGCGACGAGGAGACGCTGCGCCGCGAGCGCCTCAAGGCGCTGCGTGCACCGCTCATCGTGGCGGTCGCTGCGTGCTGCAACCCGACGGTCAAGATACCCGTCATCGAGCAGATGCTGTCGGCGGCCGCGGCGGCGCACGCCATGATGCTGGCGGCGTACGCGCTCGGCTTCGGCGCCATGTGGAAGACCGGCGGCCCGGCCTATGACGCCGAGGTGAAGACCGCGCTGGGGCTGCAGGCGGACGACGCCATCGTCGGCTTTGTGTATCTGGGCAGCGAGACGGGTGCGCACGTACCGGCGCCGCCCAGCGAGTGGCGCGACCTGGTGCAGGAGCTGCCGGCAGAAAACTGAGGCGACCAGGCGAGCGTAGCGGCCGGCGAGGCGTGCGCGGAACTCACACCGCGCGCATTTTGCGCCCGTGCGGTGCTGCAATGGCGCGTGGCTGCCGTATGATGCGCGACTTCCTTGAGTTTGGAAGGTCCCGACCCTATGAGATTCATGTCATGGGTGGCCGCGCTTCTGGCCGTCGGCACGTGCGGCGCGCAACCCGTCGAGGAGCAGTCGTTGTCCGTAAATTCCGCGCTTACCGTCAGCGCCGCGCCCGCCGCCAGCGCGGCGGCGGCGCCCGCCGTACCGGCCAACCGCCCGACGATCGGCGATTTCGGGCTGGACCTTGCGGCCGGCGATCCGCGCGTCAAGCCGGGCGATGACTTCTTCAGCTATGCCAACGGCGGCTGGTACGCAGCCTTCACCATCCCCGCCGATCACGCGAGCTTCGGCCCCTTCGACCGCCTCGACGAGCTCTCCAAGGAGCGGGTGCGCGGCATCATCGAGCAGGCGGGCGCCGCGCACGCGGCGGCGGGCACCCCCGAGCAGCAGATCGGCGACTACTACGCCGCCTACATGGATGAAGCGGCGATCGAGCAGCGCGGGCTTGCCGCGGCGCAGCCGGATCTGCAGCGCATCGCGGCCGCGAACACGCGTGCCGCGCTGGCGCGGCTGTTCGGCGAACCGGGCTTCGCCTCGCTGTTCGACGTGCAGCTGCCGCCGGATTTCAGGAATCCGGACCGCTACAGCGTGTTCATCAGCGAGTCGTCCCTCGGTCTGCCCGACCGCGACTACTACCTGAAGGATGATCCGCAGCTCAAGGAGCTGCGCGCCAGGTACGTCGCCTACATCGAGCAGATGCTCACGCTCGGCGGCGTGGCGGACGCCGCGGCCAGGGCGCGCGACATCATGGCCTTCGAGACCGCCGCGGCGAAGGTGCAGTGGCCGATCGAGCGGCGCCGCGACGTGGATGCCATTTACAACCCGCGCACCAAGGCGCAGCTGCTCAGCTTCGCCCCGGGTTTCCCCTGGCAGGCGTTTCTTGAGGCGCAGCAGCTCGGCACGCGCGAGCAGCTAGTGCTCGGAGAGCTCAGCGCCATCCACGATCTGGCCGCGCTGTTCGCGCAGACGCGCATCGACACGCTGCAGGCGTTCCTCACCTTCCACTACCTGAGCAGCCACGCGGCCTACCTGCCGCAGCGCTTCGACGCCGCGCGCTTTGCCTTCTATGGCGCGACACTGCGCGGTCAGCCGCAGCAGCGCGAGCGCTGGAAGCGTGCGGTGGACTCGGTCGACGATGCCCTCGGCGAGGCGGTCGGGCAGCTGTACGTCGCCAGGTACTTCCCACCCGAGTCCAAGGCGAAAATGCAGCGCCTGGTCGCGGACCTGGAGGCGGCGCTCAGCGCGCGTCTCGACGCACTCGACTGGATGACGCCGCAGACCAAGACGCGCGCCCACGAGAAACTCGCGGCCTTCACCCCCAAGATCGGCTACCCCGACAGCTGGAAGGACTATTCCGCGCTCAGCGTGCGGCGCGACGACCTGCTCGGCAACGTGCGTCGCGCGGCCGAGTGGCACTGGAACTACCAGATTGCGCGGCTCGACAAGCCGGTGGATCGCGCCGAGTGGCAGATGACGCCGCAAGAGATCAACGCCTACTACAATCCTTCCAACAACGAGATCGTGTTCCCGGCCGCGATCCTGCAACCGCCGTTCTTCGATCCCAACGCCGATCCCGCGGTCAACTTCGGCGCCATCGGCGCGGTTATCGGCCACGAGATGGGCCACGGCTTCGACGACCAGGGACGCAAGTTCGGACCCGACGGGGCGATGCAGGACTGGTGGAGCGCGCAGGACGCGCAGGTGTTCACGGCGCGCACCGCGCGTCTCATCCGCCAGTTCTCGGCCTTCGAGGCGCTTCCGGGGCTGAAGGTCAACGGTGCCAACACCGTCGGCGAGAACATCGGCGACCTGGGCGGGCTCAACGTGGCGTACGAGGCTTACCACCTTTCGCTCAAGGGACAGCCCGCCCCGGTCATCGGCGGACTGGGCGGTGATCAGCGCTTCTTCCTGGCGTACGCGCAGGTTTGGCGCGAGAAGTACCGCGACGGCGCGTTGCGCGAGCTGGTGATGTCGGACGTGCACAGCCCCTCACAGTTTCGCGTCAACGGGCCGCTGCCGAATATCGACGCCTGGTACGGCGCTTTCAACGTGCAGCCGGGGGACAAGCTGTTCATCAAGCCCGAGGACCGCGTACGCATCTGGTAGCTCCGAGCGAAGCGCCCGGTGCAGCCCTGCGACACCGGCGAGTCCGTAGAGCGCAGACACGAGCGCAAAAAAGTCTTTTCGGGGGCGTGCGCGCCAGGGATGGCGCGCCCGCAGCCTACAGGGATGTACTTGCGGCGGCCCCGAAAAGACTGTTTTTGCGATCGGGGCTGCGGTTAGGGCTTCCTGCGGCGCTCAGGGCTTGACCACCGCGAGTATCACGATCGCCAGCAGCAGCAGTGCCGGCACCTCGTTGAACCAGCGGTACCAGCGCTGCGAGTGCCGCGCATCGCCCGTGCGCAGCGCGCGCATCAGCCGCAGGCACCAGCCGTGATAGCCGATGAGCAGCGCCACCAACAGCAGCTTGGCGCGCATCCAGCCAAGTGCCAGGTAGGCGGGGGCGGCCACGATCATGGCGATACCGAAGCACACGGCCAGCAGCGCCCCCAGGCTCATGATGAAGAACAGCCGCCGCTCCATGACGAGGAAGCGTGCCGTGCCGGGCGCGTCGGTGGTGGCGACGTGGTACACGAACAACCGCGGCAGGTAGAACAACCCGGCGAACCAGGTGACCACGAACACCACGTGCAAGGCCTTGAGCCACGGCATCGGCGGCGATTGTAGCCAAGCCGGGGCGCCCCGGTGCGCGGCTCTGGTAGCATTCACCGCCCCGATAGCCACTCACCCACGGCGCTGACAATGTCCAACACTCCGGCCACAGCTACGCCCTTCCCCAGCAACATCGAGATCGCGCAGCGTGCGCGCATGCTGCCGATCGTGCCCCTGGCGGCCGAGCGGCTGGGGATACCGGAGCAGAGCCTCGAGGCCTACGGGCGCTACAAGGCCAAGGTGTCGCTCGATTACGTGGCGCAGCTCGCCGACCGCCCCGACGGCAAGCTGATACTGGTGACGGCCATCTCGCCCACGCCGGCCGGCGAGGGCAAGACCACCACCACCGTCGGACTCGGCGATGCCCTCAACCTGCTCGGCAAGCGCGCCATACTGTGCCTGCGCGAGCCGGCGCTCGGACCGGTATTCGGCGTGAAGGGCGGCGCGGCCGGCGGCGGCTATTCACAGGTGGTGCCCATGGAGGACATCAACCTGCACTTCACCGGCGACTTCGCCGCCATCGCGCTCGCCAATAACCTGCTCGCGGGCCTGATCGACAACCACATCTACCAGGGCAACGAGCTCGGCTTCGACGTGCGCCGCATCGCCTGGCGGCGCGTGGTGGATGTGAACGACCGGGCACTGCGCAATATCGTCATCGGCCTCGGCGGCACCGCCAACGGCGTGCCGCGCGAAGACGGTTTCGACATCGTGGTCGCCTCCGAGGTGATGGCGATCCTGTGCCTGGCGAGCGACCTGGCGGATCTCAAGGAGCGCCTCGGCAGGATCGTGGTCGGCTACCGCGCCGGCGGACAGCCGATCCTGGCGCGCGACCTCAAGGCGCACGGCGCCATGACGGCGTTGCTGAAGAGCGCGCTCGCGCCGAACCTGGTGCAGACGCTTGCCAACAACCCCGCCTTCGTGCACGGCGGTCCGTTCGCCAACATCGCGCACGGCTGCAATTCCGTAATCGCGACGCGCACCGCCCTCAAGCTCGCCGATTACGTGGTGACCGAGGCCGGGTTTGGCGCCGACCTGGGGGCGGAGAAGTTCGTCGACATCAAATGCCGCAAGGCCGGCCTCAAGCCGCGCGCCGCGGTGATCGTCGCCACGGTGCGGGCGCTGAAGTATCACGGCGGCGTGGAGCTCGCCGACCTGAAGACCGAGAACCTCGCCGCGCTCGACAAGGGCGCGGTCAATCTCGAGCGTCACGTCGACAACGTCCGCAATCGCTATGGGTTGCCGTGCGTGGTCGCCATCAATCGCCGCGCCGAGGACAGCGAGCGGGAGATCGCCCACCTGATCGAGCGCATCGCAACGCAGGGCGTCAAGGTGATCGGCGCCACGCATTTCGCGCAGGGTGGTCCCGGCGCCCTGGAGCTGGCGCGCGAGGTGGTGCGCCTGTGCGAGCAGCCGAACCAGTTCCGCTACGTGTATGCGGACCAGGCGACGCTATGGGACAAGATGAAGACGATCGCCACCGAGATCTATCACGCCAGCGACATCACCGCCGACAGCAAGGTACGCGCGCAGATCCGCCAGCTGCAGGAAGGCGGCTACGGGCACTACCCGGTGTGCGTGGCCAAGACGCAGTATTCCTTTTCGACGGATCCGAAGCTGCGGGGCGCACCCGCCAATCACGTCGTCAACATCCGCGAGGTGCGGCTCGCCGCCGGCGCGGAGTTCGTGATCATGATCTGCGGCGACGTCATGACCATGCCGGGTCTGCCGAAGGTGCCGGCGGCGAACAACATCGACGTCGACGCGCACGGCCGCATCAGCGGACTTTTCTAGGACCGTCGCACACCAGGCATTCCGCAAGGATCGCGAGTCATGCCCTTCCACGAAGCGGATCCCTGGCGGCTGCAGTATTTCGCCGGCGTGGCGTGCCCGCCGGACGTGCGCATCCCGACTGACGACCCGGACGCCTACTGCTGGTATCCGCAGCATCGCTGGATCTTCGACAAGCTGCGGGTCACCGCCTCGCAGGGCCTGCAGTGCGCTCCCCACGGGGTGTACCCGGAGGCCTTTCCGGTGTTCTCCAAGCCCCTCACCAACCTGCTGGGCATGGGGGTCGGCAGCCGGGTGCTCGCCGATCGCGCGGACTACCAGCGTCATATGACGCCGGGACATTTCTGGATGACACTGCTGCAAGGCGAGCACGTGAGCTCCGACATCGCCGTCGAGCAGGGGCGGGCGTGCTGGTGGCGGCACTGCCGCGGCACCCCGGCGGGGCGCGGCACCTTCGATTACTGGGTGGTCGAGGCGGGTGCACGGCAGCAGCTGGAGGCCAGCCTCGCCGGCTGGATCGCGCGCCACCTCGGCGCCTATACCGGCATGCTCAATCTCGAGACCATCGATGGACGCATCATCGATGCGCATCTGCGCTTCGCGGACCAGTGGCCCGACCTCTACGGCGCCGGCTGGCTCGATGCGGTGGTCGGCCTGTACGCGCGCGGCAGCTGGCAGTTCGCCGACCGCGAGCGGCGCGACGGCTACAGCGTGGTGTTGTTCGGGCCGCACGGCCGCGAGTATCGCCACCCGCCGGCATCGCTGGTGGAACGCGTGCGCGCCATGGCGCAGGTGACGAGCGTGCAGATCACCTTTCACCCCGAGCGCCCGGCGGCCGCGCATCCGATGCCGCCGGGAGGCTTCCGGCTCGCGATCGTGAACTGCCTGGATCTGGCGGCGGGCCGCGACGCGCGCCGGCGGCTGGCGGAATTCTTTGGCGTGTGAGTTGTCGTTACGGTCACTGCGGCGGTTGTTCCCCGGAGTACTTCACCGGCGTGGCACCTGCCACCGTGCCGATCGTCGCGCGCTCGCTGACGTAGAGCTTCACCGGGCGCTCGAAATGCAGCGTGCCGGCGACCACCGAGCCCGGCCCGATGATCACGCGCGGCACAGCATTCCCGGAATCGAATCCGAACCAGCTGGAGAACCAGCCGAACCAGCCGTTGTCCCTTTCCACGTGAATACCGCCCTCGACACGCGCGTTGGGTCCGAGCTCGATCCCACCGGTCACGGTGTCGATGCCACCGGCAACGTGCGCGGCGGCAACCCTGACCAGGCCGTTGACGTTCTGCAGCGACCCGGACGCCTCCGCGCCGTCGGCCAGCATCAGCTTGCCGTTCACCGTGTGCACCGGGCCGCTGACCCGGGCGCCGGCGCGCAGCTCGATCGACCCGTTGACGGTCTGCAACTCGGCCGCGGTGGCGTGCGGCTCGAGCGTGATGCCGCCGTTGACGGTATGCGCCGCGCCGACCACGGCATTGGCGCCGATGTGGATCGAGCCGTTCACGGTGGACAGCTCGCCGGCGTGCTCGCCGGCGGCGATGTCGATGGAGCCGTTCACCTTGGAGACCGCGGCAGGTTGCGCGATGGCCGGTGCCGCGCTCCAGCCGCAGCCGGCTGCGACGGCGGCGAGCGCAACTATTGCAGAGCGTGGACGAATCATGGGCGGGTCGCCTTTCACTGTTGTCGATGCGTGTCGCTGCGTTGCTGTCTGCTGCCATTCAAGCAATCGTCAACGGGCGCGCGGTCGCATGGCCGGGCGGTGGCCAGGGCCGCCGATTCCGGGGAGAATCCGCCGATGCACGCCAAAAGGAAAGCCCCGGCGGCGCCGCGCCGTGTGCTGGTCATCGACGTGGGCGGCACACACGTGAAGTTCCGCATCGGCCCGCACGGCGCCATCGGCCAGTTCGACTCCGGCCCGCGGATGGGGCCGGCGCGCATGACGCGCCGCATCCTGAAGCTCACCCGCGCCGCTCGCTACGATGCCGTGTCGATTGGTTATCCGGGGCTGGTGTTCCGCGGCAAGATCGCCGGTGAGCCCCACAATCTCGGCAAGGGCTGGGCGGGGTTCAATTTCGCCCGCGCACTGGGCAAGCCGGTGCGCATCATCAACGACGCCGCCATGCAGGCGATCGGCAGCTACAGCGGCGGCCGCATGTTGTTTCTCGGCCTGGGCACCGGGCTCGGGGCGACGCTGATCATCGACGGGGCGGTCGAGCCGACCGAGGTCGGCCACATGCCCTTCCGGCGCGGACGCACTTTCGAGCAGTGGGTGGGCGAGCACGCCAGAGAGCGCCTCGGCAACCGCAAGTGGCGCAAGGCAGTGAACGAGGTGATTGCCGATCTGCAGGCGGCGTTCGAGACCGACTACATCGTGCTCGGGGGCGGCAACGCGCACCGCCTCAAGCAGCTGCCGCCCAAGGTGCGGCTCGGGGACAACCGCAACGCCTTCAGCGGCGGCCTGCGGCTGTGGCAGCGCGGCGCGGGTCCGCTGGCAGCCGCCGCGGCACGTACACGCGCGCGCCCGCGGCGATGACGGCGGCGCCGGGCGGCCCGGGGCTCCCCCCGACCTGGTGCAGCAGCGCCAAGGAGACGGTTGGCTGCGCGCTCGGCTCGTCGCGGCTGTGGTTCACCATCGGTGGCGGCATCCTCAACGAAGTCTATTATCCGCGCGTCGACCTGCCGCAGATCCGCGACCTCGGCTTCATCGTCGCCGACGGCGCCGGCTTCTGGGTCGAAGTGAAGCGCCTATGGCGCCACACGATAGAGCTCGCGCATGCGGGCGTGCCGGCGGTGCGCATCTTGCACCGGCACGAGCGCTTTGAGCTCACGCTGCGCTTCACACCGGGACAACATCGCGACGTGCTGCTCATCGAGGTGAGCCTGGCCGGCGATGCGGCGCTCAAGCCCTACGCACTGCTCGCACCGCACCTCGGCGGCACCGGCCGCGACAACCGCGCCGAAGTCTGTGCCTACCGTGGTCGGCGGGTGTTGTGGGCGGAGCAGGGGCCTTACGCGCTGGCGCTGGCCGCCGCCGGTGCGCAGCAGCGCGACGCCTGGGGTCGCGCGAGCGCCGGTTTCGTCGGCAGCAGCGACGGCTGGCAGGACTTCGCACGCAACGGCGCGCTCAGCTGGGAGTACGGCAGCGCCGGGCCGGGCAACGTGGCGCTGATCGGTGAATTGCCGCGCGCGGCGGTGCTGGCGCTCGGCTTCGGCAGCAGCACCGAGTCAGCCGCGACGCTCGCCTGCACCGCGCTGTCGGAGCCGTTCGCGGCGGCGTGGGAGCGGCAGCTGCTCTGCTGGACGCAGTGGCACGCCAGCCGCGGCGTCGAGCAGGAGCTGGTCGCGCAGTTGCCGCGCGAGTGCGCCGCACAGGTGCGCATCTCCACCATGGTGCTGCGCACGCACCAGGACAAGACCTATCCCGGTGCGATGGTGGCCTCACTGAGCGTGCCCTGGGGCAACACCCGCGAGGAGCGTGCCGGCTATCACCTGGTGTGGCCGCGCGACCTGGTCGAGAGTGCCGGCGCGCTGCTGGCGCTCGGCGCCGCACAGGAAGCGCGCAATACGCTGCGCTACCTGCTCGCTACGCAGCACGAGGACGGCCACTGGTACCAGAACCAATGGCTCGGCGGCAAGGGCTACTGGCGTGGCCAGCAGCTCGACGAAACCGCTTTCCCGGTGCTGCTCGCCGTGGCGCTCGATGAGCGCCAGGCACTGGCGGGCACCGAGGTGGCCGACATGATCCACCGCGCGCTGTCGTTCCTGGTGCGGCACGGTCCGGCGAGCGAGCAGGACCGCTGGGAGGAGGACGCGGGACTGAACACCTTCACGCTCGCCGTCTGCATCGCTGCGCTCGTGGCCGGCGCGCCCTATCTGCCCGCCGGCGGTCGCGACCTGGCACTCGCCGTTGCCGACTACTGGAACGCTCGCCTCGAGGACTGGACCGCGGTGCGCGGCACCGCGCTTGCGCGCGAGCATCGGGTGCCGGGTTACTACGTGCGCGTGGCGCCGCCGCAGGTGCTCACCGCCGACGCCGCTTTCGCGGACGGTGTGGTGCCGATACGCAACCAGGCGGTGGATCCGCACCTGCCGGCCAGCGCCCAGGTGGGCGTCGACTTCCTGCAGTTGGTACGCTTCGGTTTGCGCAGTGCACAGGATCCACTCATCGCCGCAAGCGTCCGGGTGGTCGATGCCTTGCTCAAGATCGACACGCCCTCGGGGCCGAGCTGGCACCGCTACAACGGGGACGGCTACGGTGAGCACGACGACGGCAGCGCCTACGACGGTACCGGTCGCGGCCGTGCGTGGCCGCTGCTCACCGGCGAGCGCGGGCACTACGAGCTGTGCTGCGGGCGCGATCCACTGCCGTATCTCCTGGCGATGACCCGCATGGCTTCGAGCGGCGGCATGTTGCCCGAACAGATCTGGGATGCCGCTGCCATCCCCGCGCGCGGGCTCGAGCCCGGCCGGCCGACCGGGGCAGCCATGCCGCTGGTATGGGCGCACGCGGAGTACCTGAAACTCGTGGCTTCGCGGGCGCTGCAGCGCCCGTTCGACCGCCCGGAATCGGTGTGGCAGCGCTATCACGGCGAGCGCCCGCAGCTGACGCACGTGTTGTGGTGCGAGCAGGCGCCGGTGGTGGCTATGCCGGAGGGCTGCGCGCTCACTCTCGCCCTGCAGGACGCCGCTGTCATCCGCTGGGGACTCGACGGCTGGCAGGACGTGCGCGAGGAATCGACCAGCGCCAATCCGCTCGGCCTGCACCTGCTGGCGATCGACGCACCGCGCCTGCGCGCCGGGCGCTCGATCGATTTCACCTTCCGCAAGGGAGCGCAGTGGGTGGGCCGGGACTTTCGCATCCAGGTCGTGCCGCGCGCGCGCCCGGCGGGCTAGGGGAGGCGCGTGCCTTTCACTCTGGCGCACCCGGCGGCCGTGTTGCCGTTGCGCGGCATCAGGTACCTGCGCGGCGCGCCGCTCATCGTCGGCGCGCTGGTGCCGGATCTGCCCTATTACGTCCCGGGCAGCCTGGTGCGCTGGCGTGCGGAAACCCATAGCGTGGCGGGCTCCTTCACCATCGACCTTGCGCTCGCCTATCTGACGCTTGCGTGCCTGTTCGTACTGCGACGGCCGCTCACCGCGCTGCTGACGCCGCGCGCGCGCGCGCTGTGCCTCGGCGCGCTGCAGCCCTTCACGCACTGGCGGGAATGGCCCGGCGCGGTGCTGGCCATGCTGCTCGGCGTGTGGAGCCATCTGCTATGGGACTCGTTCACGCACACCGATGGCTGGATGGTGCACCGGGTCGCGCTGCTGAGCGCACCGGTAACGCTCGGCCCTTACACCGGCACCGTCTGCCACGTGCTGCAGTACCTGAGCTCGGCGTTCGGCCTGGCCGTGCTCGCGCTGTGGTACTGGCGGCTGCCGACCCCGCGAACCGTCTCCGCGAGCGCCGGCGGTGCGCGTTCCGCAGCCCTGCCGGTACTGCTGCTGGTGATGGCGGCGGCGCTGCTGATCGGCAGCGTCCAGGCGACCGAGGTCTTCGGCCGCACCGGCCAGGTCTACAAGACGCTGGACGTGTTCCTGACCCACGGCATCGCCTGGTTCGCCGTGCTGTACCTGGTGGCCGGGACCATCCTGACGCTCGAGCAGGCGCAGGAGCGCGCGGGCGAATCGGGCGCCTGAGCCGCCCGTGCCGCTACCGCGGGGTCCCGAACTCCACGGCCCAGTACACCCCCACCTCGCGGTGCGGGTTGACTGCAAAGGCCACGCCCATCTGGCTGAACAGCGGATCCATCAGGTTCGCGCAGTGTTCGGGGCTGTCGAGCCATCCGGCGACCACCTCTTCGGGCGTCATGATGCCGCTCGCGAGGTTCTCACCCACCTCGCGCCAGCGGTAGCCGCTGCGCGTGATGCGCGCGGCGGGCGAGCTGCCGTCGTGGCCGGTGTGGCTCATGTAGCCGAAAGTCGCCATGTCCTCGGCGTACAGCAGCGCCGCATGCGCCAGCGTTGCGTTGAGCGTAAGCGGCGCGACGGCGGCGAAGGGCGTGGCGCCGCAGCGGCGCGCCCGCGCGCGCGCGCGGTTGGTGAGCTCGAGCACGCGGCGGCTGACGGCCCCCTGGTTGTGCGGCGCCGGCGGCCGGAAGGGTTCGGCGAGCGCGATCCACACGTCCGCACCCTTGCGCCAGGTACCGATCTCGCGGAACGCGGAGTTGCTCACCTGCGGGCAGAACTGGCGCGCCACGATGACGGCCACGTCACCGCTCGGCGGCACGTGAGAGATGCTGACAGAGAATGAGCTCGCCGCGTGATAGCCGGCGAACTGCTCGGCGGTGCGCAGGTCGGTTCCTTGCGACAGCCGATGCGCGACCTCGTCCAGCAGCGCGCTCTCGCGCAGCGGCGCGACGCCGCCCGGCCGGCCGCCGCAGCCGCCGTCGCGCACCGCGTTCACCGCGTCCATGACGTCGGCGGCGCACGCCAGCGGTGCCAGCAGCGCCAGCCGTGCGAGCAGCAACAGCAGGAACTGGCATCCACTGCGCAGGTCGGTCATTGTTCCTCCATGACGACGGCGGGCTGGGATGCGGAACAATTTACAACCACCGGCTGGCCGTGGCGAACCGGCAACGCGTTTCGCCTCCTCGACGGTGGCGCCGAGTTCTTTCCCGCCATGCTGGCGGCCATCGATACCGCGAGCCGCTCGGTGCTGCTGGAGATGTACCTGGTGCGCTCGGGGGTGATGGTCACGCAGTTCGTCGCAGCGCTCACCGCGGCCGCGCAGCGCGGGGCGCGCGTCTGCGTGGTATTCGACGGGTTTGGCGCGCTGCGCCTGTCGCGCGCGGACCGCCGCCGCCTGCTCGCGGGCGGCGTGGAGCTGCGGTTCTTCAACCCGCTGCGCCTCGCGAAGCGGCTCGGCAATCTGCTGCGCGATCATCGCAAGCTGCTGGTGTGCGATGAGCGCGTCGCCTTCGTCGGCGGCGCGGGCCTGACGGATGACTTCGCCCCCGGCGGCCGGCGCGGCCCGTGGCGCGAGGTCATGGTGCAGATCGAAGGGCGCGTCGTCGGCGACTGGCAACGCGCGTTCGCGCGCATCTGGCGCCGCTGCGGCGCGGAGCTGAACCTGCCGGCCGCTGCCGTCGCCGCGCCCGCCAGCGGCAGCGCCGCCGGACGCTTGTCGCTGTCGGAGGCGCGACAACGCTCGGTGCTCGCCAACGGCGTCATCCACCGCATCGACGCCGCCGTCACTCGAGTCTGGATCATGAGCGCGTACTTCGTGCCCTCGCGGCGCTTTCGCAAGGCGCTGCGGCGCGCGGCGCGGCGCGGCGTGGACGTGCGGCTGCTGATGCCGGGGGCGCGCACCGATCACCCCTGGGTGCGCCACGCCGCGCGGCGCTTCTACGGCAAGATGCTGCGTAACGCCGTGAAGATCTACGAATACCAGCCGCACATGCTGCACGCCAAGGTGATCCTGTGCGATGACTGGGTGTCGGTCGGCTCGAGCAACCTCGACCGCTGGAGTCTCAGATGGAACCTGGAGGCGAACCAGGAGGTGGCCGACACGCGCTTCGCGGACGAGGCGGCGGCGCTGTTCGAGCGGGACTTCCTGGTCTCGCGTGCCATCAGTCGCCACTACTGGCGCCAGCGTGCCTGGCTCGACCGTCTGCGCGAGCAGATCGCCGGCGCCTTCGACCGGCAGCTCGATCGCTGGCGCAGGCCCTGAGACCTCACGGCCGCGCCGAGAACAGCTCGGTGGTGCGCACGAACGCCAGCAGGAAGGGCTCCATGACGCGCATCTGGGTGCGATGCGCCTGCAGCGCGAGCAGCGCGCGGTCCTCCTCGGCGGGGTAGAGCACGAACGGCAGCGGGTCGAGGCCGCGGCTGCAGGCAGCGGGGGTAAGTGGTACGCCCGCGAGCAGGCCGCGCGGACTGGGCCAGCCTTCGCCGTCATGCACGATCCAGTAGCGCAGCGCGAGCGGCGCGCCGTAGCGCGCGCTTGCGGCCATCGCCAGCAGTCCCGCGGCGCGATGGTCGGGATGCGTGTCGCGCTGACTCGGCGCGAGAATCAGCGAGGGCCGTACCAGCGCCAGCACGGCGCGGAAGTCGCGCTCCAGGCTCTCCCCGGTGTAGGGATGGCCGGGGAAGCGGGCATCGGGATAGGGAACCGCGGCCACCCGCGTGAACGCCGATTCATACGGCGCCGTGCGGTGATCCGTCAGCAGTGGCCGCAGTCCGCCGTCGGGATAGCCGAGAAACAACTGCGCGGCGGGCGGCACGCCGAGCAGCGTACTGGCCGCACGCGCCTCGGCCATGCGCTGCGCGCCGAGCGCGCGCGCCTTCGCGGCACGGTTGAACCAGTCGCCGCCGAGCCACAGGCTGCTGCGCTCGCCATCGCCGCTGGTGATCCACACCACGCTCGCGCGGCCGCCGGCGCGGATCACCCGCTGGATGACACCGGCGCAGCAGAGCGTCTCGTCGTCCGGGTGCGGCGACACCACCAGCAGCGAGGTGGCGGCATCGAGCGGCGGCAGCGCCGCATCTTCTGCCGCCGGCGCGCCGAGCGGCGCCAGCGCCAGCAATATGGTGGCAGCAAACAGGCTCGGGCGCATGCGCGTTAGTGTCGCACGGCGCGCGCTTTTCGTTACAGTGTGTGCAGCCGAGGAGGGATGCAATGCGAACACCGCTGCTCGCTTATCACGACCCGCAGTTCATCGACTCCGATGAAGGGCGGCCGATCCGCATCGTCTCGGAATACCTCGCGCCGCTGCGCGCCTTGAGCCGCGCGGGGGTGAGCGCCACGGTGGTGTTCTTCGGCTCGGCGCGGCTGCGCGCCGACGGTCATCTCGGGCGCTACCTCGATGAGGCCACGGAGCTTGCGCGGCTGGTGACCGAGTGGAGCCGCAGCCTCGGCGAGCGGCTGCTGGTGTGCTCGGGCGGGGGCCCCGGCATCATGGAGGCGGCCAACCGCGGCGCCGCGCTGGCCGGCGGGCGCAGCATCGGGCTCAACATCAGCCTGCCGCACGAGCAGCGTCCCAACGCTTATCTCACGCCCGAGCTGTGCTTCGAGTTCCACTATTTCTTCATGCGCAAGCTGTGGTTCGCGCACCTGGCGCACGCCTTGATCGCTTTCCCGGGCGGCTTCGGTACGCTGGACGAGCTGTTCGAGATCCTGACGCTCGCGCAGACGCAGAAGCTCGATCGTTCCATCCCGGTGCTCCTGTATGGTTCGGCGTACTGGCGTGAGGTCATCAACTTCGAGGCATTGGTGCGCCACGGCACGATCGCCGCCGCGGACCTCGAGCTGTTCGAGTTCGTCGACGAGCCGCGCAGCGCGTTCGAGCGGCTGCGCGCGCGCATCAGTCTGCCGCCGGCGCCGCAGCTGGCGTTCGCGAAATCGCGCTGCGATCCGCACGCCTGACGTGCAAGTGAGTGAGTGCGCCGCCCGCTCCCGGCGGGTGGCCAGGCGCGTCACAGCACGTGCAGCGCCGGATCGATCTCCCGTGCCCAGGCCAGCAGTCCCCCCTCGAGATTTGCCGGCGCCGGCAGCCCGGCGCGCAACGCCAGCTGGCACGCCTGCATGCTGCGCCCGCCGCTGCGGCAGATGAACACCGGCGACGGGTGCGGTGCGAGCTCCGCCAGTCGCTGCGGCAATTCCCCGAGCGGGATGTTGACCGCGCCCGGCAGATGCCCGGCGGCAAACTCCGGCACTTCGCGCACATCGACCAGCAGCGGCGTGTCGGCGTGCGCTGCGCGCAGCAGCTGCTGCAGCCCGCCCGCCGACAGGCGGCGCACGCCCGCGGCGGCGGCTGGCGGGGGCGCAGCACGCGGCTCGGTGATGGTGGGGGCGTCGCCGCACACCGCGCAATCGGCGCGGCGCGCGATGCGAAATTCGCTGAAGCTCATCTCGAGCGCATCGTAGGTGAGCAGGCGACCGATGAGCGGCTCGCCCACGCCGGTGATGAGCTTGAGCGCCTCGGTCGCCTGCAGCGTGCCGAGCACGCCGGGCAGTACGCCGAGCACGCCCGCCTCGGCGCAGCTGGCGACCAGACCTTCCGCCGAGTGCGGAAACACGCAGCGGTAGCACGGGCCCTTGCCGGGCACGTAGGTCATCAGCTGACCCTCGAAGCGGTGGACGGCTGCCGACACCAGCGGTTTGCGCAGAATGACGCAAGCGTCGTTGATCAGATAGCGCGCCGCCAGGCGGTCGGTGCCGTCGAGCACCAGGTCGTATTGCGCAAACAGCGTGCGTACGTTGTCCGCTTTCAGCTCCACTGCATGCGCCACGATGCGCACCTCCGGATTGAGGCGTGCGAGGCGCTCGCGGCCGGCTTCGGCCTTCGGTTGTGAGAGCGCGTCGCAATCGAACAGCACCTGGCGCTGCAGATTCGACAGCTCGACCTTGTCGTAATCGAGCAGGCCCAGCGTGCCGCAGCCGGCGGCCGCAAGGTACAGCGCCGCCGGCGAGCCCAGGCCGCCGGCGCCCACGATCAGCACGCGCGCCGCCTTCAGCCGCTCCTGGCCGGCTGCGCCGATCTCGCTCAGGGACAGGTGCCGCTGGTAGCGCTCGCGCTCGCTGCTCGACAGGCTCATGGCTTCAACCTCCGGAAAGCGCGCAGATCACATGCACGGTGTCGCCGCTGCGCACCGGTGCGGACAGCTCGCGCGCCTCGCCGCTGTTCACGAACAGCCGCATATGCGGGCGGATGCGGTCCTGCTCGTCGATCATACGAAAGCGGATGCCCGGGCAGCTCCGCTCGAGGTCCGTCAGTACTTCCGCGAGCGTGCGACCGCGCGCCGTCAGCACTGCGGCTCCCGCGGTGTACGAGCGCAGCGGGCTGGCAATGCGCACCGTGCAGGTCAGTGCTTCAGGCCGCATGGCTCACCGAGTAGATCTCCGGCAGGTGGCGCACGATGCAGCGCCAGCTCTGACCGCCGTTGGCGCCCACCCACACCTCGCCGCCGGTGGTGCCGAAGTACAACGCCGGCCGCTCACCGCCATCGCCGCACATCGCCTGGCGCAGCACCGTGAACCAGGCCTGGTTGCGCGGCAGGCCGCGGTCCAGCCGCTGCCACGAGGCGCCGGCGTCGCGGGTCACGTACAGGGCCGGCCGGCCGTCGATGGAGGTGCGCGGCCATACCGTGCGGCCATCCATCGGCATCACCCAGGCGGTGTCCGGATTGTGCGGGTGCACGACGATCGGAAAGCCGACGTCCCCCACCTTTTTCGGCATCCCCGCGCCGATGCGCTGCCAGCGCCGTCCCGGCCGGTCGAGACGGTAGATGCCGCAGTGATTCTGCTGGTAGAGGCGCTCGGGCATCGCGGGATGCTGCACCAGGCAATGCGGGTCGTGCCCGTAGGGCACGTTGGGATCGGGCAGGAAATCCGCCGCCACGCCCTCGTTGAGCGGCGTCCAGCTGCTGCCCGCGTCGGCGGACTCGAATACCCCGCCGATCGAGATCGCGATGTAGAGGTGCGCCGCATCACCCGGGTCGACCTGGATCGAGTGCAGGAACTCGCCGTCGGGGGTGGGGAAGGCGACCCAACGGGTGCGCTGCGGGTGGTCGTTGAACCCGGCCACCGGCTGCCAGTGCTCACCGCCGTCGGCCGAGCGGAACAGGCCCGCCGGCGAGCTGCCGGCGTACCAGCTGCCGGGCTCGCTGCGGTGGCCCGGCGTCAGCCAGAAGACGCGCTGCACTGCGCGCGCCTCCTCATCCCCGGCAGCCTTGCGGAAAGCCGGCGGCTGTGTGGCTTCCTTCCAGGTACGTCCGCGGTCGCCGGAGCGGAACACGGTGGGGCCCAGGTGTCCGGTTTTCGCTGCCATCAGCAGGCAGCGCGGCTCGCGTGGGTCCTGGACCACGTGGTGAATCACGTGCCCGAGAAATTGCGGACCCGCAAGTTTCCAGCCGCGGCGCGCCCTGGCGGCGCGCAGCGCGAACAGACCCTTGCGGGTCCCGATCCATAAGGTGCCGGCCATGTGCGCGAGCATCCGCGCGCCGCCGCGGGGCTGTCAACGCCGCTGCCGTGTCTTCGCTGCCGCGGCGGAAGCGTCGTATGCTTTGCGGCCGGCCGGTCGGGCCGGATGTGGGAGTGGCCGTGAACCGAACCCTGCCCTCGCTGCAGGCGGCGCTCGCCGTGGCGCTGCTGCTGCCGGCGGTCCGCGCGAGCTCGCGGCCTCCGGTAGCGCAGCCGGTGCCGGCACGGCACGCGGCCGATGAGCGCTTCGCGCTGCTCGAGCACCAGTACGTCAGCTACCTGCTGCAGCAGTTCCCGGTGGTGGCGACTTACCTGGGCGGCAGCGCTTTCGATCCCGAGCTCGCGCGCGTTGATGGCACCTTGCGGGACTATTCGCCCGCAGCGCTGCAGCGGGAAGACGCCCGCCTCGGCGAGTTCCGCGCGCGCTTCGCCGCGCTCGCCCCGGCGCGGCTGTCGGCGCGGCGGCGCATCGACCGCTCCGTGGCGCTCGCGGAGATCGCTTTTTTGCTGCACCAGCATGAGGTGCGCCGCTACCCGCAACGCTCGCTCGATTCGTACGTCGACGAGCCCTTTCGCGGCATCGACTGGCAGATCCAGGGCATGACCCCGACGGGGGCGGCGAACTACGGCACCGACGCCGAGTGGCAGGCGGTGATCGCGCGTGCCCGCGCGGTGCCCGCCTACCTCGGCACCGCCGAGCGCCAGCTCGCCGCCGGCATCGCCGCGCACAACACGCCGGACTGGCGTGTGCTCAGGGAATTCGGGCTCAACAGCACCGCGGCCGATGCGAGTTACTTCAGCGAGACGCTGCCGCAGATCGCCGCCGCCGACATCGGCGTGGCGCACCGCGAGGCGCTGCTGCGCGAGCTGCAAGCCGCGGGCGCGGCGGCCGCGGGCGCTTACCGTCATCTGCGCGATTTCGTCGCTGCAACCTTCTTCGACAACGTCGGCCCCAGGAGCCCGTACCGCGCCGATCGTTTCGCCCTCGGCGAGGCCGAATACGACTGGGCGCTGCACAACAACCTGCGCCTCAACGACACCGCCGCGGCGCTGTTCACCGCCTCCTGGCCGGTGGTGCAGCGCACGCGCGCGGAGATCATGACGCTGGCCGGGCAGATCGCCGCGAGCCACGGGTGGGCCGTCGGCGAGGACGGCGCCGCCACCGTGCGGGCGGTGTTCGCGCAGCTCAGCCAGGACGCGCCGCGCACCGACGCGCAGATGGTGGACGGCTATCGGCGCACCGGCGTGCGGCTGGTCGCCTATGGGCGCAGCGCGGGATTGTTCGAGGTGCCACCGGACTATCGCCTCGACGTCACCGTGACGCCGCCGCCGCTGCGTGCCTCGATCGAGGGCGCCGCGTACTACCCGGCGCCGCCCTTCAAGGCGAGCGGCGTCGGACGCTTCTACGTAACACCGACCGGGGACGACGTGGCGCAGCTGCGCCAGCAGCATAACTACGCCGCCATGCCGGACCTTGCGGCCCACGAGGGTTTCCCCGGCCACGACTGGCACTACAAGGTGATGACGCAATATCGCCAGCAGATCTCGCCGGTACGCTGGCTGACGCCGGGTGCGGTGGAGGACTCCTCCTCCATGTGGCAGGACTCGATGGCCGCGGAGGGATGGGCGCTGTATGCCGAGGCGCTGTTGGCGGAGCCCGCAGCGGGCGCAGCCGCGGGCTTTTATTCCCCGGAGGAGCACCTGTACCAGTTGCGCGGCAAGCTCTACCGCGACCTGCGAGTGCGCATCGACACCGGCCTGCACACCGGCCGTCTGGGTTTCGAGGACGCAGTGTCGCTGTTCTCGCAGGTTGTGGATTTCCTGCCCGGCCCCTGCCCGGACCCGGCGCCCGCGGGATCCGAGGCCAAGCAGGCGAGCTGCAAGGCGGCGCGCGGCGCGGTGAACCGCTACGCGCGCTGGCCGACGCAGGCGATCACCTACCGCCTCGGCAAGGAGCAGATTCTCGAGCTGCGCCAGCGTGCGCAGCGCGCGCTCGGCGCGCGCTACTCCGCCAGGCGCTTCCACCTCGAATTCATGAAGCAGGGCACGATCCCGGCCGGGTACTTCGGCGAGGAGCTGCTGCGGGCGCTGAGGAGCGCGGCGCCGCAGGGCTAGAGCGGCGCGGGCGTAGGCAGCGCGTCAGGCGGTCGCGGGCTGACAGATGAACAGATGCGCCGGCAGCACGTTGAGCGGCTCGAAGCGGCGCCCCACGTAGCCGAAGACCTTCTTGAGATCCTGCAGCACGCGCGTGGAGAACTGGTACACCAGGAAGGCTCCCTGCGGCTCGAGCACGTCGCGCGTCCTGCGCAGGATGCGCTCGCGCAACGGCGCGGGGATGGTGCTGAAGGGAATCCCGGAGATGATGTAGTCGGCGCGCGCGTGTCCGAAGCGGCGCAGGATCTCCTCCACCGCCACCGCGGAACCCTCCACCACGCGCAGCCGCGCGTCCTGGATCGAGCTGCGCAGGTAGCTGACGAAGTCCGGGTTCATCTCGATGGCGATGAGCGTGGCGTCGCTGCGCATGCGCCGCAGCACCTCCGCCGTGATACCGCCGACGCCGGGACCGTACTCGACGATCACCCGGGCGCGCGTCCAGTTGATGGGCTCGAGCAGCTGCTTGATGAGGAAGCGCGAGCTCGGCACGATCGAGCCAAGCATCCGCGGATGGCGGAAGAAGTTACGCGCGAACAGCAGCGTGTTGCCGTTCGTCCGCGGCGAGTCTCCAGGGTTGTTTTGCACTTTTTTGTCCCCGCGTCCGGATCGTAGAAGCTGTCTCTCTATAGCAATAATCGTCCTCAGATACCACTTCGCCGCAGCGCCAGCGCCGCGGCGGTGCCGAGGTGCAGCGGCCCCTTCAGCCGCCCGAGCGCCCGGCCTCAAGCCCGAGCTTACACAGCTCGGCCACCAGGCGGTCGCGATGATCGCCCTGGATCTCGATAACACCGCTCTTCAACGTGCCGCCCGCGCCGCACAGGCGCTTCAGTCGTCCCGCCAGCTCCTCGAGTTGGCTCGCGTTGCCCGGCAGGCCGCGGATGACGGTGACTGCCTTGCCGCCGCGCCCGGCGACCTCCCGCCCCACGCTGACACGCGCCCGGCCCGCAGCGGCCGGGGCTGCCTTATGTCCGGCGGCGCTCGCGCTGCGCGTGCCCTGCCGCAGCACCACGCCGCGGAAAGTCTGGCGGGGCTTCATCATAGTGTTACCGGAGTGAGGCGACTACAATCCTGCCGAATTCATCACGGTCCCTGCAACCATCGGCGCCGCAAAAGGCTCATCCCATGACTCCACGGTCGCGCTTGCACGTTCCCTCGCCGCCAGCACGGCCCGGACAGGAACCCGACTTCAGCTACCTGCAGATCTCTCCTGCCGGCGCGGTGCCCCGCCCGGACGTAACCGCCGCGGCGCGCGCGATCGAGAACCTCTCGGTTGAAATGGTGCGGGTGCTCGGTGAGGACCACCGCGCGCTGGGTCCCTGGAATCCGCACCTCGAGCCGGCGGAACTGCAGGTGGGCCTGCGGCACATGCTGCTGACGCGGCTGTTCGATGATCGCATGCAGAAGATCCAGCGCCAGGGCCGCATCTCGTTCTACATCAAGTCGACCGGGGAGGAGGCGGTCGCGGTGGCGCAGGGCATGGCGCTCAAGCCCGGCGACATGCTGTTTCCCTCCTACCGGCAGCAGGGTCTGCACGTGGTGCGCGGCCACAACCTGGTGGAGCTGATGTGCCAGTGCCTGTCGAACACCCACGATATGTGCAAGGGCCGGCAGATGCCGATCATGTATCACTGGGCCAAGGGCAACATCTTCTCGATCTCCGGCAATCTGGCCACGCAGTTTCCCCAGGCGGTGGGCTGGGCGATGGCCGCGGCCATCAAGGGCGAGGACAACATCGCCGCCGGCTGGATCGGCGAAGGCTCGAGCGCCGAAGCCGACTTTCACTACGCCATGACCTTCGCGGCGGTCTACCAGGCGCCGGTGATCCTCAACCTGGTCAACAACCAGTGGGCGATCTCCACCTTCCAGGGATTTGCCGGCGGGGAGCACAAGACTTTCGCGCAGCGCGGGCCCGGCTACGGGATCCCGGGAATCCGCGTCGACGGCAACGACTTCCTCGCGGTGTACGCCGTGACGCAGTGGGCGGCGCAACGCGCCCGCCAGAGCGGCGGCCCGACGCTCATCGAGCAAGTCACTTACCGCGCGGCGGCGCACTCCACCAGCGACGACCCCTCGCGCTACCGCCCGAAGGAGGAATGGCGCGCCTGGCCGCTCGGGGATCCGGTCACCCGTCTGAAGGATCATCTGATCGCGCTCGGCGAATGGTCGGAAGAGCGCCACCGTGCGCTGCACCAGGAGCTCGACGCGCACGTCACGGCCTGCTGGAAGGAGGCGGAGTCCTACGGCACGCTCACCGGCGGTCCGTCGCTCGACCCGCTCACCATGTTCGAGGACGTGTTGCGCGACATGCCGCCTGATCTGCAGCGCCAGCGCGAGCAGCTGCGGGCGCTGCGCAGCGCGGCGGCGGACGGCGCGCCGGCGGCTGCCTCCGTGGCCAAGGAGGGCTAGCCGTGGCGCGCATGAACATGGTGCAGGCGCTGAATTCGGCAATGGACGTGATGCTCGAGCGTGATCCGCGTGTGGTACTGCTTGGCGAGGACGTCGGCTATTTCGGCGGCGTATTCCGCGTGACCGAAGGGCTGCAGCGCAAGTACGGCGAGCACCGCGTGCTCGACACGCCGATCGCCGAGGGCGGCATCATCGCCGCTGCCATCGGCATGGGGGTCAACGGGCTCAAGCCCGTCGCCGAGATCCAGTTCGCCGATTACATCTATCCGGGCTTCGACCAGGTGGTGAGCGAGCTGGCGCGGCTGCGCTACCGCTCGGCGGGCGACTTCCATGCGCCGGTCACCATCCGCACACCGTGCGGCGGCGGCATCCGCGGTGGCCAGACCCACTCGCAAAGTCCCGAGGCGATCTTCGCGCACGTCTGCGGGATCAAGGTGGTCATGCCGTCGAATCCCTACGACGCGAAGGGGCTGCTGATCAGCTCCATCGAGGACGAGGATCCGGTGGTGTTCTTCGAGCCGAAACGCATCTACAACGGCCCGTTCGACGGCGATCCGCACAAGCCCGCCATTCCGTGGAGTGCGCATCCGCGCGGTGAGGTTCCCGACGGGCACTACCGGGTGCCCATCGGCCGCGCCGAGATCGTGCGTGCGGGCAAGGACCTGACCGTGCTCGCCTACGGCACCATGGTGCACGTCGCCGATGCCGCAGTGCGCGCGACCGGCGTGGACGCCGAGATCATCGACGTGCGCACCATGGCGCCGCTCGATGTCGATACGCTGTGCACCTCGGTGTGCAGGACCGGCCGCTGCGTGGTGGTGCACGAGGCGACGCGCTTCGGCGGCTACGGCGCGGAGCTCGTGGCCACGGTGCAGGAGCAGTGTTTCTGGAATCTCGAGGCTCCCATTCAGCGCGTCACCGGCTGGGATACGCCCTATCCGCATGCCTTCGAGTGGGAGTACTTCCCGGGGCAGGCGCGTATCGCCGCCGCGCTGCGGCAAGTCATGGAGTCGGCATGAGCAGGTACGTCTTCAAGCTTCCCGACCTCGGTGAGGGCACGGTCGAGGCCGAGATCGTCGGCTGGCGCGTCAAGCCCGGCGATACCGTCAGTGAGGACGACGTTCTCGTCGAGGTGATGACCGAGAAGGCCGCGGTGGAGGTGCCGTCCCCGGTGAGCGGGCGCGTGGTATCCACCACCGGTGCTCCGGGCGACATGGTGCCGGTGGGAGCGGAACTGATCGTGCTGGAGACCGAGGCGGGCGCAGCAACGGCGCCCACCCCGGTGCCCGCCGCGGCGCGGGCCACGGCTGCCGGCAACGGCGCGGCCCCGCCGACCGCGGCCACTGCGGCGTCAGCCGTCACCGCGTCCGCGCTGCGCAACACGCGCGTCGCGACGTCCCCCGCGATACGCCGTCGCGCCCATGAGGCGGGGATCGACCTGCGGCAGGTGGCCGGCTCCGGCCCGAATGGACGCATCGTGCCGAAGGACCTCGAGGCATACGTCGCCCGGCGGGCGCAGCCGACCCCGCTGCGCAGCACTCCCAAGGCGGTGCCCGCGGCGCGCCCGTCCGAGCCGCGTGGCGTGCCCGCCGGCGCCACCGAGGAGATCAAGATCATCGGCCTGCGGCGCGTGATCGCACAGCGCATGAGCGAGGCGAAGCGCAACATCCCGCACTTTGCCTACGTCGAGGAGCTCGACGTGACCGAGCTCGAGTCGCTGCGCCGTCATCTGAACGGCCGATTGCCTGCGGGGGTGGCGCCGCTCACTTACCTGCCGTTCCTCGGAGTGGCGCTGGTGCGGGTGCTGCGCGACTTCCCGCAGTGCAATGCCCACTACGATGCGCAACGCGGCGTGATCGTGCGTTACACGGCGGTGCATCTGGGGGTGGCGACGCAGACGCCCGACGGCCTCAAGGTGCCCGTGGTGCACGATGCGCAGGGGCGCACGCTGTGGGAGCTCGCGGCCGAGATGCGGCGCGTCAGCGAGGCGGCGCGCACCAACAAGGCCAAGCGCGAGGAGCTCAGCGGCTCGACCATCACCATCACCAGCCTCGGCAAGCTCGGCGGCATCGCCAGCACGCCGATCATCAATGCGCCCGAAGTGGCCATCATCGGCGTCAACCGCGCGCTGGAGCGGCCGGTGGTCGTCGACGGGGCGATTGCGATCCGCCGCACCATGAATCTGTCCTCGTCCTTCGATCATCGTTTCGTCGACGGCTACGATGCGGCGGCGATGATCCAGGCGCTGAAGGAATGCCTGGAGCATCCGGCGACGATGTTCATGGAGGGCTGACGGACTCGCGGGCAACGGCGGGGCCGCGCCTGGCGCGCAACCGCGCGCCGCTTCAGGAATGGTGCGCCGGCGCGCCGGCGTAGGTCTTCTCGCCTGCCTCGATGCGCAGCTTCAGGCGGTTTTGCGGCGGTGGCAGGGGACAGGTCGCAAAGTCATTGAGCGCGCACGGCGGGTTATAGGCCTTGTTGAAGTCGAGGGTGGCCGTGCCGCCGGCGGGCCGTGGGATGTAGAGGAAGCGCCCGCCGCCGTAGGTCTCGTGACCACTGGTCGCGTCGGCGAACATGATGAACAGCTGCGGGTCATCGGGCTGCTCCAGCACCGTGTCGAGACGCCACTCGCGCCCGTTGTGGGTGAACACCACGGCGCCGGGCGAGACCTGCTCCTCCTCCATGCCGAGGATGTTGACGATGCGGATGTGCCGTACCGGCTCGTAGCGCACGAAGCGGGCGTTGAGCACCCAGTCGGTGCTGACCGGGAAATAGCTCAGTCCGCGGAACTGGAGACGGCGCGGATTGTTCAGATCGCGCACCCGCACGCCAAGATTGCCGGCCCGCTCGATGACGTAGAAGCGCAACGTGCCGCTCTCGAGCACCGTCGGCTCGGCGGTGGCATCGGACTGCAGCGCGAGCGTTTCGACCGGTTGCCCCGCGTGCGTCACACCCCCCTCGGGGTCGGCGATGAAGCGCACCTTGCGCTCGCTGACAGCGAAGCTGCCGGCGGTGGCGGCGAGCGAGGGGTTGTCGAGCACCAGCGAGTTGCCGGGATCGCGGCCGAAGCTGTTGCCGCCGTCCTTCAGCCAGAACAGTCCCGCGAGTGTCAGCCAGCCGCTATCACTGGTGAGCGACTCGATGCGCTGCATGCGCCATTGGTTGATGCTCGCCCGCTCCGCCTGCGGATCCGGGGCAGCGGCAGGCGTCGACTGAGCCGGGGCGGTGGCGTCCTGGGCGGCCACGCCCGCGACGAAGGTGAGCGGCAGCAGCGCCGCGAGTACGGCCACGCCGGGGCGCGTGAGGACAACGAGAGGGTTGCGGAGCATGGCGTCTCCTTGACGAAGCGGTCCTAAGCTTAATGCCAGCAGCGCTAGCGGCCGAGGATCTCCGCGCGCACGTCGGCAATCTCGCGCGCCCGCGAAGGACGGGCGCCCTCGCAGCGCTCGGGCCGCGGGCAGCGGTTGCTGCGCGGACAGATGATGCGGGCCGGTGCCCCGAGCGCATCGCCGATCCAGGCGATGTTGAGCACGTTCGCTACCGCACCGAGCACCTGCGCGGCGGCCCTGGGGATGCGCGCCTCGCCCCGCCGGTGCAGGCACTCGCGGAAGATCGAATCGATCAGCGGCTCGCCGCGGACGCCGTGCGAGGCCAGCGCGGGTGCCAGGTCGACCCCGACCGACAGCACGTGCGGATTGCCCGCCATGTCCTGCACCCGTATCGAGTGACAGCAGTAAAGCAGCGAGCGCTGCCCGTCGCGCAGCACCGAGATCTGCGAACCGCTGGCGCCGTGCTCGCCGTGGATCATGCGGAACACCGCCCAGTTGGGGCAGGGGTCGCTCACCTGCGCGAGATTCCCCCAGGGCAGCGGGATGCCGTTACCCCGATAGACCGCGCGCAGATAGCCCGGCGGGTAGGCGTCGAAGAAATGCCAGTACGGATAAGGCGAGACCTTGGTCATGCGGCGCATCACCACCGCGGGGGTGAGCTCGAGCCGCGCGCCCGCCTCCACGCGGTAGCGCTCGCGCGCCAGGAAACGCCGGAACGGCACCCGCGGCGCGAGCAGCGCGCCGGCGAAGAAGCTGCACTCGAAATCGCGCCACGCGTGCAGTACGTCCTGGGCGTTCATGCCGGCAGCGCCCGAGTCGCCCTCGGGGCTGCCGCCCATCTCCCCGCCGGTGGCGTGCGGGGACTTCAGGCCGTCGCCGCCGTGCAGCACTTTGTGGCCGATGTGCGCGGCGAGATCGAACTTCAGCCGCGCGCGGTCCGCCTGCAGTGCGCGGTTGGCGTAGATCACCCGCGGCGCCTGGTAGAACGAGCGCACCATGCTGCGCACCTCGCGATCCTTGTCGCGCGCCAGCACCGGCTTGCGATCGAACCAGCGGATCTCGAGCCCGTGGCGCCGGCACAGCCGCTGCAGATCCTCGACCGACAGGGGGAAGCGCCGCTCGCCGACGTTGTCGGCCGCGCGCTCCAGGTCCGGAAAATCGTTGCGCGACATCTCCTGGTGCGAGCGGATCAGCAGATGCGCGAACTGCCGCCCGGTGGTTCCGGTCTGCGCGAGCAGCTCCGGGATCGCCACCTGCAGCAGGTTGCGCGAGAACAGGAACGACGGCTCCAGCGGCACGCGCGCCGCGGCACCACCGGCCACGGCCGGGGAGGCGAGCTCGAGCTCCGCGCTCTCATCGAGGAACCACTGCGGCGCGCGCTGGAACACCCCGGCGAGCAGCTCGAGCAGCTCGGGCGAGGGGCTGCGTTTGCCGCTCTCGATCATGCTCAGGTAGGAGACCGACGGCGCCCGCGGCGGGTCGCGCTGGATGCAGCGCACCGACAACTCCTCCAGGGTGAGCCCGTTGCGCTTGCGCAGCGTGCGCAGCTTGGCACCGAGGAAGTGGCCCTTGCGCAGCAGTTCCGCCATATGTCGCACCGTTGCCCGCAGCTTCGCGGGCTCCTGCCGGGAGGCACGGCTGTGAAATTAACAGTGTGAAGTTTCTATGGTCAAATTCATCGCGGGACCGCGTATGCTGGGCGGGCCATGAACGTCGAGACGCACGGAAAAGTGTGCCCCAGGGAGGAAGCGGGACCGAAGGTCGAGATCCTGGGAACGAGGATTGAGCGCGACGAGGAGGTGCTGACACCGCTCGCGCTGCAGCTGCTCGGCAGCCTGCACCGCCGCTTCAATCCGCGCCGCCTGGAACTGCTCGCCGCCCGCACGCGCCGCCAGGCCCTGCTCGATGCCGGCGCGCTGCCGGAGTTTCTCGACACCACTGCGGAGGTGCGCGCCGGCAGCTGGCGCGTCGCCCCGGTGCCGGCGGATCTCACCGACCGGCGCGTGGAGATCACCGGTCCGGTCGATCGCAAGATGGTCATCAACGCCCTGAACGCGCCGGTGCGTTGTTTCATGGCGGACTTCGAGGACTCCTGCGCGCCGACCTGGGAGAACATCATCCGCGGGCAGGTGAACCTCGCCGATGCCGTGCGCCGCACCATCAGCTTCGAGGACCGTGCCACCGGCAGGATCTACCGCCTGGCCGAGCACACCGCGACCCTCATCGTGCGCCCGCGCGGCTGGCATCTGCCGGAAAAGCACGTGCGCATCAACGGCGAGCCGGTGTCCGGTGCGCTGTTCGACTTCGCGCTGTTTCTCGCCAACAACCACGAGGCGCTGGCGCGCGCCGGCACCGGACCGTATTTCTACCTGCCGAAGATCGAGAGCCACCTCGAGGCGCGGCTGTGGAACGAGGTATTCGTTGCCGCGCAGGAGGCGCTCGGCATGGCGCGCGGCACCATCAAGGCCACGGTGCTGATCGAGACCATCCTCGCGGCCTTCGAGATGGACGAGATCCTCTACGAGCTGCGCGAGCACTCCGCCGGGCTCAACTGCGGGCGCTGGGACTACATCTTCAGCTTCATCAAGAAATTCCGTAATCGTCCGGACTTCCTGTTGCCGGACCGCGCGACCGTGACCATGGAGCGCCACTTCCTCAAGTCGTACGTGGATCTGCTGATCCGCACCTGCCACCGGCGCGGCGCGCACGCCATGGGCGGCATGGCGGCGCAGATCCCGATCCGCGACGACCCGCAGGCGAACGCCGCGGCCATGGCACGGGTGCGGGCCGACAAGCTGCGCGAGGTGCGCGCCGGCCACGACGGCACCTGGATTGCGCACCCGGGACTGGCGGCCATCGCGCGCGAGCCCTTCGATGAGCTGATGCCCGGCCCGAACCAGCTCGGCGTGCTGCGCACCGACGTGAATGTCACCGCGCGCGACCTGCTCACGGTGCCCGATGGCGCCATCACCGAGGAGGGGCTGCGCGGCTGCATCCGCGTCGGCGTGCAGTATCTCGAGTCCTGGCTGCGCGGCAATGGCTGCGTGCCGCTGTATCACCTCATGGAGGATGCGGCGACGGCGGAGATCTGCCGCGCGCAGCTGTGGCAGTGGCTGCGGCACGGCGCGCGCACCAGCGACGGTCAGCCGGTGACCGTGGAGCGCTTCGACCGGCTGATGAGCGCCGAGCTCGACCGCATCCACGAGGAAGTCGGCGCGGCGCGGCTCAGCCACGGGGTCTTTCCGACTGCGGCGCGCCTGTTCGAGCAGATGACCAAGAGCGACACCTTCGACGAATTCCTGACGCTGCCGGCCTACGAGCTGTTGAGCTGACGGCGGCACCCCTAGAGGCACGAGGAACAGCGCCACACATGAAATCTTCGGTAACTCTGCCGACCGCCGCCGAGATCGAGCACAGCTGGCGCGAGGATCCCCGCTGGCGCGGCATCCGCCGCGGCTACAGCGGGGCCGACGTGGTGCGCCTGCGCGGCACCATCCCGGTCGAGCACTCCATTGCGCGGCTGACGGCGGAGAAGCTGTGGCGCTACCTCGCCGAGCGGCCGTTCGTGAACGCGCTCGGCGCGCTCACCGGCAACCAGGCGATGCAACAGGTGAAGGCCGGACTCGAGGCGATCTATCTGTCCGGCTGGCAGGTCGCCGGCGATGCCAACCTCGCCGGCCAGATGTATCCGGATCAGTCGTTGTATCCGGCCGACTCGGTGCCGGCGGTGGTGCGCCGTATCAACAACACGCTGCGCCGCGCGGACGAGATCTGCCATGCCGAGGGCGATGACTCGATCGACTGGCTCAAGCCGATCGTGGCCGATGCCGAGGCGGGCTTCGGCGGCGTGCTGAATGCATTCGAGCTGATGAAGCAGATGATCGATGCCGGTGCCGCCGGCGTGCACTTCGAGGACCAGCTATCCTCGGCGAAGAAGTGCGGCCACATGGGCGGCAAGGTGCTGGTGCCGACCCAGGAGGCGATCAACAAGCTGCTCGCCGCGCGCCTGGCCGCGGACGTGTGCAACGTGCCGACGGTGCTGGTGGCACGCACCGACGCGGAAGGGGCGACACTGCTCACCGCGGACGTCGACGAACGTGACCGCCCGTTCATCGACGCCCCCCGCGGACGCACCAGCGAGGGCTTTTTTTCCGTGCACGCCGGGCTGCGCCAGGCGATCGCGCGCGGCTGCGCCTACGCGCCCTATGCGGACCTGGTGTGGTGCGAGACCGCCAAGCCCGATCTCGAGGAGGCGCGCGAGTTTGCGGAAGGGATCCACCGGCAGTTCCCCGGCAAGCTGCTCGCCTACAACTGCTCGCCGTCCTTCAATTGGAAGCGCAAGCTCGATGACGCGACCATCGCCAGGTTCCAGCGCGAGCTGGCGGCCATGGGCTACCGCTTCCAGTTCATCACGCTGGCCGGCTTCCACGCGCTCAACTACTCGATGTTCGAGCTGGCACGCGGCTACAAGACGCAGCAGATGACTGCCTACGTGGCGCTGCAGCAGGCGGAATTCGCCGCCGAAGGCGCCGGCTACACCGCCACCAAGCACCAGCGCGAGGTCGGGGCGGGCTACTTCGACGCGGTCACCCAGACCGTCAGCGGCGGCACCTCTTCGATCACCGCGCTCAGCGGCAGTACCGAAGAGCAACAGTTCGAGCCCGCACCCCGCGGCGCGGCTGCCGCTGCGAGCCGCTAGCGCCGACGCTGCCCTTATTTCGCGGTCGGCATCACGAACTCCGCCCCCTTGGGCGTGCTCTCCGGCCAGCGCTGCATCACGGATTTCTGCCGTGTATAGAAGCGCACGCCTTCCTCGCCGAAGGCGTGCATGTCGCCGAACAGGCTGCTCTTCCAGCCGCCGAACCCGTGCCACGCCATCGGCACCGGTATCGGCACATTGATGCCCACCATGCCGACCTCGATGCGCCGCGCGAACTCGCGCGCCACGTGGCCGTCGCGCGTGTAACAGGCCACGCCGTTGGCCAGCGGGTGCGCATTCACCAGCTGCACGGCGGCGGCGAGGTCCGGCACCCGCACGCACACCAGCACCGGCCCGAAGATCTCCTCCCGGTAGATGCGCATCTGCGGCGTTACCTGATCGAACAGCGTGGCGCCGAGCCAGAAGCCCTGCTCGTGCCCGGGAACGCTGAAGGCAGCGCCGCTCAGCGGGTGGCGCCGGCCATCCACCAGCAGCTGTGCGCCGCTCGCCACCCCGTCCTCGATATAACCGCGGATGCGCTCGAGCGCCGCCTGGCTGATCACCGGGCCCATCTCAACATCCGGCTGCATGCCCTCGCCGATGCGCAGCCGCCGCGCGCGCTCGGCGAGCTGCGGCACGATCGCAGCGGCGCTCGCGCCGACCAGCACCGCGACCGAGATCGCCATGCAGCGCTCCCCGGCCGAGCCGTAGGCCGCACCGATCAGCCCGTCGACCGCCTGCTCCAGGTCCGCATCGGGCATGACCACCAGGTGATTCTTGGCGCCCCCGAGCGCCTGCACGCGTTTGCCGGCGGCCGCGCCGCGGCGGTAGATGTAACTTGCGACCGCGGTCGAGCCGACGAAGCTCAGCGCGCGCACGTCGCGGTGATCGAGCAGCGCGTCGACGGCGGTCTTGTCCCCCTGCACGACGTTGAACACGCCCGGCGGCAGGCCGGCGGCGCTGAGCAGCCGCGCCATGAAAATCGACGCCGACGGGTCGCGCTCGCTCGGCTTGAGCACGAAGGTGTTGCCGCAGGCGAGTGCGAGCGGAAACATCCAGCAGGGCACCATGCACGGAAAGTTGAACGGGGTGATGCCGGCGACCACCCCGAGGGGCTGGCGCAGGGTCCAGTTGTCGATGCCGGTGGACACCTGGTCGGTGAAATCCCCCTTCAGCAGCTGCGGGATGCCGCAGGCGAACTCCACGATCTCGATGCCGCGGGTCACCTCGCCCTGTGCATCGGCGAACACCTTGCCGTGCTCGCTGGTGATGAGCGCGGCGAGCGCGTCGCGCTGCTCGTTGAGCAGCGCCAGGAAGCGCGCGAGCACGCGTGCGCGGCGCACCGGCGGAGTGTCCGCCCAGCCCCGCCAGGCCGCCTGCGCGCTGGCCACCGCGGCGTCCACCTCGGCCGCGCCGGCGAGGATGAGCTCGCGCAGTGGGGCGCCGCTTGCGGGATTGAGCACCGGCAGCCGGGCGCCGCTGCCGGTCAGCGACGCTCCGCCGACCCAGTGCGGCACGAGCTCCGGCGTGGCGGCGCGCGGCGCGCCGGCCGTGAGGTGCGCGGGCAAGGAAGCTGCCATGGGTGGCTCTCTGCGCAAACGCGGGTACCGTCGATCATAGACCAGTTGCAGCCGCACCCGCATACTGCCCGCCCTGCATGAGCACGCAGGCCCTCTTCCCGACACTGGTGTACCAGGCCAGGCTGCATTTTAGCGGCTGGCGCGCGCTCAATGCCCGCCTGCTGCGCGAGTGCCTGCAGCTGCGTCGTGACGATGCGGCCGGCAGGCGCTGGTCGGCGCGCCACTACCCCGGCGGCTACACCTCCTACGGCTCGGCGCATCGCCTGCAGCGGTACTCGCCGACCTTCGCCGCTCTGGCGCGCCGGCTCGACGTGCACGTGGCGGCTTTCACGCGGGCGCTGCAGCTCGACCTGCGCTCGCGGCGACTGGTGATGACCGACTGCTGGGTGAACGTCATGGGGGAGGGTGCCGCCCACGGGCTGCATCTGCATCCGCTCGCCACCATCAGCGGCACGTACTACGTCGCCGCGCCGGGCGGGGTGGCGGGTTTGAAGTTCGAGGATCCGCGGCTCGAGCGTTTCATGGCCGCGCCACCGCGGTTGCGCAGCGCGCGGCGCGCCCAACGGCCGTGGGTGACATTCCCGGTGCGCAGCGGCGCCCTGCTGCTGTTCGAGAGCTGGCTGCGCCACGAGGTGAGCGCGCGGCCGCGGGCGCCGCGGCGCGTCAGCATCAGTTTCAACTACAGTTGGTTTTGAACGTGTCGCCCAACGGCGCCGGCGCGCGCCGCGCACCGCGGTCAACTGCCAGCGATGGCGTGCGTTGGCGTAGGGTGACCACCAGCGTGCGGGTTCAGGAAGCGTTCAGCCAGGCTCGGTCAACGTCTCGCATCGAGGAGTGCAAAAAAATGCGCCAGCCGTTTCGCGGTCTCATCGCCAGTCTGCTGCTCATGGTGCCCCTGGCGGCCAGCGCGGCGGTGATCATTTCCGTGAGCGTGGGTCCTCCGCCGCTGCCGGTGTACGTGGCGCCTCCCATGCCGGAGCCGGGCTATTTCTGGACGCCCGGCTACTGGGCGTATGCCGACGGGGGCTATTACTGGGTACCCGGCACCTGGGTGATGGCGCCCGCGCCCGGGCTGTTGTGGACGCCGGGATACTGGGGCTGGTCGGGCGGCGCATACCTCTGGCATGGCGGCTACTGGGGTCCGCACGTCGGCTTCTACGGCGGCATCAACTACGGCTTCGGCTACGGCGGCGCCGGCTTCCACGGCGGTTACTGGAACGGCGGCCGCTATGTCGCCGATACCACGGTCATCAACAACACCACCATCGTCAACAACACCACCATCAACCGCGTGAGCTACAACGGCGGCACAGGCGGCGTCGCCGCGACTGCGACGCCCGCCGAGCAGCGCGCCGCGCAGGAGCAGCACGTCGCCATGTCGCAGATGCAGCAGCAGCACGAGCAGGCAGCGGCCCGCGATACCACCATGCGCGCGTCCTACAACCACGGTAACCCTACAGTCGCCGCGACCGCGAAGCCCGGAGTGTTCTACGGCAAGGGTGTGGTGGCCTCGCGTTTCGTTACTCCGTCGGGCGCTGCTCCGGCGGCCCCGCACGCGGTGATGAACCAGCCGTCGGGCCACCCCGGCGGCGCGGCGCCCGCGGCGCAGTCGCATGTCGCCCCGGCGGCGGGGACGTCGCACAGCTCCCCGGGCGGTGCGCCCCATGGCGCGCCCGGCAGTGCGCCCCACGGCGCGCCCGGCGGTGTGCCCGGTGCGCCCCATGGCGCGCCCGGCGGTGCGCCGCACGGCGCCCCGGCAGGCGGCTCCCACGCGCCCGCACGCGGCGATGAGCACGCATCACCACACGCTGAGCACGGGCACCCCGGCTGAGCACAGAGCTCTTGTGAGGCGAGGCCCCAGGGACGGGGCCTCACTCGCTCCCGTCAGGCGAGTACGCGCCGCAGCCATGCGGCGACATCGGCAATCTCCTCGGGGCATACCGAGTGCGGCATGCTGTACGCATGCCACTCGACGGCATAACCCGCCGCCTGCAGCTGCCGGCAGGCCGCAACTCCCAGCGCCGGCGGCACCACCGGATCCTGTGTGCCGTGCGCCAGAAATACCGGGGTAGACTGATTGGCTGCGGCGCGCTCGGCGGCGAAGCTCTCCGCCAGCACCTGGTAGCAGGACAGTCCGATGATGCCGGCGAGTCGCTCGGGGTAGCGCGTGCCGGCATACAGCGCCATCGCGCCGCCCTGCGAGAAGCCGGCGAGCACGATGCGCGAGGTGCTGATGCCGCGGGCATTCTCGCCGCGGATCCACTGGCTGATGGCCGTCTGTGAAGCGCGGATGCCGCTCGCATCCTCGGCGGTGCGCCGGTCGATTGCCACGATGTCGTACCAGGCACGCATCGCGTATCCGCCGTTGAGCGTCACCGGACGCACCGGCGCGTGCGGAAAGACGAATCGCAGCGCCGGATCGGCGGGCTGCATCAGCTGCGGCACGATCGGCTCGAAGTCATGGCCGTCGGCACCCAGGCCGTGCAGCCAGATCACGGCGGCCTGCGGGTCGCGGCCGGTCTCGACCTCGACGGCATCGCGCGAAACGCGCGTCTCCATGGCTCCGGCTTCCACGGGGACGCATGTTAGTGCAGCGGCGCTCTGCCGTGCAGGAATCTGCCGATGACGGTGCCCCCACACCCGCGCCGCAGACGGCAGTGGCTACCGATGTCAGCGGCCTCGCGCCGGCGCTGGCTGCGCCGCTGGCGGCGCATGCCACAGGCGACGCGCGCCTTGACGATCCTCGCGCTGGCGGCCGGCACGGCACTCGCCATCAACGGGATCTACCAGGTCGCGCGCAAGCCCACCGAGCTGTTCTTCCCGGTAGCCGGTGTGCTCGCCAAGACCCCCGAGGTCACCTGGCAGGACTACGGCAGCGCCTTCCGGCGCTATGCCACGCCCGGTGTCTCCGCGCCGCTGCTCGCGGCGCTCGCGCAGGTGGAGGGGTCGGGCAATCCGCTGGTGCGCACCTACTGGCGCTGGACCTGGGCCGCGGCACCGCTCGAGGTTTACCGCCCCGCCTCGAGCGCCGTGGGCATGTACCAGATCACCGACGGGACTTTTGCCGAGGCGCGCCACTACTGCATTCACGATCATCGCCTGGTGCGCGAGGGCCGCTGGAACGAATGGCGGGCGTGTTGGTTCAATGCGCTGTATCTGCGCGTACTGCCTGCGGATGCGGTGGAGCTGACCGCGGCGTACCTCGATCTCAAGGTGGGGGAGATCCTGGCGCGCCGGCCGCTTCCTGCGACTCTGCTGCAGCAGCAGCACCTGGCAGCGGTGGTGCACCTGTGCGGCGCGGGCGCGGCGGCGCTCTACGCGCAGCGCGGGTTCAGGTTCGCTCCCGCGCAGCGCTGCGGCGATCATGATCCGCGCGTCTACCTGGCGCGCGTCGATGCCCTGTGCGCGCTGTTCGCGCGGTTCGCGCGGGAGCAGGCTGCCCTGCCGCGCGCCGCGGGCACGCTACCGGCAGCTCAATGATGATGGCCGCCGGCCCCGTGCACGTGTCCGTGCGCCAGCTCTTCCCCGGTGGCCGCACGCACCGCGGCGATCTCCACCGCGAAGTTCAGCGTCCGGCCGGCGAGCGGATGATTGCCGTCGAGCGTCACCATGTCGCCGGCGAGGTGGGTGACGGTGAGCGTGCGCGGACCCTCGGCGGTGTGCGCCTGCAAGCGCATACCCAGCTTCACCTCGGGCACCCCCTGCAGCGCACGCCGCGGCACGCGCTGCACGAGCTTGCCGTCGTACTCGCCGTAGCCGTCGGCCGGTGAGACCTTCACCTGCAGCCGCTCGCCCGCATTCCTGCCCGTCAGCTCACGCTCCAGGCCCGGAATCAGGTTGCCATGCCCGTGCAGGTAGGCGAACGGCTCGCCGGCGGTCGAAGCGTCGATGACCTCGCCGGCATCGTCGGTGAGGGTGTAATGGATGCTGACAACCTGGTCGCGGCTGATGCTCATGGCGGGAACGCCTTCATGAAGGGCGATGGGCGGGCGCGAAGGATATCATTGCAGCTTGCTCCGCCGCCCAAGGAACCCAGGCATGCGAATCGTTGTTTCCATCTTGCTCAGCGCCGCCGCCCTGGGCGCGGTGGCGCTCGCGGCGACCCCCGCCGCCGCTCCTGCGGCAGGCACTGCAAGGACCTCTGCGATGGCCGACAACCCTTTCATGCAGCCGAGCACGCTGCCTTTCCAGATGCCGCCCTTCGATCGCATCCGCGACAGCGACTACCTGCCGGCATTCGCCGCGGCGCTGCACGCGCAGCTCGAGGAGGTCGCCGCCATCGCCCACAACTCGCAACCCGCGACGTTCGCCAACACCGTCGTGGCGCTGGAGCGCTCCGGGCAGCTGCGTGCCCGCGTCGAGCCGGTCTTCTCGAATCTCAACACCTGCAACACCGATCCGCAGATGCAGCAGGTCGATACCGAGATGGCGCCCAGGCTCACCGCTCAGGACGACGCCATCTTCCTCGACGCGGCGCTGTGGGCGCGCGTGGATGCGCTCTACCGGCAGCGCGCCAGCCTGCACCTCGATCCCGAGTCGCTGCAGCTGCTGACGCGCTACCACACGCTGTTCGTGCGCGCGGGCGCGCGTCTGCCGCCCGCACAGCAGGCGCATCTGAAGGAGCTCAACAAGCAGATCTCCTCGCTCACCACCCGCTTCCGGCAGAACGTGCTCAAGGCCACCGCCGACGGCGCCGTGGTGGTCGACAGCGCCGCTGAGCTCGACGGACTGTCGCCCGAGCAGATCGGCGCGGCGGCGCAGGCCGCGGCGGCGCGCGGGCTGCAGGGCAAATGGCTCATCACGCTGCAGAACACCACCAACCAGCCGGTGCTGGCGCAGCTGACGCAGCGCGCGCTGCGCGAGCGCATCTACAAGGCCTCGATCAGCCGCGGCTTAAGCGGGGCGACCGACAATCGCCCGGTGATCGCGCAGATCGTCAAGCTGCGGGCCGAGCGCGCGGTGCTGCTCGGCTACCCGAGTCACGCCGCCTATGTGCTGGCGGACGAGTCGGCCGCCACGCCGCAGGCGGTGCGCGACATGATCGGCCAGGTGGCGCCGGCCGCACTGGCGGCGGCGCGTGCCGAGGCGGCCGCCATGCAGAAGCTCATCGACGCCCAGGCGGCCGCCGCCGGCACTGCGAGCTTCCAGCTGCAGCCGTGGGACTGGTTCTTCTATGCCGAGCAGGCGCGCAAGGCACGCTATGACTTCGATCAGGCGAGCGTGGCGCCGTACTTCGAGCTCGATCGCGTGCTGCACGACGGGGTGTTCTACGCGGCGCACCAGCTGTACGGCCTGAACTTCACGGAGCGCCACGATCTGCCCGTCTACCAGCAGGACGTGCGCGTGTTCGAAGTCTCCGATGCCGACGGCAAGCCGCTGGCGCTGTTCATCGGCGACTACTTCAAGCGCGACAACAAGCAGGGCGGCGCGTGGATGAACGAGTACGTTTCGCAGTCGCGGCTGCTCAAGCGCCTGCCGGTGGTGGCCAACCATCTCAACATTCCCAAACCGCAGCCGGGACAGCCGGCGCTGCTCACCTTCGAGGAAGTGACCGCCATGTTCCACGAGTTCGGCCACGCGCTGCACGGCATGATGTCGAGCGTGCAGTACCCGCTGCTGGCCGGCACCGCGGTGCCGCTCGACTTCGTCGAGTACCCCTCGCAGTACAACGAGATGTGGGCGCGTGAGCCGGATGTCGTCGCGCATTTCGCACGCCACTACCAGAGCGGCGCGCCGATGCCGCCGCAGCTGCTCGCGCGGGTGATCGCCGCGCAGAGATTCGACGCCGGCTACGCGACCACCGAGTACCTGGCGGCGGCGCTGCTCGACCAGGCGTGGTACCAGATCACCCCGGCGCAGGCGCCGCAGGCCGCGGCGGTGCCGGCATTCGAGGCCGCCGCGCTCAAGGCGAGCGGACTCGACTACGCGCCGGTGCCGCCGCGCTACCACTCCGGCTATTTCTCGCACGTGTTCGACAACAACTACGCGGCGGGTTACTACGCCTACCTGTGGAGTGAAGTGCTGGCGCGCGACACCGGCCAGTGGTTCCACACGCACGGCGGGCTGACCCGCGCCAATGGCGACTACCTGCGCAGCCACGTGCTGTCGCGCGGGCGCAGCGAGGATCCGCAGCTGCTGTTCCGCGAGTTCTACGGCCAGGCGCCGCAGGTCGGACCGCTGCTCGAGTACAAGGGGCTGAGCGGCGGTTGACGGCGGGCGCGGCGGCGGCGCACTACGCCGGCGCGCGCTGCAGGCGGTCGATGGCGGCAATCAGGCCGCCGAAGCACTCGAGCAGCGGCAGCTGCAGGCCGAGCGCCCGCGCGCGCTCGCAGGCGTAGCCGAGCGTCTCGTTCACCTCCAGCGGCCGCCCGGCTTCCAGGTCCTGCAGTGCCGACATGCGGTGGGTGGGCGCATTCAGCCGATAGTCCGCGCCGATGGCGGTGATGATCCTCACCGCCTCGTGCTCGCTGCCGGCGCAGATGCTCGCGGTCGGCAACACCGCGCGGTCGGCGAGCGCGATGCCGAGCGCGCGTGCCAGGATCCCCATCTCGCGCACCAGGCGGGCGAGCAGCAGCGCGGCACCCTCGTCGGCGAGGTATTTCCAGGTCGGTGCGCGCGTGGCGACCGCGAGCGCCATGAGTCCCACCCAGGCGCAGAACTTCGACCACTCGAGCGTCTCGATTTGCGCGGTGGCCCCGGCGCGCACGCCGGAGCTCTCTAGCAGCTGCGCCAGGCGCTGCGCCCGCGGGCTGTCGCCGCCGCCGAGCTCGCCGAGGTACACGTTCACGTTACGGGTGAACAGCACGCTGCCGTCCGGCAGCAGCTCGCCGCTGGTGTCGGCGAGCGCCCCCAGCACGCGCTCGCGCCCGAAGGCGGCCGCGAGCAGCTCGTTCTTCAGCGGTCCGTTCTGGATCGAGAAGCTGAGGTCGAGCTGTGCCTGCCGCAGCGTAGCAAGCGCCGCCGCGGTTCCGGGCGTCTTGATGGCGACGATGAGCGTGGCGGCGCTGCGCAGCGCCGCCGGGTCACGCAGCGTACGCACCGGCACGGTGAAGTCGGCAAGCCCGGCGAGGGTGAGGCCGTGCCGCTCGAGGTGGTCGGCGCGCGCGCCGCGCGCCAGCATGACCACTGCGTGTCCGGCGCGCGCCAGGTGCGCGCCGAGGATCGAGCCGATGGCGCCCGCTCCCAGGATGGCGAACTCGAATTCGGCCATGAGGTGGCGCGCAACGCCGCGGCTAGAGCGCCTCGGCGATGTCCTGCGTGAGGCCATTGTCCTGCGGACGGGTCTCCGGCGGGTAGCGCTTCAGCACCCGGCCGTCGCGGCCGATCAGGAACTTCTCGAAATTCCAGTTGATGTCCCCGGCGATACCGCTGCCGGGCGCGGTGAGATAGCGGTACACCGCGTGACGCCCCGCCCCGTTCACTTCGAGCTTCGCGCTCAGCGGAAAGCTGACGTCGTAGGTGGTACGGCAGAACTCCGCGATCTGTGCCTCGGTGCCCGGCTCCTGCCCGGCGAACTGGTTGCAGGGAAAGCCCACCACCGTGAAGTTTTCCGCCGCCAGCTCGCGCTGCAACTGCTCGAGTCCCTGGTACTGCGGCGTCAATCCGCAACGGCTGGCGACGTTGACGGCGAGCGTGACCTTGCCGCGCAGCTTACCGAGCAGGTCCGGCGTCCCGTCGATGCCTTTGACCGCGATATCGTAGAAACCACTCATTCGAGGCCTCCGCCGCCTGCATGCGCCGTGTACGATACACCAGCGGAAGGTCCGCACGCGGCACGGTGGGGAGGCGAACATGGGCGCCGAGCTCGGCAAGGCGGAAACCGCCAGGGTCATCGACCTGCTCAAGCACATCCTCGAGCTCGAGCTCGCAGGATTAGTGCGCTACCTGCATTACAGCTTCATGATCTTCGGCCACAACCGCATTCCGATCGTGGCGTGGCTGCGCAGCCAGGCGCAGGAATCGCAGACGCACGCGGTGCAGGCGGGCGAGCACATCACCAATCTCGGCGGACATCCCTCGCTCACCATCGGTCCGCTGCTCGAGACTCACAAGCACAACGTCGACGAGATACTGCGCGAGGCGCTCGTGCACGAGCAGGAAGGGCTCGGCGAATACCGGCGGCTGCTCGACGCCGTCGCCGGGCGCAACATCATGCTGGAGGAGTACGCGCGGGCGCAGATCGCCGCCGAAGAGGCGCATGCCGCGGAGATCGGCAAGATGCTGCGCAAGCCGGGCTCCATCACCTGACGGCCGACATCACTGCCTCCAAAGGATGAGCCGCGGCTGCCCCGGAGGAGGCGCCGCACGGCTTGCGGTCGCGCCTTTCGTCCCCATCTAAGCCGCCGGCTCATTGAATCGCCAGCGCGCGTGAGTGCACGCGTTATGGCAAGCGAAGGACTTCTTCTTATGGAACTGATCGTCAGCTCACTGATCGGCGCGACGCTGCTGCTCGTCGGCCATCTCGGCGTGCTGGTGCACGCCCGCCTCACGAGTCGCCAAAGCCGCTGACGCTAACCTAAGGGCGCGCGCCCCGCCTCTCTCGGGCGTATGCTCGCGCCGTGAGGATCGTCGCGGTCACGAACATCAAGGGCGGCGTCGGCAAGACCACCACCGCGGTCAATCTCGCCTACCTCAGTGCCGCCGACGGCTGCGCGACGCTCCTGTGGGACCTCGACTCCCAGGGCGGGGCGACGTACGCGCTGCGCGGTGAGCAGTACGGGCACTCCTCGGCGAAGCGCCTGCTCGCGGGCAAGATCGAGCTGCCCGAGCTGATCCTCGCGACCGGCTACGCGCATCTCGATCTGCTGCCGGCGGACTTTTCCTATCGCAATTTCGCGGTCCACCTGGCCGAGCGCCGCCATCCGACCGAGCGGCTGCTGAAGATGAGCCGCTCGCTGCGTGAGATCTACGGCGCGCTGTTCCTCGACTGCCCGTCGGGCATCTCGCTGCTGTCGGAAAACGTGCTGCGCGCGGCGGACGTGGTGCTCGTGCCACTGGTGCCGAGCCCGCTGTCGCTGCGCATGCTGGTGCAGCTGTACGACTTCGTGGCTGCCGCGGGCTGGCACGACCTCACGCTGCTGCCGTTCTTCTCGCTGGTCGACCGGCGCCGCGCGCTGCACCTGGAGCTCATGGCGGAGGCGCGCGAGCGCTTTCCCGCCATCCTCGCTACCGAGGTGCCCTACCGCAGCGAGATCGAGCGTATGAGCGTGCGGCGGGCGCCGCTGGCGGCATGCACGCCGAAGAGCGAAGCGGCCCTGGTGTATCGGGCACTCTGGGCGGAGATCCGCGCCCGCATCGACCCACGCGCCGGCGCGCGGGCTCGCCCGCACGGCGAGCCGCGTCCGGCCGCTGCGGCCGGCCCGGATCAGCCTGCCCGCCTGTAGGCAGGCGCGCGAGGCACAAGTGGCCGGTGAGCCCGGCGCGGGTGTTGCCTGTTGCAGACAATGTGACGCGGGCCACAGTTTGTGGCCCGATATGTCCAATACTCAAGACTCCAACCAAACGGGGCAGGTAATCTTTGATGAGTATGAGGTGTCCGCGCCCAGGCGGGCAGACGGGCGCTCCCGGGATACCTGTCGGCAGGGGATAGCTGCGACTAATGTTAAACGACCCGTCGCGCCGGCGCATGGCGCGTTTTGCCCTGCAGACATGGTTATGCGCACTGCTGTGGAGTTGCGGCGGCGGCAGCAGTGATGCCCCGCCACCCTCGCCGCCGCCCGATGCGGCGCTCAGCATCTCGACCAGCTCGCTACCGCACGGGCAGGCCGGCCATGCCTACGCAGCCACGCTCACCGCCAGCGGCGGGACCGCGCCGCTGTCCTGGAAACTGACCGGCGGCGCCCTGCCGGCCGGGCTGACCCTTGCTGCGAACGGGTCGGTTTCGGGCACACCCGGCGCGACCGCCGACGCCACATCACTGACCTTCACGGTGACCGATTCCTACGCCACCGCTCACAGCAAGAGCGTCACGCTGCCGCTGACCATCAGTCCCGCCAGCATCAACGTGACGGTATCACCGGCTCGTGCCGGCCTCACCGTCCGCCAGACCCTCAGCCTTTCCGCCGTCACCAACGACTATGCCGGGGTCACCTGGAGCAGCGCTCCGGCCGGGGGGACGTTCAGCGCCCAGGCGAGCGCGAGCGGCGCCGCGGTAACTTTCACTGCGCCGGCGACCGCCGGGGCGTACACCGTCACCGCCACGAGCGCCACTGATTCCACGCAGAAGAGCAGCCTCACCGTCGGCGTCACGGACCTCGCCGGCGTGCTGACTTATCACAACGATCTTTCGCGGGGCGGCGTCAACGCCCGCGAGTTCGCGCTGAACAGCGCGAATGTGAACACCAGCACCTTCGGCAAGCTGTTTTCCTGCAGCGTGGACGGGGCGATCTATGCCCAGCCGCTGTGGATCGCCAACCTCGTCATCGGCGGCACGCGCCACAACGTGGTGTTCGTCGGCACCGCGCAGGACAGTCTGTATGCCTTCGATGCTGACGTCAGCCCGTGCCTGCAGCTGTGGCACGTGAGCCTCATAGACCCGGCGCACGGCGGCACGGGAAGCGATACTCCCGGCAGCGATCTGGCGGTCATCGGTACGCCGGTGATCGATCCGGCGAGCAATATCCTGTACGTCGTCACCCGCTCGTTGAATGCCGCCGGCACGTCGGTGTACGAACGGCTGCATGGCATCGACATCACCACCGGAAACGAGAAGACGGGCTCGCCGCTGGCCATTGCGGCAAGCTATCCCGATGCCGGCGGGCAGGTTACTTTCGACCCCGCGCAGCACGTGCAGCGCGCCGGCCTCGCGCTGGTCGGCGGGACCGTTTACGTCGCCTTTGCCTCGTACGGTGAGACCGTTCCGTGGTTCGGATGGATCATGGGCTACACCTACAGCGGGACGCAGTTGACCCAGGTCTCCGTTTTCAACACGACTCCCAACGCGAACGGCGGCGGCATCTGGCTGGGCGGCGGCGCCCCGGCGGCAGACAATAACGGCAACCTGTACGTGATCACGGGCAACGGGACATTCGATGCGTCCACCTCGTCCGCGACACAGAAGGACTATGGCGACTCCTTTTTGCAACTGACGCCCGGGCTCGCCGTGAGCTCCTATTTCACGCCGACCGATCAGAACACGGATGACCTCAACGATTGGGATTTCGGCTCCGGCGGAGCGGCAATAGTCCTGAACCTCGATGCCGGCAGCGGCCCATTGCTGCACGCGGTGGTCGGGGGCGGCAAGGACGGGGCGCTGTACCTGCTCAATGGCGACAGCATGGGAGGCCTCGGCGACGGCAACGCCCTGCAGCGGTGGGTTCCCGGGGGCCCGATCTTTTCCACCGGCGTGTTCTGGAACGACACGCTCTATATCGGACCTGAGGGAGCGTCGCTGCAGGCCTACGCCTTCAACCCGGTCAGCGACCAGTTCAACGCGACGGCAACCTCGCTGTCGTCGACAACCTACGGCAAGTTCGGTGCCGGCCTGGCGATCTCGTCTTCGGGAAGCAGCGGGGATGCCGTCGTCTGGGGGCTCGACAGCGCCAATTTCTGCTTCGGCACAGCGGCCTGCGGTCCGGCCGTCCTGCACGCCTACTCGGCCGCGAACCTTGCGACGGAGCTGTGGAACAGCTCGATGGCAGGCACAGATGCCGCGGGCAATGCGGTGAAATTCACCGTACCGACCGTCGCCAACGGCAAGGTGTATGTCGGAACGCGCGGCAACAACGGCGGCACGACCGGTAACGGCAGCGGCACCATTGCCGGCGAGCTCGACGTTTACGGGCTGAAGCCCTGAAGGCGCGCGCCGCGCGGCGGATTTAGCGCGTCGCCTCGACGGCCAGGGCGCGGGTCGCTCCCGCGACAGCCGCACCCGGAACATCCTCGACTGCGTAACCTGCGGCGATCCATGCATCCAGTCCGCCGTGCAGGGGACGCACCTTGCGGAAGCCCTGTCGCATCAGCACGTGTGCCGCCTGCGCGGCCGAAGCCTCGTTGGGGCAGCTGCAGTAAAGGATGATCTCGCGGTCGCGCGGCAGCGTGCCGGCGCGCTGCCCGACCTCGTGCAGCGGCATGTGCAGCGCCCCGGGGATGCGGCGCAACTGCAGCTCCTGCGCGGTCGTGGAGCGCACGTCGAGAATCGTCGGCGGAGCTGCGCCCTGTATCAGCGCATACAGCTCGTCCACGCCGATGCGCGCCACGTCGAGCGCTGCGTAGAAGCGACGCCGCTCCCGCCATTTAAAGGCGACGTAGGCCGCGAGCAGCGCCAGCACGATGAGGAGGGCGGCGCTGCCGAAATCCACGATTCGCGGCAGCAGCCGCTCGATCTGCGAGCGCAGCAGCATGCCGGCCAGCAGCGCCGCGCCGACCCACAGCGCCGATCCGAGCGTGCTCAGGGCGGCGAAGCGCGTCAGGCTCATGTGGGTGGCGCCGGCGAGCGGCGGCGCGATCATCGACAGTCCGGGAACGAACTTGGCGATGATCAGGGATTTGGCACCCCAGCGCTCGAAGCTCCGTTGCGTCTGGCCGACACAGATGTCAGGCGTCAGCGAGATGCGGCACAGCAGCTTCATGACGCGGCCGCCGCTCATGCGGCCGGCGGCATACCAGGTGGCGTCGCCGATGATGTAGGCCAGCAGCGACGCGGCGAACACCTCGGCCGCCGGCAGGCGGCCCGCCGCCGTCAGCGCGCCGGCGAGCAGCAGCGTAGGCAGGGCGGGCAGCGGCAGCCCCAGCTGCGTGAGCAGCACGTTGCCGAAGATCAGACCCACGCCGAGCGAGCTGCCCATCGGCCGATCTTGCGCCGGGCGCAGCGCCGGTGCCAATTGCGCTGCGGTGGGAGCTGCTAGTGTCTCAACCGGGATACTTGGTGAAGATCGCGGCGACCGCGGCGTCGATGCGCTTCTGCGCCTCCGCGCCGCTGGCTCCCGTGAGATTCTGGTCCACCGAGGCATGCCACAGTGGCTGGTGGCTGCGGGCGTCATACAGATCCACCGCAATGATGCCCTCGGGATACACGTAGGGGCCCGGGTAGCCCCAGCCCCAGCCCCAGTAACCGTAGTAGCCCCAGCCGGGGCCGTAGGGCCAGTCCACCACGCGGGTCGTGCCGATGCCGTAGCCGAGCAGGCAGTCGGCGTTCCCGGGAGCGTCCTGGACCGGGCCTTTCACGTGCGCGGCAATCGCGGCGCGCAGACGGCTCTCGTTAATGGGATTGGCAATGGTACCGCGCAGCGGGCTGTTGCCGCGGAACGAGCCCGCCCAGGCGAACGTGTTGCAGCGGACCTGTCCGATGAGCGCCGTGTTGACGTCGGATTTCACATAGAGCGAGCACGCGGCGACAGCGCATGCGAGGGCGGGAACGAGGAGGGCGCGCAACGGGTGCCTGACGACCATGATCCTTACCTCGGAGGAAACCGAATCTGTGCGGGTCCTGAAGCCGGGTACATGCTAACGCAACGACCGGCGGCAGGTTGACAGCGGCGCAACTGGAACGGCCCGCCGATCAGCAGGCGCCATCCGCAGAGGCAGCCGCACCAGGTCGACCCGCCGCGCAGCGCCGCCGGGCGCAGATGATAGGCGGGTGTGAGCTGATAGACTTGAATGGGTGCGGCCGCTGGTAAACCACGCAAGGAGTCGCGACATGAACCCGACCGCAACCCCGCTCGGTCACTGGAGCATGCCGCACGGCATGCAGTATCTCGGGCCGCACACCGATCCTGCTCCGCTCGAAGTTACGCTGGTGCTGCGGCGCCGGCAGGGCGCGGTCGCGCGCAGCGCTTCCTGGCCGCAGCGGCCACAGTGGGAGCGCAGCGAATTCGGCCGGCAGTGCGGTGCGGACGCGGCAGATCTCGCGCGCCTGCGCGCCTTCGCCCGCCAGCAGGGTCTGCGCGAGACCGGCGCGGATGCGAATCGTCGCGTGCTGCACCTCGCCGGGGCGCCGCCGGCGCTCGAGCGCGCCTTCACCGTGAAACTCGGCCGCTACCAGCTGGCGGACGGACGTGGACCTTTTGTCGGCTGCGGCCAGGCACCGGCACTGCCGCCCGAGGCGATTGCGGTGCTGGGACTGGATCGGCGCCCCGTCGGCCGCTCGCAGGTGCGCCGGCCGCAGGCCGCACCGCTCGCGACCTATACGCCGATCCAGCTGGGCGAGCTCTACGGCTTCCCGGCTGCGACGGACGGCAGCGGCCAGACGGTCGCGATCATCGAGCTCGGCGGCGGGCTCAGCACGGCCGACCTGGCGCGCTACTTCGCCACTCTCGGCATTGCGCGGCCCCCACAAGTGACGGCGCTGGGAGTCGCCGGAGGATCCAGCCAGCCCGGCGGCGCAGCCGACGGCGAGGTGATGCTCGACATCGAGGTGATCGGGGCGCTCGCCCCCGGCGCGAGCATCGTGGTGTATTTCGCGCCCAACACCGACCAGGGCTTCTACGAGGCGGTCTCGCAGGCCGCGCACGATGACACTCGCAAGCCGGCGGTGATGTCGATCAGCTGGGGAAGCGCCGAGGACAGCTGGACCGCTCCCTCACGCGATGCCCTGCAGACGGCGCTGGAAGATGCCGCGGCGCTCGGTGTGACGGTCACAGTGGCGGCGGGCGACAGCGGATCGAGCGACGGCGAAAGTGACGGTCAGCCGCACGTCGATTTTCCGGCCTCGAGCCCGTTCGCGCTCGGCTGTGGCGGCACGCGCCTCACCGCCAGCGCCGACACGATCGCGAGTGAGGTGGTGTGGAACGAAACGAGCGCCGGCGAGGGCGCCACCGGGGGCGGCGTCAGCGTGGTGTTCGCCTTGCCCGCGTGGCAGCAGGGCAGTGCGGTGCCGAAGGCGCCGAACGGCAGTACCGGGCGCGGTGTGCCCGATGTGTCCGGTAATGCCGATCCGCTGACCGGTTACCAGGTGCTGGTGGACGGGGAGTCGCAGGTCATTGGCGGTACGAGCGCCGTGGCCCCGTTGTGGGCGGCATTGATCGCACGCTGCAATCAGAAACTCGGCCGGCCGCTCGGTGACGTGCACGCGGCGTTCTACCAGGTGGGCACGGCGGCATTCCGCGACATCATCCAGGGCAACAACGGTGCCTACCGCGCCGGACGCGGATGGGATGCGTGTACCGGATTCGGCTCGCCCAACGGTCAGGCGCTGCTCACGGCACTCGGCGCGCTGGCGACGTGATGACGCGGCGGCTGCGCGCCCACGCCCATCCCAGCAGCGCGAGCAGCGACAGCGCGTCGCCGGCGCCCCCGCCGCCACCGGACGCGGGCGCCGGCGAGGACTGCACGCTGAGCTTTGCCGAACTGTCTTGCGAGCCGGCGGCATTCATGCAGGTGAGCGTGTAGGTGTAGGTGCCGGCCGCTGTGGGCGTGAAGATCTGCGAGCCACTCGCCGCCTGCGATCCGCTCCAGCTTCCCGAGGCCGTGCAGGAGGTCGTGTTGACGGCGAGCCAGCTCAGGGTGCTGGAGCTGCCCAGCGTGATGCTGGCCGCGGAGAGCTGCACTGACGGCGGCCCGGGAGGCGCCAGTTTCATCGCTGCGTCCACCTGGATGAAGCCATAACCGGAGTCGTAGTTGGGGGTGTTGCCGGCCATGCTCTGCGCACTGTTGCGCAGGCTGGCAAGGATCTGAGCCGGGGTCAGCGCGGGGTTGCTCTGCAGCATGAGAGCGGCCGCCCCCGCTGCGTGCGGTGTGGCGGCCGAGGTACCGAAGAAGTTCAGGTAGCTGGCATCGTTCGCGCAACCGGTGACGGAGGACGTGTCGCTGTAACCGCTGCCTGCGAGGAAGAAGCCGAAGAACGAGGTGTTCACACCGTCCGGTCCGGTGAAGTCCGGCTTCTGGCGCACTTGCGGTGTGGCCAGTCGGCTGCCCGCGGTATCGAACAGGATCGGCTCGCCGCCTGCGGCGGAGAAGCTCTCGAGTATCGCCGGTGTCGTGCCGCAGCCTGGCGTCTGCGCAAAGAAGGCTGCGGCCACGGCGGCGGCGCCCGCCGCCCCGGGGTGCCCCTGCAGCGTGGGGCTGTGCGTATCGAAGGAATCGATGGTGCTGCCCGCGCCGTCGTCGGCCACGACCAGCTTGATTCGTCCGGGCGCGGCGGTGCCGTTCGCCAGGCCGATGACGATGTTGATCTGCACCGCCGCCGTGTTGCCCACCGCATTGGCGGGGTTACCCAGGATCAGTACCTGCAGCGCATCCTGGCCGGTCGCGTTCGGGGCAGTGCAGGTCACCGCCTGACCGTCGAGGTTCAGGACCGTGTCAGCGCCGGCCCCGCTCACGCACAGGTTGATGTTGCTGCTGGCACCGGGACTGCCCGGCGCACCGGTCACGTAGGGCTGGTCCCACTGCACGATCAGCGCCACGAACTCGCCGGGAAACAGCGCGGGGATCGACACGGGCAGGGCGTACGCCATCGTCGCCCCGCTGGGGTCGAAGTTCAGCAGCAATTCGCCGGCCGTCTGACCTGAGCCGGCTCCGGAAAAGCTCGGCGCGGTGTTCTCGTAGGAAAGCTGGCCGTTGTTGCCGGCCGCCGAAAAATACGTGACGCCCGTGGCGGCCGCCGCATCGATCGCCTGCGCCACCATGCCGTCCTGGAAGAACGGCTCGTCGAAGTAGAAGGTATCGTCGGCGATGACCTTGGCTCCCGCGCGCGCCAGCGCGCCGATGCCGTTGGCAAAATCGGCCTCACTGTTGCTGGCGGTGTAGAAGGCGAGCGCCGCGCCCGGGGCGACGTCGTGCACGATCTGCAGCATCGCGCGCCCTTCGTCGGTGAACGGCAGTTGCAGCGGCTGTCCGTACTGCAGGCAGGATGCGTCCGCCACTACCTCCACACTGGCCGGCAGGTAACCATTGGACTCGTCGAACGCCGCATCGTCGTGGGCGAAGCCGTTCGGCGCGTAGCCCTGCGTGCCGCTCGCCGGTACGCCGCTGCCGGCCTGTGCATAGACGGCGTAGCAGTTGAAGCTGTCGGAGAGAATTCCGACGGTCACTCCGCTACCGTCCAGCGTCGGGTACGTGGTGCGCAGCGCCTTGCTTCCCTGGGCGAAGTCTCCCTGCGAGGTGACGACGGCGGCCTGCATGCGCGACAACGCGGCGCGCATCGCCAGCACCTCGCTGCGGGCGGCGGCGGCGCCGATGGCACTCACCGGGAGCCAGCCGCCGACGTCGTTAGCGTAGCGCGCGGCGTGCTGCAGTCCGAGTGCGATGAGCGCTTGTTGCAGTGCGCGCGGGTCGCCACGGGTGACGGCGTCGATGGCGATGAGCGGTGCGGCGCCCGCGCCGCGCTGCAGGAAACGCGCCGCGGGGCTCAACGCATGCAGGTCCGCGAGCTCGTGACCGGGGCGCACGCGGTTCGCGTGGCGCACCAGATCCGCCAGTACCGCATCGAGCTTGCCGCCGAGCCCGCTTTGCTGCTGCGCGTCGCTGCGGCCGCCGAAGGCCATCAGATGCGGCGCCGGCGCTGCGGCCGGCGCCGGTCGCATGGGGCGTATCGCGCCCATCATCGCGGGTGAAGCTGCGACTGCCAGCACCGCCAGTGCCGCAGCCAGCGGTCGCGCCGCCGTCATTCGTCCCATCGCAAACCCCCTTGCGGCTCCATTGCCCGTCCCTAGGTCTGCCTGCGTCCGCTTGAGGGCGCGCGAGCAGGCGCTGACTGAGCCGCTACTGTACGCAATATCGGGGTGCCGGAAGCACCCACTGCTTCACGGTGATGAGGCGCTGCGCACTTTGTAACAAAGTGCGCGGGCAAAGGCCGCGGCCGCTGCGAGGGCGGGCCCCTCAGGGCGTGAGTCCGTACTTCGCGGCCTGTTCGGCAATGTTGGGATAAAGCGCAGTTGCGGCGCTGATGTCGGCGTGCCCCTCGTCCGGCAGGCCTTTGCGCAATCGCGCGAGGCCGCGGCCGTAAAGCGCCCAGGGCGCCTGCGCTTGCAGCCTGAGGGCCAGGTCGTAGTCGACGATCGCCTTGTCGTAGTCCCCGCGGCGCAGCTGTACGAGCCCGCGGCTGTTGAGCATCGCCGCCGTGTTGGGTTGCTGCTTCAGGGCCGCGTTGCAGTCCGCCAGTGCCTGGTCCAGCTCCTGATTCGCCAGGGCCCGGGTCCAGCAGCGCAGGTTGAGTGCGCGCGCCATTTGCACATCGCCCCGCTTGTGCACGTCGATCCACAGGGTGTACTGGGCGACCGCCTGGGAGAACTGACCGTTACGCAGAAAAAGCTCGCCCAGATGCAAGCGTGCGTGCGCTTCCCTGGCGGCGGCATGGTCCGCAGCCTGCAGGTCGGCGATCGCAGCCGGAGTTTCATGGCGCTCGGTATGCAGTTCGGCCCGTGCCAGCAGCGTCGGCACGTCGTCGGGCCTGAGCTGCAGCGCGTGATCGAAGTCGGCCATTGCGAGGTCGGCCTGCCCGCTAGCGAGATATGCCGCGCCCCGCTGGTAGAAATACTCGGCCTCTTCGGGAGCGAGCTCGCAGGCGCGCGTAAGGTCGGCGATGGCGTGGGTGAAATCACGGCGCGCGGCAGAGGCGGCGCCACGCCGGCTGAAACCGGAGGCATCGTGGGGCGCATCGGCCGACGCCACTGGGGGTGCAGTTGCCGGCGTGGCAGAGCTCGCCGCAGTGTCGGGGGCAGCATCCTGCGCCGCCGCTGCAGCGGCCGTCCCGGGGGCGGAGCCAGCGGCGGCGGGCGCAGCCACTGTCAGATTGAAGACCGGACCGCCGTTGTAGGTGAAGTACAGCTTGCGCTGACTGTTGGCGACGTAGATACGGTGCGACAGGAAGAAATCGGGTCCGAGCAACATGTCGAAGGTACGGTGCTCCATGTGAATGTCGAGCGCGCCGATGCGCAGCCGCGTGTTGCGAATCTCCTCGTCACCGATCCTGAAGCTTGCGAAAGGCGCGATCCAGCTCTTCACCAGCTGTCGGCCCACTCCGTACGTTACGCCGGCGGGGATGACGCCGTCGCTGTCCGGGGTCACGCCTGCGCGTTTCGCGGCATCCAGCGAAAGCATCGAGACACCGGCACCGGTGTCGAACACCACGTGAATCCTGGCGCCGTTGACGAAGGCCTCAGCCGTGGTGTGCGGGGCAGCCGGGGTCGCCGAATCGATGTCGATAACGGAAAACGGCTGCGATTTCGCCCAGTACGCCAGGGGTGAATTGCGACAGTCCTTGGTCTGCACGAGCCGGATAATCCCGGCGCCCAGGTCGTACTCGACGTCGCCCAGCATCCTGAACACGTTCTGACCGAGCAGACCGACCGCGCCCCCGCCGACGTCATTGCCGGCGACGATGAACTTCACGTCGGGAACCGGCACGTTGAAAATGGTGAATGTCTTGATGGTAGTCAGCCATGTCTGTGCCTCACCGCCGATGCCAGTCACGCTGAACCCAAAGGGAGCCATTTCCAGGCGCAGTTTGTACTGGGCCGCGGCTGCCGGAGACAGCATGCTGTAAAAGGCGCCGCTATCGGCGACGAACAGGGCGTCACTGCCGTTGACGCTGGCGTGCACCAACGGCCTCAGACCGTTCATCGTTACCGGGAGCCCCGCAACCTTGAGCGTGCAGGCGGCCCAGGCCGGCGGCCCGGCCAGCCCGCCGAGGATGACGGTCAGGAGCCAGATGCGCATAGGCTTCGCAGCCAGCCAGTCATTCACCCGGCGTGCGGGCGGCAGCTAACCGGTGCAACCGGCCTTGAGCTGCAGCCGGCGCTGTTGGCGCAGGGCATACAGGCCGATGCCCAGCCAGATGACGTTCATCGCCGCGGACGGCAGTGCGCCGTTCCAGCCGCTGTTCACCACGAAGCCGGCCGCACCGAGGATGTTCATGAGCTGGTAGGTGGTCGATTCCGCTTTGAGCCTGCCGCCGGACAGCAGCGCATAGGCGCCGAGGAGCAATGCCGCACCGGCCCAGCCGATCACCTCGACCGCAAGCTTCATACTTTCACGGCCGCCGGCCGCGCCTGCAGCGCCATCAGGATCAGCGCCCAGCCGCCGAAGAGCATGTTGATGCCTACCAGCAGCCCGAGTGCCCACAGTGCCGTCCCCGGCAAACCGATGAACAGCAGCAGCCCGAGGATCAGGTCCACGATGCCGCTCGCCAGCATCCAGCCCCAGCGGTTCGACAACGCGCTCTTGTGCTCGAGGGCATACAGGATCGATACGCCGCCCTCCAACAGCAGGAACGCGATCAGCACCGCGGTGAGCGACAGCGTCCCCTGCACCGGCCACCCCAGCAGCAGCACTCCCGCCACGATGCCGACGAGTGCCGACAGCAACGACCACACGAAACCCGGCGCGTGTCGCGCACGCAGCGTGGCGACCAGACCCACGATGCCGCTCAGCAGCAGGATCCAACCGAAGAACACGGTCGCCGCCACCGAGGCGACCACCGGCGCCAGCAGCGCCAGCAGGCCGAGAATCACCAGCGCGATGCCTTCGCAGAGAAACAGCACCCAATGACGGCGTAGCGCGGCGCCGAGCCGCTCACGCACCTCATGTTCGGAAAGCTGAGCGGCGTTCATGTTATGGCTCCTTGTTGCGGTAAGCGCGCTGCTGAACAGCGGCATTATACAAACACGCTCACGCCGCCGGCAGATCCACACGGTGCTGGCTGACGGCGCTGCCGTCGGTGCGTCTGAGTCCGGCAAACACCAGCGTCGATACCACGGTGCCGATGCCGAGCACCAGAAACGCCTCGTGGATGCCGCTGATCATTTGCGGCGCGGCAGCATGCTGGTGGTCCGGGATGAACAGTGCGGCCACCAGTGAGGCCGCCGCCACTCCGAAGCTCATGGACAGCTGCTGCGCGGTGCCGGCGATGGAGCTGGCGGCACCGGCCTCGGCACCGCTGACATCGGCGTATACCAGGGTGTTCATGCTGGTGAACTGCAGCGACTGAAAGAAGCCGTACATGAAGAGCTGCGCCACGATCAGCCACACCGGTGTGGCGGAGCCGATGGTGGCGAACAGCATGATGAGCAGGCCGAGCATCACGGTGTTGCCGACCAGCACGCTGCGATAGCCGAACTGCGCCAGGATGCGCGGCATGGTCATCTTCAGGCTCATGGCGGCGAATGCCTGCGGCATCATCAGTAACCCCGACTGGATGGGCGTATAGCCGAGTCCTACCTGGTACAGCAGCGGAAACAGGAACGGAATGCCGCCGATGCTGATACGCGTGAAGAAGCTGCCCGCGACTGCGGCGCGAAAAGTGCGAATGCGGAACAGCTGCAGGTGCAGCAGCGGGTAGGGGGTGCGCGCGGCATGCACGCCGTAACCGGCCAGCAGCAGCGCCGACACCGCCAGCAGCGCCAGTATCGCCGCGGTGCCGAGACTGTGCTCGCCGAACACCTCGAGCACGTACGACAGCAGCGCGATGCCGGCGCTGAACAGCAGCAGTCCGCGGAGATCGAGCGGTGGCGTGGCCTCCTCGCGGTAGTCGGGCAGACGGCGCCACACCAGGTACAGCCCCGCCAGCCCGATGGGCACGTTCAGGAAAAAGATGACGCTCCAGTGGAAATAACCCGTGATCAGGCCGCCGGCGATCGGCCCGAGCATCGGGCCGACGAGGCTGGGCAGGGCGACGAAGCTCATCGCGCGCACCAGCTCGGATTTGGCGAACGCCCGCACCAGCGTAAGGCGCCCCACCGGCACCATCATCGCGCCGCCACAGCCCTGCAGGATGCGAAAGGCGACCAGCAGGTGAATGTTGCGCGCCAGCCCGCACAGTAGCGAACCCAGCGTGAACAGGCCGATGGCCCCGGTGAACACGCGCCGTGTGCCATAGCGGTTCGCCATCCAGCCGCTGATCGGAATGAACACGGCGAGGCTCAGCGTGTAGCTCGCGAGCACCGCCTTCATGCTGAGTGGCGCCACCTCGAGCGCCCGCGCGATGCTCGGCACCGCCGTGTTGAGAATGGTGGTATCGAGCGCCTGCATGAAGAACGCCACCGCCACCAGCCACGGCAGCAGGCTCGTCGCCGTGGCCGGGGACTCGCGGGGTTCTTCAGCAACGGCCATGCGCGCGCGTCCGGAGGGTGCAGCGTCCAGCGGGAAAGCGGACCCAGTATAGGGGCACCGCCGCGGGCAGGGCCGCGCGGCGCGCGGCACCTGCCCGCGCAGGCTCAGCGGCGGGTGACGCGGGCGCGCGCGGCTGGCGCAGCGTGTCGCTGCGCAAAGTGTCGACGCGCAAAGTCTCGGCGCGCGCCGCGTCGCCGAGCGCTGCTGCGCTTACTGGCGATCGTAGACCAGCGTCGAGGTCACCGATGTGCCCTGGTCACCCGAGGGCTTGTTCACCAGCGTCAGCGTCTTGCCGTCCTTGGAAACGCTGCGCGTCGTCGTGCTGACGATCTTGCCGCCACGCTTGAGGGTCGCCTCGGTCGTGTGGCTGTCGATGCGCTTGGCGCTCAAGGTGTCGTAGGCGGACGATCCGCTCACGGGGTAGTCCTTGCCGTCGGGCTTGTACGTGGTCTGCACCGTGCTTTCCTGGCCGTCGGCGCCCAGGCGCGTATAAGTGAGCTTGGTGCCGTCGGCGACCGCCGAGTAGGTGCGCGTCTCACTCTTGGGCACCGCGCCGCTCGACTGCGCGACGTTGAGCTTCCACGTGCCGATTACCGGGTCGGGTGCCTGGCGTCCGGCGAATACGGCGCAAGCGAAGGCGAGCAGTGCAGCGGCGGCGAAGGTCCTGGGCATCGATTTCATGGGGTCACCTGCGGTTGTTGTTCTGCTGCGCACCGCGCAAGGTGCCGGCGGCGCCGCGCTTTGCACAGGTCGGGAGCGAATCTGACGCTGCGGCCACGGCTTGTCAATGTCGTGCCGCCGGGGCGCTGCGCGTCAGGCCCGTCGGCGCGGCGAAACCAGGCGCGTTGCGCTGCGAGTCGCGCGGCAGTCGCTCTATTCGCTGCGTCGCGGAGAGTTTGCGACGGTGACCAGCGTGAGCCCGTCGGCGGGGATCTCCAGAGTGAGACTGCCGGACTCGAGCTGCCGCGTGAGCGGCGCTGGCAGTGCCGCGGCGGCGCGCAATTGCCCGAGTTGCTCCTGCGTCGGATAGCGCGGCGCGCCCATCTTCTCGTACGCGTTGCGCACATTGCCATGCTCGGCATCGAGCGACTCAACGCTCGCGCTGCGCGCGTCCGTATGCACGAACTGCAGCACCACCCTGCGGCTGGCAGCCGTGGCGCCCACGTCCGCATAGTTCCACACGGCGAGCACCAGCGCCCCGTCGGTGCGGCGGGTGAGCAGCGCGCCCGCGACGTCGCTCGCGAAGCGCTGCTCGCCGAGCCGGTGCAGCAGCGCAAAGGCGTTGAACGCCGGCTTGGGAATGCCGCCCACCGCGAGCAGCCCGAAGCCGCCGTAGAAAGGTGTCTTGACGACACCGGCTTCCTCGAAGACGTCCGAGAAGGTCCAGTAGGACATGTCCTGCACCAGTCCGTCGCATTGACGCACCGTCTCGGCGAGCCACGGCCCCATGTAGGGGGCGTCCGTGACCTCCGGATGGTTGCTCCAGCTGGCGTTGAATTCCGTCCAGATCAGCGGCAGCGCCGGCAAAGGCGAGGCGTGGATCTCATCGTGAACCTTCGCCACCGCGCGGCACACCATGGTCCTGCGCGCCAGCGGGCCGGGGGTGCCGAACACGTCCTTGGGCGAATCATCGCCGTAGACGTGTGTCGAAATGAAGTCGACCGGCACGCCATGCTGCTTGCAATAGCGGATGAATGCCACGACCCAGGCAGCCTGCGCGGTCGCCGGTCCGCCGACGCGCAGCCGCGCGTCCACCGCCTTCAGGCTCCTGGCCGTGTGGTCGTACAGGTTGAAATAGGTCGACTGCTTCGGCCGTCCGGCCCAGAAGTCCAGATTGGGCTCGTTCCATACCTCGAAGTACCAGCGGCTGACCTCGGCGATGCCGTAGCGCTCGATGAGATGGCGCGCGAGCGCGTCCATCAGCGCATCCCAGCGCTGGTAGTCCTTGGGCGGGGAGACCACCGGACGGTACCAGAAGGTGTGGCGGATATCATGCTGCGCCAGCTGGCGCGGCATGAAGCTGAGCTCGACGATCGGCCGTACACCGTTGGCGAGCAGCCCGTCGTACACCTGATCGATGTAGGAGAAGTTGTACACCGGCGCGCCGTTCGGCTTTTCCGTATACACGCCGATCTCGTCATGGAGGATGCCGTGAAAGCGCACGTAGGAAACTGCGGTGATGCCGCGCACGGCGCGCAGATCGTCACGGTAGCTCGCGCGCAGGCTGAGCACTGCGCGCCCCGAGCCGAACATCCGCTCCCAGAAGTGCGGAAACGGCTGGCCCGGCGCAGTCGCATCCACCGTGATGGTCTCGGGAGTCTGCGCCGTCAGCGGAGCGGCGGCGGCGAGCGCGAGCGCCAATGCGAGCGGGCGGATCAGCACGCGGCGCGGCCCGGGACCGGCAGCGTGTGCGCCGTGTGTCGCCGCGTCAGCCGGCTCATGGGTTCTGTGCGAGCCAGCCGCCTGAGAATCCGGCGCCCTCCAGGCCCTGCCGCAGGTAAGGGTTGTTGCGCATAACCCGCCAGACCAGATCACTGCGATAGTTCTCAATCATGGCGAGTATCGGGCCCTGATCGATGCCGAGGTAGTCCGGGTCGACCCAGCCTGCGTGCGTCCGTGCCTGTCCCGACGGCGGGTTGGCGGGGTTGCGGTAGCTCGCGTTGAAGGCATCGAGAAATCCGTACGACGAATAGATAGAGCTGCCGAAGCGATGATACATCTCCAGCGTCGCCGGCAACACGATCTCGGGCGCGAAAGGCAGCGAGCTGATCGCGGCGGTCGGCGCGATGGTGCCGTCGTCGATGAACGGGCCGATCCCCACGCCGCGCGCCGCGTACTTCAGGAACGGGCGCTCCTCGCCCAGGTACGGCTCACGCCCCGGCCCGGGTCCGTCGGAGGCGCTCATGCCCCAGACGTTCTTGCCGTACGCCTGCCAGTGCTGTGGATTCGCGATCGCGTAACGGCGCTGCGTGTACGTGGCCCGGCGGCTGTTCTCGAAGTAATCGAGCCCGTGCTCGCGCATGAAGGCGTCGCGGATACCACGGAAGTCCACCCACACGTGCGTGTACTGGTGCCCGAAGAGCGGCGCGAAGCTCAGGTAAGTCTGATTGTAGAGCGTGCCCCAGTGCTTGTCGTAAGTACTGGTCCATAAGGTCCACGCCTGGGGTCCGATGGGGTGCGTCGGCGAGCCGAGCGCCAGCAGGTACACGAGCATCGCCTCGTTGTAGCCGCGCCAGTCGTCTCCGGAAAAACCCTCCTCCGGCGTCCAGGCGAGTGCCACCGCCGGAGGCCGGGGCTGTGCCCAGGTCCAGTCCACGCGGCGGTAGATCTCATCGGCGAGCTTTCTGATCTGCACTTCGCGCAGCTCGCGGCTGTCGAAATAGCTCTGGCAGAACAGCACGCCCGCGAGCAGCAGCGCGGTGTCGACGGTCGAGATCTCGCTGTCATTAGCGCGCGCACCGCTTCGCATGTCGACGTAGTGGTAGAAGAACCCGTGCTGGTTCTGGGCCTTGGCGAAGAAGCGCAGCGTCGCCAGCACCCGCTCGCGCGCCGCCGCGCGACTGATGTAGTGGCGCTCGACGCCGATCGGATAGGCGGTGAGGCCGAAGCCGACCGCGGCAATGCTGGCGAACGAGGGTGTCGGGTAGCGGTCCGGAATCAGGCCATTGTTCGGATTCGCCGTCTCCCAGAAGAAGCGGAAAGTGCGTTGCTCCAGGTCCGTGAGGAATGGATCGAACAGCACCGCGTGCGGCTCGAGCAGTGCCCCGGCCGACTGCGGCGTCGGGGTCGGCGTGCCGGCCGGGTGCGCCGCGGAGGCGGCCGGCGGCGTCGCTGCGGGGGGCGCCGGGGCAGTGGCGCCCAGCGCTGTGCCCGGAGCCTGTAACGCGGCAGCGCACAGCAGTGCTGCCCAAAATGAAACGCGTGCAAAACGGGCCGATGAAACCATGAGGCGTCTGCCTGTCGCTGACATGCGCAAGATCCGATTCGCTAGCAGTATCCTGCAGGGAAAGGCAGCGGCACCTGGACCTGGTTCACGGCTGAGGGGTGGCACCTGGATCTGGTTCACGCTTATGCGGCGCGGGCCAGCGCCCGGATCACGTTGCGGGGATCGTTGCGCAGGGCGCGCAATAACGCCCTGGCCGGACCGGTGGGCTCGCGCCGCCCCTGCTCCCAGTTGCGCAGCGTGCTCAGCTCCACTCCCAGCAGCGCGGCGAAGGCCGGCTGGCTGAGTTTGGTGCGGGCGCGCAGTGCCTTGATGCTCATCGCGTTGACCTGCAGGGCGCGCGACGGGCGCGCGATTGCGTTCGCCTGTTTCATGCCTGCCAGTAGCCTCTCAAAATAGGATTTCTTCTTCATTGTTCTCAGACTCCACTTGTGCGGTTCGCGGAACCGGCGCGCTGCGGCTGTTGTTGTGCAGGTTCGCATGCCAGCCCGGTAAGGTCGGGTGCCTTATATGCCAGTGGCGTACATGCGTCAATGGCGTACGGAGTGAGTCCAGACAAACGGTCGTGCCGGGCGCCTGAACGTCGCGACCGCCAAGCTTTCCGCAGGCCGCGCTGCCGCCGGCTGGTGGAGCCCGCGCCAGCCGCCCGGGGCGGGTGAGGCGCGCCGTGCGCCGCGCCCGGTTGCGATCATGATGGACTGGTCGGGGTGACAGGACTTGAACCTGCGACCTTTTGGTCCCGAACCAAACGCTCTACCAAGCTGAGCTACACCCCGAGAATCGGTCGGCAACGCCGCTGCCCTGGCAGGTGAAGCGGGCCGCGGAGTGTACTGAACCGGCGGGCGGGCTTCAACGCCGCGTCGCTTCAGTGCCCGGTTTCTGCACCACCACCGTGCCGAGGTGCATGACGAAGATCGGGTGCTCGGTGGCATGGATGTCGCTGAGCACGTTGCCGGGGACGGCCACGATATCGGCCAGCTTTCCGGCTTCCAGCGTGCCGACGCTGCCGTCCACGCCGAGGAGTCTCGCGGCATCGCGGGTGCCGGCGAGCAGCGCGGCCGCCGGGCTCATGCCGAGATCGGTCATCAGTGCGAATTCCATGGCGTTCATGCCGTGGGGGTAGACGCCCGCATCGGTGCCGAAGGCGATCGGCACGCCGAGGCGCAGCGCCGCCTTGAACATGTTGCCGTGGGCGGCGGCGGCAGCGCGCGCCTTGGCCGCGATCTGCGGCGGGTAAGTATCGGCCGACTTGTTCACCCAGTACACCGCCATGCGCGTCGGGACGAGGTACACGCCCTTGGCCTTCATGATCTTCAGCGTGTCTTCGGTGAGGAAGCTGCCATGCTCGATCGAGTCGACACCCGCCTCGATGGCGAGGCGCGCCGCGGCGTCACCGTGGCAGTGCGCGGCCACCTTGCGTTTCCACTTGTGCGCTTCGGAGACGATCGCGGTCATCTCTTCCAGCGTGAGCTGCGGCACATCGACCGGGTCGCTCTCCGAGAGCACCCCGCCGCTCGCGGCGATCTTGATGACATCCGCACCCCACTTCATCTGGTAGCGCACCGCCTCGCGGCACTCCTCCGCTCCGCTGCAGATCCCTTCGATGGGTCCCCAGGGCTTGACGCGATCGGGTGGAAACGCGTAGTCGTCGAAATGCCCGCCGGGCGAGCCGATGCCGTGCACCGCGGTGAGGATGTGCGGTCCCACGGTGATGCCGGCGTTGATGCCGTTGCGCAGCCCGACGTCGACGAAATCACGCGCGCCGACGTTGCGCACCGTGGTGAAGCCCGCCTCGAGGGTGCGGCGCGCATACAGCGTGGCGTATATCGCCTCCTCGGCGGGGAAGCGCATCACGTTGTGGTAGACGCCGCGATAGTAGTTCTCATCGAACTGCAGGGTGAGATGGGTGTGCGCGTCGATGAAGCCCGGCACGAGCGTCGCGTCCCCGAGGTCGATCACCCGCGCACCCAGGGCTACCGGCGCGGTGCCCACGGACACGATGTGGTCCCCCTGGACGACGATGGCGGCGCCGTTCTGCAGCCTGGTGCCGGTGGCATCGAACAGGTGCGCAGCTTTCAGCACCACGGTCTCCCCCGCCGCGGGCGCGGCCGCGGGCGCGGGCGACTCGTCGGCACTCGCCGCGGGTGCCGTCGCGGCGGCCAGCGCCGCGACGAGACACAGAGCAGGAATCGCTGCAGGAATCGCGGCACGTACCGTTGTCGTCATCGCAGACCTCTCCCGTTGATTCTTGCGCCAGGGCGCACGCGCGGCGCGTGGCAGGTCACATCGTATGTTCGACGGCGAACTGCGCCAACGCCGCCAGACCGCTCTTATAAGAGGAGTCGGCCAGGGCGCTCAGGCAGGCGAGCGCCTGCGCCGCTTCCTGCTGCGCCAGCCGCGCGGCGTATTCGAGGCCACCGGTCGCTTCGATCGCGGCCACCACCGGCTCGAGATGCGACACCCCGCCGCAGGTGATGGCGTCGCGAATCGCAGCGCGCTGCGTGGGGCTGCCGTTCTTCAGCGCATGGATCAGCGGCAGCGTGGGCTTGCCTTCCGCCAGATCGTCGCCCAGGTTCTTACCGCGCTCCTCGGGGTCGGAGTGGTAGTCGAGCACGTCGTCGACCAGCTGGTAGGCGGTGCCGAGATGGCAGCCGTAAGCGGCAAGCGCCTGGCGGACCGGCGCGGGACTGCCCGCGAGCACCGCGGCGACCTCCGCCCCGGCCTCGAACAGCTTCGCGGTCTTGCGATAGATGACGTCCAGGTAGCGCTGCTCGGTCGTCTCCGGGTCGCGGGCATTCATCAGCTGCAGCACTTCGCCCTCGGCGATCACGTTGGTCGCCTGCGCCATGATCTCCATCACCGGCTGGCTGGCGAGCGAGGCCATCATCTGGAAGGCGCGCGAGTAGACGAAGTCCCCGACCAGCACGCTCGCCTGGTTGCCGTAGACCTGGTTCGCCGTATGTCGCCCGCGGCGCAGCGCCGAGCCGTCGACGACGTCGTCATGCAGCAGTGTCGCGGTGTGGATGAACTCGATGAAGGCTGCCGCCTCGATGTGCGCCGCACCTTCCACCCGGCAGGCGCGTGCTACCAGCAGCACCAGCAGCGGGCGCAGCCGCTTGCCGCCGCCGGCGACGATGTGCTCGGCGATCTGGTCGACCAGCGGCACGCTGCTCTTCAGCCGGGCGCGGATCACGTCATCCACCGAGCGCAGGTCGGCCTGCACCAGGGCGCGAATCTCTGCGAGGGTCATGGGGTCGGGCACGTTGCGCAAGGCCGCTTTTCCGTCGGTGGCGGCCCGCATCGTAGCCGAGCGGCCGGCTGAGGAGAAATGCATGGAACGGGCTGCCCGGCCGCGGCAATTGCAGCCTAAGTTCCGGCCCCGGCTGGGGAAATCCACGTTTGACCTGAGGCCGAGTGCGCCAGTAGAATGCGCGCCCCTTTCACGGCAGGCCTCACCTCTCCAAATACCATGTACGCGGTCATCGCCACGGGCGGCAAGCAGTATCGTGTGACCAAGGACGGCGTGCTGCGCGTCGAGAAGCTCGACGCCGAGCCGGGCGACACGGTCGAATTCGCTGAGGTGCTGCTGGTCGGCGCGGGCGCGGACGTGAAGGTCGGCCGGCCGACGCTGCAGGGCGGCAAGGTGCTCGCCACGGTGGTGCGCCATGGGCGCAGCGCCAAGGTGTCGGTGGTGAAGTTCAAGCGCCGCGCCCATTATCTGCGGCAGAAGAATCACCGTCAGATGTTCACCGAGGTGAAGGTGACGGACATCTCCGCCGGCTGACACGGACCGGCACGGCAGCTCAAGGGCTCGTAACTCATGGCACACAAGAAAGCAGGCGGCAGCACCAAGAACGGCCGCGACTCCCACTCCAAACGGCTGGGGGTCAAGCGCTTCGGCGGCGAGCAGGTACTCGCCGGCAACATCATCGTGCGCCAGCGCGGCACGCAGGTGCGCGCGGGCACCAACGTCGGCGTCGGCACCGATCATACGCTGTTCGCCCGCGTGACCGGCCGGGTGCAGTTCCAGAAGAAGGGCAACGAGCAGCGGCTGTACGTGAGCGTGCTGCCCGAGAAAGCCTGACGGCTCCGCGCCGCCTGCCGATGAACCCCGGCCGCGCGCCGGGGTTTTTATTTGCGCTACAGTCGCAGGCATGAAGTTCGTCGATGAGGCGCGGCTGCGGGTGCAAGCCGGTAACGGCGGCCGCGGCAGTAGCAGTTTTCGCCGCGAGAAGTTCGTGCCCTTCGGCGGTCCGGACGGTGGCGATGGCGGCCACGGCGGCAGTGTGTACCTGCGGGCGGTCTCCGGCATCAACACGCTGGCGGACTATCGCATCGAACGCACCTACAAGGCCGGGCACGGGGAGGCGGGCGGCGCCAACGATTGCACCGGCAAGAGCGGTGCCGACCTGCACGTGCCGGTGCCGATCGGCACGCTGGTGCGCGATGCGGCCACCCATGAGGAGCTCGGCGACCTGACCCGTCATGGGGATGAGATCCTCGTGGCCCGCGGCGGCAAGGGCGGCTGGGGCAACCAGCGCTTCAAGTCGAGCACCAACCGCTCACCGCGCCAGTTCGGGCCCGGGCTTCCCGGTGAGAAGCGCATGCTGGAACTGGAACTGAAGCTGATCGCCGACGTCGGCCTGCTGGGACTACCGAATGCGGGCAAATCGACGCTTATCCGCGCGGTGTCCGCGGCGCGGCCGAAGGTGGCGGACTATCCGTTCACGACGCTGCACCCGAACCTCGGCGTGGTCGCTGTGGGTGAGCATCGCAGCTTCGTGATGGCGGATATTCCCGGGCTCATCGAGGGGGCCGCCCAGGGCGCAGGGCTCGGCATTCGCTTCCTCAGGCACCTGCAGCGCACGCGGCTGCTGCTGCACCTGGTGGACATCGCCCCGCTCGATCCGGATGCCGACCCGGTGCGCGATGCGCGCGCGATCGTACGGGAGCTGAAGAAGTTCAGCGGCGAGCTCGCCGGACGGCCGCGCTGGCTGGTGCTCAACAAGCGCGACCTGCTGCCCAGGGAACAGGCGGAGAAGCGCGCCCGCAGCATCGTGCGGCGCCTACGCTATCGCGGCCCGTACTTCCTGATTTCGGGCGCGACGGGCGAGGGGACCAAGCCGCTGTGTAAAGCCGTTATGGGGCTTTTGGAGGAACACGATCGTGCAGCACGCGCGCACGCATCATCTCGAGCAGATGCTGGCGCCTCGCGGCCGGACGCAACTTGAGAGGGGTCGGGACGACGGGGACCGGGATACGCGCCTTGTCGTTTACACTCATTGCCAGCCTCACTGCATGGAGCGGATACGGGCCGCCAGCCGGCTCTTGTGCCGTGCGGCCTTGTTACGGTGGATGATCTGCTTGCTGACCAGCGAATCGATGACCGGGACTGCCTGGATATAGCCGGTCTTGGCCGCTGCCTTGTTGCCCCCGCTGATGGCTGCCGTCACGTTGCGCACCGCGGTGCGCATGCGCGAGCGCAAGGCGACGTTGCGTGTGCGGTGCTTCTCCGCCTGGCGGGCAGCCTTTTCGGCGGACTTGGTATTGGCCACGAAGTCTCCTGTACTGATACGTCCCCGGTCGCGGGGGCCGAATTCTCCGCATGGGGGCGGGCCTTGTCAACGCGCGGCCTGCCCCCGGCGCGGCGCGCCACAGCGCCTTCACATAAACTCATGGGCGGTGAGCACTGCCGGGAGGCCCGCGACCTGTCTTATGTCCAAATTTCAAAGTGTTACGTCGCATGCTGCCGATCGGCGGCCCCTGCAGCTGATCCGCGGGCTTGGCGGCAGCAAGGCCGCGGCTGCAGGGTCTGTGCTGACGATCGGCAGCTATGACGGGCTGCATCGCGGGCATCAGGCGCTGCTTTCCCGGGTGAAAGAGCGTGCGGCGCGGCTCAACGTTCCGGCCGTGCTGCTGACCTTCGAGCCCACCCCGCGCGAGTACCTGGCGGCGGCGGATCCACCGGCGCGCCTGACGAGCCTGCGTGAGCGCTGGCGCATTCTCGCCGGCGCCGGCCTCGATTACCTGTGGCTGCTGCGCTTCGGCGAGGCTTTGCGTAACCTCACGGCTGAAGCGTTTGCGCAGTTGCTGGTGCGCGAGCTTGCGCCTGCGGTCGTGGTCGTCGGCCACGACTTTCGTTTCGCCAGGAACGGGGCTGCTACGGCGGCGGTGCTGGCCGCGGCCGGCGAGCGGCTGGGATTTGCAGTGGACGTGCTGCCGGCCGTGACGCTCGACGGGGAGCGCATCAGCAGCAGCGGTGTGCGCGCAGCTCTCGCCGGCAGCGACTTCGAGCGCGCCCGCCGGGCGCTCGGCCGGCCGTGGTCGATGCGCGGGCGCGTGCAGCGCGGCGAGCGCCTCGGCACGAAGCTGGGCTTTCCCACGGCCAATCTGGCGCTCGAGCGGCGGCGCTCACCGGTCAGCGGCATCTTCGCGGTGCGGGTATACGGCATCGGCGGCGCGCCGCACGGCGGCGTCGCGAGCCTCGGCACCCGGCCGACGGTGGCGGGGAGCGTGCCGCTCCTGGAAGTGCACGTGTTTGATTTCAGCGGCGAGCTCTACGGCCGCGAGCTCGAAGTGGAGTTCGTGGCGAAACTGCGCGAGGAGGAGCGCTTCGCGACGCTCGCGGCGCTGGTCGAGCAGATGCGCCGCGACGCCGCCGCCGCGCGGCGGATCCTGTTTGGGTTGAAATGAAACCGAGATGACCGACTACAAGCACACCATCAATCTGCCGCAGACGGATTTCCCGATGAAGGCGGACCTGGCGCAGCGCGAGCCGGCAATGGTGCGCCGCTGGCAGGAGCGCGGCACCTATGCGCGGCTGCGCGAGATCGCGCGCGGGCGGCCGCGCTTCGTGCTGCATGACGGGCCGCCGTATGCCAACGGTGCCATCCACATCGGCCACGCCGTCAACAAGATCCTCAAGGACATCGTCGTCAAGTCGCGCTCGCTCGACGGCTGCGACTCCCCCTACATACCCGGTTGGGACTGCCACGGGCTGCCGATCGAGCTGCAGGTGGAGAAGAAGCACGGCCGCCCGGGCCACAAGCTCGACGCACAGGCCTTCCGTGCCGCCTGCCGCGCGTATGCGCACGAGCAGATCGAGCTGCAGCGCGCCGATTTCAAGCGCCTCGGAGTTCTCGGCGACTGGGATCATCCCTACCTCACCATGGCGCCGCGCTACGAGGCGCAGCAGCTGCGCGCCTTCGGCCGCATCGTGGAGAACGGGCACGTGTACAAGGGGGTGAAGCCTGTGTACTGGTGCCTCGATTGCCGCTCGGCGCTCGCGGAGGCCGAAGTCGAATACGAGGAGAAGATCTCGCCCGCGATCGACGTCGGCTTTCGTGTGATCGACAACGCCGAGCTCGCGCAACGTGCGGGGCTGTCCGCTGCGCAGCTCGGCGCCGCACCGGTCGAGCTGGTCATCTGGACGACCACGCCCTGGACGCTGCCGGCGAACCAGGCGGTCGCAGTCCACCCGGAGCTGCGTTACGCGCTGGTCGAGGCCGCCGACGCCGGCGGGGCGGTGCGACGGCTGATCCTCGCCGCCGAGCTGCTCGAGCCGTGCCTGCGGCGCTTTGGGATGACGGCGCAGCGTGTGCTGGCGCAGTTCGCCGGGCGCGCGCTCGAAGGCCTGGAGCTGGCGCACCCGTTGCAGGAGCGGCAGGTGCCGGTCGTCCTGGGCGAGCACGTCACGCTCGAGGCCGGCACCGGCGCGGTGCACACCGCCCCCGGCCACGGTCAGGAAGACTTCGCGGTCGGCCAGCGTTACGGGCTGCCGGTGAGCAACCCGGTCGGCAACGATGGGCGCTTCCTGCCCGGTACGCCGCTGGTTGCGGGCCTCAAGGTCGAGGAAGCCAACCCGGTCATCATCGAGGCCTTGCAACGCCACGGGCGGCTGCTGCACCACGAGACGCTGCGCCACAGCTACCCGCACTGCTGGCGCCACAAGACGCCGGTGATTTTCCGCGCCACGCCGCAATGGTTCATCAGCATGGAGCAAGGCGGCCTGCGCGAGCACACACTGCGCGACATCCGCGCGGTGCAGTGGACTCCCGCCTGGGGCGAGCAGCGCATCAGCGGCATGATCGCGAGCCGCCCCGACTGGTGCATCTCGCGCCAGCGGACCTGGGGGGTGCCGATTCCGCTGTTCGTGCACCGCGAGAGCGGCGAGCGCCACCCGCGTACCGTGGAGCTGATCGCGGCGGCCGCCGCGCGCGTCGAGCAGGGCGGCATCGACGCCTGGTTCGCGCTCGAGCCGCGCGAGTTGCTCGGCGCGGACGCCGAGCATTACGAGAAGGTGACCGACGTCATGGACGTGTGGGCCGATTCCGGCCTGTCGTTCGAGTGCGTCGGCGCCGAGCGGCCGGAAGTGGCCGCACCGGTCGAGCTGTACCTGGAAGGTTCCGATCAGCACCGCGGCTGGTTCCACAGCTCGCTGCTCATGTCGGAAGCGCTCTACGACCGCGCGCCCTACCGCGGCGTGCTCACCCACGGGTTCACCGTGGACGAGAAGGGCCGCAAGATGTCCAAGTCGCTCGGCAACGTCGTGGCGCCGCAGAAGGTCATGAATACCCTCGGCGCGGACGTGCTGCGGCTGTGGGTCTCGGCCACCGACTACGCCAACGAGATCGCGGTGTCGGACGAGATCCTCAGGCGCATGGCGGATTCCTACCGCCGCATGCGCAATACCCTGCGCTTCCTGCTGGGCAATCTGCACGGCTTCGATCCGGCCGCGCACGCATTGCCGGCGGCGGAGCTGCTGGCGCTCGACCGCTGGGCGCTCAACCGCACGCGCGCGCTGCAGGCGGAGGTCGTGGACGCTTACCGCAACTACGCCTTTCATCTCATCTACCAGAAGGTCCACAACTTCTGCAGCGTCGATCTCGGCAGCTTCTACCTCGACGTGCTCAAGGACCGCATGTACACCACCCCCGCCGCGGGGCGCCCACGCCGCTCGGCGCAGAGCGCCATGTTCCATATCGCCGAGAGCATGGTGCGCTGGCTGGCGCCGATCCTGTCGTTCACCGCGGAGGAGGTGTGGGGCTACCTGCCGGGCACGCGCCGCGAGTCGGTGTTCCACGAAACCTGGCATGCCCTGCCCGAGGCGCCGGCGGACACGATCGACTGGCAGACGCTGCTCACCCTGCGCGGTGACGTGCTGCGCGAGCTGGAGAAGCTGCGCGATGGCGGCCGTATCGGCGCGCCGCTCGATGCGCGCGTGGACGTGTACTGCGTTCCCGGGCAGCTGGCGCGCTGCGCAGCTCTTGGCGAGGAGCTGCGCTTCCTGCTGATCACCTCCGAGGCGCAGGTGCACGAGGCTGCCGCCGCGCCGGCCGGCGCCGTGGCCTCCTCCGCCGGCGAGGGCGTGTGGATCGTGGTGCAGCCGAGCGAGCAGCCCAAGTGCGTGCGCTGCTGGCAGCGCCGCGCGGACGTTGGCTCCGATGCGCACCATCCGCAGCTGTGCCGGCGCTGCATCGGCAACCTCGAAGGCCCCGGGGAGCAGAGGTCGTACGTATGAGCGAGACCTCCCGCGCGGACGCACCGCCGGCAGCGCCGGCCGCGGCCGCACGCACACCGCCCGGCCGCGTGCCGCTCACCCACAGCGGCTGGCGCTGGCTGCCGCTGTCGGCGGCGGTGATCCTGGCCGATCACGCCGTCAAGGCATGGATCATCCATCACTTCACGCTGTTCGAGCGCGTCCACGTGCTCAAGGTGCTGGACATCATCCTCACCTATAACACCGGCGCCGCCTTCAGCTTTCTCTCCGAGGCATCGGGGTGGCAGCGCTGGCTGTTCGTAGTGCTGGCGCTCGGCGTGAGCGCGGCGCTCATCGTGTGGCTGCGCCGCCTGCCGGCGCGCACACACGGGCTGCTCGCCTGCGGGCTCGCGCTGATCGTCGGCGGAGCGCTCGGCAACATGCTCGACCGCCTCGCCATCGGTCGCGTGGTCGATTTCATTCACGTACACTGGGGAGCGGCGTACTTTCCGGCGTTCAACCTGGCCGATTCCGCCATCACCATCGGCGCCGCGCTGCTGCTGCTGGACGCCGGGCGCGAGAGCTACGCGGCGCGGAGGTCCCACTGATGCAGATACTGCTCGCCAATCCCCGCGGCTTCTGTGCCGGCGTCGACCGCGCCATCGACATCGTCGAGCGGGCCATCGAGCTGTTCGGCGCGCCCATTCACGTGCGCCACGAGGTGGTGCACAACCACCAGGTGGTGGAGCGGCTGCGCGGCCTGGGCGCCATTTTCGTCGAGGAGCTCGCGGAAGTTCCCACAGGCGCGACGGTGATCTTCTCCGCGCACGGCGTGTCGAACGCGGTCGAGGAGGAGGCGCGCCTGCGCGGCCTGACGGTATTCAACGCCACCTGCCCGCTGGTGACCAAGGTGCACATGGAAGTGCAGCGTTACGCCCGCGAGGGGCGCGACGTCATCCTCATCGGCCACGCCGGGCACCCGGAGGTCGAAGGGACCCTGGGGCGCTTCGACGCCGCCGCGGGCGGCCGCATCCACCTGGTGGAGAGCACCACCGACGTGGCGCGGCTCGAGGTGCGCGACCCGCAGCAGCTCGCGTTCGTTACGCAGACGACGCTGTCGGTCGACGACACCGCGGAGATCGTGGCGGCGCTGCGCGCGCGCTTCCCGCAGCTGGCGACGCCGCGGCACGAGGATATCTGTTATGCCACGCAGAACCGCCAGGATGCGGTGAAGAAGCTGCTGGAGCAGTGCGATGTGCTGCTGGTGGTCGGCTCGCGCACCAGTTCCAACTCCAATCGCCTGCGAGAGCTTGCCGACCGCGCCGGCGTGCCGGGTTACCTCATCGACGGCCCGGCGGAGCTGCGCGCCGAGTGGTTCGCGGGCAAGCGCGCGGTCGGCGTCACCGCCGGCGCCTCGGCGCCCGAGGTGGCGGTGCGCCAGGTGATCGAGCAGCTCGCGCACTGGGGCGGCGAGGTGCCGCGCGAGGTCGTCGGTCGCGAGGAGCGCGTGTTCTTCCCGCTGCCGCGCGAGCTGCGGCGCACCTCAGAAAAACCCGTGTAGCTCGAAAAAATACAGCCGGGTGTGCTCGCTCGGCGCCTGCGGGATGCCGTCCGACAGCCGTACCCCGGCGCGCAGCTGCACGAACTGCACCGGCGTGAGTTCGTAGACGAAGCTCCAGCGGGTCTGCTCGCCGTGGCCGACTTCCCGGTTGGGATCGAGAAACTCATCGGTGATCTTGAGATTGTTGCCGCGTGCAAACTGCCAGTCGGCCTCGAGCAACGTCGCCGTCGTCTGCACGCTGCTGCTGCCCGCCGCCGCGGCGGTGCCGGTGGCGCCGGCGGTCGCACGGTCATCGATGAGCTCGGCCTGGGCGAGCCAGGCGACGGGTCCGGTACGCAGCCCGGCAAACAGCGCGTAGGCGCTGCGGCTGCCCGCAGAGCCGGCATCGTTGTAGTTGGCGGCGGCTCCGAGCCGCCAGGCCGTCTCCACCCAGATGAGCTGGGCGCTCGACTGCTTGCCGTTGCCGCTCGCCGCGCCGCCGGCGGTGCCGTTGCTCACCGCGAGCTGCATGTCCCAGTGTCCCTTCAGCCAGCCGAGCTCCACGCCCTGGTCGGGCGTCGTCATGTTGATGCCGCTCGCCTGCTGGATGAGGGCCGTCTGGTCCTGCAGCCGCAAGCCGAACGGCAGGTACATCTGGCCCGCTTTCACGTACCAGCTGTGATCGGCGGACCAGAACATGCCCCACGCCTCGCGGTTCAGGGCGCCACCCGGCGCGACCTGCTCATCGACGTACACCAGCAGCCGCTCGGGGATGACGTTCGCCTCGAGGTAGACGCGCGTCTGCTGCATCTGGAACTGGTTCAGCGTCTGCGTATTGGGCGCCTGGGTGCTCGAGGCATCGAAGCGCAGGTCACCGCCGAGCGACACGAAGCGATTGAGCACCCCGGCCCAGGTATCGGTGCCGGTGTCGAGATGCTGCGCGGGCATCAGCGTCTGCGCGAACACATCGCCGTAGGCGGTGCGCAGCCCGCCGCCGGTGGGATTGACGTGGCACTGGGTGCATTTGAAGCCATTGGCAATCGCGAGGTAGGGCTCGGCGAATGCGTGCGGCGCGTACGCCGGGAGCAGGCCGAGCAGTGCCAGGCAGATGAAACGCATCATCGGTCACCGTCCACGCTGAATTCGAAGGAGTAGTCGCGTCCGAGCGTGTGCGCGTCCTGATCGGCGAGCGCGGCGCCGCCGGTGCCGCGCAGTGTCAGGCGATACCTGCCGGCGGTGAGCGTGCCGCCGGGCGTGATGAGCACCGCGCGCGGATTGCCCTTGGCGAGCTGCAGTCCGAGCGAATCGCCGGCCGGCTGCGCGCCGGCGGCGGTGAGGCGGTCGAGACGCAGCGTGGTGTAGTTGATGAGCGAGGCATCGACTTCGCGGTTGAACGCCACCACGATGCGCACCGCGCGCGCGCTCATCACCGACTGCTCGGGCGGCGACACCGCGGTGACCAGGAATTCCCTGCTGCTGGCTGCGGCCGCGGGCGCCTGGGCGCCGTCACTGACCCACTGACGAATGACGTCGATGGTCGCCTGCGGCAGCGGGGTTTCGCCGAAGGGCATCTGCGCACCGACGATGCCGGGCGCGCCTTCGAGTTTCAGTACCAGGTAGCTCTTGTCGGGCGCGCCGGGATCGACGCGCAGCACGCCGGAAACTTCCGCGCTGGGAACGCCGACCAGCAGCGCGTAACTATGCGCGGCATCGAGCTGCAGCCCTTCCGGCGCCGCCGGCCCGCTGTGGCAACGCACGCAGATCGGCGTGAACACGTTGTCCTGGATCGACTGAAAATCCGCGCTGAGCGCCGGCGGCGGCGGCGCCGCGTTGCCGGCGCCGACCGGCGCACCATTGGCGTCGAGTCCGACGCCATCGCCGGCGCAGCCCGCCAGCAGTGCGGCGAGCGACACCGCGGCCAACGCGGCGCCGGGTTCGCGGCGCGACCGTTGCGACATGAGGTACTCCGGCGTTAATACGGTGCCGTGAGTACCCTGCTGCCTGCGTGTTGGTTTCCGTTCCCGCGTATTCACTTGTCACGTTGCGGCTCGAACCGCGGCGCAGCGGCGCGACACCTACGGGCGCAGGAACTCGCTCATTCACGGGAATCACACACATGCAAATCGCGCTGCGTATCAGACAAATCATGCCGACAGTGTTGCTGTTGGCCGTGGGAACGCTGGCCGGCATCCTTGCCGCGTGCGGCGGCGGCTACGGCGGCAGCAGCGGTGGCGGGACCACCTCGGCTTGCGGCACACAATACGGCGGCACCTGTCCGGCGCCGACCATTACTCTCGCTTCTCCCGGCACCACGGTGAACCGCACCGTCACGCTTTCGGCCAGCGCCTCCGCCGCCGTCGGCCTGACGGTCTCGCGAGTCGAATTCCTGGTCGACGGGACGAGCGTGGGAACGGCGAGCGCCGCACCCTACTCGGTGAGCTGGGACACCACTACAGTGAGTGATGGGCAGCACATGGTCACCGCCTCGGTGACCGACAGCATGAACCAGACGACCACCACACAGCCGCTCACCGTCACGGTGGACAACAACCCCGCTTTCAGTGTGACGCTGTCTCCGAAGCAGATCTTTCCCGCGCCGACCTCCACCGCCACCGCTACCGCCAGTCTCACGGTGAAGCTGGCCAACGGTGCCGCGAGTGGCAAGGTCACGGTCAGCGGCGTCACCGCCACCGGCGTCACCATCAATGAGGCCTTCGCCGGCAACACCGGCGCGAGTCTCGTCACGCTCACCGCCAACGCCGGAACCGCCGGCGAGTGGGACGTGCCCGCAGGCGCAACGCTCACGGCGGATCAGATCACCGCACTGCTGCAGGGCAAGCTGTACGTGCTGGTCACGTCGGCGGCGAATGCCGGCGGTGAGATCCGCGGGCAGATCACCCCGGCCAACGTGACGGTGGTGTTCGCCAGTCTGGCCGGCTCGCAGGAAGTGCCAGCGGTGACGACCACTGCCGCGGGCGCCGCGGCCGTCACGGTCGATGCCAACGCCGACACCGTGACCGTGCACCTGCACGACACCGGCATTACCGATGCGACCGGCGCCGGGCTGTACACGGCGGCGTCCGGGGCCACGGGACCGAAGCTGGTCGCGTTCACCCAGGACAACGCCAACCCGGCTCACTGGTCGGCGGAGCTTGCCAAGATCACTGCCACGGACGTCAGCAACTTCAAGGCCAACATGTGGTACGTGAACGTGCTGACCACCGCTGATCCGGCGGGCGAGGTCCGCGGGCAGATCGACGCCAGCGCCACGCCGCCGGCGCCGCCGCCCGCTGCGCCGACGCTGACGCAGCTCACCACCACCGTGTTCCAGGTGTGCGGCGCCTGTCACACCGGCGGGGGTGCCTCGCTGCCCGCGTCGATGAACCTGACGCCCGGGCATATCTACGCCTCGATCGTCAACGTGCCGAGCGTTGAGCAGCCGACCCTGCTGCGCGTGAAGCCCCACGATCCGGCCAACAGCTATGTGGTGCAGAAGCTCGAGGGCGCCCCCACGATCACCGGTGCGCGCATGCCCTTCGGCGGTCCGTACCTGAGCCAGACGCAGATCAACCAGCTGGAGGCCTGGATCAACGCCGGCGCGCTCAACAACTGATCCCGGCCGCAGAGCACGGCCTTCCCCCGGTCGGCCCGCACAGGGATGTGCGGGCCGGCTCTTTTGTCCGTTCCCGGGGGAACATTTTCGAGCCGCACCGGAAACCGCGGCGCGGTCCGCCGACACCCACGGCACACGGGGATACCGGGGGTCTCACCATGAAACGCACTCTGGCTTTCACGCCCGCCCTTGCGGCGCTCGCGATCCTCACTGCCTGCGGCGGAGGCTACGGCGGCGGCGGGGGTGGTGGCGGCGGCACCATAACCTGCGGCAGCGGCTACGCGGCTGCCTGCCCTGCGCCGACCATCACCCTGAGCGCCCCGGCAGCGGGAGCGACCGTGAGCGGTACGGTTGCGCTGACCGCGACGGCAAGTGCCTCGTCGACCTACGGCCTTACGGTCATGAGCGTCGAATTCCTGATCGACGGCACGATGGTGGGAACAGTGACCAGCTCACCCTACACGTTCATGTGGAACAGCACGGCGGTAACCGCAGGCAGCCACTCGCTCACCGCCAAGGTGACCGACAGCGTGGGCGGCACCGCGATAACGCCGGCCATCATGATCAACACGACCGGCATGACGGCCGCCGCCATCGCCATGACACCGGCGCAGATCTTCCCCGCGCCGATGTCCCACGCCGCCGGCAGGGCCGACCTGACGGTGAAGCTGGATACCGGCGCGACGCGCGGCACGGTGAAGCTTGAGGGCCTCAGCGCCACGGCGGTGACCATCAACGAAGCCTTCGCCGGCGCAACCGGAGCCGTCCTCATCAGGCTCACGCCCGCTGCCGGCAACCCCGCTGAGTGGCAGGCTCCCGCCAATGCCTTGCTCACCGCCGAGCAGCTGACCGCGCTCTCGCAGGGCAAGCTCTACGTGATCGCAACGTCTGCGGCCAATCCGCGCGGGGAGATCCGCGGGCAGATCACCCCCGACAACGTCGCCGTCACGTTCTCGACCATGGCTCCCGACCCGCGGGCGCGCTCGCTCGGCACTGCGGCCGGCGGCGTGGTCGCCACGACGGTGGACAGGAGCGCGCACACGCTCAGCATTCACGTCAACTCCACGGGCGTGGACGACGCGGATGCGGCCGAGGTGGACAGCGCGGTCATCGGGCGCAAACTCGCGGTGCTGGGCAAGGACCCTGTCGAGATGGGGCACTGGTCGACAGAGCTTGCTCCCATCAGCGCCGCTGACGTCGCGCACTTCGAGGCCGGCAACTGGCACGTGAGCATCGCCACGCCGGTCGAGGTGAAGGGCGCGCTGCACGCACGCATCAGCGCAGCGGGCCAATGAAGCGCCGGTACGCGCCTCCCGGCGCGGACCGAAGCGGCCTTTAGGCCGCGGCGCCGCCGCGATTCTGGTAGAGCGACTTCTTCAGCTTCCAGCGCTTGTGCGACCACGGCCAGTCGGGAGGTGCGGCGTGGATCTGCGCCTCCACCAGCCGCGCGTAGGCCTCGGTGAGCGCCCCGGAGGGGCGCGTCTCGCCGCCGGCGGCGAGCAGCTGAAACTCGACCTCGTAGTAGCCGCGGGCGATGCGCCGCAGCGACAGGAAGAACACCGGGAAGCGCGTGACGCGCGCGATTTCCTCCGGTCCCATGTAGAAGGCGGTGTCGCGGTTCAGAAAGCGCGTCCAGTACTTGTGCTCGCTCATCGTCGGCTCCTGGTCGGCTACCATCGCTACCGCGCGTACCACGTCGCGGTGGCGGATGATGTCCGCCAGCAGCTCCTGAGCCGGCACCAGGCGGCTGCCGAAGCGCGTGCGCACTTTCTTCATGGCGCGCTCCGCCCAGTGGTCGACAAGCGGCTTGTAGGCGGCATCGAGCGGGTAGCCGAGCTCGAGTGACAGGGCGAGCAGCAGCCATTCCCAGTTGCACTGGTGTGCCGCCACCAGCAGCACCGACTGGCCGCGCCCCAGCAGCGCGCGCACCGCCTCGACGTTCACCATGCGCACGCGCCGGCGCAGCTCCGCCGGCGCGATCGACACCGACTTGATGACCTCCGCCAGCATCTGCGCAAAGCCCGCGTAGTAGCGGCGGATGACCGAGCGCAGCTGCCTCTCGTCGAGCTGTGGAAAGGCCTTGCCGAGGTTCTCGCGCACCACGTGCACGCGGTAGGGGTAGAGGTGAAACGTCAGCCAGCCGAGGACCGCGGCCACACCATAGAGCAGCGGCAGCGGGATGCGTGTCAGCAGCCGTACCCACCAGCCGAACCGCGCCGCTGGGGCGTCCGCGGAAGGTGCCGCGGCGGAATTGTGGCGGAGCGGCGGCGGGAGGTCGCGGGGCATTCCCCGTCAGTTTACCGGATGCGGGTGTGGCGGCCCTCCTGCCGGTGGCGGCTGGGCGGTCAGCACCCGGCCGAACTTCGGCGCCAGCCAGCGCTCGATGTCGTCGACCAGCGTGAATGCGGCCGGCACGATCACCAGCGTCAGCGCGGTCGAGGTGATCAGTCCGCCGATCACCGCGACCGCCATCGGCTGGCGGAACGAGGTGTCACCGCCGAGGCCGATGGCCACCGGCAGCATGCCGGCGATCATGGCGACGGTCGTCATGACGATCGGGCGGGCGCGCTTGTGGCCGGCCTCGAGGATGGCCGTGAGGCGATCCTTGCCGGCGCGCATTTCCTCGATGGCGAAATCCACCAGCAGGATCGCGTTCTTGGCGACGATGCCCATGAGCATGAGAAAGCCGATCATGGCGCCGAGCGACAGGGCGTTGCCGGTGAGCATGAGCGCGGCCACCGCGCCGCCAAACGACAGCAGCAGCGAGCCGAGAATGGTGATCGGCTGCAGCACGCGCGCAAACAGCAATACCAGCACCGCGAACACCATGAGGATGCCGGTGACCATGGCGATCAGGAAGTTCGTGACCAGCTCGGCCATGTACTTGGCATCGCCGACGTCGACCTGGTGTACGCCCGGCGGGAGGTTCTTGAGTGCGGGCAGCGCCTTGATCTTCTCCATGGCGGGGCCGAATTTGACGCCGTTGAGGTCTGCCACGATCGACAGGCGCCGCGCCTGGTTGTAGCGGCGGACGCGGGTGGGGCCCTGGCCAAAGCTGATGTCGGCGACCGCCTTGAGCGGCACCGCGCCGCCGCCGGCGGTGGGCACCGGCAGGTTCTCGAGCGTCGACAGGTCGCGGCGGGTGCTCTCGGCGAGGCTCACGCGGATCGGCACCTGGCGGTCCGCGAGCGAGAACTTGGCGCTGTTCTGATCGAGCTCACCCATGGTCGCAATGCGGATCGTCTCGCTCAGGGAGGCGACCGTGACGCCGAGCTGTGACGCCAGATCCAGGTGCGGGCGGATGAGGATCTCCGGGCGCGGCATGTCACCGTCGATGCCGGCGTCGCGCAGCATCGGCAGCTGGCGCATCTCCTCCACCAGCCGGCGCGCGCTGGTCTCGACCAGCTGCGGATTGTCGCCCGTGATGTAGAGGTTGACGTCGCGCCCGTTGCCGTTGCGGTTGAAGTGAATGCGGGCGTCGGGGATCACGGCGAGGTCCTTGATCACCCGATCTTCCCATTGCCGCTGCGTCACCTTGCGGTGGTTCGGCTTTACCAGCGTGATGTCCAGGTTCGCAGTGCGCACCTCGCCGAATTCATCCCCGCCGACGACTTCAACCACCGATTCGACCTCGGGCTGGCGCGCGATGATGCGATAGGCGGCCGCGGACACCGCCGCGGTGTCTTCGAGGCGCGCGCCGGCCGGCAGTTCGACGTTCAACTGCGTCCAGCTGTCGTCGGATGCGGGGATGAACTCCGTGGGAACCATCAGGAGCCCCACGATGGACAGCGCGAAGAAAGCCGCGCCTGCCGCCAGGGTCTTCCAGCGGTGGCGCGTGCTCCAGCGCAGCACGCGCTGATACCACGCCATGACCGGTCCGTCGGTATGTGAGGCGATCATGTCGGACTTGAGCGTGTAAGCGGCCAGCACCGGCGTGATGAGGCGCGCCACCAGCAGCGAAAAGAACACCGCCGCGGCGACCGTGAGGCCGAATTGCTTGAAGTACTGCCCGGTGATGCCGCCCATGAAGCTTACCGGCAGGAACACGGCAATGATGGTGGCGGAGCAGGCCACCACGGCGAGACCGATCTCATCGGCGGCATCGAGCGCGGCCTGGAAGCCGCTCTTGCCCATGCGCATGTGACGCACGATGTTCTCGATCTCGACGATCGCATCGTCCACCAGCACACCGGCGACCAGCGACAGCGCCAGCAGGCTGATCGAGTTGAGCGTGAAGTCCATCCATTGCATGAAGGCGAATGCCGGGATCGCCGACAGCGGTATGGCGAGTGCCGAGATCAGCGTGGCGCGCAGGTTGCGCAGGAACAGGAACACCACCAGCACCGCGAGGACCGAGCCTTCCAGCAACGCACTCATGGCGGAGTGGTAGGTCGCCTTGGTGTAGTCGACCGAGGTGTAGACCTGCGAGATCGTGACGCGTGGATTTTGCTTCTTGATCTTGGCGAGTTCCTCCTCCACCGCCTTCAGTACGTTGACGTCGGAGGTGCCCTTGGCCTTGAAGACGCTGAAGATCGTCGCCGGCCGGCCGTTGAGGCGCGCCAGGGCGCGGATCTCACCCACGCTATCCTTGACGTCCGCCAGGTCCGATAGCCGTGCAAACCGACCGCCCGGCAGCATGATCTGAGTGTCGCCGAGGGCCCTGGCGGTATGCGCTTCCCCGAGCACGCGGATCGCCTGCTCGCCGCCGCCGAGCTGCGCGCGCCCGCCGGGGGAATCGAGGTTGAGGGTACGCAGTTGCAGGTTGACCTGAGCTGCGGTGACGCCGAGGGCCTGCATGCGCGCCGGGTCGAGCTCGACGCGGATCTCACGGCTGACGCCACCGCCGCGTGTGACCTGGGACACCCCCAGCACGGCAAGCAGGCGCTTGCTGATGGTGTTGTCCACGAACCAGGACAGATCCTCGTTGGACAGCGCGCTCGAGCTCACCGCGTAGGCGACGATCTCATTGCCGTCGATATCGACCCGCGTGACGGTCGGTTCCTGGATCCCCTGGGGCAGATCGACCCGCACCTTGGCGACCGCATCGCGTACGTCGGCCACCGCGCGGTCGATGGGCGTGCCGATGTTGAATTGCACGAAGACGCGCGACTGACCCTCGATCGCGAGCGAGGTGATGTTGTCGATGTTGCCTACACCGGCCACCGCACCCTCGACCTTCTGCATGATCTGGGTCTCGATCTCCTGCGGCGAAGCGCCGGGCTGGAAGACCTGCACCAGCACCACCGGGAAGGTGACATCGGGGTTGAGTGTTACCGGCAGCCGCAGGAACGCGACCAGTCCCATGAACAGCAGCACGACGAACAGCACCACCGGGGTGACCGGGTGGCGGATCGCCCACGCAGAAATATTCTTCATGACGGCACTCTCAGCTGGCGCCGGCGGGCTCGGCAGCGACCTTGACGGTCTCACCCTCGCGCAGGAAGCCGCCCGCGGTGGCGACCACGCGCTCATCGCCCGCAAGGCCCGCAGCGATGATCACACCGGTGTCGGTCGTGCCGGAGACGCGCACCGCGCGACGCTCGACCCTGCCGGCGGAGTCGATGATGAATACGTAGCTGCCGCTGGCATCGGCCATTACCGCCGTCTGCGGCAGCACCGGCCGTTGCGCCTTGTCGACCGCAACCACGGCGCGCGCGAACGCACCCGGTCGCAGCGCCGGGTCGGGCTTGAGCTGGATACGGATATCCCCGAGTCGGCTGGTCGGATCGATGATGGCGCCGAGCAGCCGCACCTCACCGCTAAAGGGCCGATCGATGCCCGTCAGGTACACCGTGGCGGCCTCGCCGGTCTTGACCTGCGCAAGATCCTGCTCGGCGATCTGCCCGCGCATCTCGACTTCCCCGCCGCTGGCCACGCGGAACAGGGCGTCGCCGCCCGGGTTGGCGATCTGCCCGACCTCGGCGTGGCGGGTGAGCACCGTGCCTTCGACGGGCGCGGTAATGCGACTGCGCGCGAGGCGCGCCTGCGCTTCGGCGAGCTGCGCGGCGACCACCTTGACGTTGGCGGCATCGGTGAGCGCCGTCGCGCGACGCTTTTCGATGTCTTCCGCGGACAGCGCGCCGGCGGCTTCCACCCCCTGGGCACGGCGGTACTCGGCCGCCGAAAGCGCCGCCTGGGCGCGGGCCTGCTCGAGCGAGGCCTCGAGACGGTTGACCTGCTGCACGGTGACCGCGTCATCGATCTTGGCGAGCAGCTGGCCGCGTTTGACGTGGTCGCCGGCTTCCGCATAAACCGCGACGATGCGACCGGTGTCGCCGTCGTTCGCGATCGGCATGTCGTAGCGTGCGGCAATCGCTCCGGTGAAGGTCACATTCGAGGTGACGGCCTGACGGCGGGGCACGAGCACGCTCACCAGGGGCACGCCGCCCCGGTCGGCGAGCGTACTGGCGGGTTTCGCAGCTCCGCCGCTCAGGAGCTTCCAGGCCGCAAACGCAATGAGGAGCGCGGCAATAACCGCGCCCACGGTCGTCCACTTCCAGCGGCCTGCCACCGCCTGTGCCGGCGCCACCTCGGGGTGCTTTTCGACGGTCCACTCCGGAACGCGCTCGAAGGAGCGCTCACGCCCGATCCAGGCCAGCGGCTCGTCCTGGGCTTCAGGAGTGGTCATGATGTGTTCCGGTTTCGTAGCCACGCTAAGTTCCTTCGATCCGGGCCGCCGCCGCGGGCTCCCCGGGCCTTTCGACCCGGCGAGTGGCGCGCAGTTTAAGGCCCGCCGCGGCCCCGCCAGCGACGGAAGCGCCAGGGGGACGCGGCCGGGCGACGGGCCGAGCACTTTACCCCGACACCACGAGGATCGATATCGCAAGCTGCGCGGGTGAGTGTCGGGTTCCTTTACATTGACGCAGCCCATCTGCAGGGCGCCCGCGATCGTTCCGGAGGCGCGCGCAGGGCACACTTGTTGCTGTAAATTAGAGATCGGTCGCCGCGCAGCTTCGCGCGGCCAAGTCAGGAGCACACCAAGATGAACAGGACACGGACGGCAGTGCGTGCTTGTGTGGCGCTGATGTGGGTTGGCGCTGTCGCCTCTGCGCACGCCAGCACCAACTTACTGACCAACGGCAGCTTCGAGCTCGGCACCTTCACCAACCAGGGACAAGACACCGAGACGTTCACCGCCGGCTCGACGGTCATGACCGGGTGGACGACCACGGGCAACTTTGTCTCGTGGATCGGGGCTACCAATCCTTTCAGCCTCTCCGCCCAGGATGGAAGCTACTTCCTCGACCTCACCGGGTACCACGCCGGCGCCCCGTTCGGGGGTGTGACGCAGACGATCGCGACCACCCCTGGCAAGCAGTACGACCTGAGTTTTTATCTCGGCAGCTACACGGCCGTTTGGGGCGGTCCGCCGGTCTCCATCACCGCCGCGGCGGGTGGCACGAGTGAGCTCTTTACCAACGGCTCAGCCACCAGCAGCTCCACCTGGACGCTTGAGAACCTGCCGTTCACGGCCGCGGGGACGAGTACGACGATCTCGTTGCTCGGTGAGGCAGGCTTCAACTACATCGGACTCGACAACGTCGCCGTTCAATGCGTCAACACGGCTGGCTGTGCGACGACTGGCGGCGGTGGCACGGCAGTGCCCGAACCCGCCGTGTTCGGCCTGATGAGTCTCGGCCTTGCCGCCGTGGGACTGGGGCGGCGTCGGCAGCTGCGCGCGGCTGCGAATTACTGACTGCGGCTCCGTCGGCGATCGCTGCGCCGCCCGCGGGCGCAGCGGGGGGATTTGCCGGGAATAGGATTCGAACCTACGACCCGCGCATTACGAATGCGCTGCTCTACCAACTGAGCTATCCCGGCGCCCACCACGCGAAGCCGCACATTTTACATTTTTTTGCGGAGCCGAATCACCAGATCGATGCCGTCGACTTCGGTGCCGGGCGGGGGCGGCGGCAGGCGACTGAATTCCACGGCGGGAATGGGCACGTCGATCAGGGCGCCGCTCGAAAGGTCGTGGAAGTGATAGTGCGCATCGACGTTCGAATCGAACCAGGCGCGGGAGCCGTCCACGGACAGCTGCCGGATCAGGCCGCGCGAGGCAAACAGGTTGAGCGTGTTGTAGACGGTCGCCTTCGAGACGCGTGCGCCGGCGGCCCGCAACTGCGCCAGGATCTGCTCGGCGGAAAGATGCTGAGGCGCCGACAGCAGCAGGGTCGCGATGCGCACCCTCTGCGCCGTGGGGCGGATGCCACACTCCGCCAGCCGGCGCTCGCAGCCGATGGGGGCGCCAGCGGCACCCGCGGGGGCGTTGAGCTCCATGATCGCTGCATTATAGGGACAAAAGGCCGCGCATTCACGATTGCAGGCCGGCGCTTGCGGTGTGTGGCTGAAGGGCGTGGCGTGCTCAGGATAGCGGGCGGCGCCTGGAAGAGGAGGATGGGGTGAACTGGCAGCTGTTTGCGGGATTCCTCGCGGTCACCCTGGTGCTGGTACTGGTGCCGGGGCCGATCGTGACGCTGGTGATCTCGACCGGCGCCACCCACGGGGTGCGCGCCGGGTTGGTCACGGTCGCGGGCACTTCCTCGGGCAATGCCGTGCTGGTCGCGGCGATCGCAGCGGGACTGAGCTGGGTGCTGGCGCATGCCCTCTATCTCTTCGAGGGGCTGCGCTGGATCGGCGCGGCTTACCTGCTATGGCTCGGGGTGCGCGCCTGGCGCAGCGCCGGACAGAGGCAAACCGTCGCTCCGGGCGCGCGCGTGCACTTCTGGCGCGGCTTTGCCGTCGCGCTCTCCAATCCCAAGACCATCGCCTTCTTCACGGCGTTTCTGCCGCAGTTCGTGGATCCGGCACTGCCCGCCGGGCGGCAGCTGGCGGTGATGTGCGCCGTCGCGGTGCTGCTCGCCGCGGTGAGCGACTCCTGCTGGGCGATTGCCGCAGGGCTTGGGCGCGCGTGGTTCCTCACGGCGCGCCGCGCGCGCGCCCTCGGCCGCGCCTCGGGACTGACATTGATCGCGGCGGGCATCTGGCTGTCGCTGGCGCGCCGTCCCGCCTGAGAGCCCAAGGTCCGCGCGCCGCTACGCCAGCTTGCTCTCCAGGTGGCGCGCGAGCTCGGCGATGGTGGGGAAATCGAACAGCTCGGTGAGCTCCACTTTGCCCGGATATTCGCGGTCGATCTGCTCGTGGATCTCGATCAGCTTCAGCGAGCTGGCTCCCACTTCGAACAGGTTGTCGTGGATGTCGATGCGCTTACCCTCGAGCGCCGCATCGCAGATCGTCTTGAGCTTGTCCTCGATCTCGGTGCGCGAGCGGCTTGCGGGGCCGTGCTGCGCCGCGCGCAGCGCGGCGAGCTCGGCGAGCTCGCTGTGGAATTCGCCGTCCAGGTAAGCGTCCTCGAGCACGTGGCGCTGGATCTTGCCGCTGGTGGTCTTGGGGATGCGCTTTACCGGCACGACCTCGGCGACCTCCAGTCCGGTCTGCTCGTTGATGAGTCGTGCCACCTGCACGGCCACGGGCAGAAACTCCGCCGCGCCGCCCCGGTGCAGCACGAATACCACCAGCTGCTCGACCTCCGCGCCGCGCGGGCGTACGCCCGCGGCCACCACCTTGCCGAGCTCCAGGCCCGGGGCGCGCTGCGCGATCGCCTCGAGGTCGTGCGGGTAGTAATTCTGCCCGTTGACGAAAATGATCTCCTTGGCGCGCCCGGAGACGTACAGCTCGCCCGCATGCATCAGGCCGAGATCCCCGGTGCGCAGCCAACCGTCGGCGCTGAAGGCGGCGGTGTTCGCCGCGGGGTCCTCGAAGTAGCCGCGCGTGACGTTGTCGCCGCTGATGTGGATGTTGCCGATGCGGTCGGCGGGCAGCTCGCGGTCCTCAGCGTCGGCGATGCGTACGCGGCAGTAGGGGATCGCGCGCCCTTCGCAGACCAGCTGCACGCCGTCGCGGTCGGACGCGCTCACCGCCTCCACCGGGCTGCCGACACTCAGGCGATGGCGATTGAGCCTGAGGGTGCGCAGCGGCGCATCCACGGCCGGGAAGCTCACCGCCAGGGTCGCTTCCGCCAGGCCGTACACCGGGTACATCGCGGTGCGTCTGAGCCGCGCCGGCGCCAGCCGCGTCAGGAACTCCTCGCACAGCTCCACCGAGATCGGCTCCGCGCCGTTGAAGATCAGCCGCACTGCGGACAGATCGAGCGCGTCGACCGCACGTTCGCCGAGCACCTTGAGATAGTGCTTGTAGCCGAAATTCGGCGAGCACAGGATGCTGGCCCGCACCCGGGCCGCCAGCGTCAGCCACAACAGCGGGCGGCGCACGAACAGCTCCGTGGGCATCAGGTGCGCGTGCACGCGGTTGAAGAACATGACGAGGTGGAAGCCGATCAGGCCCATATCGTGAGTCAGCGGCATCCACGACAGGCTCACGTCGGCCTCACTGAAGCCCGCCGCCTCGGTGGAACCGTAGACGTTGGCGAGGATGTTGCCGTGGGTCAGCACCACCCCCTTCGGTTCGCTGGTGGAGCCGGAGGAGAACTGGATGAAGGCAGTATCGGCGGCGCTCACCCGCTGCACGCTGCCGGCCCGCGAAATGTCATCGAGATCATCGACCAGGAACGCCCGGCGGCGCAGGTTCTCGAAGGTGCGGCTCTCGTCCACCTGCGCGGCGAAGGCGCCGATGCGCTCGAGCGAGCGGCGCTCGGTGTAAATGAAGGGCTGGCCGAGGCGGCGCGCGATGCGCAGCAGCTTGTGGCGGTGCTCGTCGCTGATGCCGAGCGCCACCGGCACCGGCACGATGCCGCCGAGGACCGCTGCCCAGAAGGCGTCGATGAACTGCTCGTTGTTGTTGAGGAACAGGATCAGCTTGTCGCCGCGGCGCGCGCCGATGCGCTGCAGGTGCCAGAGGATGCCGAGCGCGCGCTGGTAGAGCTCCTCAAAGGAGACATCGCGCGCCTCGTGCTCGCCTTCCAGATAGGTGAGGCGGCGCGCGATCCTGTGGTTGTTCTCGATGATCTCCGCGAGCGTCGTGACTTTGGCCATCAGCGGGCTTCCAGCCGCATGTGCAGCGGATGGCGCGTGCGCAGATTGATCTGCGCGTCGAGCTCGAGCGGCTTGTCCGGCAGGTAGCTCAGGCGGTAGCGCCGCGCGACCTTGAACAGGTGCATGAGCATCTCGTAGAGCGCGAAAGTCTCGCCGATGCAGTGACGCGGGCCGGCGGCGAACGGCATGTAGGCGAAGCGCGCCCGCTCGGCCTCGTGCTCCGGCGCAAAGCGCTCCGGCCGGAAGGCTTCCGGGTCCTTCCAGAACCGCGGGTGGCGGTGCAGCAGGTAGAGCGGCAGCAGCACGTTGGTGCCGGGCGGGACCGGGTAGCCGCCGAGCACGTCGGCGTCCACGGTGCGACGTGACAGCACCCACCCCGGCGGATACAGCCGCAATGCCTCGTTCACCACCTGCTGGGTGTAGGCGAGAGTCTCCATCTGCGCCAGCCCCGGGGCGCTGCGGTCGTCGGCGGCGTCGATCTCCGCGTGCAGCCGCGCCTCGGCCTCAGGGTGCTGCGACAGCAGGTACCACGTCCAGTTGAGCCCGCTGGCAGTGGTTTCGTGACCGGCGACGATGAGCGTCATGATCTCGTCGATCAGCTCGCGCTCGCCCATCGGCGCGCCGCTGTCCTTATCGCGTGCCTGCATGAGCATGGCCACGAAGTCCAGCTGCTCCTCGGGCTCGGTGCGGCGGCGGGCGATGAGCTGGGCCACGAGCTTGGTGAGCGAGCGGAACTTGTAGGCGAACTGCAGGTCGCGCGACTGCTCGCGCGTCACCACCGCGAACGGATTGCCGCCGAGCTGCTGCGTGAGCCGATCGAGATCGCGCCCGAAGATCGCGCGCAGCACGATGTCGAGAGTGAGCTCGCTCATCTCGTCGGTGAGGTTCACCGCTTCGCCGCGGCGCGCGAGCGTGTCCCAGCGGCCGATGAGCCGCTCGTTCGCCGCCGCGATGACGCCCGCGAACTGGGTGATGACACGGCGGTGGAACGCCGGCTGCATCATGTAGCGCTGGCGCTTCCACAGCTCGCCTTCGCTGGTCATGATGCCCTTGCCGAGCAGGATGCGGACCCGATCCAGACCGACGCCCTTGGTGTAGTTGCGGTGATTGGAGACCAGCACCCGCTTCACGTCGTCCGGGTGATGGATGACATAGGTATAAGATCGCCTTGCGGGCACGAACACCCGGTAGGTGTCCCCGTGGCGGGCGAATAAGGCAATCATGCGCTCCAGGGAATCGTCCGTGGAGCCGACATCGAATTGCAGCTCGGCCTCGGGAGGCGCGCGGTTCGCGGGTGCGGCGGCAGTCATGCAAGCTGTTGAAAGGGAAACCTTAATCTTATATCACAGCGACCTGTGCGGTGAGTGGCCGGAAGCCGCCGGGCGCGCGTTCGCTGCGCGGCTGCCATACCAGCGCCGCCTGGCGCTGCGCACCTCGCGCGACGCCGATCGCGCGAGCCTCGCGGGCATCGCGCTCGCCCTGCGCGCGCTCGGGCAGGTGCTCGGACGCCGCGTGAGCGCCGGCGAGCTGCAGTTCGGCGCGCACCGCAAGCCACGGCTCGCGGCGCACGCTGCCGACGCTGCACCCGATTTCAGCATTTCGCACGCCGGCAACTACGTCGGCTGCGTTGCGGTGGCCCGCGGCCAGGTCGGCTTCGACGTCGAGGTGGGTACGCAGCCGCGCGTGGCGCGGTGGGTGCTGCACGAGGCGGCGCTCAAGGCGACCGGCGAGGGACTGCGCGGCGTGCGCGCCGCCGCCGAGCCGCAGTTGCGCGCGGACGGTGCACTATGGCGCGGACAGCACTGGCAGGTGCGGTGGCTGGAGCTCTTCCCCGGCGCCGCCGCCGCCGTGGTGGCCAGCCTGCCGGTGCACGCGCTCGAGGCGCATGCCGTTGCACTGGCGGAGTTGTTTGCGCCATGAGCGCGGACGACGACGACGGCAGACTGCGCAACACCCTGTACCGCACCATCACGCGCTCCAGCCGCCGCATGACGCCGGCGCGTCGGCTGCTGTATGCGCTCACCGTGCCGCTGGCTCTCGGCATCATCCGCGCCTGGTGGGCGCTGTGTCGCGTGGTGCGCGTGGAGGGCAGCGAGCATCTGGATGCGGCGCTCGCGCGCGCCCCTTCACTGGTGCCGTGCTACTGGCATCAGCACCAGCTCTACTGCGGCAAGTACCTGGTCGAGCAACGCGCCCGCGGCCTGGTCGTCGGCTGGCTCATCAGTCCCTCCGTGGATGGCGAGCTCGGCGCGATGATGGTGCGCCGCTTTGGTGCGGCGGTGATCCGCGGCTCCTCCACGCACACCGGCGCGCGGGCGCTGCGCGACTACTACCAGGCACTGGTGAAGGACAATATCTGCCCGGCCATCACGCCGGACGGTCCGCGCGGCCCGCGGTTCAAGTTCAAGCCCGGCGCGCTGCTGCTGGCGCAGATGTCGGGACGGCCGATCCTGCCGATGTCCTACGCCGCCTCGCATGCCTGGCTGATCAAGTGGGACCGGTTCGTGATCCCGATGCCGTTCTCGCGCATCGCGCTCGCGATCGGACCGCCGGTCTATGTCCCGCGCGTCACCGATGCCGCTGCGCTCGCCGGCCTGCAGCGGCAGATGGAGCAGGAGCTCAAGCGCCTTTACGGGGTCGCGCGCGCCGCGCTGCGCGATCGCTGAGGATCGCGAGGGATTCTGTTAAGTCACGAATCGCTGCCTGAACAGTGCGTTAGCTTGTGTTCCTGCAGCAGTGTGCGAGAATCCCCTGCAACTACCTGGAATATCGAAGCAGGGAAACCTCGAGTCCGTGACGTTACGTCACGCCCGAAGGGGGAACGGTTGGTTACGCTGCATTCCTGGGGTTAGCGGGAGGGTTCGAGGTTCACATGACGACTCCACCGCCGGATAAGCCGGCGGACTTTACCGCGTCTGACATTCTTTCCGCCGATGCCTGGACCGGTCGGGCCGTCAAACCCGTGGTAGGCGTCGACGTCGTCTGCACCAAGATCGCGGTCGATTTTCAGAACATGCGGCGCGACACCGTGGACGAGTGCGTGCGGCGCAATCTCGAGCTGCTGCGCGGCGCCACCGGATGCGACTGCGCGTTCCTCACTTCGCTGAACCCCGAAGACGCGAGCATCGCGGACGTGCAGCTGGCGCGCAGCGCCTTCGCCCAATGCCGGCCGGAAGGTCTGGCGGGGCTGACGCTCGACAGTCTCCCGTGGCTGAAGGGGCGCCTCGATCACCTGCGGCTCTCGGAGTTGCGCGATACCAGCTCGCCGCGCAAGGAGCAGGCCGCCGAGGCGGCGCGCTTCGCCGAGCTGCACATCGGCTCCGCGCTCATGGTCGCGCTGCACACGCAGGGCAAACCCGCCGGCTTCCTCGCCCTGGCGCAGGCCATGCCGCGCGGCGCCTGGGACGTGAACCTGCAGCTGTTGATGAAGCTCATCGGCACCAGCCTCGCCACCGGGCTCGAGCGCATCCGCATCGAGGCGCGCCTCGCCAAGCTCGAGGAGCGCACTAATCTGTTTCAGGCCGCCGCCAACGACGGTATGTGGGACTTCGACGTCGAGAGCAACGAGGTGTACTTCTCGCCGCGCTGGAAGGCGATGCTCGGCTACGGCGACGACGACATGCGCGGCTCGCCCGACTGGCGCAGCCTGGTGCATCCCGACGACCTGTCGCGGGTGCAGGCGGCGATCCGCGATCACGTCGCCGGCAAGACGCCGATCTTCGAGAGCACCCATCGCATGCGCCACCGCAACGGTGAATGGCGCTGGGTCATCAGCCGCGCTACCGCGCGCGTCGACAAGCACGGCCGCCTGCTGCGCCTGGTGGGCGTCGAGCTCGACATCACCGAGCGCAAGCTCTACGAGGAGGCGCTGTTTCGCGAGAAGGAGAGTGCGCAGATCACGCTGCAGTCGATTGGCGACGGCGTCATCACCACCGATGCCAACTCGACCATCGACTACATCAACCCGGTCGCCGAAGAGCTGACCGGCTGGCGCCTGGAAGACGCCATGGGCCGCCCGGTGGAGGAGATCTTCCGCGCGTTCCACGAGGAGACC
>DATHRC010000045.1:0-46602 GCA_035481975.1 Steroidobacteraceae bacterium
ACCTCCCAGCGGGGCGATGCGCGCGCGCGCTGGCGCGAAAACCCGCCTCGATCGGTCGAAGTTTCCCGACGCTCAGGCGGCCGCGTGCCGATCGTAGGGTCTCAGGATCCACAGCGCGGCCGGCAACGCGGTGAAATCGGCAAGCAACGCCAGCAGGAAGGCTGAGGAGGCGACGATGCCGAACTGGCGCATCGGCGGCAGGTTGGAAAGGGCGAGCGCGAGAAAGCCGCTGACATTGATAAGAGTCGCGAACACGATCGGGCGGCCGGCTACCGTCAGGGCATGTCGCAAAGCGCCACCAGTCGTGCCGCTCGAGCGGCCTTCCTGAAAATGGTAGAAGAAATGTATCTGGTCGTTCTCGGTGGCACCGAGAATCGTCGAGCCGATGAGGATGGTCGCGATATTGAGCGGAATGCCGGTGATTCGCATCAGCAAAAACGCGCACAGGATCGCGAACAGCGACGGAATCATCGTCATCAGTCGGGCGGAAGGGTTGCGAAACAGCACCAGGAACGCGAGAAAAATGACGCTGGCGGTGAGCGCGAAGCTCTCGACGAGCGTGGGCAACAGGCGCTGGGAGATCTCCGCGGCCAGCACTCCCTGGCCGGCCACTCTGGCGCGCACGAAGCGCAGCTCAGGTTCCGCAGCCTGGGCTGCGGCCCAGGTTCGCTCCACGAACGTGCGCATGGCGCCGACCGGGCCGAAGAGCTTGGCGCGACCGCGGATCGTGAGGCGCACGTTCGCGAGCTGCGCCATGTCGACATAGGCGCGCGCCCCGGGTTGGGTCAGCATGATCTGCTCGAGATCGGCAGCGAGTGTCGGCCACGCGGCGGCGGAGGTCGGCAGCTGATCCGATCCGCTCGCGGCATAGCGCCCCCAGCGCAGCACGGAGGTCGGCCCGTCGACGGCGGTGATGCGTGGATCGCTCTCGAGCTTTCGGGTCAGTTGCTCCAGGGCGCGCAGGAAGTCCGGGTCCAGGGCGTGGCCGGGTTGAGTTTGCAGCCACAGCTCGACGGTATCGAAGCCGCTCGAATTCTCGAAGTAGCGGGTGTCCTGGGCCACGCGCTCACTCGGATTGACATAGACCAACGCGTCCGTCTCGAGAGCCGGTGGCGCGATCACGCCCGGGACGCCGAGCAGCGCCGCCGCTCCGCACAGCATCAACACCAGGGCCCCACCGATCAGCGGCCAGCGGTAACGCTCGCTCGCCGGGATCAGCGCGTCGACGAAGCTCGCAAACCTGCGGGCGACCGGGGCACTTGCGGCGCGCACTGGTATGTGCAGCAGCGATTGCAGCGCTGGAAACAAGGTAAAGCACCCGATCCACGCCACGACGAGTCCGCACGCGGTCCACAGCCCCATGTCGTGCACCGGGCGAATATCCGACACGGCCAGCGCGCCGAAGCCGACCGCGGTGGCGAACATCGAAGCGCTGCACGGCAGGAACTTGTTCGCGAGCGCACGCGCATGGTGCTCCCGCAGTGTCGGCGAATCATCGCGCTCGAGGTAGCGCGAATGAATGTACACGAGCGTCGCCAGCGTCGTGACGATCACGGTCAGCGGGACCAGGGCCGAGATGAGCGTGTGCGTCCAGTCGAAAGGGTACGCGAGCCCCATCGCCACCGCTACGTTGGCACCCAGTGTGAGGAAAATGGCGGCCAGCGTTCGCCAGGAGCGATAGATAAGGAGTACCAGCGCCATCGGAAACAGGCCGAACAGCGGCATGAAGCGCACGGTCGCGGCGCCGGTTTGGCGCTCGAGCCAGGCGTCGAGCCACGGTGCGCCGACGCGCCGAACCTTGGTGAACACTCCCCCGGGAGCCTCGAGCGGCACCACCAGCGCATCGACCGCGTTCAGTGCACGGGCGCGTTCGGCCGGGGTCTTCACGCGCAGCTCGAGCGCAATGCCGAGATAGTGATCGCCCAGCAGTCCCGCTCGCCGAAATAATGACGTCCCGGTGGCGAACGCGCGCACCCGCGCACCTGCGGCGGCAGTGATCTCCCCTGCCGAGACAGCGTGACGGTACACGTCGAGCAGGCTATGCGCCTCGAGGTGAGGAATCTTCGCAAGCTCATGCTCGAGTTGCTCGGCCGCGCGCAGCGCCGCGGGACTCAACGGATCCGGGGTCTCGAGCATGATGAGGGCCTGCTCGCCCTCGGGGAATATGCGGTCGAATTCGCGCGTAGCGAGCGCCACCGGATCGCTGCTGACGACCAGTCGCTCGAGCGCGGCATCATTGCGCACTTGCAGGGCGCCGAAGATGCCGGCCGCACTCAGCAGCACGGCAGCACCGGCGATCCAGCGCCGTGCGCGCAGCACCCGGAGGAAGAACTGGACAGTCTTGGGCGCGGCGGGAACACGCATGGGCGAGGGCGCACTCCTTATCGAGCGGGAAGACCCGCAGCGCCGCAGAATGATAGCCTAAACATATGAGTGCGCTGTTGGCCGCATCGCTGGCAACTCTGGTGTTCTGTGCCCCTGGATATCCCGGAGGGGCGGGCGATGCGCAGCCGCTACTCGATCAGTTCACCAAGGCGGCAGTGGCGGTCTCCGGCTGGCCGGCGGAAAGTCTGGCGGCCGTCTACGACCCGACGGAGGAGGGCGGTCTTGCCCGGCTGAGGAGCGCCGATGCCGCACTCGCCTTCGTGCCGTATCCGTTCTTCGTGGAGCACGCAGCTGAGCTGCACCTGACACCGCTGGTGCAGGCGGATGTCGCAGATGTCGGGCCGCAGCAGCGCTGGACGCTGGTCGCAAAGTCCGGCCGCGTCAACGGACCGGCGTCGATGCAGGGATACACGCTGCTGAGCGTTGCCGGCTACGCCAGGAACTTTGTAAGGAAATTCGCGCTCGAGGGCTGGCCGCTGCCGGCGGATGTCAGGATCGAGTCGACGGGGCAGGTTCTCAGCGCCCTGCGCAGAGTTACCGCCGGCGAGCCGGTCGCGGTACTGCTCGACCAGACCCAGGCGGCGGCGCTGCCGAGCCTGCCGTTCGCCACCGATCTGAAGGTCGTGACGCAGTCTGCCGAGCTGCCCGTCGCACTGCTTGCGCTGATCGACGCACGCCTGTCCAGCGCGCGCGCGCAGGCCCTCAAGGCAGGATTGCTCAAGATGGGGCAGTCGTCAGGTAGCGCCGGGGTATTAGCCCCGCTGCACCTGCGCGGCTTCGTGCAGCCGCAGCTGCCGAGCCATCCGGCACCACCGTGACCCGACAGCTCTGGTGCGTAACCTCACTACTCGCGCTCGCCGCGTGCGTGACGCGACCGCCGGCTCCGCCGCCACAGCAGCGGGCGCCCGTGTCAGTCGCCGCGGCGACTGATGCGATCGCGCGCGACGCAAGGCAAAGTGAGCATGAGAGTGACGCGCGGATTCGCGGCGAACTGGCGGCAGACGCCGGCCGCAATGCGGACGCGTGCCTCGAGCTCGAGCCGCAGTCGGCGGCTTGTCTGTACGGACGCGCCCTGGCGCTCGGACTGCATGCCCGGGTGCATCCGGCGCACGCGGGCGAGCTGCTTATCGAGATGCTCGCGACCTTGACGCGCGCCGAATCCGCAGACCCCGACTACGATGAGGCAGGTCCGGCGCGCGTGCGGGCGCTGGTGTTGGTCCGGGCGCCCGGCTGGCCGCTGGGGCCCGGCGATCCGGATGCTGCAGTGGCGGCTGCGCGGCGCGCCGTCGCGCTGCGGCCAAACTACCCTCCGAACCTGCTGGCCCTTGCGGAAGCGTTGGCGAAGACCGCGGACGTTAGCGGCGCCCGAGAGCTCTATGCGCGTGCCCGCGAGGCGGCGCTGGTGGTGCCCGCCGGGGACGATCGGGACGAATGGCTGCGTGAAGCCGACCAGGGGCTGCAGCGCAGTGGATCGGCCCAGCCCTGAAGCGCCCTGCGGCGGAATCCTCGACGTTCACACACCGGGCCGGGGTGCGGATTCAGGCGCCCTTTCTGCCGACGATCGCGTGGTAAACGACCAGAAATACGATCGCGCCGATCACCGCGACCAACATACTGTAGACATTCACGCCACTGACCCCAGGCATTCCGAACACGCTGAATAGCCAGCCGCCCACGATTGCGCCGACAATCCCCAGAACGATGTCCAGAATTACACCTTCGCCGCTTTTGTTTACGATCTTGCTGGCGATAAACCCGGCGATCAAGCCGAGGACGATCCAGGCGATGATTGACATGATCGGTCTCCTCTCGTTGTTGTTCGTGATCCGCTGGCTTCAGCCAGGGGCGAGTGAAGTATGTACCGCCCGGCGCTCGTTGTGCGAGCGCCTGCTTGTTACTGCCAAGCTCGCGGTGTCAACTGGCACCCTGGATGAGTTAGGAACTGACCAACACGAGCGCTCGCAGACCCGAGTAACTTGCCCCGGTGACAGCATTCGCTCATCATCCGCCCGGTTGCACCAATGGCATCCCTGGACATCGGTCAAACATAAACACGTGAGGCGAAGGCAGTATTTATGAAGAAATTTCTGGCACTGATTTTCGCGGCCCTGCTCTCGAGTGTGGCCGTGGCTCAGGTCGAATCAGCCGCTAAGGATGCCGGCAAGGCAACGTCCGAAACCGCAAAGGAGGCGGCCGACAACGCCAAGGCAGCCGGGGAGTCCCAACCCCATAAGGCAATCGATAAGAGCAAGGCGAAAATGCACAAGGCCAAAGCGCATCACGCGGCGCACGCGGCGAAGGAAGAAGCCAAAGACGCGGGCAAATAGCTGGTTCGCCCGCTCCGCGCCCTATGCCCGAAGTGGCTGAGGGCCGCTTTCTCAGTGCTCTGTCTGGCAACTCTGCCGGCTGTCGCTTCGGCTGGGCCAGACGGGCAGTCGGCCGAAACGAGCTTTTGGCCGAGACTGCAGCACGCGACCTGGGTCATGCAGGGCGCACGCCGTCCCGTGCACCTGATCTACGTGGTCACGGACCCCAACTGTCCCTACTGCCACGATCTGTGGCTGTCGCTGCAACCGCTGTACGCACCGGGCCTCCAGGTGCGCTATCTGCTGGTTGGCATCATTGCCAGCGACAGTCCCGGCAAGGCTGCAGCCATTCTCGAGGCCCGCGATCCGTCCGCGGCCCTCGATAAGAATGAGAGAGAATGGGCGCGGCTACCTGACGACCTCGGGGGCGGGATCCCGCCGCTCCAAGCACCGCAGCCTGCAATCCTGGCGGCCCTGAAGGCGAATGAACAGCTCATGCACGAGCTCGGAGTACGCGGCACGCCGGCGCTGATTTATCGCGGCGCCGATCATGCGATGCACGTCGTTAAGAATGCGTCCGATCCTGAGCGACTCAAATCGATCGTGAGTGCCGCCGCCCCGGATTGAGCCACGTCGGACAACATGTAGGCCAGCCGTCGGCAGACTTTGGAAACGCCAGTGTCTGTCGGTTGCTGCACGGCATTCGCGGGCGAGGGCGCGAGCGCGGTTGCGATCTTCACATCACGCTGGCTGCTTTCCTGCGTGATTGCCGTAACAGCTCCCGAACCCTGCGGCTCGTGAGCAATGGCAGGTACTGTTTAACCCGCGCGTGGGACTCGAGGAGCGTGAGCTCGTTCCGATACATTCTCTCGACCTGCTCAAACGGCGAGTGCGAACGCTCGGCGAGCATCTCGATTGCAATTCGATGGCTCGCAGCCATCTCAGTGGGTCCAACTGCCGACTGAATCATAGGAACCTGTGCTTCGCGGGCCGGTTTCTTCCGGAACTCAGGGCGCTACAGTAGCAGCAGTCCCTGCCGAACATGATACCCGGCTGTCAATTCTGCCCCCGCGTACCCCAAGGTCGCGGTGGCGCTTCTTCGCAGCAAGGAATCGGGCGGTTTCGTCTATCACTGATTGACACGCCGCTTTCGCCCTGCTCATGGTCATTTCCGTGTGGTCACGAGCGCGGACTGTGAACAGCACGGGTTACGGACACGCCAGCGGGGAAGGTTGTTCGCATTAGCGCGTAGCCGCGCTTACCTGCAGGCTACCCGTCGGTGATGCGTCTGCGCAGCCAGGGGCTATGACGCATGACGCGCCTGAAACCTGCGTGCCTTCATGCGGTTTCCGCAGACCTTCATGTCGCACCAGCGGCGCGTGTGATTCTTGCTGGTGTCCAAGAACAGCCAGCGGCAGTTATCCGCCCCGCAGGCTCGCACCTGCTCCATGGCGTTCGACAGCATCAGCTGCGAGGCGGCCTCGGCCAGGGTCCACAGCGGCAGGTCCGCTTCCTTGGCGAAGCGACCCCACTGCCACTGCATTCCGGGATTGCCGTGCAAACCCGCAGCCGCGCGCTCCCAGCGCAGCTCGCGGTGCCGGCTCGCATCGTGAAAGCGCCGCTCGAGAATGCGGATATCGGCCGGTGAGGGCGGGCGCCCATCCACGCGGGCGTAGAGCACTGCGGCCAGGGCTTCGCGCAGCTCCCGGGCGGACCGCAACGTCCGCGCAGCAGCCGCGGGAGTGATCGACTTTGCCAGCAGAGCCGCCTGCCGGGAGTCGAGCAGCTGCGACTGCTCGGTGAGCCTCAACAGGTCGCTGTAGTCGGCCAGCAGTTCCTTGGGGCCGTCCGCGCTGAAGCGATCGTCCAGGGTATTGACCAGATCGAGCGCGGCATGGCCTCCGCACAGGTTGAAGGCGGACGTCTGCTTTGGTCGCTGGTATGAATTCATAACCCTTAAATCTAATTTTACAGGTTACTTAGGGATTGTCCAGGGTTATGCTAACTGTCTATGGCAATTTCAAGGGTTATGGAGGGTTGGCCGAGCCGGGGCACGACGTCGCTCGACGTGCGCGTCGCGCTGGCGTTCGCAGCCATCTATTTGCTCTGGGGCGCGACCTTTCTGGCCATCCGCGTGGCGGTGCTCGAAGTGCCGCCGCTCTTCAGCAGCGGGGTGCGCTTTCTCGTCGCCGGAGCGCTGCTCTACGTGTTCATGCGCCTGCGCGGCCAGCCGAGTCCCACGCCTGTCGAGTGGCGCAGCATTGCGGTCATCGCGCTGTGCATGTTCGTCGCAACCTACGCAGCGCTCTTCTGGGCGGAGCAGTATGTGGCTTCGGGCATCACCTCGGTGATCGAGGCCACCCTGCCCATCACCACGGTGGCGCTGGAGGTATTCGTATTTCGACAGCAGCCGTTTCGCTGGCGTGTGGCGGCCGCGGTAGCGCTGGGATTCTTCGCTGTCGCGGCGCTGCTGATCGGGGGCGATCCGCTGACGCTGCCTCTGCTGCCCTGTCTGGCAATTCTGGCCGGCGGCACTGCCTGGTCGCTCGGCGCGGTGCTCACCCGGTCCATGCCGCGTCCGGGGTCACTGCCGCTCGCGGCCGGCGCGCAGATGATGGTCGGCGGGGCCGTGCTGCTCGCCCTTTCCCAGGCCAGCGGCGAGCTGCAGTCACTGCCGCACATTTCGCTGCGGACAGGACTCGCACTGTCGTACCTGATCGTCGCCGGCTCGCTGCTCGGATTTACGGCCTACGTGTGGCTGCTGGCGCGGATGCCGGCGACCCGGGTGGCGAGCCACGCCTACGTGAATCCGCTGGTCGCGGTGGCACTCGGTTACTTCGTCGCCGGCGAGGTGCTCACGCTACGCATGATGCTGGCCGCGGTGCTGGTGGTTGCCAGTGTTTTCTTGATCCTGACGACACCCGCGCCGCGCGGACGGCGGTCATGACAGAGTTGCCCTTATGACACACGGGAGAAACCCATGGCAGTGCTGAGAGAATGGCGCGCCGAGATTCGCCGCGCTCTGAAAGATGAGTACGTTCAGTACGTGACGGACACAGGCCTCGCGTCTTACCGCAGCACGCCGGGGAACCTCGGGGCAATCGTTGCGGTGCGTGACCTGGATGCGGCGCGCTCCGAGGTCGTGACGCTGAGCTGGTGGACAAGCACGGAGGCCATCAAGGCGTTCGCAGGCCCGGACATCGGGCAGGCGCGTTACTTCCCGCAGGACAATCGCTTCCTGCTGACGCGTCCCGAACATGTTTACCACTACGATGCCACCGTTGCCGGTCTGGCAAACCGGGACCGCTAAAGCGCTGCGCAGCGGGTCCACCCATGAATCTCTACGCCGCCAGTGTCGCAGTGCTGTGGACCACGGCGCTGCGGGCCTCCGGGGTCGGCCCGGCGGAGCCGATCGCGCGGCAATCCACAGGATCGGTCCCGCGCGCGCAAGAGTTCATTAACGACGCGCAGGGTCAGTGCACGCGTTATCGTGGGTTGCGGCGGGGGCGATGTTTGTATGCGATCCTCGGCTAACATCGCCGGAGAGTGTCCGTAAATCGACACCGCCGCCTCTGTATCTGTAGCGACTCGACCTCCGATCTCATCATTCATATGAGAATGTGAGCCCGCGCCTGAGATGCCTGGCCGCTCCGGGACAGTTAGGCATGATGGCGATATTGACGATGTTGGGGACGTTGGCGGCTCGGGCGCGGGACCACGCTCGGGCCGGTGGTCTTCCATGACGGAGCCGCGGCGCCTGATTAGCGCAGCGAGCCTGAGCTGCGACGCAGCCGAGCAGGTGCCGGCGGGGCGCTGCCTGCTGCTATTCAGGGATGTCGGGATCTGCGCCGCCGTGGATTTCCTGCGCCATGCGGCCGGGCTGCGGATTGCGCTACCAACGGACTACCGCGCCGATTTCCGGCCGATGCTTGCCGCGTCGGGGGAGGGAATCCTGTTTGATCGACTCGGCGTCGCCCTGTTGAATGTCGACGCAGATCAGGCACGGGCCCTTGCCGGGCGCGCGGACACACGGATGGATGTGCTGGCCCCCGAGCAGGCCGTTCGCGGCGCCCGACTGGGAAGCTGCCCCTTGCGAGCTGTGGGCGAAGAACCGTGTCGGCTGGCGGACACCGCTGGCGCAACCTGGGGGCTCCAGGCGACCGGGGTGCTGACCTCGCACTACTCGGGGCGGGGTATTCGCGTCGCAATACTCGATAGCGGTTTGCAGCTCGCGCACCCTGACTTCCTGGGGCGCGCCGTCATTTCCCGGTCTTTCGTGCCAGGGCTTTCCGCCGCCGACGTCAACGGCCACGGGACTTTCTGTGCGGGCGTCGCCTGCGGCCCGGAGCGGCCGTGCGAGGGTCCGCGCTATGGCATCGCCTTTGGCGCCGACCTCTACGTCGCCAGGGTCCTCGACGACGACGCAGGCGGTACGGACGGTAATGTGCTGGCGGGCATCGATTGGGCGGTGCGCAATGGCTGCGCCGTCATTTCGATGTCGCTGGGTTCCCCAGTGGCGGTCGAGGACTCGTATGCGCAGCTCTACGAACAGGTTGCGGCCCGCGCACTCGCGGCAGGCAGCCTGTTGCTGGCACCGGCAGGAAACGAGAGTCAGCGCCCCGAGCTCATCGCAGCGGTGCAGCAGCCGGCCAATTGCCCTTCGATAGTCGCCGTCGGTGCGGTCGACCAGACTCTAGGCGTGGCGCCGTTCTCCAACGGTGGTCACGCCGGCAGTGCCGCGCGCGTCGGTGTCGTGGCGCCGGGTATCGCGATCCATTCTGCAGCGCCAGGCACGAGTCGCTATCAGACCGGCAGCGGCACCAGCATGGCGACGCCGTTTGTCGCCGGCGTGGCGGCACTCCTGGCCGAGGCGCATCCCAACGCCCGGGGAGCAGCACTGCGAGCTGTGCTGCAGCAAACCTGCCGCTCGCTCGATGCCCCGCCACGCGACGTGGGCGCGGGTCTCGTACAGGCGCCCCCGTGACGTAACCGCTGGTCAGCGCCTTTTCCAGGCTCAGTTCGAGGAGGAGTCACTTGGTGATACGCGCCAATGTTGCGATTGCCGTCGCCGATGAGGCACGCGATCGCATTTTCGAAGTCGCGGCCACGTGCCGCGCATTGGGACTCGACCACACCTCAACCTTGACGGACATCGGGGTGCTGTTGGGATCGCTCGAGCTCGATAATCTGCTGCGGGTCAGGGCGGTGCCCGGTGTCGTGGCGGTCGAGATCGAGCGGGATTCGCGGATCAAGGAGGCGCTCGAGGAGCGCTACCGGCATCCCCAGGCGGCGATCAAGGTGAGATAGCTGCCTTGGCGCGCAGGTTGAAGCGAAACGTCTCGACGCTCGCGGGCGTGCCGCTCTCGACACGCAGCAGGTAATTGCCGGCGGTGAGCCGGGCCGCATCGGCATAGCCGTAGATATAACCGTCCGGCCGCGGCGCGAGGTCGTCGAGAGTGCCGATGGGCTGCGATGTCCCGGACGCAGCCGCCGCAAGCAGCGCGAGGTGGTATCTCGCACCGGCTGCGCGCAGCGCGGGTGCCGCACGAAACTCGATGAGCCCATGGGCGGGCAGGGCCAGATCCACGCTCGAGCCGCCGCGCACGGCGACAAAAGTGAATTGTGCCGCGATCACCGCCTCGTCCGCGGCTGCGCGTGCGTCCACGGCGGCGGTGAGAATCGGCGCCGCGGTGGTGCGGGCGATGGGCGCGGCTATTCGCACGGGCGGCTGCTGCACGAGCGGCTGTAACCATAAAAACAAAGCCAGTCCCGTGATCGCCGCCGCCGTCAGGGCGGGCAGCCAGTGCCGCGACCGGCTCGCACGGGAAGTGCCCGCAAAATAACCCTGCGCGCGCAGCTGCTGCAGCCCCGCGCGCAACCGCAGCGACTGCTCGAACTCCCGCACCAGCTGCGGATCGCGCACCAGCCGATCCTCAAAGGTCCGGCGCTCATCGTCGGACATCTGCCCGACAAGGTACGCACGCATCTGCTCGGAATCCCGGCTGACGTCGATCATCTTGCCTCCGCCGGCAGAGGCGCATCGACCGGCACACCGGTGGTCATACGGGCCGGTCTTGCCGTCTGAGCGCCCGGGTCCGCGGCCCGGAACCCGCCGCCCGACAGGCAAACGCTGACGATGAGCACCGTCAGAAGATCGGCCTTCCAGAAGCCGCGTTGCTCGAGCAGCTCGCGGAAGCGCTGGCGCGCGCGAAAGATCACGCGATTGAAATGTTGATCCGTCAGCTGCAGCTCGCGGCAGATACGCTCCTTGCCCTCGTCATTGAGATAGAAGCGGATCAACACTTCACGGTCCCGCGCGACCGGCATCTCCTCCAGCATACGGCGGGCCGCCTGCGACCATTGCGGACGCAGAACCTGCTGCCACTCCTGATCGTCATCGACACAGGGAAGCTCGCTGAGGCCGTCGGCGCTGGAGAGCGCAGTGCGATCCTTGCGGCGGTGGTTGCGCAGGTGGTTGAGGGCGACCCGATACAGATAGCCGCCGACGTTCTCAGGGTTGGCGATCTCACCGCTGCGGAGCTTCTCGAGCGTCGTGACGGTTGCATCCTGGAGAATGTCGGCCGCCAGCTCCGGATCGCCGACGCGGCGCAGGATGAGCGCGCGCAGGCCGGGATAGTCGCGATAGACTGCCGCCAGGTGCGAGACAGGGTCCGATACCGGAGCCGGCACGTCCGCCTTCGCGGGCAGTATCGCGATGGGTGCTGCCAGGTCATCAACACCGCTCATCAGGCGAGTATAAGCCCCAGCAACAGATGCCGCAGCCGTCAAGCAACTGCCTGCTGACCCGGCGAACTATCTTCGTCGCGATCATGCTCATTTCATGGGGCCTGCCGGTAGCGGCGGCCACTGAATCCTGCAGCGCCGCGCTCGGCGCCGCGACTTTCACCCAGCTACTCCTGAAGACGCATGGCCTGGATCCCGTGACCGTGCATTTCGACGTGCGGCCCGGAAATCCCTACCTGGTGCAGGTCGAGGAGCGCGGCAATGACGCGCTGGTCGAGGTGCTTGACGCTACTGGCGAAATGCTGGCCCGCGCCGACCATCCCGAACGTCGAACCGGCACACGCCGCGCGGTCGTTGCGGGGCCACAGTCCGCGTCGCTTACCGTCCGTGTGACCGGCAAGGAGCACGCGAACGCTGCGGGTACGGCGTTCATTCGCCTGTCCGATCTTGCCACCCTGCAGGCGCCATCGGACTGCCTGGTGATCGCGAACACGCTCGCCGCGGCGGACGCCGATTATGCGGCCGGTGAGGAGATCTCCCGGGGCCGCGGCACTTCTGCCACCGTCAGTGCGCGCGCTGCATTTCTCCAGGCCGTCGCCCGATATTCCGCGGCTGAACGGGCCCTGGCGGCGCCCGCCGATCAGACGCTTCGCGGCGAGGTCGCACTGGCGCTCGCCGGAGTCGAGTACGTCGATCTGCAGGATTGGGCCCAGACTGAAGTCTGGGCCCAGGTGTCAGCCGGGGCGCTGGCAAGCGCCGATCCGTACCGCCGGGCACGGGCCGAGGCGCTGGTGGCCGCCGCCTGGATCGAGATGGGCTCGAGTGGTGCCGCCGCCCGACAGCCCGCCGGGCATGGCGCCAGCTCGAGTGAGCGGCTGCGGCGCGCGCGGGTGATGCTGCAGCGCCTGAACCGCTTTCATCTGCAGCGCGGCGAGCGTTACGACGCGGCCTTGCAGCTCACGAACGTCGCTGTGACTTACCTCTATGAAGGCCGCTACGCGGATTGCGTGGCCGAGTCGCAGGCCTCGAGTGCGCTGTTCGGATCGCTCCACGAGATGCAGCGCCGGGCACAAGCCTGGCAAAACCAGGCGCTGTGTCTTTGGGGTCTCGGTCGTCTGCCGGAGGCGCTGCAGTGGTTCGACCGGGCGCTCACCGACCTCGGACCCGGGCCATATCAGGGCACCTACGTGGCCGGGATGTTCAATAACACTGCGCTGGCCAACTTCGCCCTGGGTCGCTTCGATGAGTCACTGCGACTCTTCGATCGTGCACTCGCCTTTACCGAAGAGATTCAGGCTCGTCGGGATGAAGCGCAGAGTCTCTACGGCATCGGCGTGAATTACTACGCACTTGGAGATCGCGAGCGTGCGCGGGAATTCCTGGAGCGTTCGCTCGCCATGCGCAGCGCCGCCGTGGATGGCCGCGGGCGCATGTCTACACTGCGTGCGCTCGCGACCATCTATGCGGAGCAGGGCAGCATCGGAGATGCCCTCGCCTTCGATCGCGAGGCGCTGGGGCTTGCCATCGCGCCGTCGGCTGTCATGCGTATCCGCATCCAGCTGGCGGCCCACACGGCCGCCGGCGGACGCGCTGTCGAAGCTCTGGCGCAACTCGACGATATCCTCGCGCAAACCGCCGCTACCGATCCGCTGATACGCGCGGAAGCGCTGCTGCAGCGGGCGGAACTGCTGCGCCAGCTGGGTCGCCCGCAGCCTGCGCTCGCGGACCTCATGGCGGCGCGGCAGGGTCTGCGCCTGGCGGGCACCGTTACCGAGGAGTTCGAGTCGCAGCTGGAGCTCGCGCGCACGCTGCAGCTCATGGGCCGGTCAACGGCAGCCCTCACGGCGGTGAATCGGGCCTTGAAGCTATCCGATGCCGTGCGCCGGCAGACGGCCAATCCCGAGTTCCGCGCGCAGCTGCAAGCGCCGCTGCGACCGGCCTACGATCTCAAACTCGCGTTGCTGCGCGAGCGCTACGAGTACGCCCTGGCGAACGGTCACGGCGACGAAGCGAATGCTTTGGCTGCGGCCGCATTCGCAACCGCTGATGCATCGCGCGCGCATTCACTCGCCGACGTGGCCGCGCAGAGCTACCCGCCGACCGTTCAACGGGCGCTGGCGGCTGAACTGCGCCGTCGCGAGGACATATATCGGCAGCTTTCCGGCCGGCGCTTCGCGCTCGACGAGCGATTGGATCATTCGGGGTCGGACGATCCGCGCGCGGAGCATCTGATGCACGACGTGGTAGAGCTCGAGCGTCAAGCGGACACCCTCAACAGCCTCATTGCCACCCGGGTCATGTCGGCCGGCGAAGCCACACGACACAAGGGTGGAAGCTCTGAAGTTCCAAAGCTCCCCGCGGATACGGTGCTGATCTCGTACTGGCTGGGGTCCCAATCCGCCTATGCCTGGGTGGCATCCCCTGCCGCACTTCACTGGGAGCGTTTGTCATCACCCGGGTTGATCGCGCAACGAGTCACTGCATTTCACCGATCACTGACGCGGCTCGTCGATGTGCCCGTCGAGCAGCGGCTGCAGGAGGCTCGTGCGCTTTACGGGCTCATAGTTCGCCCGATCGAGCCGTGGTTAGCCGACGCGCGGCAATGGCTGGTCATACCGGACGGGGCTCTCGACTATGTGCCCTTCGCAGCACTCCGAGGCTCGAAGGACGACTCCTTTGTCGCAGTGCGGCATGATGTCGCCCTAGGGCCAGCTGCATGGATTCTGGACACACGCACCGACCCCGGGCAGCAGCGCGATCGCCGCGGTCTGCTGCTGGTCGCGGACCCGGTGTATCAACCCGATGACCCGCGACTGGCGCAGGTGCCGAAGACCGACGCAACGACGCCGGCTCCCTCACGCCGCGCGCCCGATCCGGCCGTTCGGGATTACCAGCGGATTGCCTTCACGGCCCAGGAAGCCGCTCACATCCGGGCGGAGTTCGCCCCCGCGGACGTGGATCAGCTGATCGGCCTCGACGCCACCCGGCAGCGTCTGCTCGCCGTCGATCTGTCGAGGTACCGCTTCATCCACATCGCCACGCATGGCGTCGTCGATGCCCAGGTCCCGCAGCTCTCGGCCTTGATCCTGGGGTCATACGATGCCCACGGGCACATCGTCGACGGTGCGGTACGCGTCGCCGATCTATCGCTGCAGACCCTCACGGCGGATGTGGCGGTCCTGAGCGCCTGCGACACCGCGCTCGGCAAGCAGGTGCTCAGCGAGGGACTGGCCGGCATCGGCTCGACCATGCTCGCCCGCGGGGCGCGCGCGGTCGTGGCTTCCCTTTGGCCGGTTTCCGATGAGATGGGCGCCCGTCTCATGACAGAGTTCTATCGACACCTGCTGCGTGACTCCATGAGTGCGCCGGCAGCTCTCGGTGCGGCTATGCGCTCCGTGGTGTCGAGCGACGGGTCGGCGGACCCGGCGCTGTGGGCTGCGTTCCAGGTATCGGTGGTTGCGCTCGCTCCAGGCCTGCCGAGCGGCACCTCCGGGACGGGAAAGATCACAACGATGCGCAGGCCCTGGGAGTCGCCGTGAATCACTGGATCAATAAGAAAGTCGCCCTGAACGACAGCTGGGGACCGGGGGCGGTCCATACGCTGAAGACGCCGCTCGGCCAGCAACCGGAATTCTGGCTGCGTCCGCGGTACCTGCGCGATGCGCAGGGCAACGCGCAGCTGGCGCACTTTACGGTGGATTTTCCCTCCGGCTTCCTCGCGGACGGCTGGCAGGGTGTGAGCTTCACGCCGCTGGGCACTGACGCGGTTGCCGGAATCTCCGGTCTGCCACCCTGGGATCCGTCCCAAAGGGATGTCTATCGGAAGGCCATCGATGCGGCGTCGGCGAGCCTTGGCGACTCGCGCACTGCACGGCTCGAGGCGGTGATCCCGCATCTGGAGCAAGGCGGAATCGGCTACAACAAGGTGCGGCTCTTCTATGTGTCCAATGCCGTGAAGGACAAGATTCCGGATCTGGTGGTGATCAAGACGGCGACGCACAAGGGCGTTTCTGGAACCGTACAGGCCCGCCAGGACGGTACCGGCCAGGGTCCTCCGAAGTAAGGCCTGGGACGGCGTCACGAGCATGGAGACCGTGCGCTTACGTAGAATCCAGCGGCCCTCCCAGGTCGAGCGATTGCTCGACCTGTTCATCTCACGCAGCGATCTGCTGCCGCAGGACAGCTTCCAGATCCGCAACCCGGGCGAGCTGCCCTCGCAGCTCCAGGTGATCATCGTCCGCTCGAAGCGGGAGGGACGGGTGTGGTCCTGCTGGGCGAACAGCCTGCAAATGAGCCTGTTCACCTGCGAGATGTCGCTGGCACGCTCGCGCGAGCGCGGCTCGCCGGTGCTGCTCGTGAACCGCTACAACGAGCTCGGCGAGCTGACGGATGCCGGGTCCTGGATTACCGGCCCGGACGGGCTGTGGCAGCGATCCGCGGACTAAAGCGACTCGCCTACTTGCCGGCCCTGACCTCGAATCGGTCGGGCTGCGTCCACGCGCTGGCGCCCTGATCCTCGGCAGCGAAGCGCACCATGGTCGCGCTCAGCGTGTCGTTCTGCAGCACGAAGCGCAGGTAGTGGAAGTTCACGCCCGTCCTGAGCTTCGACAGCTCGCCGAACCAGCGGATGGCCGGCACGGGTTTCGCGCCGCCGCCACCGCTGACGAGGTAGGTGACGCCGTTTCTGCGGTAGCGCTCGTAGTTGTGCACGTGGCTGCCGATGACCACGAACATCGGATGTAACAAGGCGGCGTTCTTCGCTAGGTAGCGCGCGACTTCCTTCTCATCGCGCACCGACGGATAGATGAGGTCGCGGACCGGCGGGTAGTGCAGCATGACGAGGATGAACTTGACCTGCGGCCCGGCGCCCATGATCTGCCGCTCGAACCAGGCGCGCTGTTCGCTGCCTCGCCGCAAGGGCGAGTCCGAATCCAGCATCAGCGCGAGGATGGCAGGGCCGAGCGACACCGAGTACCAGCGGAACGGACGCAGTCCCGGCGGGGCGGCGGCTTTCCACCAGTTATCGAGGCACCGGTCCACTTCGTCGGGGCATCCTCTGAACTCGTGATTGCCCAGGGTGGGGAACACCGGGATGTGCGCGTCCGACCACGCCTGCGTCTCGCCCTTGTACGTCTCGTAGTCGTCCTCGTTGGTGCCGGTGAAGACCAGGTCGCCGCCGATCAGGATCGCCGCCGGGTGCTCACCCGCGATCTTTGCCACCAGGGCGCGCCGCGCGACCGCATTCGCCACCTCGTCGCGTTTCGTGAAGCGCGTGTCGCCGTAGATGACGAAGGTCAGCGGTGCTCCCGCTACACCTGCCGGCACCTCGAACCTCGGCGGCTGCTCGGCTGCGGCCGCGGCGCGCAACGGCAGGAGCACGCCGATCGCCAGCGCCACGCACCATGATTTCATCGCGGTCCGGAGCACGCATTGACCTTTGGGTAGACGGCGCAGGCAGCGAGAGTGCTGGCGATAGTAAGCGCGACACTGACGGGCGGCCAGTCCGGTGGTGCTGCACCCTCGCGCTGCCCTCAGGTGGTCGACGATTCCTCCTGCGACTCGTCGGAATCGTCCTTGATGCGGCTCTCGAGGATCACGCCTGCGGGAAGCATCACGGTGGGCGATGCGTCCCTGGTCTCGCCGAAATCACCCTGGGGTGATTCCAGCGACGAGGCGCCTGCGCCCGCAAACACTCCCGCGCTGCGCAGCTGCCGGAACGCCTCTTCGGCTTCCACCGGCGGCGAGAAGTAGTACCCCTGGGCGAAGTCGCAACCCATCTCCAGCAACGTTTGCGCGGCTGCCTTGGTCTCCACCACTTCCGCCACCGCGCGCAGACCGAGGTTGGAAGCCATTTGCAGGATCGCGGCCGTGATGGCGTTGTTCGCGCGCTCCGAGCCGGTGCGGCTGACGAACGGACGGTCGATCTTCACGTAGTCGAAGGGAAAGAGCTGCAGGTAGCTGAGCGAGGAATAGCCGGTGCCGAAGTCATCGAGCATCAGCTCGATCCCCATGTCGTGAAAGGCATCGAGCACGCCGCGCGCCGTGGCCGCATTGCTGATCAGTCCGCCCTCGGACAGCTCGAACTTCAGATTCGCGGGCGGGGTGCGGGTTTCCTCCAGCACGCGCGCCACGTACTCGCGCAGTCCCGGCGCGCGCAGCACCGCGGCCGAGAGATTGACGCTGATATAGAAGTCATCCTTCTGCGGCAGGCGCTGGCGCCACTCCGCGGCGAGCCGGCACACCCGCTGAATGATCCAGCGCGTGACCGGCACGATCACGCCGGCCTCCTCGGCGAGGGCCAGAAACCGGTCGGGCGTGAGCAGTCCCTCCACCGGATGGCGCCAGCGCAACAGCGCCTCGGCGCCGACGACGCGCTGGCCGCGCAGGTCGACGATCGGCTGGAACAGCAGGCCGAATTCGCGCCGATCGAGCGCGACGTGCAGATCCGCCTCCAGGCTCACCAGGCTCACCGCGGCGCCGCCCATTCCCGGCAGGTACGCCACCGCGCGCGCACTCTGCTGCTCCTTGGCGACCGACAGCGCAAGATCCGCCTCGCGCAGGCCATCCTCGACGCGCTTCAGGCCCGAATCGATGCTGGTGAAACCGATGCGCGCGTTGACGCTCAGGCGATGCTGGCGCAGCTCGAAGGGCTCGGCGCGTGACTGCTGCAACCGGTCGGCGATGAGCTGCGCGGCAGCCGCCGATTCCATCTCCAGCACCAGCACCGCGAGCTGATCGGCACCCCAGCGCGCCAGCACGTGCTCGGCGCCACCCAGGCTCTGGGCGCAGCGCTGCGCAGCCTGCAGCAGCAGCTCATCGCCCGCGGTGTGCCCCAGCGTGTCGCTGATGAGCCGCAGCCGCTCGATCTCGATCAGCACCACGACGATGCGCTGGCGGCGCCGCGTGCGGATCTCGCGCAGCGCACGATCGAGTTGATCCATGAAGTAGCGGCGGTTGGGCAGCCCGGTGAACGCATCGTGGAAGCGCGCATGCTCGAAGCTTTTCTGCAGGTATTCGCGCTGCTCGATCTCGTGCGTGAGCCGCTCGTTGGCGGCCTGCAGCCGCTTGCGCGTGGCCGCAAGCGCCGTCTGCGTGCGCTTCAGGCTGTGCGTCAGGTCATAGGCGCCGAAGGCCAGCGCCCAGGCGATGAGCGCCAGCAATCCGATCTCCGCCGCCAGTTCCCGCGCCGGGTACCAGCCGGTGCGCGGGCGTACGGCGAGCGTGAGAAAGGGGGTGGCAACAGCGGGCGCGGCCGCCGGGTGCGGTGCTGGCGGCGGCGCAGTCGCCGCAGCGGCGGCGGCCGCCGGCGTACGGATCGCAGCCGTCGCCGGATCCTCGAGCGCCGTCGGCTCGGAAGCGAGCAATACCCGCGCCTGGCGCGTCACTGGCTCGGGCTGCGACAGCTGGAAGTCGTAGCCCTCGTTCACCAGCGTGCCGAAGTGCGCGCGCGCGAGAATCGCATCGAGTGTGTCGTAACTGACCGCGGCGAGTTCGCTGCTGCCCGCGGCGGCCTCGGCGCCAGCAGCTGGGCCCGGGGCGCGCGCGGCGACCAGCCACTGGCTGCCGTACCTCACCGGCCCGAACAGTACGGTGGCCGCGCCGCGCGCCGCCGCAGGGGCAGACGCCCAGCCGCTCGCCAGGGCGCTCGCCAGCGCCGCATCGGCGGGCGGGGCGCCTTGCACCGTGCCATCGCCGCTCATCCAGAACGTGCCGCGCGCGGGCGCCGGCAAGGCGGCGGGGGAAGGCTCCGTTGCGGCGAGCCGTGCCGCCTCGCCACGCGCGCGCGCCACCAGCCCCGCGAACTCGCGCTCGATCGTCTGCGAGTGCTGCCGCACCGTGGTCTGCGCCGTGGCGCGAAGCTGCAGCGAGCGCTCGCGCACGCTCAAGGTGATCAGCCGCGCACCGACCGCAGCGACTGCCAGTGCGGTGATCAGGGGCAGCAACCAATAAGAGTGGCGGCGGAGCATGGCGCTTCAGGTATGGCCCGCGGCGGCCAGGTGCAGCGTGCAATTGAGCGTGAGCGTGGTGCGCTTGAAGCCGTCGAGATTCTGATAGTCCCCGAGCAGCTGCCAGTCGGTGCGGCCGAAGGTCTTGCCGACTCCGGCGAAGCCCTCGCGGAGTATCGGCGCCGCCCGCAGCTCCTGGCCGAAGAGGTTGAGGACACTCGGTGCCGCGGGCCCGTAGGCAATGCCCGCCAGCCAGTTGACCGCCTTGCTGCTGTAGTCGAGACGCACGGTGCCGAGCTTCGTGCCCAGGTTTCCGCCGAAGGACTCCGCATAGGACAGCGAGGCGAGGAGTTGCGGCAGGACGCGCAGCGAGAGTCCGATCTTGGGAAGGTTGCCGTGGCTCGAATCGACGTCGATACGCCGCTCCTCGAGCTGCACGGAAGCATACGAATTGAACGTCGTGACCCAGCCGGCGGCGAGCACCGAGTAGTGGAAGGCGGTCTGCGCGATATCGCCCGCGCCTTCGTGCGCCTCGACGTACAGGCTGGTGCGCACGTTCCCCGAACCCAGGCCCAGCGAGCCGTTGAAGGTGCCGTCGGTCCAGTGCGTGTTGGCGATCGCCTGGTATTCGACGCCCAGACCGAGCACATCTCCGGGGCCATAGTTGCCGAGAAATGTGGCGGCGCCCCCGCCGCCACCGTGATTGCCGGTGAGTGTCATGCCGTCGCCGCTGAAAACCAGGCGCGGGTCCACCGTGAAGGCGGCGGCGGGCGCCGCGGCCGCGGGCGGCGCGCTCTCTGCCGACACTGCGGGGGTGGGCGGTGAGGCCGGGGGCGGGCTCTGCTGGGCCTGCGCGAGGCCGCAGCTGAGGGCCGCGAGCGCAGCGCCCATCATGATCGTCGCTGTTCTCATGGCCGCTGCACCAGAGTGGTGTAAGTCCCGCTTTGATCGCTCGCCGCCGCGACGCGGGCCGCCGGCAGGAACGAGACTACGTACAGCCGCTCGTCCTCTCCGGGTAGCGGGACGGCCGAGCTCGTGAGCTGGTAGACCCTTTGCATGATGGTCACGTGGGTCTTGCGACGGCCCGCCAGGCCCGGATCCCACCAGTGCGGCTGCCCCTCCTCCTGCGGCAGCAGGCGCGCCAGGTCGGCGTCGAGCTGGGTCCCGGGAAACAGCGCGCCCGCCGGCCGGTTGAAGGCGAGTACGCGACCGTGAGCGTTCAACACCAGCGCTGCGTGCTCGGCGACATCGAGCCCCGCCTTTACGCAGAACGCCTCGGTGATGTCCTGTACCGTGATCAGCGCAAAACGCCGACCCTTCTGCGCGAGGTGCTGGACGCGCACCTCGGTGGCGAGCAGCCGCTCGCCGAGGCGCAGCATGCAGGGCGTCGTCGTCCCGCCGGCGCCGCTCACCAGCTCCTGCACCACCTCGGGATAGGAAAAGCGCAGCACGTCGAAGAAGCCGCGGCCCTGGACGCCGTGCTCGACGGTGTCGAACTTCGCCAGCGCCGCGCTGCTGGCGGCAATCACCTCGGCGGTGTGCGCATCCAGCAGGAACGCCGGTAGCGGCAGCTGCTCGAGCAGGCTCGCCCACAGCTGCTGGCCGCGCTCGGCTTCCGCCCAGGCGGCGCCGACCTGGGTGTTGAGCCGCTCGAAGACGCTGCCGAGGTACTCCGCGGCCACCGCGCAGGCGAGCAGCATGATGACGAACGCCTCCAACAGCACCACGAAGTACTCCGACGGCGCATAGAACCCGGCAAACGGCAGCCCGGTGCCGCTGCCCCTGCCGAGAAGATTCTCCAGGGAGCCGATGGCGTCGTTGAGGCCCGGCACGTACCAGCGCAGCTCCGGCGCCTCGATTGCGGCAATCAGCGCCACGGCCGCGGCGGCGAGCAGCGCCATCAGGTAGGGCTGCCAGCGCGACAGGAAGATCGAGCCGGTGACCGGCAGAGCGAACACCATGAGGAACAGCGGATTCTGCAGACCGCCGGCGTGCTGCCAGATGAAGGCGATCACGAGGATACCGAGCGTGTGCAGCGCGGTGAGCGCGCGACCGCGCCAGCGCTCGCTGCGCACGCCGCGCACCACCAGTGCGGCCAGCGCGACGTGGATCGCACCGAGGGCGATCAGCCCCGCGGCGGTGCCGACGAAGTCGATGGCGAGTCCGCTCACCAGCCAGGGGATCGCGGTCGCGAACAGCACCGCGAAGATCGTCACCAGCCAGCTGTCGTCCAGCAGGTGTACGCGCGGGTCGCGCCACGCAAGGGTGGAGAGCACTTGGGTTGAATTCAGGTCGTTCATCAGCGTCGCGCCGTCACGTGCGGGTTGTGCGCGGCCACTGTCGAGTCGGCACGGAAGTTGTTGCCCTCGAGGAAGGGATGCGCGGCCACCCGCGTGCCGTCCGGCCGCTGGAAGTCGCTCACGTGCAGCGCCAGCGCATGCGGCTGCAGCACCTGATTGCGGCGCAGGATGGGCGAATCGCCGATGACGTCGATGCCGTTGAACTGCGGCTCGAGGATGGTGTTATCGACCGCGGTGCTCGGGTTGCGTTGATCGCCGAGTACGAACGCCAGGCCGTAGCCGCAGTTGTGCACCCGGTTCGCGCGCAGCAGTACGTTGGCCGAGCCGCGCACCATGATGCCGTAGGCGTTCAGGTGATCGAGCTCGTTGCCGTCGATGATCGATTCGCGGGCGTTCTCGGCGATGATGCCCATGCCAGGACCGCCGCTGATGCGATTGCCACGCACCGTGGCGCCGGCGCCGATGAGATGAATCGCGCTTTCCGCATCGTTGCTGAAATCGTTGCGCTCGACGAGGATGGCGACATTGGCGGCGACCACGCCGCTGCGATCGGCGTTGAAATGGTTCTCGCGCACCGTGATGGCGCTGCCGCGCGCATCGGGCTGCGCGCGCACGGCCCACAGGCCCGCGTCGTGGTCGTTCGCGAACTGGTTACCCACCACCACCGAATCGCGCGCCGAGGCGGCAAAGCGCACGCCGAGGCGATCGTTGCCGAAGCGGTTGCGCTCGATCAGCACGCCGCTGGCGTTCTCCGCCACGTCGACGCCCACGTCGCACGACTCGATGCTGCTCGCACGCAGCCGAAACTGCCTGGCGCGCAGCAGGATCGCCGTCCCCGGACAGTTGCGCACCGTGAGACCTTCGAGCGAGGTGTTGTCGCCGGCGACGTCGAACACCGGGCCGCCGCTCAAGGAGCGCGCGTCGATTTCGGTGCCGCCGGGTGCCGCCACGATGCGCAGGCCGTGGGGGTTCACCAGCGGCGGCAGCAACGTGCCGATGGCGAGATTGCGCACCTTGAAAACAACCTCCGCGTTGCCTTTGGCGGACGCCACGATGAACAGCGCCTCGCGCAGCGTGCCCGGCCCCTGGTCGGCCGCGCTGGTGACGTTCACGGTGAGCGCGCTGCTGGCTTCCCCCGGTGCCTGCTGCCTCATCTGGTACCACCAGCCCAAGGCCGCCAGGGCGCCGAGGAACAGCAGCACCATGACGGCCACCGCGATGCGCGTGCCGGTGCTCATGGCTTGATCCCCGCACGGGACAGCGCGAACACCGCGTGCCACGAGGAGCGCACCGCCCGGCGGCCGAAGAGCACGTCGATCGGCAGCGACAGCGTGGTGACCGCCGCGAGCGCGGCGAGCCGTACCCGCGGCGAGAGCCGCGGCAGGTGCGGCAGCAGCCAGGTCCGAAACGGCGCCGGGTCAACTCCGGTGATGGCGCGCAGCTCAAGTCCACACTCCCGGAAGATCTGCAGATACGACGCGCGCGGGCGCGCACGGAAGATGGCAGTGTCGCAATCCTCGACGCGGCGCTCCGGCGCCGCTTCCAGCAGGATCAGCACGCCGTCCGGGGCGAGATGCTGCGCCATGCGCTCGAGCGCGGCGCGCAGTGCCGCCGGGTCCAGGATGTGCTGCAGCACCGTGACGCTCAGCACCAGGTCGAATTCTTCGCCGGTGGCGAGCGTGGCGAGGTCCGCGACCAGAAAGCGGCATGCGTTGCCGACACCCTGCGCGGCGGCGCGCCGCCGCGCCTCGTCGATCATGGTCGGGCTCAGGTCGATGCCGGTGACGCGGGCGCCGCGCCCGGCGAGCAACCGGCTCCAGCGCCCGACACCGCAACCCACATCGAGCACCCGCAGGCCTGGCGCGCGGCGCAGCCACGGCGCGAGGGCGAGGCGCTGGCACAGGTGGATCGTGCGGTTATAGAAGGCGGGCATGCCGTAGGAGCACACCGCCGCCAGGCCCGCGCCGCGGCCGGCGAAGCGGCGCGCACGTTCTTCCCAGTAGAGCGCCGGCTCCATCATGACCACGGCCTGCGCACGAGCAGCTCCGGCGCGCCGGGCGCTGCGCCGCCGACCGCACCCTCGTAGTGATCGCGGTACAGGCGCCGCCCCCACAGCTGCAGCGCGATGAAGTTGCCGAACCCGACCGTCATCGGGATGAGGTGCGTGAGCGCGTAGAACAGGTATAGCGGCACGATCGGCGCGATGTAAGCGCGCTCGCTGCGCGGCACGACGGTGAACAGTGCCATCACCCCGAGCGCCAGGTAGCTGCCCACCGCGCCGATGAAGTAGGCCGGACTGGTGAGCGTGCTGCGGGGCAGGAGGTGGGCGAGGAACAGGTTGTCGAACCCGCCCACGAGACTCACCAGCAGCAGCAGTGCGCTCACGATCTTCACCAGGTGCAGCACGATCGACAAGCCGCCCATATAAACGATGAAGTGATAGCCCGCGAACGGCGTGCGGCGGCTGATGCGCCAGATGGATCGCACCCGCTCGGTGTAGACCTTGAGCAGCCCGTGGTACCAGCCGACGCGCTGCGAGAACCAGCGCGCCACCGTCCCCGGGCCCTCGGTGCTCGCCACCAACCGCCCGTCGTAGTAGATGCGCTCGCCGTGGCTGAGGAGAATCACGGCATTCTCCAGATCCTCCGCGTACACCGACAGCGAGTGCTCGTGCAGCGCGCGCCACAGGGCGTCGCGGCGGTAGATCGACACCGCGCCCGAGGTGATGCTGTAGTCGGCGAGGCTCTCGCGGCCGACGCGAAAGGCGAGCGCGTATTCGAACGCCTGGAAGCGCGCCAGGAATCCGTCGGGCTCGATCATGATGCGCGGGCACACCGCCGCCGCCCCCGACTGCTGGAAGTCGCCGATCACCTGCTCGAGGTCCGCGCGACTGCCCTCGCTGCGGCCGCGCAGGCGGATGTCCGGATCGATGACCATGACGGTCTCGATGTGCGGCGGCAGCCGCTCGAGCAGCACGCGCAGCGCCCCGGGCTTGCGCCGGTTGACGCCGTCGTCGAAGCAGCGCCAGCCCTGCTGCGTCAGGCGGGTCACGGTGCTGTCGGTGGAGCCGTCGCTGATGAGCCAGACGCGCTCGCGGTACGGGCCGAAGGCGGCGACGAATTCGTCGAGCTGATCGGCCAGATTGAACACCGAGGCGATGATGGCGTAGGGCCGGATCGGCACCAGCCGCCGCACGCCGCCGGGGAGTGCGGCGACCAGGTCGATCGAGACGTTGCGGTTGTCCTCGGTGGCGCCCGCGGTGGCGGTGTGGCGGCGCCGCACGTGCAGGCGCAGCAGGAAGTCCAGCGCGTCGGTGTAGACGATGAGATTCGCCAGCCCGTAGATGAGCAGCGAGACACTCGCCGCCTGCGCGTTGGCGGCCGCGAGCACGATCCACACCGTCAGCAGCGCGCACACCGCCGCGGGCGGCAGCAACGTCCATGCCCGCGGGCGTCTCATGCGAATGCCACGCGCGGCGCCTTGCGGCATTGCGGCAGCTTCGCGGCGAGCTCGGCGTGCACTTCCAGCTCGTCCGCTACGGCTAAGCCGTGCGCCGCGAGCGGCTCGAGGGACGAGAGGATCCACACCAGCGAGCGCACGCGCGAGGGCAGGTGCGCCACGCGTCCCTCGAGCTGCGCCAGCATTCTCTCGTAGACCTGCTCGATGCTGAGCACCGCAGCGCGTACCTGAGGATCGACCGGCAGGATCTTGGTGGGCTGATTCCACTCGAGCTGCGTTCCGCGGATGCGCCGGCGCTCGTACACCGTGAAGTCGCGCAGCTCTTCGTCCTGCGCCATGGCGGCGCCGGAGAAGGGGATCACGTACGGGTAAATGCCGACCTCGCATCCCTGCCGCAGCCAGCGCCACGCCTCGCTCAGCGTGGCGGCGAGGTCTGCCAGGCTCGCCCGCGGTGAGCTGAGGATGATGTCGAGGAACGGCGTGATGCCGGCTTCCAGCGCCGTGGTCAGGGTGGGCTCGATGTGGGCGTGGATCTGCGCCTTGTTGAATTCGCTGAGGACGTTGCGCGAGAAGCTCTCGATGCCGAAGCCGAGCACGCGAAATCCTGCACGCCGCATGGCGGCGAGGCGCTCGGGCGACATGGCGTCGATGCGGTTGGTGCTGATGAACTGCAGCTCCGCCGGCAGCGCACCGCGCTGCTTGGCAGCGACGATCGCCTCGCACAGCGGCAGGATGCGGCGGTCCTTGGTGAAGACGAAGATGTCGTCCTGGAAGATGACCGTGCGCACCAGCGGGTGCGCGGCGACGATGCGCTCGAGCATGCGCACGCAATCGTCCGCATCGAGCCGTGCGATGCTGGCCACGCTCCCCTGGGCCGCGTGCAGGAAGTTGGTCGCCGAGCAGAACGTACAACCCATCGGGCAGTAGTTGAGGGTGATGAGCCGCACCGAGCGGATCTCGGCGAGCCGTGCCTCGCGCGCCGCCTTGGTCGGCAGCGCCCCGAGCCGGTAGGCGCTCTCGAGGCGCTCCCAGTAGCTGCGGTAGGGCATCTTGTCGTACGGGATCTGAAACACCGCATCGCGCAGCTCCGCGGCCGTGAGCGCGCGCTGCGGCAGTTTGAGGATCGTGCCGGCGGCGCTGCGTTCGGCGGTGCCGGCAATGCCGCCGAGCGGCTTGCCGGCACGCAGCCGTTCGACCAGCTCGAGCAGCGGCCGCTCACCCTCGCCGAGCACCACCAGATCGAAAGGCGCGAGCTCGAACAGCAGCTCCGGCCGAAAGGTCGCCTCCATGCCGCCCGCCACCAGCAGTGCGCGCGGCGCCATGCGCCGCGCGAGGTGCGCCAGTGCCAGATCGAAGCGCAGCGTCATCCCGGTGGTTGAAATGCCGATGACGTCCCAGCAGCCGCTGAGAATCTCGCGCTCGAGGGCGCGCTCGGCAGGCCCGGTGCAGCAGTTCGGATCGAACACCTTGACGCGCACGCCGGCCGCGGCCAATGAGCCGGCGAGGCGCCACACGCCCAGCGGCGGCGCGAGAAAGGTGTATTCCCCGCAGTGCGGGTCGTACGGTCCGGCCAACAGAATCCCTGGCGACTGCATCCGATGGCCTCTGCTCCCTAAGGCAAACGGACCCATTGTTGGACTGACGAGCCCTCTCGGCAAGCGCTGCGCGTCCGTCGGCGGCGTTGTTTCATGGGATCCGTATCAATGAGTCGTCAATCGGCAACATAAGTTCCCCGACAAGTCCGTCAAGCCCGAGCTTACCGCGTGTTTTGATCGCCGTGAGCGATCCTGACAGCGGCAAAATCTTGCCGCACTGCACGCATGACTGCGCGGTGCACCGCAGCCGCCGAGTCCGCGCACTCGCGCACGAGTGCTCGCTAACAGGCTCCGGCTGCCGCGCGGGATTTCCGCAGCGGCGAGCGCACGCCGCAATCATCGCCGCACCGAACGATCTGGGGAGTGACGCCGCTCGCCAGCTTGTTCGCCCGGGCCGGCACTCACAGCCGAACGCCTCCTGGCACGAGATCCTGCCCGAGCCGCGTTCCCACGGCGCGCCGCGCCGCTGGTCAAGCGCGCCGACCCGTGAGAAGCTCGATCTTATCAATTCATTGCGGGGCCAGACCTATGTGCGGTGGCGCACGGAGTCGGTCGCCCTGAGCGCCTAACTAATTATTTTGCAAGCCCTCTGCACACTTGTCGGCCGAAGCCGTATGCAATTTGGTGCGTGAGTCCTATAGGCCAACCGCCACGCCCGTGATAGCTTGAACTGAGGCTGGCGCATTTCTCAGTTGGGCCCTCGCCCGACGCAAGGCACCGATGGCGGCGGACGGCAGTCGAATTCCTCTCGGACGGGCAGACGCGCTGCTGCGCCCGGCGCTACCCTTGACTCAGACCGTTTGCGACCTCGACGGCATTCGCGCTCTCAAAGACGATTACGAGCAGCTCGGTCGGCTCACCGGCAACACGCTGCCGTTCGCACTGCAGGAATGGCACCTCGCCTGGTGCACGCATTTCCTCAACCGCAACCCGCGCGTGCAGCAGCAGCCGCTGTTCGTGGTGTCGCGGGATGAGAGCGGCGCGAGTGCTGCGATCGTGCCGCTGATCCTGTCGCGGCGGCGTGTCGGTCCCCTGAAGCTGGGCACGGTCGATCTGCTCGGCGCCGACCCCGGGCTCACCGAGATCCGCAATCCGCTGGTAAAGCCCGGCTGCGAGCGGCTCGCCGTGCGGGCGGTGCACGCGGCGCTCGCGGATATTCCCGGCTGGGACTGGATCGAATGGCGCGGTATCAGCGAAGAGCTGTCCACCGCGCTCGCCTGCGAATCCACGCCACAGTGGTGCGAGATCATGGAGGACTACGTCCTCGACCTGCCCGCGAGCTGGGAGGAGTTTCGCGCGAGCCTGAAGCGCAATGTCCGCGAAGCGCTGCGCCACTGCTACAACTCCCTGCGCCGCGCCGGCCTGTCGTTCGAGTTCATCGTGGCGCGCGAGCCTGCCGAGGTTCGCCGCGGCTTGGAGCGCTTCCTGCAGCTGCATACCCTGCGGGCGCACATGCGCCGGGGGCCGCCGCATCCGGACCGCTTTGCCGGCCGCGCGCTGCGCAACTTCCTCTACGACGTGTGCACGCGTCTGGCACAGCGCGATGCGGTGCGGCTGTTTCAACTCAGGATCGGCGGGCACATCGTCGCCGCGCGTCTCGCCTTCGTCGTGCGCGACAGCATGTACCTCTACTATTCGGGCTTCGATCCCGCCTGGGCGCGCTACAGCGTAATGACGACGGCCACCGCTGAAGGCTTCAGATATGCCATCGCGCAGGGCCTGAAGAGCGCCAATCTGTCGCTGACCGGCGAGCAGTCGAAGCTGCGCTGGCGTCCGCGCCGGGTGGAATTTCATTCCGCGCTCGTGCACCGGCAGTTCGTCACCTCGCGGCTCGCCTGCCGCGCCTATCGCGCGGCGCTCGCGAGCGACGGTAGACCCTCGCGTATTTTGAAAAGACTCTGGCAGGCACATCGGGACTGGAACTGACAGCACCTTCGTGGCACGGCGCGGCTGACGGCGGGGTTTTCGGCGCGGATGCTCAGAACGGGCAGTATCTCGAGCCCCATCGACCGCCGTCGCGACGGACTGCGGATCCTTGCCAGCCGCTTCCGCGGGCGGGGCCTGCCGGCTGTCCGCTACGACGTGTGGATGCCGAACCTCGGTCCGAGCGAGCGGCTGTTGTCGGCCTTCCGGCAGCGCCGTATCTCCTGGGCGCAATTCGCCCGCGAATACCGCCGCGAGATCTACCTCGACGGTCCGATCGATGCCCGCAGCCGCACCATCAGGAACCACGGGCAGAAGTTCACCCTGCGGCTCATCGGGCAGCTCGCGCAGCGCGGCACCGTGACGCTGCTGTGTCACTGCGCGCAGGACGAGCCGCATTGCCACCGCCACCTGTTGTATAGACTCATTCTCAAAAAGCGCTGACGCCGGTGCAGCTGCGTAGCACCCGCGCCCTGACGGGCGCCGCGCGCCGCACGGCGCTTGAACGGGCGATCGTCCGACGGCGACACGTTGACAGTCGACTGCGCCTGTCTACACTTCGCGGCGCAGCGCAAGCTGCCGCCCTTTACCGGGCGGCGGCGCGCTGCGTGTGACATGTCCACTACCAAGGAGTCAACATGAGGAAAGCTGTATTCGCTATCGCCACCGCCTTGTCTCTCGGCGCCGGCATGGCCAGTGCCGATCCGGTACGCGACTGGCACGATCTGGAAAAGGTGCACAACCACGTCAAGGAATCGATCCACGAGATGGAGCGTGCGCGCGCCGCGAATCACTACGACATGGCCGGCCACGGAGCGAAGGCCGAGGAGCTGCTGCACCAGGCCGAGCGCGAGCTGCACGAGGCGATCGAGGCGGCGAAGGCGTCCAGGTAACAGGTCGGGCAGCCGGGCGGCGGCGGCGCGGAAAGCGCCGCGCCGCCCGGAAAGCCTTGGAGCGGCTCTGGCAAGGCTCCGCGTCGAGCTCACGCGGCGTTCTGCAGCTCCACCCAGGTCGGAGCGTGATCGCTGGCCTTTTCCCAGCCGCGCACGGCGCGATCCACTCCCGCGCCGGTGAGGCGCGGTGCTGCCGCCGGGCTCAACAGCAGGTGATCGATGCGCAGCCCCGCATCGCGCGCATAGGCGTTGCGAAAGTAATCCCAGAAGGTATAGATCTGCTCATGCGGATGGAGCTTGCGGATCGCATCCGTCCATCCCTGACTCATGAGGCGGGCGAACGCCGCGCGCGTCTCCACGCGAAACAGCGCGTCGTCCACCCAGCGCTCGGGCTTGTACACGTCGCGCTCGGTGGGAATGACGTTGTAATCCCCGGCGAGCACCACGGGTGAGCCCGAGGCGATCAGCTGCGCGGCATGGGTGATGAGGCGCTCGAGCCAGCGCAGCTTGTAGTCGAACTTCGGTCCCGGCGCCGGGTTGCCGTTGGGCAGGTACAGGCAGCCGATGGTCACTCCATGCAGCCGCGCCTCGATGTAGCGGCTGTGGGCATCCTCCGGATCCCCCGGCAGCGCGCGGCGGATCTCGGTGGGGTCCGTGCCGCGAGCGAGGATCGCGACGCCGTTCCAGCTCTTCTGCCCGTGCCAGATCACGCCATAGCCGGCGTCGCGAATCGCGCCTTCCGGGAATTTCTCCGAGGGCATCTTCAATTCCTGCAGGCACACCACGTCCGGCGCGCTCTCGCCGAGCCAGCGCAGCAGATTGGCCAGGCGCGCGCTGATGCCGTTGACGTTGTAGGTGACGATTCTCATGGCTTGCGTGCCCGGGCTGGCACGGGCACGCGCGCCTGCCACGGTCGTAAAGGGAAGCGGGTGTTGCCTGGCGGGACTCAAGGCATTCTAAGCTGTCGGCGTGGCGCTGGCGATGCTCACCCCGCAGCGCCGGGCCGCGCGGTCTCTTCCTCAAGAAGCGCGAGCGAGCGTCCCTGCAGGGGATAGATTCGGTCCGGCGGCAACGGCGGCGGAGCGAACGCATCGCCCTCCATCGCGGTATCGAGCACCACCCGCCAGGACTTGCCCGCGAGCATCTCCGGCAGACGAAACGCAATCGTCTCGTGGTGCGCATTGAACAGCAGCAGGAAGTTGCTGTCGCGGATCGGCCAGCCGCGCCGGCCGCGCCGCTCGATCGCCCCGCCCGCCAGGTACACCCCGAGACAGCGCGTGTAGTCCTGCTGCCAGTCGCTGTCGTTCATCTCGCGCGCATCGGGGGCGAGCCAGATGATCTCCTTGAGGCCCTCCGGGGTGATGGCGTCGGCGCGCACGTAGCGGCGGCGGCCAAAGACCGGGTGGGTGCGGCGCAGGTGCACCATGCGCTGCGTGAACTCGAGAAACTCCCGGCGGCGCTCGTCCAGGTTCCAGTCGAACCACGAGATCTCGTTGTCCTGGCAGTAGGCGTTGTTGTTGCCCTGCTGCGTGCGACTGAGCTCATCGCCGCCGAGCACCATCGGCACGCCCTGCGAGAGCAGCAGCGAAGCGAACAGGTTGCGTTTCTGGCGGCGCCGCAGCGCCAGCACGGCCGGATCGTCCGTCGGACCTTCGGCCCCGCAGTTCCAGGAGCGGTTGTCGTCGTTGCCGTCGCGGTTGTCTTCGCTGTTGGCCTCGTTGTGCTTCTCGTTGTAGCTCACCAGGTCCTGCAGCGTGAAGCCATCGTGCGCGGTGATGAAGTTGATGCTGGCGTTCGGCCTGCGGCCGCTAGCCTCGTAGAGGTCGCTCGAGCCGGTGAAGCGCCGCGCGAACTCGCCCATCAACCCGGCATCGCCCTTCCAGTAGCCGCGCAGCGTGTCGCGGTACTTGTCGTTCCACTCGTTCCAGCCGGAGGGAAAGTTGCCGACCTGGTAGCCGCCTTCGCCGATGTCCCAGGGCTCGGCGATCAGCTTGGCCTGCGAGAGCACCGGGTCCTGGCCGATGGTGTCGAAGAAGGAGCCCAGGCGGTCGACGTCGTGCAGCTCGCGCGCCAGCGCCGACGCCAGGTCGAAGCGGAAGCCGTCCACGTGCATCTCCAGCACCCAGTAGCGCAGGCTGTCCATCAGCATCTGCAGCACCCGCGGATGCTGCAGGTTCAGCGTGTTGCCGGTGCCGGTGAAGTCGATGTAGTAGCGCGGCTCGTCCGCCGACAGCCGGTAGTAGGAGGCGTTGTCGATGCCGCGGAAGGACAGCGTCGGCCCGAGCTGGTTGCCTTCGGCGGTGTGGTTGTAGACCACGTCGAGCAGCACCTCGATACCCGCCGAGTGCAGCACCTTCACCAGGGTCTTGAATTCGCTCATCCCTCCGCTGGCCGAATAGCGCATCTCCGGGGCGAAGAAGCCGAGCGTGTTGTAGCCCCAGTAGTTGCGCAGCCCTCTCTCGAGCAGCAGCCGGTCGTCCACGAAGGCATGCACCGGCATCAGCTCGACGGCGGTGACGCCCAGGCTCACCAGGTGATCGACGATCGGCGCGGTGGCGAGTCCGGCGCAGGTGCCGCGCAGGTGCGGCGGCACTTCGGGGTGGCGGATCGAGAGTCCCTTCACGTGCGCCTCGTAGATGATGGTGTCGTGCCAGGGAATGCGCGGCGGACGGTCATCGCCCCAGGTGAAGGCGGAATCCACCACGCGGCACTTCGGCGTGAAGGGCGCGCTGTCGCGGCGGTCGAAGGACAGGTCCGCCTTGGCGTGCCCGGAGCGATAGCCGAAATGCGCGTCGCTCCACTGCAGCGATCCCTGCAGGTGCTTGGCGTAGGGCTCGATGAGGAGCTTATGCGGATTGAAACGGTGGCCGCGCTCGGGATCGTACGGCCCGTGCACGCGAAAGCCGTACAGCAGTCCCGGACGTGCCTCCGGAAGGTAGACATGCCAGTTGTCGTCGGTGCGCTCGCGCAGCTCGATGCGCTGGATTTCGTGCCGGCCGGAACTGTCGAACAGGCACAGCTCGACCTTGGTGGCATTGGCGGAGAACAGCGAGAAATTGACACCCTCGCCGTCCCAGGTGGCGCCGCGCGGGTAGGGCTGACCCGGCCACACGGCGCTGATCGGTCCGTCTGCCTTCATTCACCATCCGCCTTCACGAGCCGCGCACTTGCTATTGATACTAGGGTGCGGGAAGCGCGCCGTTCAACTTTCCAACACGGCAAGCTTAGCAGTGTTGGATCCGGGCACCGCGCTGTTACGGGTACAGGGCGCTGGCGACGGTGCGCGCAACGCCCTCGGGCTCGAACACCGGCGTCGAGCAGGTACTGCCGCTGCAGGCGAACGCCGCTGCGCGCGCGAGCTGCGGGTAATGCACCTGCGGATTGGGCAGCGGCCCTTCCGCGGCATCCCACCAGTCGACCTGCAGGTAAGTCGCGGGGAACTGCAGCGCCGCCGCATGCAGTGCCTGCGCCGCCGGGTCCTGCTTGCCACCGACGACCGTGATGTGGATCGGCGCGCCGCTGAGCTCGCGATCGGCGAGCAGGATGTCGCTGCCGAGCTGATCCGGCTCGCCCGCCGCCGCCAGGAACCGCATCGCCTGCCGTGCAGTGGCCGCATCGCGCGGATCGCCGCTGTAGTGCTGCAGCAGATTGGCCAGCCGTACGAGCGCGGCACTCTGCGCGATGGTGCGCGTGGGATCCTTGAAGACGCCGCTCGCGCCCGCCGGCGCCGGCGCGCTCATGAAACCCCCGCGGCGATCGGGGAACTCGCGGGCGATATAGCGTAGCGCCGCCTGCGCGCGAGCGAGCCACTGCCGCCCGCTGGTGGCTCGGTAGAGCGCGAGGAATGCCTCGCCCATGGCGAGCGTGTCGTCGAGATACGGGCCGCCCTGGTCGTGGCGATCGTGACTGAAGCCGCCGCCGGGCAGCGCCCGATGCGTCGACACCCACTCGGCCGCACGCTCGGCGCTGGCGAGTGCTGCGGCCTGTCCGCTGACTTCGTACAGCCGGCACAGCGCGCGGATCATCCCGCCGTTTTCACGCGCGTACTCGTGGGTGTCGATGCGTGGAATGCCGAGCCGGCGCCGAGCGGCGTCGTCCCTGGCGTAGTACTCGTGACCGGTCATGGTGGCGGACAGATCGGCGTCCTGGCTGACGTAGAAGGCGCCTGCGGGCGAGCGCAGAAACCCGCTGGCGTAGCGCTCGAGCGCGAGTGCTGCGCCTAAGTAACGCGGGTCCTGCCAGCGGGCGTAGGCTTCCGCGTAGAGACGCAAGTCGTCGGCCTGGAACGACAGCAGCTTCTCGTAGTGCGGTGCGGCCCAGTCCCGAGTGGCTGAGTATTGCCACACGCCACCCCACACCGGGTCGATCAGCCTGAGATTGGCGTTCAGCGTCTCGCGCGCGCGGCGCTCGGCGAGCGGGTCGCGCTCTGCGCCGGCGAGAGCGAGCGTATATTCGAGCGTCGCGGCATCGAGAAACTTCTGGCCGCGGCCCCAGCCGCCGTAGCGGCTGTCGTAGGCCTCGAGGTACGTTTTCCTGAAAGCCGCGCGCTGTGCGGCGCTCAGACCTCCGGCCCGCGTCGCCACCACGGCCACCGCCGGCCCCACCGAGGGGCCGGGTGTCGGATCGTCGATGATCGCCTGCAGCAGGCTGGCCATCTGCTCGGGCGACAGGAAGCCGCGGCGCTTCACGATCTCGGTGCCGTCGGCGGCGAGCACGATGGTCGCCGGCCATCCCCAGTCCGCATAGCGGCTCGCCAGATCCGGGTCGGAGTCGGCATCGATGCTGACGGCGAGATAGCGCTGGCCGATGAGCGCCGTGACCTTCGGATCCGCGTAGGTCTGCTCGTCCATTACGTGGCACCAGTGACACCACACCGCGTGCAGATCGAGCAGCACGAAGCGGTGCGCGCGCGCGGCCTGCGTGAACAGCGCCGGATTCCACTGCGTCTGCCAGTGGATCGCCGCCGTCGCGGCAAGCGCCTGGGCGCAACCGCACCCCAGCGCAGCGAGCGCGGCCAACGTGGATAGGAGACGCGGGAACTTACGCGGTTGCGGCATGGCTCGCGCTCGGCTTGCTGTCATTACCTATACCTATACGCGGCAACGGCGTGTTTGGATGCGCAGCAGCGGTCAATCGCGAGAGCGTATAGTTGGACACGTTGGCTCGGACGCTTCCGCGCAGGGGGCGATCATGCGACTCGCAACCTCGCTTGGCACACTTGCCTTAGCCCTCGCCACCGCTTCACTCCGCTCGACCGCTGCAGACAGCCCGGCTCTGCCGCTCGCCGCGGCGGGCAACGGTTCCTGCCCCGACGCCGGGCTCAAGCTTCCTCCCGGATTCTGCGCCACGGTGTTTGCCGATGACATCGGCCACGCTCGCCAGCTGGTGGTGGCTCCGAGCGGTGTCGTCTACGTCAACACCTGGAGCGGCAGCTACTATGGCGACAAGCCTCCGCATCCCGGGGGGTTTTTGGTGGCGCTGCAGAGCACCACGGGCGACGGCAAGGCGAATATCATCCAGCGCTTCGGAGCGACGGCTGAAGCCGGCGGCCACGGCGGCACGGGGATCGCCCTGTACCGGGGTGCGCTGTACGCCGAAGAGGCCGATCGCATCGAGCGCTACGCGCTCAGCGGGGCTGCGATCACGTCGTCCCGGCCCGAGGTCATCGTGTCGGGCCTGCCGCTGACGGGGGATCACCCGATGCATCCGTTCGCGATCGCTGCGGACGGCGCGTTGTACGTGGATCTCGGCTCAGCGACCAACTCCTGCCAGGGGCGCAACCGTCAGCTCGAGTCACGCGGCATCAAGCCGTGCACCGAGCTCGAAACGCGCGGCGGCATCTGGCGCTACAGCGCTGACAACACCCGGCAAAGATTCTCCGCCGCCGAGCGTTATGCCACCGGCATCCGCAACGGCGAGGGCATTGCTTTCGATGCTAGCGGCGCGCTCTATGCGACTCAGCATGGACGCGATCAGCTTCACCAGAACTGGCCGAAGCTCTACCACCCCGAGGAGGAAGCCACTCAGCCGGCGGAGGAGCTGCTGCGACTCGAACCGGGCGCCGACTACGGCTGGCCGGAATGTTACTTCGATGCCGTGCAGAACAAGCGGGTGCTCGCGCCGGAGTATGGCGGTGACGGCGGCAAGGCCGTCGGCGTGTGCGTGGCAAAGCGCGCGCCGGTCGCCGCATTCCCGGCACACTGGGCGCCGAACGCCCTGGCGATATATACCGGCAGGAACTTTCCCGAGCACTATCGCAACGGGGCATTCATCGCCTTCCACGGGTCGTGGGACCGCGCTCCCTATCCGCAGGGCGGCTACAACGTGGTATTCGAGCCGCTTACGGGCGGAGCGACCGCCGCGCGCTGCGAGGTATTCGCGGACGGCTTTGCCGGGCCGATAAAGGAGCCGGTGCGCGCCGAGCATCGTCCCTCCGGCCTCGCCGTGGCAGCGGATGGCGCTCTGTATATCTCCGACGACCAGCGCGGCCGCATCTATCGCGTCGTCTATCGCGGCGGCAACGTCGCCGGGGCGGCGGTGACGTATTGTCCGCCGGCGGATGCGCCCGCCGGGTCAGCGAGCGGCGCTGCGGAGCGTCCCCCCGAGGGGGTGCATGCCGATGCCGGCAACGCCACTGCCGGGCTGCCGGTGCCTCCCGGCGCCTCGCGTCGCAGCCTGCAGCTCGGCTACGAGGTGTTTCACGGCAGGGCGGGCGGCGCCCCCTGCACGGGGTGTCATGGCACGAACGGCGAGGGCACGCCGCTCGGACCCAACCTCACCAGCAAGACCCACCTGTGGAGCGATGGCAGCTACGCGGGGATCGCCAAAATCATCCGCGACGGCGTGCCGCAGCCGAAACGCTATCGCAGCCCCATGCCGGCCATGGGGGGAGCGCAGCTGACCGATGAGCAGGTCGCGGCGGTGGCCGCTTACGTCTGGGCACTCAGCCATCATTGAGCCGCCGGGCTCTGCGCTGCGATGAGCCCGTAGGCGGCCTCGATCAGCTCGTTCGCTTCGTGCTCATCAATGCTCGCGTGCTCGAATTCCGCCGCCTCGATGAGCGCGATCATGCGGCCGGCGATGGCATTGCGCTGGGTGGTGAGGCTCGCGATCTGCGCCTCGAGTGCGCTGTAGGTGGCATCGTCGCCGCTCAGTGCGCGCGTCGAGATCATGAGCGTGCGGCGTGCCAGCTCGCCCAGCGGTGCGTTGATCGCCTTGTAGGCCGCGCCGAGACGCGACAGCGTGTCGTGTTGGGCGTCCGGCGCATCGAGCACCTCCACCAGCACCCGGCCGTCGTGGGCATAGTCATCTCTGAGCTGCGTCAGCTGCATGAGAGTAGGACGCACATCGGTATGGTCCGAGAAGATCGCGCCGCTCTCGCCCAGGGTGCGCACGTGCGGTCCCACCAGAGCGAGCCAGGTGTGGGTGATGCTGCGCTGGAAGTCGCCATGGTTCCAGTTGAAGCCCGGCTGCTCCTTGGAGCACGCGCTGAGCGGCGTGCAGGCGGTGACGCTGGTGGCGGCGGTGATGAAGAAGTCATCGTTCGCGAAGTACGTCAGTGTCGGCGTGCGCGCCGGATCGTGGGTAATCATGTGCAGCAAGGCCATCTCGGTGGGATCGGCCATGCGCCGCATGAGCAGCGGGGTCGAGCTCGTGACCGGATCGAACGCCACCAGCGTGGCGAGATCGTGCTCGAGCGCGCGCGTCAGCGGGCTGGTGGGGCCCGGGTGGCCGTTCAGGTAGACGGTCGGTGCGTCGTCGCTGTGCACTGACAGGGGGGGTGCGCTGCCGGACTCGGTCAGCAGCAGCTGGCGAGGTCGGGAGCGCCGGCATTGCCGCAGACGCTGCTGTGCCTGGCGCAGTGGATCGAGATGCCCTCGAAGTCCGCCACCGCCTTGTCGAAGTTCGCCTGGGCCTCCATGGCCTCGGGAGAATTCGCACCGAACACGTTGTCGATGTCGCTGCTGACGTTCTCGAACTCGATGTTCGCCACCGAGAAGGCGCCGACGTCGCAGCCGGCGCGCGTGAACGGCACCCAGGGCGCCGGATGCATCTTGCCGCGCGGATCGATCATCTGCGGCGCCCCGTCGGGCGCGGTGTCGGTCCAGTAGACGAAGGAGCTGGAGAACCCCACCGAGCCGTCGGCGCGGAAGTAGCCGTAGGAATTCGCGACCGGTTGACCGTGCTTGTCGCCATAGTTGCCGGTCAGGGTGGTGATGATGTCGTCCGCGGTGTGCGAGATGAGCGGAGTGTGGTGGTTGGTCAGAATCGTGCCGTGCGAGGTCAGGAAGTTGAGCAGGTTCGGCATCTGCTCGAGATCGGACGGCACGTTGGGGTTGTCGCGCCGCAGGTGCACATTATCGAACTGCAGCTCGATGACGTGCTTGATGCCGCCGAGATGGCAGCTGCGGGCCTCGGCGTTGCCGCCGCTGTCGGCCAGGCTTGCGGCGGGTGCGGCGATGAAGGCTGCGGCAATGACCAGCCAGGCAGGCGCGCGCAGCGCCTCGCGGAACCTTCCCATGTCGGTCTCCCTCAGTGTTGTTGGAAGCACTTGCCGTGCGGGCGCACACCCGCCGGCCCCCCGCGACGATAGGACGGTGGCGCTACAATCTCGCTTCCGTACGATGACAGCGCGGTGTCAGCTATGACGCGGGCGTGCCCGCGAGAGCGGGCCCTTACGTCTGGGCGCGGACGGGTACCGGGGCCGGTTGTAGCCGCGCGAGGATCAAGCTGGCGGCGGCGGCGAGCAGCGAGCCGACCAGCACCGCGAACTTCGCCGCGGCCAGTGGCCCGGAGTCCTCGAACGCCAGATTGGAGATGAAGATCGACATGGTGAAGCCGATGCCCCCGAGAGAGCCCAGCAGCAGTATGTGACTCCAGCGCACGTCCTCGGGCAGCGTGCCGAGCTTCAACTTCACCGCCAGAAGCGCGGCCAGCACGATGCCGATCGGCTTGCCCAGCACGAGCCCCAGGACAACTCCCGAGCCGACCGCAAGCGGCGCGCCAGTGCTCAGGTCGAGTCCCTGCAGGCTCACTCCGGCATTGGCGAGCGCAAACAGCGGCATGATGCCGAACGCGACGTACGGGTGCAGCGCGTCCTCCACGCGTACCAGCGGCGATTCGGCGCGCGGCCCGCCGGTGAAAGCGCGGCGTCTGCGCCCGAAGCGCGCCGTGGCGGGTGTCAGCAGCCCGAGCAGCACTCCGGCGAGCGTCGGGTGCAGGCCGGCGCGCAGCATGCCGAACCAGACCAGCGCCGCCGGCAGCAGGTAGGCGAGCGCCCGCTGCACGCTGAATCTGTGCATCAGCAGGATCAGCAGTACTCCCGCGGCCACGAGGGCGAGTCCCGCGAGGGCAATGCCGTTCGAATAGAAACAGGCGATGACCAGAATCGCCGCGATGTCATCGATGATGGCGAGCGTCAGCAGCAGCATGCGTAACGCGGGCGGCAGGCCCTTGCCGACCAGCGACAGCACACCGACCGCGAAGGCGATGTCGGTGGCCGTCGGGATCGCCCAGCCGCGCCGCAGTGCCGGCTCGCCGTTGATGAGGAGGTAGACAGCCGCCGGCACCACCACGCCGCCGACCGCGGCGATGACGGGCAGCGTCGCGACCCGGTAGTCCGCGAGCGCGCCGTCGTGGATCTCGCGACGGATCTCGAGGCCGACGACCAGGAAGAACACCGTCATGAGCCCGTCGTTGACCCAGAAGTGCAGGTCGTGCGCGGGCAGAAACGGCGCCAGGCCTAAGCCGAGCTTCACGTGCCACAGCGCTGCGTATACAGGGGCAAACCGGGAATTCGCCCAGCCGAGCGCCACCGCGGCGCTGACCAGCAGCACCACGCCGCTGGCGGCCTCGATACTGATGAAGCGCAGCGGCCACAGGAGCGGATGCGGGGCGTGCGCGGCGCTCATGCCGGGGAAAATATCACCTCGTGGCTGTCGATTCGCTAGCGTGCCGATCGTCGTATTACCGTAAAGCGCCCAGGAATGCCGGATGAAGGAGATGAATCATGCGAGTGATGGTGATCGTAAAGGCCACCCAGGAGTCGGAATCCGGTGTGCTGCCGAGCCGGGAGATTCTGACCGAGATGGGCAAGTTCAACGAGGAGCTGGTGAAGGCGGGCGTGATGCTCGCGGGTGAGGGCCTGCACGCCAGCTCCAAGGGTGTACGCGTCAGGTTCGGCGGCGGCAAGAGCACCGTGACCGACGGGCCCTTCACCGAGGCCAAGGAGCTGATCGCGGGTTTCTGGCTCTGGCAGGTGAAATCCATCGAGGAGGCGGTCGAGTGGATCCGCCGCTCGCCCTTCAGGAAGGGTAACGAGGAAGTCGAGATCCGCCGGGTGTTCGAGGCCGAGGACTTCGGCGCCAATCTGACGCCGGAGCTGCAGGCCCAGGAAGCCCGCCAGCGCGCGCACCTCGCGGCGAAGAAGTGAAATCCTGCACCGACCACGGAGATACCACCATGACAACCCAGACCGGACCCCACCTGCACTTCCAGGGCAACTGCCGCGAAGCCTTCGATTTCTATGCCCGGACGCTCGGCGGCAAGATCGTGTTCGCGATGACTTTCGGGGAATCCCCGGCGCGCGAGCAGACCCCGCCGGAAGTGCGCAACCAGATCATCCACGCACGGCTCGAGATCGGCAGCCAATACCTGTTGGGCTGCGACGCCCCCGGCGATCGCTACCAACCGCCCCAGGGCTTCAACGTGATGGCAGCCGTGGAGCAGCCGGCCGAGGCCGAGCGCATCTTCAGCACGCTCGCGCAGGACGGCAGCGTCTGCATGCCCTTGCAGGAGACTTTCTGGGCGCAGCGCTTCGGCATGTGCACCGATCGCTTCGGCATCCCGTGGATGGTCAACTGCGCCAAGCCGCCGGAAGTCGTGGCGGCCGCGGCGGCTGACGGCGCGTGAAGGTGTTGCCGTCGCGGCAGGCACACGCTTAGGCGCTCTTGGCTTGCGCAGCGCAACTCGCGATGGTGTCATCCGTGGCCATGACGGCCACGGATGTCCATCGCACCATCGACGCGGTGTGGCGCATCGAGTCCGCGCGGCTCATCGCCGGGCTTACACGCCTGGTGCGCGACGTGGGTCGGGCCGAGGAGCTGGCGCAGGACGCGCTGCTCATCGCGCTCGAGCAATGGCCGCGTTCGGGCATCCCCGAAAATCCCGGCGCATGGCTGATGGCCACGGCCAAGCACCGCGCGATCGATGACCTGCGGCGTGAGCGCATGCGCGCGCGCAAGCACGAGGCGCTCGGGCACGAGCTTGAGATGCAACAGCACAGCAACGGCGGCACACTCGAGGCGAGCGTGGACGATGAGATCGGCGATGACCTGCTGCGCCTCATGTTCATCGCCTGCCATCCGCTGCTGTCGACCGAGGCGCGCACCGCGCTCACGCTGAAGCTGCTCGCGGGGCTCACCACGGCGGAGATCGCGCGCGCATTCCTCGTGCCCGAACCGACCATCGCCCAGCGCATCGTGCGCGCCAAGCGCGTGCTCGCCGAGGCGCATGTGCCGTTCGAGATCCCGCGACGCGCCGAGCTCAGCGGGCGCCTGTCCTCGGTGCTGGAAGTGATCTACCTGGTGTACAACGAAGGCTATTCCGCCACCGCGGGCGAGGACTGGATGCGTCCCTCCTTGTGCGAGGAGGCGCTGCGGCTCGGGCGGATACTCGCCGGGCTCGCCCCGCAGGAGAGCGAGGTCCACGGGCTGGTGGCGCTCATGGAAATCCAGGCCTCGCGGCTGCGGGCACGGGTGGGACCCGCCGGGGAGCCGATTCGCCTCATGGAGCAAGACCGGGTGCGCTGGGATCGCCTGCTGATCCACCGCGGCCTGATCGCGCTCGCGCGCGGCGAGGCGCTCGGCGAGACACGCGGGCCCTACCTGCTGCAGGCGGCGATCGCCGCCTGTCACGCCCGCGCCGTGACGGCCGCCGACACCGACTGGGTGTACATCACCGCGCTCTACGATCAGCTGGCGCGCGCCAATCCCTCGCCGGTGATCGAGCTCAACCGCGCGGTCGCCGTGGCCATGGCGTACGGACCGGCGGCGGGCCTGGAGCTCGCCGACCGCCTGGCGGCGCAGGGCGCGCTGCGCAGTTATCATCTGCTGCCGAGCGTGCGCGGCGATCTGCTCGCGCGGCTCGGTCGCTTCGCCGAGGCGCGCAGCGAGTTCGAGCGCGCCGCCGACCTCACCCGCAATGTGCGCGAGAGCCGCCTGCTGCGCGATCGCGCCGCCGCCTGCGAACGTGGAGAGATCTGATGTCGTGGATGCTGTTGATCGTGGAGGCGCGCGGACAGCGCACCGCGCGCTCGCTGCAGGAAGGCCGTGACCTCTACCAGCGGATGCTCGACTACGGCGAGCACTTGCGGGCACAGGGCCTGCTGCTGGCGAGCAACTCGCTGGGCGAGGCCGCGACCCGCGTGCAGCGGCGCGGCGGCAAGCCGCAGGTCGTCGACGGCCCGTTCACCGAGTCGAAGGAGTTCGTCGGCGGTTTCTATCTGCTCGATTGCCAGAGCCGCGAGCAGGCGCTGCAGATCGCCGCCGCGTGCCCGGCCGTCGAGTGGGCGAGCGTCGAGGTGCGCGAGGTCGCGCCCTGCTACGAGTGACTACATCTGCGGCGCCCAGGAGCTGCACCACCCGGCGGCCTTGACGTCCTTGCCGGGAAAGAGCTGGCAGGGACCCTGTGAGCCGCCGGCGGCGCCCTGGTAGAGAGCGCAGCTGGCGCAGTTGCTGCCAGGGGAGGCGCCCTTGGCGCTCCTGGCATCCTCCACGTAGCGCACCGCCTTCGCCTCCGGGGCGCTCACCGACAGGAGCGGAGCGGGGGCGGCCAGCGCGCTGCGCACCGCGCCGGCGGCGAGCGGCGCGAGCGCGGCACCGAGCGCGAGGCGTTGCAGCAGTCGGCGGCGCGACAGCGAGACCTGGTGGCTCATGCCCGCCATCTTAAACCCGGTGGCGGCGATGTTCACTGGGCGCCGCTGCGCGCCTGGCCGGGCGGTCAGCTCGAGGCCTGGGCGAAGGTTTCCATCATGAGACCGGTGCCGCCCCGCGAGACGTGCGCGACCACCGCCGTGCGGCGGTGCAGCTTGGTGATGGTGCCGAGATTGATGGCGAAGGACAGCACCACGTGCTGGCCCTTGCGCAGTCCGAGGTTGGTGGTCTCGATGAACACGCCCGTGGCGCTCAGGTTCACTGCCTTACACAGCTTGCGGCGGCCGCCCGGCACCGTGATGTAGACGATGGTGCGGGCGCGATGCCGTGTATGCAGTCGGCGTTCCATGTTCCTGCGGCGCTCTGTTGTTCTCGTTCTGAGGTCCCGCGCATTATGGCCTTTCCGCGCGGCGGCTGCTTCCGGCAGTGAACTTAATCCACGCAAAGGTTGCGCCTTAGCCCTGGCGCAGGAACGCTCCGATCTCACGCCCGAAGGTTGCGAGGTCCACGAGGAACGAATCGTGCCCTTCGATGCACGGCAGTGGTGCGAAACGCGTGGCCACCCCCGCGCGGACGAGAAAGTCGGCGATCGCCTCCTGCTGGGACAGCGGGAACAGCAGATCCGAGCTCACGCCGATCACCAGCGCCTGCTCGATATTGGCGCGCCGGAACAGCCCGAGCGGGTCGCCGTGCACGGCGAGATCGAATCGATCCATGGCACGCGAGATGTAGAGATAGCAGTTGGCATCGAAGACGATCACGAAGCGCTGCGCCAGGCTCTCGAGGTACCCCTGCACCGCGAACTCCGAGGCGAAGGGCACGCGCTCCTGCATCTCGGGGCGGATCGGCTCGCGGCCGAAGCGCTGCTGCCACTCCGCGGCCGAGCGGTAGGTCACCGTGCCGAGCTTGCGCGCCAGGCGCTGCCCGGTGACCGGCGGCCGCTCGGGCGGGTAGTTGCCGCCCGCCCAGGCGGGATCGCTGATGACGATCTCGCGCTGGATGGAGCGCAGTGCGATCGCAAACGGCGAGGCGGCGGCGGTGCCCGAGATGCACACCAGGCGCCGCGCCGCGCCGGGGAACAGCGCCGCGTAGGCCAGCACCACCATCCCGCCGAGCGAGGGGCCCATGACCGTGTCGAGCCGCGTAATGCCTAAGCTGCGCACGGTCTCGAAGCCGGCGCGCGCAATGTCCTCGATGGACAGGTCGGGAAAGCTCAGGCGATAGGGGCGCTCGGTGGCCGGATCGATCGAGGCGGGACCGCTCGAGCCGAAGCAGCTGCCGAGCGAGTTGACGCAGATGACGAAGAAGCGCTCGCTGTCGACGGCGAGCTTCGGCCCGACCATCCCTTCCCACCAGCCGGGGCTAGGATCCTGCTCCGCGGAGGCGGCATGCGCCGGTGGCGAGAGCCCGGTGAAGAGCAGCAGCGCATTGTCGCGCGCCGCATTGAGGGTGCCCCAGGTCTCATAGGCGATGCGCGCGCCGTGCAGCGCGCCGCCGCGCCACATGGGAAATGGATCCGGCAACGCTGCGTACTGGCGCGCATCCATGGATCGGCGAGCGGCCTTTTTCGTTGGCTGGGGGGGCTAAGCGCGAAGACTCGCCCGACTGCGGCGGCGGCTCAAGGCTCCGGATCGCCGGCTTCGGCGATCCCCTCGAACAGCACCGTCGACAGGTAGCGCTCACCGGTGTCGGGGATCATCGCGAGGATCACCGAGCCCGGCTGCGCTTCCGCGGCCACCTTCAACGCGGCGGCGACGGTCGCACCGGAGGAGATGCCGCAGAAAATGCCCTCGCTGCGCGCCAGGTTGCGTGCGATCTCGACCGCCTCGGTGTCGGCCACCGGCACGATGCGGTGGGCGACCTCGCGCTTGAGCACCTGCGGCACGAAGTCCGGGGTCCAGCCCTGGATCTTGTGGGGCGCCCAGGTCTTGCCCGACAACAGTGCGGCACCGGCGGGCTCGGAGGCGACGATCTGCACATCGGGACGCGCGAGCCGGATCACTTCACCGGCGCCGGTGAGCGTACCGCCCGTCCCCCAGCCGGTGACGAAGTAGTCGAGCCGCCGGCCGACGAAGTCCTGCACGATCTCCGCTCCCGTGGTGCTGCGGTGGTAGGCGGGGTTGGCCTCGTTCTCGAATTGCCGGGCGAGGAACCAGCCGTGCTTCTGCGCGAGCTCCGCGGCTTTGCGCACCATGCCGGTGCCGCGCTCGGCGGCCGGGGTCAGGATCACCTTCGCGCCCAGCATGCGCATGATCTTGCGCCGCTCCACCGAGAAGGTCTCCGTCATGACCGCGACGAAAGGGTAGCCCTTGGCGGCGCACACCATGGCGAGCGCGATGCCGGTGTTACCGGAGGTCGCTTCCACCACCGTCTGGCCGGGCTTCAACGTCCCGCGGCGCTCGCCATCCTCGATGATGGCGATGGCGAGGCGGTCCTTGACGGAGCCCAGGGGATTGAAGAACTCGCACTTCACGTACAGCGTGACGTGCTTCGGGGCGAGGCGCTGCAGCCGCACCACCGGAGTCTTGCCGATCGTGCCGAGAATGCTGTCGTAGATCATGATGCCCTTTCTAGCCCTCGGGCGCGGCGCCGACAAGGCGCGTCGCCGGGGTCACTTAGACTTTGTCGTTATGGTCGCATGATCAGACTGCAGAAGCTCTTGGCCGAGGCGGGCCTGGGCTCGCGCCGCACCGTCGAGGGCTGGATCCGCGAGGGGCGGATCACCGTGGCCGGGCGCACCGCCGCACTGGGCGATCGCGCCAGCGCCACCGACGACGTCCGGCTCGACGGCCGGAAGCTCGATCTTGGAAGTACCCCGCCGGAGTCCCCGGAGTTACTCCTTTATTACAAGCCCCTCGGCGAGGTGACCACCCGCAGCGACCCGCAAGGCCGTCCCACGGTATTCGAGTGCCTGCCCACCCCGCGACGGGGCCGCTGGATCAGCGTCGGGCGGCTCGACGTAAATACCTCGGGGCTGCTGCTCCTGACCACCGACGGCGAGCTGGCGCACCGTCTCATGCACCCCTCGAGCGAGATCGAGCGCGAGTACCTGGTGCGGCTGCGCGGGCGGCCGGGTCCGGCCACGCTCCGCCGGCTGCTCGACGGGGTGGAGCTCGAGGATGGGCCGGCACGTTTCGATCGCGTGAGCCCGGCAGAGGACGAAGGTGCGCCGGGGCCGGCGGGCAGCCATTGCGCCTTTCGCGTAGTGCTGCACGAGGGCCGCAACCGCGAGGTGCGGCGGCTCTGGAACGCGGTGGGCTACGAGGTGAGCCGCCTGCTGCGCATCCGCTATGGCCCCATTGTGCTCCCGCGCGACATGGGTCCGGGCGCACACCGGCAGGCGGACGCCGCGCTGATTGCGCGCCTGGCGGAGGGGGTGCGGCGGGCCGCGCCCTCGCAACCCGCGGGCTAGGCCCGAAGCCCCGGGGCGGCTCGTCGATGCCGGAAGGGCTGGGCCCCCCGGCGCGTAGGCCGGAAGAGGCTCCCACCCCGCGCCCCCCGGCCCTCTTCCCGCCCTCCCCAAGCAAATACCGGGCCAACGATGCATTGACACCCGGGGGGTGCGAAATCAGAATACGCGGCTCGTTTTGCGGAGGGGTACCCAAGCGGCCAACGGGAGCAGACTGTAAATCTGCCGGCTTACGCCTTCGAAGGTTCGAATCCTTCCCCCTCCACCACCCGGACGGGGATGAGCGAATCTCAAGCTGCAGCCGGCAGATTTGGCGTCATCGGCGGGTGTAGTTCAATGGTAGAACCTCAGCCTTCCAAGCTGATGACGTGGGTTCGATTCCCACTACCCGCTCCATGTCAGTCCGGGAAGCCCATGTAGCTCAGTTGGTAGAGCACGTCCTTGGTAAGGACGAGGTCACCGGTTCAATCCCGGTCGTGGGCTCCAGTCGAGCCCGGCAGTTGAAGTGAGTCTGGTTGGTAGGGATTTCGGCGCCGCCATTTGAGCGTTGCGCCCTTTCGAGGAAACTTCCATGTCCAAAGAGAAATTCGAGCGCAACAAGCCGCACGTTAATGTGGGGACGATTGGTCACGTGGATCATGGGAAGACGACGTTGACGGCGGCGCTGACGAAGGTGATGGCCGAGACGTACGGGGGCACTTTCGTGGCGT
>DATHRC010000046.1:0-56506 GCA_035481975.1 Steroidobacteraceae bacterium
TCCAGCAGACGGGCCACAAACCGCAGTCGTTCGTCCATCTTGTGACACTCCCGCCACGGCATCTGCGTACCCTCCGCAAATGCCGAAAAGTGTCACCCATGTCTTCGGAATAAAATGTCACCCGCAAATCCGGAAGGACACCTTGTCCATTCCGATGACATCGGTAACAGACGGGCAATCTCAGTGACCGTGCTCGGCCGCGGCGAGATCGTTGATCAGCTCGATGAGCCGCGCCTCGCCGCCCGCCTTGCCGACGTCGGTGGTGTACTTGCCGTTGACCGCCATCAGCGGCACGCCCTGCACCTGGTAGCGCTGGGTGATCTCCTCGGCGCGCTGCATGTTCGAGTTGACGCTGAAGGAGTTGAAGGCCTTGGCGAAGTCATCCGCGCTGATGCCGTTCTGCACCGCGAACTGCAGCTGCATCTTGTAGGTTTGCTCGTCGTTGTCGCCGAACAGCGGCGGCTGGCGGGCGTCGAGCTCCTGGTGGATGGTCTCGAACGCTTTCGCCACCAGGTCCTGCCGCCCGAGCGCCTCGAGCGTGTAATAAAGCCGCGCATGCGCGCGGTGGATCGGCTGCCAGATCACCGGCACGCGCACGAACTCCACGTAGGCGGGCTTGTTCTTCAGCCAGCTGCCGATATAGGGCTCGAGCGCGTAGCAGTGCGGGCAGGCGAGCCAGAAGACTTCCAGCACCTCCACCTTGCCCGGCGAGACGCTCGTCGGTTGCGCCGGCACGACCGGATCGTAGTTCACTCCCGGCTGCCACTTGCCGGAAGGCAGCTGCGCGGACGGGGGCAGCGCTGCGATGCGCTCGAGCGATGCGTCGCTCTTCGCCTGGTGCTCGCCTCCCCCGTCGCCGGACTCCTGCGAGGCGGTGGCCTGCTCGGTCTCGCTCTGCGCCGTCGTCGCGGCAGCCGCCGGCGCCGCTGGTGCCGGCGCTTCGGGCTGCGCGGCAGCGCTTGCGGCGGTGGGCGGGGGTGGCGGCGCAGAGGATTCGCGCGCGCAGCCGGCCAGGGCCAGCAGCGCCGCCAGAACGAGCGGTCGAATCATGGACTTCCTTGAGTCAAATCAGCGCATGCCCTGCACGTAGGAAGCGACGTCGCGGATCTGCTCCGGCGAGAGTCGCTTGGCGATGGTGAACATCATGACGCCGTTGCGGCTCGCGGTGGCGGGATTGGGCCCGCTGTAGCGGCTGCCGCTGGCGTAGTCGTTCAACTGCTTCACCACGTAGACCGACTGCTGCGCCCGAAGTGCCGGATATCCGGCGGCCAGGTTGCCACGGCCGACCGGGCCATGGCAGGCCACGCACGCGGGAACGTCGTGGGCGCGATCACCCCGCAGGTATAGCGCTTCGCCGGCGCGCCAGTAGGAAGGGTCGGCCTCGAGTCCCTGCGGGGTCTGCGCTTCGTAGTACACGGCCAGGTCATCGATGTCCTGGTCGCTGAGCGTCGCGGTGAGCGGCTTCATGATCGGGTTGTTGCGCACCCCGGAGCGGAACAGGCGCAGCTGCTCGGCGATGTACACCGCGCTCTGGCTGGCCAGCCGCGGCCAATCGGGGTTGATACTGTTGCCGTTGGGGCCGTGACAGGAGGAGCACACCGCGGACTTGGTGGCGCCGTCGGCCGCCTTGCCCTTGTCGAAGGGAAAGTCCGGCGTGCCCGCAGGCGCGGGTGTCGCGGCAGCCGCCGTCGTCGGCGCCGAGGACGGGGCCTGCGAGGCTGGCGGCTGCGAAGGGGCGGGTGTTTGCGTGGATGCTGGCGGTGAAGCCAGCGCGAGCAGAGTGAGCGCGGCGGCGCCAGCCATGAAGTTCACGCTCTGCGACATCGTTCTCTTTCGGTCTGTGCGCGGATGCGAGGGCGCAGGATTGTACACTACGGCAGTGGCGAAGCTTCGTTACTCATTGAAAACATGAGCCGCTTTAACGATGCGCACTTTCTGACCAGTGCCGCGGCGCCGGCGCAATTTCCGCCCGATCTGGGGACAGAGGTGGCCTTCACCGGCCGCTCCAATGCCGGCAAGTCGAGTGCCATCAATGCGATCACCCAGCGCCAGGCGCTGGCGCGTACCAGCAAGACTCCTGGCCGCACGCGTCTGCTGAATTTCTTCGAGCTCATGCCCTCCCGGCGCCTGGTGGATCTGCCCGGGTATGGTTACGCACAGGTGCCCGGCGCCGAACGCGACGCCTGGGTGCCGCTGCTCAATGCGCTGCGCGGGCGCGCCGCGCTCATCGGCCTGTTCATGATCGTGGATGCGCGCCGGGGAATCACCGCGGGAGATCTCGAACTGCTGGACTGGGCGCAGCCCACGCTGCGCGTGCACGTGCTGCTGTCCAAGGCCGACAAGCTCAATCGTGGCGAAGCTTCCGCCGTGTGGCGTGCCGCCTCGGCGCAGCTCGCGGGCCGCGCGAGCTCGCAGCTCTTTTCGGCGCTCAAAGGCACCGGCGTGCGCGAGGCGCAGGACACTCTGCTTGCCTGGCTGACGTTGAAGGATGCGCCCGCCCGCTGACCGTCGGGTTTTACCGGGGGCAATAAAAAACCCCGGCGGCTGGTTAGAGCCGCCGGGGCAGACTAACCCGGCACAGGTCTCATGAACCGGGTCTACCCGCTCAGGGAGGGAAGCGGGGAGTGCGATGCACTCGAAAAGTTGGACGGCGGGAGCTTGCCGGAGTTCCGATCAATTTAGTAAAAAATATCTATTTAAATCATAAGTTTGCTTAACATGATGTATCGCCTGCGCCACAGATTCCCGCCACAGCGACTGTCCCGGCCGCGCTGTCGTGGCCGCGCGGTGGCGGCTTTAGGGTGGGTAGGGCCGGGAGCGAAGCGGCGCGCGGGGCCCGGCCTTACAGAAAGCTCACGATGACGCTCAGGGAAACCACGTTGGCGCCTGAGGTGTTGGGAACGTGGAAGGCTTCGTACTCGAGTCGTCCGCCGAGGTTGCCGAAGTGAACCTGGGCGCCGACGCCCCAGGCGAACTCGGTGCCGTTGTCCGACAGTGAGAACAGGCCGCTGGGCGGTGCGGTGCTGGTGCCGCTGGAACTCCAGCGGGCCAGGCCCAGCTTGCCGAAGACGTCGAGGTAGGGCACGGGCAGCGGAGCGAAGCCGACGGCGTAGGCAGCGAACGCCTTGTATTGCAGATGTGTGTTGACGTTGAGGAACGTGGACGTCTGGCTGCCGAGATCCAGGTAGTCCGCTTCCACCGCGAACAAGCTGATCGGGCGAAATCCCGCCAGCACCTTCCAGGAAGTCTCGTCGAAGTCGGAGTTAGTGGCGGCGACATCGCTCAGTTTGTCGCGCAGCACGCCGGCGCCCACGTAGACCAGGCCGTTGTCGGCGTGCGCGGCCGTGGCGCCGAGCGCCACCACGGCGATGAGCAGCAATCTTCGCATGGCTAGAGGCTCCTGCGGCGCAAGCGAAACGCCCGCGGACGGCTCACGCAAGCTTAGTGTGCCTCGTCCCAGTTTGCACCCGCGCCGACGTCAACGCACAGCGGCACGCTCAGCGAGGCGGCATTCACCATGTGCGTGCGCACCGCTGCGCTCACCACCGCCACTGCGTCCGCCGCGACCTCGAGCACCAGCTCGTCGTGCACCTGCATGATGAGGTGCGCGGCGATGCGCTCGCTGCGGCACCAGGCGTCGACGCTGATCATGGCACGCTTGATGATGTCGGCCGCGGTGCCCTGCATCGGCGCGTTGATGGCGCTGCGCTCGGCATACTGGCGTAGCTGCGTGTTGCCCGAGCGGATGTCCGGCAGGTACAGCCGCCGCCCGAATACCGTCTCGACGTAGCCGGTTGCGCGCGCCTGGGCGCGCGTTTCGTCCATGAAGCGCTTGACGCCCGGGTAGCGCCGGAAGTAGCGCTCCACGTACTGCTGCGCCGCGCCTCGCTCGATGCCGAGATTGCGCGCCAGGCCGAAGGGCGACATGCCGTACATCAGGCCGAAGTTGATGACCTTGGCGGTGCGGCGCTGATCGGCCGTGACTGCCTGCAGCTCGACGCCGAACACCTCGGCGGCCGTGGCCCGGTGCACATCGCGCTCCTCCGCGAACGCGGCACGCAGGCTGTCGTCGCCCGACAGATGCGCCATGATGCGCAGCTCGATCTGCGAGTAGTCGGCGGCCACCAACAGGCGCCCCGTTGGGGCGATGAATGCCCGGCGGATACGACGACCTTCGCTGCGGCGCACCGGGATGTTCTGCAGGTTCGGCTCCAGCGAGGACAGCCGGCCGGTGGCGGCCACCGCCTGCGCGTAGCTGGTATGAATGCGCCCGGTGCGCTCGTTCACCAGCTCCGGCAGCTTGTCGGTGTAGGTGGACTTGAGCTTCGCGAGCGCCCGGTACTCCAGCACGATGCGCGGCAGCGGGTAGCTCGCGGCGAGCTCCTCCAGCACGTCCTCGGCAGTGGAGGGTTGCCCGGTCGGCGTGCGGCGCCGCACCGGCAATTGCAGCCGCTCGAATAGGATCTGCTGCAGCTGTTTCGGGGACTCGATGTTGAACTCGTGGCCGGCCTCGCGGTGCGCCTGCAGCAGCAGCTCCTGCATCTGGCGCGCGAATTCGCGGCTCTGGGTGCGCAGCTGCTCCCGATCGATCAGCACGCCGTGCCGCTCCATCGCCAGCAGCACCGGCACCAGCGGTTGCTCGCAATCCTGGTAGAGCCGCGCGAGCGGCGGCACGCTCTCGAGCTGCGGCCACAGCGCGTCGTGCAGCCGCAGCTTCATGTCGGCGTGTTCCGCCGCGTACTCCGCCGCCTTCTCCACCGCCACCTGGTCGAAGCCGATCTGCCGCGCACCGCGGCCGGCGAGCTCCTGGTAGGCGATGGTGGTGAGACCGAGATAGCGCTGCGCGTCGGCACCGAGCTCGTGGCTGGTAGCGACGCTGTTCAGCACGTAGGACTCGAGCATGGTGTCGAAGCGCATGCCGGCGAGCGTGATGCCGGCGTTGGCCAGCACGTGGGCATCGTGCTTGAGATCGTGGCCGAGCTTGCCGATCGCGGCGTCCTCGAGCAGCGGCTTGAGCGCCGCGAGCACGCGCTCGCGATCGAGCTGCGGTGGGGCGCCCGGGTAGAGATGCTGCAGCGGCACGTACGCCGCCACGCCCGGCTCCAGGCTGAAGGACACGCCGACGATCTCGGCGCGCATGTAGTCGGGGCTGCTGGTCTGGAGGTCGAAGGCGAACAGCGGTGCGGCGCGCAGCATTGCCAGCCAGCGCTCGAGCTCTTCCCAGCTGGTGATCGTGGTGTAACGGCGCTCGAGCTGCGCGGCGGTGCTGGCGACCACCGGCACCGGCCCGCCGGGAGCAGCGGGCGCCGAATCTGCGCCGCGCTGCGCAACGGCAGCGTCGCTCGTCCCCGCGGCACCCGCAGCCGCGCTGTCGCCGCCTTCGAGCTGCCGCAGCAGCCCGCGCAGCTCGTAGCGGGTATAAAGCTCCCGCAGCGCCGCCGAGTTGGGCGCACTCGGTGTTAGTTCCTCCACCGACAGCGGCAGCTCGAGATCGGTGCGGATAGTTGCCAGTCGCCGCGACAGCTCGAGGGTGCTAAGCCCGTCGCGCAGGTTCTCACCCACCTTGCCCGGAATTTCTGCGACGCGTCCAATCAGCTCGTCCAGGCCGCAGTACTGTTGCAGCAGGCGTGCGGCTATCTTCGGTCCCACCTTGTCGATGCCGGGGATGTTGTCCGAGGTATCGCCGACCAGCGCGAGATAGTCGACGATCTGCTCCGGGTAGACGTCGAACTTCGCCTTAACGGCGTCGCGATCGAGCACCGCGCCGGTCATCGTGTTGATGAGCGTGATGTTGCCATCCACCAGCTGCGCCATGTCCTTGTCGCCGGTGGAGATGAGCACCGTCTGCCCGGCGAGCGCCGCGCGCCGCGCCAGCGTGCCGATGACGTCGTCCGCTTCCACGCCCGCTACGCGCAGCACCGGAATGCCTTGCGCCTTGATGATCTGCAAAAGGGGCTCGATCTGTGAGCGCAGGTCCTCGGGCATTCCGGGGCGCTGCGCTTTGTACTCGGCAAAGATCTCATCGCGGAAGGTTCTTCCCGGCGCGTCGAACACAACGGCGATACGCTTGGGCTCAGAGTCCTTGATCAGCTTCAGCAACATGTTCATCACGACGAGCATCGCTCCGGTCGGCTCACCCCGCGAGGTGCTGAGCTGGGTCCGCAGGGCATGAAAGCCTCTGTAGACATAAGAGGAGCCGTCGACGAGAACCAGGTCCGGATTACGGGTCATGCAGCGTGAAGCCTCGGGGGGCCCGCGAGTATAACGGACATAAGCGCCGCGGCCGCCCTCACGGCACGGTCAACCGCAGCAGCGGCGGCGCGCTATAGCACAGCAGTCGTCACCGATGCTTCACCCATGAGCTCGACGTTCAGCGCCATCATCGCCGCCAATCGCTTCGGACTCGGGGCCCGCCCCGGCGAGCTCGCGTCCATCGGCGCCGAGGGCCGCGGCTGGCTCGCGGCGCAGCTCGGCGGGGCGCCGCCACTGCTGGTGGACGGCGAGCTGCGCTCCTCGGTACAGATCCTGGCCGATGCGCTGCACCTGCGGCGCGAGATCCAGGAAGCGCGTAAGAGCGGCGTCGGCGATGATGCGCAGGATGCCGCGCAGCAGCGGCTGCCGCAGTTTCTGCGGCCCATCTACGTGGCCGAGGCGAGCGCGCGGCTCGCCGCCGCGGTCGCGAGCGGGCGGCCATTCCTCGAGCGGCTGACACAGTTCTGGAGCAATCACTTCGCGGTCTCGGTCGACAAGCAGTTTCTCGCGGGGCTCGCCGGGAGCTTCGAGCGCGAGGCCATCCGACCGCATGTGCTCGGCAACTTCAGCGATCTGCTGCTCGCGGCCGAGACGCATGCGGCGATGCAGCTGTACCTCGACAACTTCCAGTCGGTCGGCCCGCACTCGCAGGCGGCGCTGCGCCTGGAGCAGCGCGAGCAGCAGCGCAAGATCGGCATCAACGAGAACCTCGCGCGCGAAATTCTCGAGCTGCACACGCTCGGCGTCGGCGGCGGCTACACCCAGAGCGACGTCACCACCTTCGCCGAAGTCATCACCGGTTGGTCGATCGGCGGCGAAGGCGGGCGCTTCGCGGACGCCGAGCCCGGGCGCTTCGTGTTCCGGACGGAGCTGCACGAGCCGGGCGCGAAAGTGGTGCTCGGCCGGCGTTACGCCGACGACGGCTTCCACCAGGGGGTGGCGGTGCTGCGCGACCTCGCGCGCCAGCGCGCCACGGCCCGTTTCATCGCCACCAAGCTCACCCGTCACTTCATCGCCGACGAGCCGCCGCGTGCCGCGGTGGAGCGTGTCGCGGACGCCTTCGAGCGCAGCGCTGGCGACCTGCCGACGGTGTACCGCGCGCTGCTGGCGGCGCCCGAAGCCTGGGCGCAGCCGCTCGCCAAGTACAAGACCCCGTCCGACTACATCATCTCTGGTTATCGCGGGCTCGATGTGCCGGTCGAGGCCGGCCACGGACCGCTCGCGCCCTTCGAGCTGCTGGGGCAGCGCACCTGGCAACCCGGCTCGCCGGCGGGCTGGCCGGATCGCAGCGCCGACTGGGACGGCGCTTCGGCGCTCATGAAGCGCATCCAGTGGGCGCAGGGCCTCGGCGAGCGCCTCGGCAGCCGGCGCGATGCGCAGCAGCTCGCACCGCAGCTGCTCGGCGCGAATTTGAGCGACGCCACCCGCACCGCGGTGGCCCACGCCGCGAGCGCCGCGCAGGCGATCACGCTGCTGCTCGCCGCGCCCGAGTTCATGCGGCGCTGACCGCGAAAGGAACACCCATGCGCATGCAGCGACGGCAATTCCTCAATCTCGGCGCCCTGGCCGCCGGCGGCGCGCTGCTCACCACGCGCCTCGCCTTCGCTCACGCCAGCGAGCGCCAGGCGCGCCTGGTGCTGGTCATCATGCGCGGCGCGCTCGACGGGCTTGCCGCCGTGCCGCCGTACGCGGATCGCGACTATGCGCAGCTGCGGCGCGAGTTCGCGCTGCGCGCACCGGGCGAGCGCGGCGGCGCGTTGCCGCTCGACGGCTTCTTCGGGCTGCATCCGGCGCTCGCCTTCATGCAGCAGTGCTACGCGGCGCGCGAGCTCACCGTGCTGCACGCACTCGCCAGCCCCTATCGCGAGCGCTCGCACTTCGACGGCCAGGACGTGCTCGAGAACGGCACGCCGCGTCCGCACGCGCTCAACAGCGGCTGGCTCAACCGCGCCCTCGCCGCAGCTCCGGCGCGAAGTTCGCGCGAGGCGGGCGTCGCGCTCGGCCAGAACGTGCCGCTCGTCATGCGCGGCCCGGCAGCCGTCACCTCGTGGTCGCCCACGAAGCTCAGCGCGCTCGACGACGACACGCTCGCACGTATCAGCGATCTCTATGCCGCAGACCCGCTGCTCGCGCAGCGCCTGGCCGACGCGCTCGCCGCGAATGCGATTGCGGACGAAGGCGCGTCCCGCATGGAGCAGGGTGGCACGCCCGCGACGGCGGCCGATGCCAGGGCACGCCCGGCGCAGCCCAACAATGCGCGCTACACCGAGATCGTGCATGCCGCGGCCGGGTTCCTGCGCCAGCCCGACGGACCCAAGGTCGCAGTCTTCGATAACACCGGCTGGGACACGCATGCCAATGAAGGCGGCGCGGAAGGTCAGCTCGCCGGCAGGCTCGGCGCGCTCGACAAGGGCCTGGCGACTCTCAAGGAAGAGCTCGGCCCCGTCTGGCGCGACACCGCGGTGCTGCTGGTCACCGAGTTCGGACGCACCGCGGCCATCAACGGCACGCGTGGCACCGATCACGGCACCGCCACCGTCGCCTTCCTGCTCGGCGGCGCCGTGGCAGGCGGGCGCGTGATCGCCGACTGGCCGGGTCTGTCGGCGCGTGCGCTGTACCAGGGACGTGACCTCAAGGCGACGCTCGACCTGCGCTCAGTGCTCAAGGGCTTGCTCGCGGAACACCTGACGGTGCCCGGGCGATCGCTGGAAGAGGTGTTCCCCGACAGCGCCGCGGCGCAACCGCTGCGCGGACTGCTGCGCGCCTAGCGTGCCGCTACTGCGGACCCTGCGAGTCGTCCTGATCCGACTTCTGCGGCGTGGCCGGTGCGGGCGCGGGTTGCGCCGGGGTGTCTTGCGGCTCCGCGGGCGGCGTCGCGGGCGCAGCCGGCGGGCTTGCAGGTGGGGCGCTCTGCGCCGGCCCGGTCACCACGGCCGCATGCTTGTCCGGGAGGTAGAGCGGGCCTTTCTGCCCGCAGGCACTCAGCAGCGCCAGGAGCGCAACCGCGGCCGGCAGGACGACCCGCGAACTCATGCGTACATCGGGCGTTTGTCGCGAAGCGCCAGCCAGCCGCGCGCCACGCGATAAATGATCCAGATCCCGAGCGCTGCCAGTCCAAGCAGGCCGATGAGCGCCAGGATGATGGTCACCACGAGCAGCGCGCACACGCACAGCCACAGCAGCGCGAACCAGAAGGTGCGGATCTGCCAGCGGAAATGCGATTCGAGGTACGTGCCGCGGGTCGCCGAACGGCGCGCGTAGTTCATGATCACGGCGATGATCGAGGGCAGGCCGCCCACAAAGCTCAGGACAACGGTGTGAAAGGTCGTGAGGCCGATCACTACCGCCAGTGCGTGCAGCCCGTAGATGACGTGCGTGTAAGTCACCAGCGACTCGTCGACGTGCGGTGGCTCGACGCTCAGCGGGTTGGGGGTGGACATGGTGTTGGCTCCGGGCGGGCGGTCAGCCCGGGGGGCGCCGCTCGACGATTGCCATCGTGAGCCGCGACACGCACACCAGCCGCTCGCTCTCATCGCGGATCTCGATGTGCCACACGTGACTGCGGGCGCCGAGATGGAAGGGACGCGCCGTGGCGGTGACCGTGCCCGCGGACATGCCGCGCAGGTGGTTGGCGTTGATTTCCTGGCCAACGCACAGGTAGCGCTCCGGGTCGACGCACAGCATGGAGGCGACGCTGCCGACGGTCTCGGCCAGCGCCAGCGACGCGCCGCCGTGCAGGAGCCCGAAGGGTTGATGCGTGCGCTCGTTTACCGGCATGGTCGCGCGCACGAAGTCGGCTCCGATCTCGGTGAAGCGCATGCCGAGAAAGCCGGGCATGCTGCGGCTGCCGCGCTCGGTCAGCTCCGCGGGAGTGGGGACGACGCGCCAGATGCTCATCGGCGCTAGTCTAGCGGTTTGCGCAGTGGCAATCTTCTCCTGCCCCACCCGAAAAGCCCATCCGGAGCCGCTCATGACCGAGTTCGTCTTTCCGCCGCCCGCGCTGTCCAGCGTCGCCGTGGCGGGCAGCGCACAGCGCTATCCCGTGCACCGCATCTACTGCGTCGGCCTCAACTACGCCGCGCACATCAAGGAGACCGGTGCCGATCCCACGGCGCCCCCGGTGTTCTTCATGAAGCCGGCCGACGCCGTGGTCACCAACGGCGCCGCGATCCCGTATCCCCCCGCCACCAACAACTTCCACTACGAGATCGAGCTGGTGGTGGCGCTCGGTAGCGGCGGGCGCGACCTGGCTGCCGAGCAGGCGCGCAGTCACGTGTTCGGTTACGCCGCCGGCAACGACCTGACGCGCCGCGACCTGCAGAGCGCGGCGCGCAAGCGCGGGCAGCCCTGGGATACCTCCAAGGGCTTCGATTTCTCCGCGCCTGTCGCCGCGATCCGCCCGGCGAGTCACGGGCACCTCGAGCGTGGACGCATCTGGCTCGAGGTGAATGGCGAGACGCGCCAGGATGGCGATATCAGCGACATGGTGTGGGACGTGCCGCACATCATTGCGGCGCTGTCGCAGCTGTACGCACTGCAGGCCGGAGATCTGATCTTCACCGGTACGCCGTCCGGCGTCGGCCCGCTGCGGCCCGGCGACCGCCTCGAAGGCGGCATCGCGGGGCTGGAAGTGTTGCGCAACACCATCAGCGGCGCGGAGCGCGGGATGTGAAGCTCTATGGCTACTTCCGCAGCTCGGCGACTTATCGCACGCGCATTGCCCTCAACATCAAGGGCATTGCGTGGGAGCCGGTGCTCGTCGACCTGCGTGCGCCCTGGAGCGCGCAGCACACGCCGCAGTTTCGCGCCCTGAACCCGCAGGGACTGATCCCGGTGCTGCAGGACGGCCCGCAGGCGCTGACCCAGTCACTCGCCATCATCGAGTACCTGGAGGAGACGCATCCCCAGCCGCCGCTGCTGCCGCGCACGCCGGTGGAGCGCGCGCAGGTGCGCGCGCTGGCACTGGCGGTGGCCTGCGACATGCACCCGCTCAACAACCTGCGGGTGCTCGACTACCTGCGCTCGCCCCTCGGGGCCGACGCGGCGGCGGTGAATGCCTGGTACGCCCACTGGATCGCGCTGGGCTTCAGCGCGCTCGAGAAGGACGCGCAGCGCTTCAGCGGCGACGGCCGGCACCTGTACGGCACCACCGTGACGCTCGCCGACGTGTGTCTCGTGCCGCAGATGGCCAACGCGCAGCGCTTCAAGGTCGACGTCGAGCCGTATCCCACGCTGCGGACGATCTGTGCACACCTCGAACCCCTGCCGGCGTTCGCCCGTGCCGCGCCGGCTGTGCAGCCGGACGCGCAATAGCCGCTGCGGGGCGGCGCTGCCTGCACCGGCGTTTCGATGCGCGCGCGCCGTGAGTCACCCGGCGGGCCGCCGCAGGAAATTGACGTAGCCGGCGAGGAACTGCCGCAGCTGCTCCTCGATGAGGGTGTCCTTGAGGTTCCCCACCTCGTCGAACACCGCCGCGGCGCGCGCCACCGCCAGCCGTCCTCCGCTCCACACCTGCGTGCCGAGCGTGCGCATCACCGGGAGCCACGCCGCCTGGCTGAGCACGGTACCGAAGGCGCCCGGGGAGGCGCCGATGATGGCGAAACGCCGCCCGCCGAACACGCGCTTGGCGTCGGCAGCCGGACGCGACAGCCAGTCGATGGTGTTCTTGAATACCCCCGGCAGGCTGTTGTTGTATTCCGGAGTGACCAGCAGCACGCCGTCGGCGGCGATGACGGCATCCTTGAGCGCCGTGACCGCCGCAGGAATCCCCTGCGCTTCGACGTCGCCGTCGTAGAGCGGGATGCCGCGGATGCTGGCGATCTCGAGCATCGAGTCCGGCGGCATGAGCTGCACCGCGGCGCGCAGCAGCGCGCTGTTGTGCGAGCCGCGCCGCAGGCTGCCCGAGATTCCCAGAACCTTCGTCATCGCATCCCTCGCGTTTGTCCGTCGCCGGCGTGCACCCCACTGTGCGCCCCGGCAACGGCGTCTACTTGTTGAGCTTCGCCGCGACGCGCTGGTATGCCTCGCGGAACGGAATGCCCTCCGCGAGCGCCAGGCGATTGGCTTCTTCCGCCGCGTGGATCGCCGGGTCGAGGTGGATGTTGCCCGGCCGGAACTGCAGTGCTGCGACCGCCGGGGACGCGATGGCGAGCGTCGCCAGCCCCAGGTCGATGCCGCGGAACAGTGGGAACTTCAGCAACTGCAGATCGCGCTGGTAGCCGGAGGGCAGCTTCGCGCACACCGCCAGCGCTTCGAACAGGCAGGCCTGCGCCGTGGCTGCGCGTCCGCGCATCAGCTCGAAGATGTCGGGATTGCGCTTCTGCGGCATGATCGACGAGCCGGTAGTGAAGGCCTCCGGCAGCACCACGAAGGAGAATTCCTGTGTCGCGAACAGCAGCACGTCGGCGGCGAGCCGCGACAGGTCCTGCATCAACAACGTGATCTCGAACAGCAGCTGCGCCTCCGCCTTGCCGCGCGACAGCTGCACCGCAGTCACCGGCTGTTGCACGCTCGCGAAGCCGAGGCTCGCGGCCGTGGCCTGCCGATCGATCGGCAGCCCCGGGGTGCCGTACCCGGCCGCCGATCCGAGCGGATTCTGGTCGACGCGGCGCAGCACCGACGCCAGACCCACGGCGTCGTCGCGGATCTCCGCCGCGAACCCGCCCGCCCACAGCGCCACCGAGCTCGGCATGGCCTGCTGCATATGGGTGTAGCCGGGAAGCGCCGTGTGCCGCTCGCGCCGCGCGAGCTCCGCCAGCGCCTCCGCGACTGCGAGCGCGCCGCCGCGCAGCTCGCCGATCGCATCCTTGAGGTACAGCCGGATCGCGGTGAGTACCTGGTCGTTGCGCGAGCGGCCGAGATGAATGCGCGCACCGGCCATGCCGCTGCGCGCCGTCAGGCGCCGCTCGAGCGCGGTGTGCGCGTCCTCGTCGGCGAGCTCGATGTGCCAGTCGCCGCGCGCGTGCTCGGCCGCGAGCGCACTCAGCGCCTCGTGGATGGCGGCGAGGTCGGCTGCCGCCAGCAGGCCCTGGGCGTGCAGCATCGCGGCATGCGCCATTGATGCGCGCACGTCGTAGGGCACCAGCCGCTCATCGAGCACGTGGTCCTCGCCGGCGCTGTAGCGCAGCACCCGCTCATCGAGCGGCGCGCCCTTGTCCCACAGGCGCGTCACGGCGCGCTCTGCTCTGCCGGCGACAGCGCGTTCACGTCCGCGACGATCAGCGTGCCGGTGCCCTCGTTGGTGAACACCTCGCCCAGTATTCCCTCCGGGGAGCGGTAGGAAACGACGTGTACGCGCTGTACGCCGCCGCGAATCGCGTCGGCGATCGCCTTGGCCTTCGGCAGCATGCCGTCGGCGATGCGGCCCTCCGCGCGCAGCCGTTCGAGGCCGTGCAGGTCCGTATAGGAGATGAGCGAGCCCGCGTCGTCGATGCTGCCGAGGATGCCCGGGGCGCCGGTACACAGGATGAGCTTCTCCGCGCCGAGCGCGGCGCCGATCGCCGCCGCCACCGTGTCGGCGTTGATGTTCAGCAGCGTGCCCGCCTGGTCCGCCGACAGCGGGCTCACCACCGGCATCAGGCCGTTGTCGAGGAGTTTGCGCAGCACGGTGGGGTCGATGGCATCGATATCGCCCACGAACCCGAAGTCGATCAGTTCGCCGCCGGCGCTGAGCGCCAGCGGCGGTCGCTTGTGGGCGCGCACCAGTCCCGCATCGACCCCGCTGATGCCGACCGCATCGATGTCCAGATCGCGGCAGATGGCGAGCACGCGGGTGTTGATCAGCCCGTTGAGCACCATGGCGGTGACGTCGATGGAGCGCTGATCGGTGACGCGCCGTCCCTGCACCATGCGGGTCGGCACCCCGAGTGCCGCCGACAGCTCGCTGAGCTGCGGCCCGCCGCCGTGCACCAGCACCACGCGCACAGCGAAGTAGTGCAGGATCGCAATCTGCTCCATCAGCACCCGCGTCGCGTCCAGGTCGCCGAATACGCCGCCGCCGACCTTCACCACGAAGGTCTTGCCCTTGTACATACGGATGTAGGGCGCCGCGCTGCGGAGCGCACGGATGGCGAGGGTCTGGTCGCTGCGGTGCATGATCATGGGGCTGACCTGAGCAGTTGGTGGAGTACCGCCATCTGCGCCGGCAGGCGGTTGTGGGCTTCGCGCTGCACGATGCTGCGCGCGCTGTCGAGCACCTCGTCGGCGATGGCGCTGTTGCGCCGCACCGGCAGGCAGTGCATCACGCGGCAGGCGGGTGCGCTCACGAACCAGTCGTTGCGCACGCACCAGTCGGTCAGCGCGCTGCGGCGCGCCCGGTCGGCGGCCGCATCGCCGTAGCAGTCGGTGGCGCCCCACTCCTTCACGTACAGCACGTCGGCACCGGCGAGTGCCGCGGCGCGCTCGCTGGTCTCGCGCACCGAGCCGCCGCTCAGTGCCGCGGCGCGGCGCGCGCGCTCCATGATCGGTGGCGGCAGGGCGAAACCGTCCGGGCGCAGCACGATCACTTCCATGCCGCGCAGCGCCGCCATGTGCAGCGCCGCGGCCGGCACGGCCAGTGGCAGCGCGCGCGGATGCCATGCCCAGCTGAGCACGAAGCGCCCGGCGCGCGGCACCGCGAGGTCATCGAGGGTCTTCCAGTCGGCGAGCGCCTGGCAGGGATGGTTGACCGCAGACTCGAGGTTCACCAGCGGCTTGTCGGTGAGACTCGCCATGGCGTTGAAGTTGCTCTCGGCGAGATCGCCGGCGAGATCGCGCCCTTCAGCGAAGGCGCGGATGCCGAGCGCGTCGCAATAGGAGGCGAGCACCGGGATGGCTTCACGCACGTGCTCGGCGGCGCCGCCGTCCATGACCACGCCGCTGCGCGTCTCGAGCTGCCAGCTCCCCTGGCCGGGATTGATGACGAACGAGCTGCCGCCGAGGCGTGCCATGGCGGCCTGGCAGGAGGCCAGCGTGCGCAGCGACGGGTTGAAGAACAGCAGGCCGAGAATTCTGCCGCTGAGCGCGTGCGGCTCGGGCTGCTTCTCCAGTCGCCGCGCCAGCTCGAGCAGCGACAGCACTTCCTCGCGGGAGAAATCGGCGAGGTCGAGAAAGCGCTTCATGCCGGCAGGTCCCGCAGCGTGTCGCGCAGCATGTCGACGTGCTGCTCCTCGAGGATGAACGGCGGCAGCAGCCGCAGGATGTGCGGGTCGCTGGAAGTGCCGGTGAGGATGCAGCCCTCGAGCAGCTCGGCCTGGACCTCCCGGGCCGGTCGCGTGGTACGCAACCCCACCAGCAGGCCGGCACCCTGGTAGGCGCTGACCGGGCCGAGGATGCAGCTGCGGCGGATATACGCGCCCACGCGCCGCACGCGCTCAAGAAGCCGTTCGTCGCGGATGGCCGCGAGCACCGCGCTGATCGCCGCGCACGCCATGGGGCCGCCGCCGAAGGTGGTGCCCAGGGATTCGGGCTTGAGCGAGGCGGCTACCAGCGGCGACAGCAGCAGCGCTGCGCAGGGGAAGCCGTTGCCGAGCGCCTTGGCGGTGGTGAGCATGTCCGGGCGCACTTCGTAGAAGTTGGCTGCGAAGGGCTCGCCGGTGCGGCCGACGCCGCACTGCACTTCATCGAATATCAGCAGCGCGCCCACCTCGTCGCAGCGCGCCCGCAGCGCCGCGAGGAACGGCGCACCGAGATCCACCGCCCCCGCGAGCCCCTGCACCGGCTCGACGATCACCGCCGCGGTATCCGCGGTGACGTGGGCAGCGATGGCGGCGTGATCGCCGCGCGGGATGAAGCTCACGTCGAAGGGCGTGCGCGGAAAGCCATACCATTTCGCCTGCGCCCCCCAGGTGACGGCGCCCGCCGCGGCGGTGCGACCATGGAAGCCGCCTTCGATGGCCGCGACGTGCGCCCGGCCGGTGTGGCGCAAGGCGATCTTGAGTGCATTCTCGTTGGCCTCGGCACCGCTGTTGACGAAGAACACGCTCGCGAAGGGCAGCCGCGAGAAGCGCACCAGGCGCCGCGCGGCGCTCGCGCGCACGCGCATCGCGACTGCGTTGCTTTGGAACTGACACTCTTCCGCCTGGCGGGCGAGCGCCGCGGTCCAGCCAGGATGGTTGTACCCCAGGGCCGCGACCGCGTGCCCGCCATACAGATCGAGCACCCGCTCGCCGCGGCTGCTGGTGAGCCATACGCCCTGCGCCGAGGCGACCTCCAGCGGGTACTGCGAGAACACCGGTGCCAGGAAGTCGTGGGCACGGACCGCCGCCCGCAGTCCGCTGTCCGAGGTCGTGGCCGCCGCTTTCTTCTTCGGCATCGCCCGCGCCGTCAGGTCCAGCCGGGCGCGGGCGCCGTGAGACCTGAGGTCTCGGGCAGCCCGAACATCCGGTTCATCCACTGGATGGCCCCGCCGGCCGCGCCCTTGGTGAGGTTGTCGATGGCGCACAGCACGGCCAGCGTGCGCCCGCGCACCACCGCCGACAGGTGCGCGTAGTTGCTCGCCACCACGTCCTTGACGCGCGGCATCTCCCGGCCGATGCGCACGAACGGCGCGTCGGCATAGAAGGTCCGCAGCGCCGCCAGCAGCTCCTCGGTGTCGAGCGGGTGCTGCAACTGCGCCTGCAGCGTCACGTGGATGCCGCGCGCGAACGGTCCGGAGAGCGGCACGAACGCGAACTGCGCCTCGACGCGGGAGGCGGCCAGCGCGCAGGCGGCGACCTCCGGCACGTGGCGGTGCGCGAGCGCACCGTAGCTGTAGACGTCGGCGTGGCGCAGCGGGTGATGCGTGCCGTCGATGGCCTTGCGCCCGGAGCCGGTGCTGCCGGTGATGCCGCTGACGAACAGGGTCGGCGTGACCAGCCCGCCGGCGAGCAGCGGCACACTCGCCAGCAGGATCGCGGTGGCAAAGCAACCCGGGTGGCCGACGTGCGGCGTGGCGAGAGTACTTAGATGCTCGGGCAGTGCGCAGGTGAACTGTGCGAGGCGTTGTGGCGCGGCGTGCGCGTGCGGGTAGACCGCGGCGTAGCCCTGCGGGCTGGCGTAGCGAAAGTCCGCGGAGATGTCGACCACGCGCGGGGCGCAGCCGGCGGCTTCCGCGGCGCTGAGCAGCCGGTCGAGGAGCGCCGCCGCGACGCCGTGCGGCGCGGCCGAGAACACCGCGGCGCTGCGCGTTTCGCTCAGGAGCTTCGTCAGCTGCGCCTCGGATGCGAAGCGCTCGGTGGGGTAGGCACTCGCCAGGTGCGGGAACGCGGCGGCGAGCGGCTCGCCCGGCTGACTGGCGGACATCACGCCGGCAAGCGTGAACTGCGGATGAGCCGCGAGCAGCCGCAGCAGCTCCCCGGCCACGTAGCCGCTGCCGCCGAGCACCACCGCGGGAATGGCAGCGCTCATCCGGCTGCCCGGGCCGGGGCCGCCGTGGTCACTCCGAGCGCCTCGAGCACCCGATCGCCGAGCGCCGCACCATTACTGAGCGCGTTGCAGGCCGGCACTCCCATGTGCACCCGGATGATCTCCACCCCCACCTGGTTGTCGGTCGCAGGTCCGGTCACCACGCACGGCTCGATCTGGAAGCGATCGCGCAGCAGCTTCACCCCGCCCCACGCGGCCACCGGGTCGTTCGCCGACAGCACTACCGCGGTGAGCGCGCTGCGGATGTCGGGGCACTCGAGGATGGCATCGACTCCATAGGTACCGAGGATGCCGTCGCCGAGCTCGAAAACCACGACGTCCGGCTTGCCGGCGGCCAGCTCGCTCAGCATGGTGCGCGTGAGCGCCGGGCCGTTCGCGCGCGTGGTGGTGACGACGCCCAGGTCGGTGAAGATCGCGCAGCGGCGCGCGCCGGCGTCCTCCATCGCGAGGATGTCCCGGCGCAGCGAGACGCCGGTGGCCTTGAACGCATCCACCGTAAGCCCGCGGTGGCGCATGCGGGAGATGATCGCGCAGGCCGCCGCCGTCTTGCCGGCTTCCATGCAGGTGCCGGCGAGGGCCACCACCGGCACCCCGCGGGTGTCGAGCGCAGCGTTGGCATCGAGCGCCCTCACGCCGACCCGCGCCGGCACGCCGATGCGCTCGCCGAGGTAGGGGAAGTTGAGCGCCACCCCGAGCACCCGGCAGTCGAACGGCTTGCCCTTGTCCGGGTTGATGGAGTCGCACACCCCGAGCACGCCGCCGATGTTGAGCATCTGGATCACGTCGCCCGGCTGCAGCGCGGCGGGCACGTGTCCGGAGTAGCCGAACAGCGCCTGCCGGTGACCGAGCGCGCCGGCCACCACGTCGCCCTTGCCGAGCTTGGCCATGCGGCCGCTGGTGAGCTCGAGGGTGTTGTAAGTGGACTTGTTGTTGAGCACCTCGACCACCACCACCACGCCTTCCTCTGCAGGGATGTCGGTGGCGACGCGCACCTCGTGCGACAGGCCGCACGCCTGCGTCACGGAAGCGAGCTTGTCGACCACCACGGTGCGCATGCTGCTCACCATCACGGCAGCTCCGGCGTCGCGGCGGCGGCGCGCTCACCCGCGCGCGCATGGAACACCCCCGGCAGCGCCACGATGCGCGAGAAGCCGAGCGCATCCGCGGGCGACCATTCGCCGGCCGCCTCGCCGTAGACCCCGCGCGAGGCCGCCATGAGGGAGAAGGGCGACTCGACGCCCTCGACGAACACGTTGCCGGTCTGCAGCAGCAGGTGCACCTCGCCGCTGACGCGCGTTTGCGAGGAGATCAGCAGCGCCTCGATGTCGCGGCACACCGGATCGAGCAGCTGGCCCTCGTGCACCAGATCGCCGTAGGGCTGCGCGACCAGGTCTTTCATGCGCTGCTGCCGTGCGGTGAGCACCAGCTTCTCGAGCTCGCGATGGGCGGTGAGCAGCACTTCGGCCGCCGGCGCCTCGAACGCCACGCGCCCCTTGGTGCCGATGATGGTGTCGCCGAGGTGGATGCCGCGGCCGATGCCGAAGGGCGCCGCGAGCGCCTCGAGGGATTCGATGATCGTGACCGCGGAGGCGGCGGCGCCGTCGAGCGCCACCGGCCGGCCCTCGCGGAAAGTCAGCACGTGCCGCGCGGGCGGGCGCGGCCGGTCGAAGGCATCGCGGGTGAGCAGCCAGGCATCATCGGCAATGCTGCCGGCGGAGGTGAGAGTCTCGCGGCCGCCGATGGTGACCCCCCACAGTCCGCGGTTGATTGAGTACTTTGCCCCGGTCGGCGGCAGCGGCAGCCGGCGCTGGCGCAGGTAGGCGAGCTCCTCCTCGCGCTTGAAGGCGCGGTCGCGCACCGGCGCCAGCACTTTCAGATCCGGCGCGAGGGTGCGCAGCGCCACCTCGAAGCGCACCTGGTCGTTGCCCGCCGCGGTGCAGCCGTGCGCCACCGTGTCGGAGCCGAGCTCGTGCGCCATGCGCGCGATCGTCTGGGCCTGCATGACGCGCTCGGCGCCCACGCACAGCGGATAGAGCTGCCCGCGGCGCACGTTCCCCATGACCAGAAACCGCAGTACCTGCTCGAAGTAGGCGGCGCGCGCGTCCACCTGGTGGTGCGCAAGCGCGCCGAGTGCGCGCGCGCGCGCGGCGAGCGTGGTCGCGGCGGCCGCATCGATGCCGCCGGTGTCCACGGTGACGGTGATCACCGGGCGGCGCTGCTCCTCCTGGATCCACGGCACCAGGAATGAGGTGTCGAGCCCGCCGGAGTAGGCGAGCACGATCGGCGTGCCCGCGGGGGGTGCGCTCGCGGACATGGCTACAGACGGAACAGCCCGCTCAGCCGCGCGACCAGCTCGTCCTGTGCGCGCTGACTGGCGGTGGCGATAAAGATAGTGTCGTCGCCGGAGAGCGTGCCGGCGACCTCGGGCCACTCGGCCTTGTCGATGGCGACCGCGACGCTCTGCGCGGCGCCGATGGTGGTGCGCAGCACGATAATGGCGGGCCCCGCGCGGCGCAGCGCCCGCACGAAGTGGGTGAGCGAGCCGAAGTCGCCGTTGGCGCGCGTCACCTCGTCCGGCGGCAGCACGTAGCGTCCGCTCGCCTTCAGCGCGCCGAGGTCGCGCAGGTCGCGGCTGATCGAGGACTGCGTCGCCTCGTGACCGGCGCGCTTCAGCAGGCGCACCAGGTCCTCCTGCTTGCGCACCAGGCCCTCGCGCAGGATGCGCACGATGGCTTCGCGCCGCTCCAGCTGCTGGCTATCGCTCAGCACCTCCGGCCGACCTCGGTAATAATCATGCATATATTGTGCATTTTAATGCACAGAGCGTCAAGGGCGCCGGCGCTTACTTGTCGATCGAGTACACCAGGTCGGCGCCGCGCGCCGTGCCCATCTCGGTGCGGATGGTCCAGTGGTCGCCGAGCGTGTAGCGCATCTTGAACACGTTGAGCTGCTCGGTGAGGCTCACCCCGTAACTCACGTACAGGCGCGGCGACAGGTAGCGGCCGAGCACCAGCGAGGTCTCGTTGGCGATCGGGTCGGTCTCGAGGCTCACGTCGGGGAGCCCCACGTGCGGGCCGAGCTCTGCGGCGAGCAGCGCCGCCCCCTGGCCGAGGGCGGCGTTGCTGCCGTTCTGCGCCGATTGCAGCGAGCCGCCGGCGAGGATCAGTGACACGATCTGCGCCTGCGGCAGCGGCGGATCGGAAAAGAACGACATGTGCGGCTGCAGCAGTGTGCCGCGCACGTTGACCCCGGCGGTCACGTCGGGGAACTTCTTCTGGGCGCGCACGTCGATGCCCGGGTCGTCAATCGGGCCGCCGGTGAAGATCAGCCGCCCGCGCTGAATGTCGAGCCTGCGGGCGTAGGCGGTGTAGCTGCCCTCGGCCACCGACAACTCGCCGTTGCCGCGGCTGATGGCGTCGTAGCCGCTGCGGATGGTGACGCTGCCGGTGAGGCGCGCGGCGAGCCCCATGGCATCGAGGTTCACATGATCGCCGAGCACCAGCGTGATGGTGCTGACCACCTCGAAGCGCTTGGTGGCGTCCTCCGGCTCGGTGCCGACAATCACCTCGTCGGGCGAGGCACGCACGGCGTTGGTGATGTCCTTGGGCTGGATCTTCGCGTACGGCACCAGCACCTTGCCGGTCACCTCGATCTTGCGGCCGCTGACGGCGAAGTCGAGGTCCGGCGAGGCGTCGATCTGCGCTTCCGGCACGTCGGCCACGCGCAGGTTGTTGCCCTGCAGGTGAAACCGGCCGTAGGGCAGCAGCGCCCGCCACGCGAGGTGCCCGCTGGCCGACACCGAGCCGGTGCCCGCGCGCGCGCTGCCGCTGAAGTCGATGCCGCCGTCGCCGAGCCGCGCCTGCAGGCCGATCTCGCGCAGGCTCAAGTTCACCTGGTAGACGTCCATCTCGCCGTTGGTCACCTTCACCAGCCCGCCCACGGTTGGCGCGCCGAGCGTGCCCGCGGCGCTCAGGTCGACATCCAGCCCGCCGGCGGCACGGTCGATGTCCGGCGCGTACAGCGAGATCAGGCTGAGCTCGGCGGTGTGCGCATGCAGCTCGCCGCTGAGCGGCATGTCCTGCCACGCTGATGTCGAGCGCTGGATCTGCAGCTGTCCGTGGACGGTGCCGACGCCGCTGTCGCCGATGTTCGCCTGGGCGCTCACCAGCGTCGGCGTCGCGACTGCGGTGATCGTGCCGGAGCCGATGTGCGTGTGCTCGACCTTGTGACTGGCGAGCTTATGGTCGATCTCCGCGTCGGCGAGCTGCGCGCGCAAGCTTCCCTGCACCACGCTCTTCTCGCCTCCCGACAGGCGCACCAGCGCCGTGACCGTGCCGAGATACTCCACCGCGGAGGTCATGCCGGCGGTCAGCGTATTGAGCGGCGTCTGGTTGGCCATCAGCGTGCTCGACCAGGCCGCGGGCGACCAATCCCCGTCGGCACAGATGCTGCCCGGCGAGCCGACGAGACACAGCCACTCCACGCGCGCATGCGCGGCTGCCAGCGTCAGGTCGACCGGACGCTCGAGCGACAGATGCAGCTGCCCGCTGCCGGCGATGGTGAGCCCGTCGAGGTGGCCCTTGAAGAGGCCGTGCTGGTAGGCGCCGCTCGCCTGGGCGCTCAGCGCCAGTCCCGTTGCGCTGGCCGCCATGTGCAGCTGATAGGCGGCGGGCGGCCCGCTGAGTGTGAGCGTGAGACTCTGCACCGCGCGGCCGTGAAAGCTCAGCTGTTGAAGGTGCGCATCGATCTTCGACTCCTGTGCGGCGGCGGCGGGATTGAAGTTGACGTCCGCATCGAGCTCCTCGAGCTTCACGCCCTGGTACTCGAAGCCGCTGCCGTGGGCGACCGCCACCACCGCCGGATCGGCGAGCGTGCCGCGCAGCGACCCGGATGCCTTCAGCTCGCCGCGCGCCCCGGCCGCGAGCAGGCTCAGGTCGTGCGTGGACACGGCGAAGCGCAGATCCATCTGCTCGTCCACCCGGCCGTCGAGCGCCAGGCTCGCCGTGCCGAGTCCTACGCGTACGTTGCTGAATCCCCAGCTCATTCCGGCGTGCGTGACGGTGCCCGAGCCGCTCGCGGCCAGCCCGCGCAGCTTGCCGCTCAGGTTGCTCACCGTGGTGCTGAGCTCGCCCTTGGACGAGAACCCGCGGCCGTCAGCCGCGAAGTCGAAACTGACGCTGCCGGGCAGATCCGCGCGCAGCGAGGTGGGATCGATGTCGGTGGCACGACCCGCGACCGACCAGGTCTCCGCGGGCGACCACACCACGCGGCCGCTCACGTTGGCGTGTCCGCCGAAGAGGTCGACTTGCGCCGGATCGAAGCTGAAACTGTCCTTGCCCAGCGTGCCGCTGAGCTCCACCGGCATCGGCGGCAGGTTCGCCGCCTGTCCGGTACCGCGCAGGTGCACTGCGTAGGGCAGCACGCCGGCGAGCGTGAAGGTCCCCGCGCTGCTCCTCACCGCGACATCGCGACCCGTCAGCGGCCAGCGAAAGTCGCTCCAGTTGCCGCTCAGGTCGAGCCGCGGACCGTTGTCGACGATGGTGATGGTGCCGCTGGCGCTGGCGCGCGCGCCGGAGGCGAGGTGGCGCGCCTGCATATGGCGTCCGCTGAGCACGTGGGCGGCGTAATTGCCCTCGAACTGCGTGTCGAACACCCCGGCCGCGAGACCTGCGGGGTTGAGCGGCCCGTGCGCGCTGAAGCCGCGCTCATCGCCGGCGGCGCTCAGTGTGCCGGTGATGCTGCCGAGGGGACTACCGATGCCGAAGGCCTTCAGGTCGAACTTCTGCACTACGACGTGCGCGAGCCAGTGCCAGTGGCTGGTGAGCTCGAGCGCCCTGCCGCTGACGGCGGCGCTGAACGGGCTCAGCAGATGCGCATGTACCTCCAGGGCATCAAGGTTACCGTGCGCGCTGCCGTCGAGAGTCCAGTTCGGCTGCCCTGCGGGGGTCCAGTCGAGGTGGCCTTCGATCCGCATGCCGAGCGGATCCTCGGCGCGCAGCTCGCCGATGGCGCTCACCTGCGCGCCTTGCAGGCGTCCGTCCACCTGGAAGAAACGGATGTAGGCATGGCGGATGACCGCCGCGCCGTGGATGTCGGCAGTGTCCAGCCGGAAGCCGTTGAAAACGGTGAGCGTGGCGCTGCCGACGCGCGCATCGTCGGCGTTGATGACCAGCCAGCGGGGCAGGAACGTGGGCGGTCCGGGGAGCGAGGGCGTGGTGCGGCGCTTCACCTCGATGAGCGCGCGCTGCACCGAGCCGCTGCGTACCCGGATGTGCTGCAGCAGCAGCGGCGCCAGCGCCACCTGTCCCTCGATGCCCTCGAACGTCAGATGCACAAGGCGGTGGTCGATTTCCACACGTTCCACGTGCAGCCCGTCGGCCACCGTGCCGCTCACGCCGCGGATGACGAGCTGTATCGGGCCGAGCTGCTGCGGCAGATGGCGCACCACGAACTGCAGTCCCGCGGTGGTGTACAGCGTCGACCACACCAGCAGCGCCGGTACCACGAGCGTCGCGATCACGAACAGGCAGGCGAGGACCAGCAGGGCGCGGCGCATGACGGACGCTTCTAGAGCTTCGGCGAGAAGTTGATGTGCAGCCGCGGGCCGGCGGTCACGGACAGCGGCTGCGCGATGTCGATGCCGAGCGTCATGACCGGCAGGCGCACCCGCAGGCCCACGCCCACCGAGTACTGGATGAACGGCGTGCAGATCTCCGGCTGGCCGGCGGGGCCGGGCAGGCAGGCGGCCTTCTGGAAGCTGTTGAGGGCGTTGCCGTAGTCGACGAAGGTGGCGATGCCGAGGTTTCGCGGCAGATCACGGATCACTTCCACGGTGCCGGTGAATACGTCCTTGCCGCCCGTCTTGATGTAGCCGGCGATGGCCTTGCAGGTGTTGCCATTCTTCAGGAACTGGCCGGCGGGATTCTGGGTGCACACCGCCTCGAGCGGCGACAGCTCGTTGTAGGCGAAGCCACGCACGCTGTTGTCGCCGCCCGCGAAGAAGCGGTAGTAGGCCGGCAGATCGGCGAAGTTCTTCACCAGCGTCGCGCCCACCTCGTCGCGCAGCAGCAGGTGCCACCTGCGGCTCAGGTGGAACACGCGCTCGGCCTGCATGTGCAGCTGGATGAAGTTGGCGTCCGAGCCGAGCGCCGAGTCCGAGCCCTTGAGCTCGGCGAAGAACGGGCGCACGAACTGCGGCTCGCCGAGAAAGCCCTTGGGTACCGAGGCCAGGTCGATCTCCGGCACCAGCAGCCGCTCGGTCACCGAGCCGTTGACGTCGTCGGTAGTGCTGCGCACTGCGTTCAGCTGCCACACGTACTGCAACGGCCCGCTGACATGGGTGAAGCTCGGGCCCGCGGACTGCGTGGTGGCGGTCACGTCGGCGAGGATCTGCTGCTCGATGCTCGCATTCAGCGAGATGTTCTCGAGCGCCGGGTCGCCGACCGGGATGCGGTAGTGGCTCTGCACGTAGTAGCGCGTCACCTGTGCCGCCTGCACCTCCACGCTGAAACTGTGCCCGAGCGTGTTCAGATGCCGATCCTCGAAGCCGAGCGTGCCGCGCACGCCGGTGTCGGTGGCGTAGCCGGCGCCCACCGAGTAGCGGTGGCGGCGGCTCGGGTCGGCGTGGATCTTCAGCGGCACGATGCGCGCCTGGCGATCCGGATCCTGCGGCTGCACCTCGAGGTTGGCGAAATACTGCGAGTCATCGAGCGCGAACTGGGTGCGCAGTACCTGCGTCAGATCGTAGTAATCGCCCTGGTGGTAGCGCAGGTAGCGGCGCACCAGGCTGTCGCGGATGACGTGCTGCTCGATGCTGGTGGGGCCGAAGCGGTAGCGCTCACCCGTTTCGAGCTCGAGCGCGATGTCCGCGGTGTGTTGCGTCGGATCGACCACCAGCTCGTTGCGGATCAGCTTGGCATCGAGGTAGCCGTAGGTCGCGGCGGTGCGCTGCAGGTCGCCCTTGAGGCCCTCGTAGAGTGCGTGGTTCAGTCGATCGCCGGGGTGCAGCGGCAGGTGGTTCAGGATGCGCGTGAACAGCGCGTCGTGCTGTCCGGCTCCCGTCACGCGCACCTCGATCAGCTGCACGCGCACCGGCTCGCCGGGGGCGATGTCGATGACCACGCGCCATTCGCCGTGGCCCTGCTCGGTGACGGTCGATTCCACTTTCGGTTCGTAGTAGCCGAACGGCCGCAGCGCCTCCTGCACCTCGCGTTCGACGCGGTTGTGCAGCCGCTCCACCGTGTCGGCGTTCAGCTCGGCACCGCCCTTGCGGTAGCGCTCGAAGCTCAGGTAGGCGAGCACGTTGGTGCGCAGCTGCTCATCGACGCCGCGCACCTCCACGTTGACGCCGGCGGCTTGCGCCAGCGCGCCGGTGAGCAGGCACAACGCCAGCCACGGGGCCCGCCAGTGCCATCGACGAGCCCGCGGCAGGAGTTTGCGCTGCGCCATCTCGTTTGAATTCTAGAGCCTTTGGGGGCGCAGCCGCTGCTGCCCATGCCATCAGAGTCGCTGCGGGGTGCCCGGGTTCCGTGGCAGCTCACGGCCACGCCCCGGGGCTCAGCGTGAATTCGGTCTCGCCGGCAGGCTCGCCGCCGGCGTCGAAGCGCCGCTCGCCGACATACACGCCGCCGTTCCGCTGCAGCAGCACGACGCTCGAGCAGCGCGTGCCGTAGACGGGATGACGCACGAAGGGCGCCGAGAGCGCACGGGCCCACTCCGCGGGCAGTCCCCCGGTGTTGTGCGAGCTGTCGTGATCCGCCGCCGGCGTGCGGTCGGCGAGCAGCGCAAACAGCGCCGCGCTGGGTTGCGGCGGGGCAGCGCGCAGCCAGGCCTCGAAGCCGGCGCGCACCCGCTGCAACTTCGGCCACGGCGTGTCGAGCAGCTCGTTCGACAGGCCGTAGACTCCCGGCGGTAGTGCGCGCGCGAACGGCGCGGCGCGGTTCGAGCCGTACCACAGCGAGTCGCCGTCGGCGAGCAACAGGTTGAATCCGGAATAGCGCTCGGCTTCTCGCGCCAGCGCGGCGAAGAACTCTGCGGCGCTGCCGCCGGCTGCGCCGAGGTAGCGCGGGATCAGGTCGCCGCGCGAGGGCGCATGGGTTTTCGGTTGCTGCAGCTCGCGGAAGTTGGTCACCACGCCGAAGCGGCGCGCACGATCGAGGCCGAGCCAGGTTCCTCCGGCACGCAGGTCGCGCGCGGCGAGAATCTGCGCCGGCGGCGGCCACGGCGCGAGCGGCGCCGCGGGCCGCTCGTGGTATTCGTCGCGGTTGGCCGCCACCACCAGGCGGTAGCGCGGGTGGCTCTGCCAGGCGAGCACCAGCAGACACATGCGGCTAACCGGAGCCCTTCAGCCAGCTCTCGATCAGCCGCCAGGAGATGGACTGCGTCGGCGGCGCCAGCGCCTCGCCCGAGCGCATCTGCTCGCGCGTGAACCAGCGCGCATCCTCGAGCTCGCCGCCGACGCGCACCGGGCTGCCGGCGGCCGCGCGGGCGCGAAAGCCGAGCATCACCGAGGAGGGGAACGGCCAGGGCTGCGAGGAGTGGTAGCGCACCGCGCTGACGCTGACGCCGGTCTCCTCGGCGACCTCGCGCGCCACCGCATCCTCGAGACTCTCCCCCGGTTCGACGAAGCCGGCGATGGTGGAGTAGCGGCGCGGCGGCCAGTCCGGCTGGCGCCCGAGCAGCGCCCGCTCGCCGTCGCTCACCAGCACGATGATCGCAGGGTCGAGGCGCGGGAAGAACTCCTGACCGCAGGCCGGGTTGGTGCAGCTCATGCAGTGCCCGGCGTGCGTCGGGCGCGTCGCGGCGCCGCACACGCCGCAGTATTGGCTACGCGCGCGCCAGATGCCGAGTGCCCGCGCGTAGGCCAGCAACCCGGCCTCCGTGGCGCCGAGCACGGCGGTCAGCGGACGCAGCTCCTCGAGCCGCGTGCCGGCGGGCAGGGCCAGCGGGCCGGCCGCCGGCAGATCCACCAGCACGCAGCGCGCGCCCTCGAACCAGCCCAGCAACACCAGTTGCGCGGGCGTTGCCGCCTGCACCAGCGGTGCGTCGTTGGCGAGGAAGGCGACATGCGGTTCGGCCCCCTCGCGCAGCAGCTGCCGCGTGCCCTGGCCGATCAGATAGCGTGTCGCCGGGTCGGCGCGCGCCGCGGCCGCCCACTCGGGATCCTCGCGCTCCTCGGCGCGCCGCTCGATGTAAGGTCCGGAGAAGAAGTTAGGCCGCTCGTGATCCATCCACGCCCATCCGTCCTCGTGTGCAGCGCGCGCGGGCAGGTGGCCGGGCGCGCGCAGGCAGGGCGGCGGATTCTACGGGGTAGTTTACCCGGGGCGCGAGTTCCCGGGTGGCTCAGCCGCGTGACGCGGCCGCCGCCGCACAATGGTGGCAGCGCGCGGCGCGCACGGGAAAGAGCTCGGTCACCATGAGTCCGCCACAGTCGCTGCAGCCGCCGAGACGCAGCTGATCGCCGCGCGCCAGCGCGGTGGCGAGGAACACGGCGTGCTCGAACGAGATCTGTGCCGCGGGCAGCAGCAGGCGGAACACCTCGAACGCCTGGCACAGCAGTTCTCCGCGGGTGAGCCCGGCCAGAGGTGCGGCCGGGGCTGAGGCCGCGGGCGCCGCGCCTGGCGCGGCGGCCGGCAGCACGCCGAGCAGCGACAGCACGCTCGCGAGCACTGCGGTCTCCTCCTGCAACCGCAGCGAGCGGGTGAAATACGCGACCTGGTGCGGCGACTTGCCGCGATGGCGCGGCAGGTGGCGCCGCGCCTGGCTCATGTAGGAGCGATACAGCTTGCGGATGCGGTCGTCCGACAGCCCGGTCCAGACGCGGATGGTCTGGGTGCGCGCCTCATGACGCAGGAAGCGCAGCGCCAGCTCCATGCGTGCACGCTCGCGGCTGTATCGATCGTCGGAGATGCGCATGGCGACGCTCCTCGAGGCACGGGTGGCGCCGCCCATTTTGGTAAAAAATCACCAAAACTCAACCAGAAAATTTGGTTAAAAATCACCAAATCTGCGGATGGCTTTCGCCGGGTGCTCCGCTACGATAGTGGCCGCGAACCGGCGGGGAGGGCGCACCCATGCTGTTGCAGTGCGAGGGCGGTGACCGCGACGGCGAGGGGCTGACGCCCGCCTGGCTGCGCGCCGAGACGCTCGAGTCGCTCGTCGAGCTCAACGAGCTGTGCCTCGGGCTGATCGCTGAGCAGGCCGCTGTGCACGGCGCCGCGGCCAGCACGCTGCTGCGCGAGGTGGGTGAGCTGTGGCGCGCGCTCGATGCGCCCGCACGCCGTCACGCCGCGGCCTGCCCGTACCTGCTGCTCGACGCCGGCTTTGCCGACACTGCGCGCTGGCGCCCGGCAGTTGCCGCGCGGGTGGGCGATGCCGCCGGCAGTTATGGCGCCTTTTTCACGGTGCCTGCAGCCGCCGACATCGCGCGGCTGGTGTTCACCTATGCCTGGCACCTCGCGCGCGCGCAGGCGGCGGCGGCGCGCCTGCTGCTCGGCATGCCGGCAGGCAGCGCGCTGCTGATCGGCCGCTATACGCTGCGCCAGATCCAGACACTCGCCGAGACGCACCCGCAGTGGCTGCGGCCGCGCTGGCCGGCGCAGGTCGCGGTGTGGCGCGAGCTGCTGCTGGCGGCTGCCGGCGGCGAGCCACTGGCGCTCGAGCGCATCCGGCTGCGCGGGCTGACGCTGCTCGCGGGCGAGGTGCGCCGCGGGGTGCCGCCGCCGTGAATCCAGGGCCGTTTTTGCGCGCTACCGGTCCGTGGCCGCTCTGGCGCCGCTACCGCCGGCTGCGGGAAGATGCACGCCCACCGTCGCGGAGGCCGACATGAAGCAGGCGCTGATCGTCATCGACGTGCAGGAATCCTTTCGCCACCGGCCCTATTTCAATGACCGGGAGCTGCCGGGCTTTATCGCCAACGTGCAGTCGCTCATCGATCGCTGCCAGGCGCGCGACATCCCGATCGTCCAGGTGTTCCACCAGCAGATGCCCGACGTTCCCGCCAACCCCTTCGCGCCCGCCTCCGGCTGGGTGCGCGCGATGCCGGAGCTGTCGCTGCGGCCCGCGCTCGTGGTGCACAAGCAGGTGCATTCGGCGCTGTTCGGCCGGACCGCGGACGGCACGACACTCGAGCAGTGGTTGCGCAGCCGCGGCATCGAGGAGCTGCTGATCAGCGGCATCCGCACCGAGGAGTGCTGCGAGACCACCACGCGGCACGCTTCGGACCTCGGCTTCAGCGTGCGCTACGTGACGGATGCGACGCTCACCTTCCCTATGCACACCCGCCGCGGCCGCGAGGTGTCGCCCGCGGAGATCCGCGAGCGCACCGAGATGGTGCTCGACGGCCGCTTTGCGCGCATCGTCGCGACCGCGGACGCGCTTTGAGGCGCGCGCGACGGTGCGCTGCTAGTAGATCGCGATCTCGCGCCGCCCGGCCGCATCGCGCGCGCCGCGGAACATGCCCTCGCTGCTGAAGTCCATGACCACACCGCCGTCGCGGTCGACGCCGATCAGGCCACCGTCCCCACCCAGGGCCGGCAGGATCACGTGCAGCAGTTCGTGCATCGCCTGCTGCAGCGTCAGGCCGCGGTACTCCACCGCGGCACACACGTGATGGGCGGCCACGGCGCGGATGAAATACTCCCCGTGTCCCGTGGCGGAGATCGCGCACACGCCGTTCTTCGCGTAGGTGCCGGCGCCGACGATCGGTGAGTCGCCGACGCGCCCGGGGCGCTTGTTGGTCATGCCGCCGGTAGAGGTGGCGGCGGCGAGATTGCCCAGCGCATCGCGCGCCACCGCGCCCACCGTACCCTGCGGCGCGGGCGGCACCAGATCCGACACGCGCTGGCCGCGCTGCTCGGCCTGGAGCTGCTCGAGGCGCTCGGCGGTGCGGAAATAACTGTTGGGCACGAGCACGAACTGCTCTTCCAGCGCGAACTCTTCGGCGCCTGCGCCCACCAGCAGCACGTGCCGCGACTTCTCCATCACCCGCCGCGCCAGCTCGATGGGATTCTTCACATGGCGCACCGCCGCCACCGCTCCGGCGCGCATCTGCCGCCCGTCCATGATGGCCGCATCGAGCTCCGCGGCAGCGTCGCGGGTGAGCGCCGCGCCGTGGCCCGCGTTGAAGCACGGATCATCCTCGAGCAGGCGCACCGCCGTGGCGACCGCGTCCAGTGCGCTGCCGCCGCGCGCCAGCACCGCGTGGCCGCCGTCGAGCGCCGCCTCCAGCCCGGCGCGGAAGCTGCGCTCGCGCGCGGCCGACAGCGTCGCGCGCGGCACCGCGCCCGCGCCGCCGTGGATGGCGATGGCGTGGACGGGAGCCTGACTCAAGGCTTCTCTCCCCGGTACATGCCGACCTCGTGCCGACCGCGCGAGTCGCGCACACCCCGGTACATGCCGGCGCTGTTGAAGTCCAGCGCGACGCTGCCGGCGCGGTCGAGCGCAATGACTCCGCCCTCGCCGCCGCTGCGCTGCAGGTTGTGGATGACCTGCTCCACCGCTGCGGCGAGCTTCAGGTCGCGGTACCTGAGCCGCGCGCACACGTCATACGCCACTACCTCGCGGATGAAGTACTCGCCCTGGCCAGTGCCCGACACCGCGCAGGACGCGTTGTCGGCGAACGTCCCGGCACCGATGAGCGGCGAATCGCCCACGCGTCCGTGCATCTTGTTGGTGAGGCCGCCGGTGGAGGTGGCCGCGGCGAGATTGCCGGCGCGGTCGAGCGCCACCGCACCGACGGTTCCCATGCTGCCCTGCCAGGTGCCGGTGACGTGGCGTGTGGCCGGGGGGCTGGTGGCGTGCTCCGGCCGGGCACCCCGCGCCTCCTCCAGCTCGCGTTCGCGCGCCTCGGTGCGGAAATAGCTGCGCGGCACCAGCACCACGCCCTGCTCGAGCGCGAACTCCTCGGCGCCCTCGGCCACCAGCAGCACGTGCGGGCTCTTCTCCATCACCAGCCGCGCCAGCTCGATGGGGTTCTTCACATGGCGCACGCCCGCCACCGCGCCGGCGTGCGGGCCGTTGCCGTCCATGATGGCGGCGTCGAGCTCGGCATCGCCCTCGTGATTGAGCACTGCGCCGCGTCCGGCGTTGAACTGCGGATCGTCCTCCATGGTGCGCACCGCCGCCGTTACCGCATCGAGACTGCTGCCACCCTGCTCCAGCAGCGTGTAACCGGCAGCGAGCGCCGCCTCAAGACCGGCGCGGAAAGCCGCCTCCTTCGCCGGTGTCATGCGCGCGCGCTCGATGACGCCTGCACCACCGTGGATCACGAGCACGATCGGCCGCGGGTCGGCCGCCACCGCGCGGGCCAGGAGCGCCACGGCCATGACGGCCAGGATCGCCAACACTCTCGGACGCGACATGATTGCCTCGCGGCGCCTTACGCTATGATCGGAAAACACGCTTCCGCGCAGCGCGCGCGTTGCGCAAGCTTCCCGGTGAGTTACCGACGGCAGATATTAGAGTGAAAGCCGCGACGTCGCAGCGGATCCGCAGCATTCTGGTCGCCAACCGCGGCGAGATCGCCATTCGCGTGATGCGGGCGGCGAGCGAGCTCGGACTGCGTACCGTGGCGGTGTACTCGCAGGAGGACCGCTTCTCGCTGCACCGGAGCAAGGCCGACGAGTCCTACCTGGTCGGCAGCGGCAAGGGGCCGGTGGAGGCGTACCTCGACATCGCCGACATCCTGCGCGTGGCGCACGAGGCGGGCGTCGATGCGATCCACCCGGGCTACGGCTTCCTGGCAGAGAATCCCGAATTCGCCCGCGGCTGCCTGGCGGCGGGCCTCAAGTTCATCGGCCCGAGTGCCAGGAGCATGGCGCTGCTCGGCCACAAGGTGAGCGCGCGGCAGCTCGCCGCGGCGGCCGGCGCAGCGGTGATGCCGGCCACCGCACCGTTGCCGCCGGACCTCGACGAGTGCGCGCGCCTGGCGGCGGCGGTCGGCTACCCGGCGATGCTCAAGGCGAGCTGGGGCGGCGGCGGCCGCGGCATGCGCGTGGTGGAGAACGCGGCCCAGCTGCGCGAGCTGCTGCCGCTCGCCCGGCGCGAGGCCCAGGCCGCCTTCGGCAACGACGAGATCTACCTGGAGAGGCTGGTGCGCCGCGCGCGGCACGTCGAGGTACAGATCCTCGGCGATTCTTTCGGCAACCTGGTGCACCTGTTCGAGCGCGACTGCACCGTGCAGCGACGCAACCAGAAGGTGGTGGAACGCGCGCCGGCGGTATTCCTGAGCGCCGCGCAGCGCGCCGAGCTGTGCGCAGCCGCAGTCGCCATCGCTCGCGCGGCGCACTACAGCAACGCCGGCACGGTCGAGTTCCTGCAGGACGCCGACAGCGGGCGCTGCTATTTCATCGAGGTCAATCCGCGCATCCAGGTGGAGCACACGGTCACCGAGTGCGCGACCGGCATCGACCTGGTGAAGGCGCAGATCCGCATCGCCGACGGCGCGCGCCTCGGCACGCCGGAAAGCGGCGTGCCGCCGCAGGAGGAGATCCGCCTCGCCGCCCACGCCCTGCAGTGCCGCATCACCACCGAGGATCCGGAGAACAGCTTCATCGCGGACTACGGCCGCATTTCCGCCTACCGCAGCCCCGCCGGTTTCGGCATCCGCCTCGATGCCGGCACCGCCTACACCGGCGCGATCATTACCCGCTCGTACGACTCGCTGCTCGTCAAGGTGACCGCCTGGTCGCCGACCGCCGATGAGACCATCGCGCGCATGCACCGTGCACTCGCGGAGTTTCGCATCCGCGGCGTGGTGACCAACCTGCGCTTTCTCGACCAGCTCATCACCCATCCGCGCTTCGCGAACGGCGACTACACCACGCGCTTCATCGACGAGACGCCGGAGCTGTTCCGCTGGCCGCACAAGCGCGATCGCGCCACGCGCATCCTGTCCTACATCGGCGCGACCATCGTCAACGGCAACGCGCAGGTGCGCGGCCGGCCGCGGCCGGCGCAGCGCACTGAGGCGTTGCTGCCTGCCGTGGCGCTGCCGCCGCCGCCGCCCGGCACGCGGCAGCAGCTGGCCGAGCTCGGTCCACAGGCGTTCGCGCAGTGGATGCGCGCCACGCCGCGCGTGCTGTTCACCGACACCACCATGCGCGATGCCCACCAGTCGCTGCTCGCCACGCGGCTGCGCACCTTCGACATGCTGGCGATCGCCCCCTATTACGCCAGCCTGCTGCCGCAGCTGTTCTCGCTGGAGTGCTGGGGCGGGGCGACCTTCGACGTGGCCATGCGCTACCTGCGCGAGGATCCGTGGGAGCGCCTGGCGCGCCTGCGCGAGCGCACGCCGAATCTGCTGCTGCAGATGCTGCTGCGCGGGGCCAACGCGGTCGGCTATACCAACTATCCGGACAACGTGGTGCGCTTCTTCGTGGCGCGCGCCGCCGCCGCCGGCATCGACGTGTTTCGCATTTTCGACTCGCTCAACTGGGTGGAGAACATGCGCGTCGCCATCGACGCGGTGCTCGAGTCCGGCAAGCTGTGCGAGGCGGCGCTGTGCTACAGCGGCAACTTGAGCGACCCGCGCGAGAGCAAATACACGCTCGGCTACTACCTCAAGCTGGCGCGCGAGCTCGAGCGCGCCGGCACGCACGTGCTCGGGATCAAGGACATGGCGGGGCTGCTGCGGCCGCGCGCCGCGTATGTGCTGGTGAAGGCGCTGCGCGAGGAGACCGGGTTGCCGGTGCACTTCCATACCCACGATACCAGCGGCATCGGCGCGGCCAGCGTGCTGGCGGCGGTCGATGCCGGCGCCGACGCGGTCGACGCCGCCATGGATGCCATGAGCGGGCTCACCTCGCAGCCGAACCTCGGCTCGCTGATCGAGGCGCTGCGCCACGGGCCGCGTGACAGCGGCATCGACCCCGACCGGCTGCGTCTCATCTCCTCCTACTGGGAGCAGGTGCGCCGCCAGTACGCGGCGTTCGAGAGCGACTTTCGCGCCGGCGCCTCCGAGGTCTACGTACACGCCATGCCCGGCGGCCAGTACACCAACCTGCGCGAGCAGGCGCACGCCTTGGGGCTCGACGCGGCGCGCTGGCCGGAGGTGGCGCGCACCTACGCTGAGGTGAATGACATGTTCGGCGACATCATCAAGGTGACGCCGACCTCCAAGGCCGTAGGCGACATGGCGCTGCTCATGGCGACGGCGAACCTGAGCCGCGAGCAGGTGCTCGACCCGGCGAAGGAGATCGCCTTCCCCGAATCGGTGGTGCAGTTCTTCCGCGGCGAGCTCGGCCAGCCCTGCGGCGGCTTCCCGCAGGAGCTGCAGCGCAAGGTGCTCAAGGGCGCGCAGCCCCTCACCGGCCGGCCCGGTGCGGCGCTGCCGCCGGTCGATCTCGAGGCCGAGCGCGAGCGCATCCGGCAACGGCTGCCGCGGCCGGTGACCGACGAGGACCTGGCCTCGCACCTCATGTACCCACGCGTGTGGGCGGATTACGCGCGCGAGCGGCTGCAGTATGGCGACCCGGCCATTCTGCCGACGGCAGTGTTCTTCTACGGCATGGAGCCGGGCGAGGAGATCAGCATCGACCTCGAGCGCGGCAAGACGCTGATCGTGCGCTACGTGGCCAGCAGCGAGCCGCACGAGGACGGCACGCGCACCGTGTTCTTCGAGCTCAACGGCCAGCCGCGTTCGGTGCGCGTGCCCGACCACAGCCAGGTGGCGCAGCGCCCGCCGCCGCGCAAGGTCGAGGCAGGCAACCTGCGGCATGTCGGCGCGCCGATGCCGGGCGTGATCGCCACCGTCACGGCCACCGCCGCAGCGCAGGTGGCGCGGGGCGATCTGCTGCTGACGCTCGAGGCCATGAAAATGGAGACCGCGGTGCGCGCGGAACTCGACGGCGAGGTGGCCGAGGTACTGGTGCGGCCGGGCCAGGCGGTGGAGGCGAAGGACCTGCTCGTCGTTCTCAAGTAAGCGCGCTGCGAACCGCTCACAGCGTGTCTTTGAGAGCAATCGTCGGGTCGGCGAGCTTCGCCGGATCCGGGCGTGCGTGCACGGCGATCAGCTTGCGCGCGGCCATCTGGTCCCTGGGGGCGTTGATGCTGTCGATGGCAATGAGCTCACCATCGCGCAGGTAGCAGGCGCTGAAGGTACGCGTCGCCGGCGCGCCGCGCAGGATCACGCGGTCGTAGCCCTGGCCGACGCCGACGATGATGAGCTTCAGATCGAACTGGTCCGACCAGAACCAGGGCACCTTGTCGTGGGGCGTGGGCGTGCCGAGCAGGTTCAGCGCTACGGTCGTGCCCTGCTCGAAGGCGTTGTCGACCGACTCGAGCCGCAGGTGCCGCCCGTACTGGCGGTTGAGATGGCTGGCGCAATCGCCGGCAGCGTAGATGCCTTCCGCAGAGGTGCGGCAATGCGCGTCCGTGACCACGCCGTTCTCGCATTCGAGGCCGGCGTCGCGGGCGAGCTCGTCGGCCGGTACGACGCCCACCCCGACGATCACCAGGTCCGCCGGATACTCGTCTCCCTGCTCGGTGAGCACCGCGCGCACCCTGCCTGAGCGCGGCTCACCGTGCAGCGCCCGCACCGTCTCGTTGCAGCGGATGCGCACGCCCTGGCGCGCGTGCTCGGCCTGGTAGAAGGCCGAGACTTCCGGGCAGGTGACGCGATTCATGACACGGCCGGTCATCTCGAGCACCGTCACCTCCATGCCGAGCTCGCGGGCCGTCGCCGCCACCTCGAGCCCGATATAACCGCCGCCGATAATGACCAGGCGCCCGCCCGGACGGCATTCGGCGTGAATGCGGTCCGCATCCGCGATGGTGCGCAGGCAGTAGACCCCGGGCAGGTCGGCGCCGGGAATCGGCAGCCGCCGTGGCCGGGCGCCGGTGGCGAGCACCAGCGCATCGAACGGCACCACCAGCCCGTCGTCCAGCCGCACGTGCCGCTCGCGCGGGGCGATGGCGCTGATGCGGCGGCCGAGGTGCGCCTGCACCTTGTGCTCGGCAAAGAACGGCGCAGCACGGATGAGCAGACGCTCGCGCTCGAGCGCGCCCGCCAGGTACTTCTTCGACAGCGGCGGGCGCTGGTACGGCAGCCACGGCTCTTCGCCCACCAGCGTCAGCTGTCCACCGAAGCCCCTGCGGCGCAGCGTGTCGATGGTCTGCACCGCAGCCTGTCCGGCCCCCGCGATCACGATCTGCTGGTACATTGTGAGAAAGGATAGCCCAGGGACCCGGTCGCCGTTGCCGCACCAGCGCGGAGCAGGGGGTGCGGGCCGGCGCTCCAGGTTGGTGCATCGCCGGGGTCTGTTGCCTGCGCGGCGAGCAGCCGCCTGGGTTAGCTGAAGTTCCACGCCGTGGCATGAAAGCTGCAAAATCGTTCGCGCCGCAGAAATCCAAGGCCAGCGCGCACCGATGGAGAGTCCGCTCATGAAACTGGTTACAGCCATCATCAAGCCATTCAAGCTCGACGACGTGCGCGCGGCGCTCTCGGACATCGGCGTCTCGGGCATGACGGTGACCGAGGTCAAGGGCTTCGGGCGGCAGCGCGGGCATACCGAGCTGTACCGCGGTGCGGAATACGTCGTCGACTTCGTGCCCAAGACGCGCATCGAGGTGGCGGTGCGCGGCGAGCTCGTCGACCAGGTGATCGAGGCGATCATGAAGGCGGCCAAGACCGGCAAGGTGGGCGACGGCAAGATCTTCATCACCGACATCGAGCGCGTGATCCGCATCCGCACCGGCGAGACCGACGACGCCGCGCTCTAGGCACGCTGCGCCGCGCGATGGGCGCGGCACGGTCAGGGCGATATGCTTCGCCCATGCCCGCCGCCATCCGCTTCAGCACCAACGGTGGACCCGAGGTCCTGCATCTTGAGGACGTGCCGGTCGGCAAACCCGGTCCGCAGGAAGTGCAGGTGCGCCACAGCGCCATCGGCGTCAACTACATCGATGTCTACGATCGCACCGGGCTGTACCCGGTGACGCTGCCGAGCGGGCTGGGGCGCGAGGCCGCCGGCGTGATCACCGCGCTCGGACGCGGCGTGCGCGGATTTCGGGTCGGCGAGCGCGTGGCGTACGTGTATCCCTTGCCTGGCGCCTACTGCGAGGTGCGCAACGTGCCCGCCGAGCGGCTGGTGAAGGTGCCACGCGGGGTCTCGGACGAGCAGGCCGCGGCGCTGATGCTCAAGGGCCTCACCGCGCACTTCCTCATCCGGCGCACGTTCCGGGTGAAGCGCGGCGATACGCTGCTGGTACACGCGGCGGCGGGCGGCGTCGGCCTGATCCTGTGCCAGTGGGCGCGCGCGCTCGGCGCCATCGTGATCGGGGTCGTCGGCAGCGACGCCAAAGCGGAGATTGCGCGGCGCCACGGCTGTCGGCACGTGCTGATCTCGGGGCGCGATGAGCTGGTGGCGCGGGTGAAGGCGCTCACCCGCGGCACCGGGGTCGCGGTGGTATACGACGCGGTAGGCAAGGACACCTTCATGGAGTCGCTGGACTGCCTGAAGCGCCTGGGGATGATGGTGACATTCGGCAACGCCTCCGGGCCTCCGCCGCCCATCAACCCGCTGGAGCTCTCCAGGCGCGGCTCGCTGTTTCTCACCCGCCCCACGCTGTTCAACTACATCGCCACGCGCGCGGAGCTCACCGCCGCGGCGCGCGAGCTGTTTGCGGCAGTCCGCGCCAGGAAAGTCCGGGTGGTCATCGGCCAGAAGTACCCGCTGAGCCGCGCCGCCGACGCGCACCGCGATCTCGAGGGCCGGCGCACGACCGGCTCGACGGTGCTGATTCCCTGAGAGCGACGCTAGGCCGTCGCGGGCGCCGGCTTGGCCCGCAGCGGCCGGGCGCTGCGGCTGATGCCGAGCGCGCCGCTGCGCACCACCTCCAGCAGCTCGGCGCCCTGGCCGAGATCGCTGACGAAGGTGTTGATTTCCGCCTCGCTCGCGGTGAGCTCGACGATGAACCCCTCGACGGCCGGATCGAGCACCCGGCCACCGCTGCGCACCACCTGACCGCGCACGGTGTCGGTGTGCCCCGGCGCGACGCGCAGCTTCAGCAAAACCAGCTCGCGCTCCAGGTGCTCCCCGCGCGTCATGTCGAGCACGTTCACCACGTCGATGAGCTTGTTGAGGTGGTTGACGATCTGCTGGATGACCGCGTCCGAGCCCGTGGTGACCAGCGTCAGGCGGGACACGGTCGGATCATGGGTGGGGGCGACCGACAGCGACTCGATGTTGTAGCCGCGGGTGGAGAACAGGCCCGCGACGCGGGTGAGCGCGCCGGCCTCGTTCTGCAGCAGGATGGCGATGATATGACGCATGAGAGAGCGCGGGCCCATGACCGCGCGGACTGCGCAGCGCTTGCGCAGAATAAAGGATCGGACTGAAGTTTCCACCATGGACCCAAGCTGCTAGGCTCTTTGATCCCTTCGTCGAACAGCGCCCATGAGCGACCCAGGAGTCCAGTCACGCCCGCTGGGGCACCCCCTCGCCGGCCAGCGCATGAGCGGCGCCCGCATGATCATGCAGGTGCTCGCCGACGAGGGCGTCACCGCGATCTTCGGCTACAGCGGCGGGGCCATCCTGCCCACCTACGACGCCGTATTCCTCTATAACGAGGAGGCGGCCAGGGCGCACCAACCGCAGATCCCGCTGTTCGTCCCGGCCAACGAGCAGGGCGCAGGCTTCATGGCCGCCGGCTACGCGCGCGCCAGCGGCAAGGTCGGGGTATGCCTGGTGACTTCCGGCCCCGGCGCGACGAACACTGTTACACCGGTGCGCGATTGCCAGGCAGATTCGATACCGATTGTCGTGATTTGCGGCCAAGTCGCGCGCGCCGCCATCGGTACCGACGCATTCCAGGAGGCGCCTGTACCTACCATGATGGGGGCAGTCGCCAAGCATATTTTTCTGGTCACCGACCCCGCGCAGCTCGAGGTCACCGTGCGCACCGCCTTCGAGATCGCGCGCACCGGCCGCCCCGGGCCGGTGGTGGTCGATGTGCCGAAGGACGTTCAGAACTGGGAAGGCCCTTTCCGGGGCGAGGGGCTGCTGCCCATACCGGGCTTCCGCCGCCGCACTCGCGAGCTCGAGGAGTCCGCTCTCGAGGGCACGGCGGCGGCGCGTTTCTTCGCCATGCTGGGCGAGTCCTCGCGGCCGCTGATCTACGCGGGCGGCGGGGTGATCAACGGCAACGCCGCAGACGCGCTCGGCGAATTCGCCACGACATTCGGCATCCCGGTGGTGACGACGCTCATGGGCATCGGCTCCATTGACACCACGCATCCTTTGTCGCTGCGCATGCTCGGCATGCACGGGGCAGCCTTCGCCAACTACGCGGTGGACGACTGCGACTTCCTCATCGCCGTGGGGGCGCGCTTCGACGATCGCGTGGCGGGCGTGCCGGACCAGTTCGCCCGCAACGCCCGGCGCATCGCCCACCTCGACGTCGACCGCGCCGAAGTCAACAAGGTCAAGCGCGTGCACTGGAGCCATGTCGGACGGGTTACCGGGGCGCTGCGGGTGCTCAGCGCGCACGGCCGCGAGCTGGGCTTCCGCCGCGACTTCAGCGCGTGGATCGCCGAGGTGACGGAGCTCAAGCGCGTCTACGCCATGAACTACGACCGCGCCAGCCCGCTCATCCAGCCGTACTACGTCATCGAGGAGATCAACCGCCACACGCGCGGTGCGGCCATCATCACCACCGGTGTCGGCCAGCACCAGATGTGGGCCGCGCAGTACTGCGACTTCACCGCGCCGCGGCTGTGGCTCACCTCCGGCAGCATGGGCACCATGGGCTTCGGCCTGCCGGCGGCCATCGGCGCGCAGATCGCACAACCGCAGCGCCTGGTGATCGACATCGACGGCGATTCGAGCATCCGCATGAACATCGGCGAGCTGGAGACGGTGACCACCTACGACCTGCCGGTGAAGGTGGTGGTCCTCAACAACTTCGGCGACGGCATGGTGAAGCAGTGGCAGAAGCTGTTCTTCAAGGGTCGCCTGTCGGCCAGCGACCGCTCGCTGCACAAGAAGGACTTCGTCAAGGCGGCGCAGGCCGATGGCTTTCGCTACGCGGCGCGCCTCGAGCGCAAACAGGACGTGCCGCGCATCATTGCCGACTTCCTCGGCTTCGCAGGCGCCGCGTTCCTCGAAGTGATGATCGATCCGGACGCCGGGGTGTACCCGATGGTGGGGCCGGGGCAGAGCTACGAGCAGATGATCACCGGCGAGTTCATTCCCTCGCGTCAACAGGTCGACATCAAAACGCCGGGGCCTTCGGAGATGTTCTGAGATTGAGGCTGCGGCAGCGATCCGCTCACGCGCGAGGAAAGCGATGAAGTACCTGCATACCATGGTGCGCGTCACCGACATCGACGCCTCCCTGAAATTCTACTGCGACGGCCTCGGGCTCAAGGAGCTCTCGCGGCGCGACTACCCGCAGGGGCGCTTCACGCTGCTATTCCTCGCCGCCCCCGGCGACGAGTCCGCGCAGGTGGAGCTCACCCACAACTGGGATCCGCAAAGCTACGGCGCCGGGCGCAACTTCGGCCACCTGGCGTACGAGGTCGAGGATATCTACGCCGCCTGCCGGCGCCTCGCGGAGCACGGTGTCACCATCCTGCGGCCGCCGCGCGACGGCCACATGGCCTTCGTGCGCTCGCCGGACAACGTCTCCATCGAGCTGCTGCAGAAGGGCGCGGCGCTGGCGCCGGCGGAGCCGTGGAAGTCGATGCCCAACACCGGCAGCTGGTAGAGCGCCGCTGCGGAAGCTGACACGCGGCGCATGAAATCCATCCCCAGCCTGCTGATCGCCGCGGTATTCGCCACGCTGACCTTCGCGGTGTGGGCGTACCTCAATCGCCCGACGCGCGAGCCGCCGTGGCCGGCGGTGATCCAGGGTTTCGCCTTCTCGCCGTTCCGCGCCAACGAGGATCCGACGCACGGTGAGATGCCCACCGATGCCGAGATCGACTCCGACCTGGCGCTGCTCGAGGGGCACGTCAACGCGGTGCGCACCTACAGCGTCGAGAAGACGCTCGCCGACATCCCGGAGCTCGCCGAGCGGCACGACCTGAACGTGACACTCGGCGCCTGGCTCGACGGTCACCGCGACAAGAACGAGGATCAGCTGAAGACCGCCATCGATCTCGCCAACGCGCACCAGAACGTGGTGCGCGTCATCGTCGGCAACGAAGTGCTGCTGCGCGGCGATCTGTCGGTCACCGACCTCGAGGGCTATCTCGACCGCGCGCGCGCCGCGATCGGCCCGCCGGTGGGCACCGCGGAGACCTGGCACGTATGGCTGGCACATCCCGAGCTCGCACAGCACGTGGACTTCATCGGCGTGCACCTGCTGCCGTATTGGGAGGGCGTGCCGGTCGAGCAGGCGGTGAATTACTCACTGACGCAGTTCAAGCGCCTGCAACAGGCCTTCCCGCACAAGCCCATCGTGATCACCGAGATCGGCTGGCCGTCGCGCGGCCGCACCCGCGAATCCGCGGTGGCCTCGGACGCCAACGAGGCGCTGTTCCTGCGCCGTTTCCTGTACCGCGCTCACAAGGGGGAGATCGTCTACTACGTGATGGAGGCCTTCGACCAGCCGTGGAAGGCATACCAGGAAGGGGCGGTGGGCTCTTACTGGGGCGTGTACGACGTCAACCGCCATCCGAAGTTCGCCTTCACCGCTCCCATCGTGCGTGTGCCCGAGTGGCACATCCTCGCGGCCATCTCAGTGGCCGTGGCGCTGGTGGTGCTCGGGCTGCTCTACCTGAACAGCGAGGCGCTGCGCAATCGCGGCCGCAGCTTCCTCGCCGTGGTGGTGTACGCCGCCGCCACCCTTGCCGTATGGGTGATCTACGACTTCACGCAGCAGTACATGACCGTCTCGAGCGTCATCGCCGGCGTACTGCTGCTGCTCGGCATGCTGGGCGTGCTGCTGGTGCTGCTCGCCGAGGCCCACGAGTGGGCCGAGGCCCACTGGGTGCAGTATCGCCGGCGTCTCGGTGCGCCGCTGCTGGCGCACACGCAGCGCCTGCCGAAGGTGTCGATCCACGTGCCGGCCTACAACGAGCCCCCGGGGATGGTGATCGAGACGCTCGACGCGCTCGCGCGCCTCGATTACCCGGACTTCGAGGTGCTGGTGATCGACAACAACACGCGCGACGAGCGGGTGTGGCGGCCGGTCGAGGCACACTGCGCCGCGCTCGGCGCGCGCTTCCGCTTCTTCCACGTGGCGCCGCTCGCCGGCTTCAAGGCGGGAGCGCTCAACTACGCGCTCGAGCGCACCGTGCCCGATGCCGAGATCGTCGCCGTCATCGACAGCGACTACGTGGTCGATGCGCGCTGGCTGCGCGATCTGACGCCGGCGTTCGAGGATCAGCGGGTCGCCATCGTGCAGGCGCCGCAGGACTACCGCGATGCCGACCAGAGCGCCTTCAAGGCCATGTGCTATGCGGAATACCGCGGCTTCTTCCACATCGGCATGATCACCCGCAACGAGCGCAACGCCATCATCCAGCACGGCACCATGACCATGGTGCGCCGCGCTCAGCTGGTACGCTGCCGCTGGGCCGAGTGGTGCATCACCGAGGATGCAGAGCTCGGGCTGCGCATCTTCGAGGCGGGCTTCGATGCCACCTACGTGCCGCTGAGCTACGGCCGCGGCCTGATGCCCGACACCTTCATCGACTTCAAGAAGCAGCGTTTCCGCTGGGCCTATGGGGCGATGCAGATCATCAAGGCACACGCCCGCACGCTGTTCCTTGACGGTGGCCCGCTGTCCGCAGGGCAGCGCTATCACTTCCTCGCTGGCTGGCTGCCGTGGGTGGCCGACGGCTGTAACCTGCTGTTCAACCTCGCCGCGCTCGGCTGGTCGGCGGCCATGGTGTGGGCGCCCGGCAGTGTCGATCCGCCGCTCGTCATGTACTCGGTGCTGCCGCTGTCGCTGTTCACCTTCAAGCTCGCCAAGCTGGTGCACCTGTACCGCGTGCGGGTCGGCGCCAACGTGCGCCAGACCGTGGCGGCGGCGGTGGCGGGGCTGGCGCTGACGCACACCATCGGCACGGCGGCAGTGAAGGGACTCGTCACCCACGGTGAGCCGTTCTTCCGCACGCCCAAGCAGGTGTCCACCGCGGGGCTGCGCCATGCGCTCGCGGCCGCGCGCGAGGAGACGCTGATGATGTCCGGGCTGATGCTGTCGGCATGGGCGGTTTCGCACACCGGCCTGCCGGAGAGCGCCGGCCCCGACCGCCTTGCGTGGATCGTGGTGCTCCTCGTCCAGTCGGTCCCGTACGCCTCCTCGCTGGTCGTGTCGCTCATGAGCGCGTTCCCGCTGCCCGCACGCCTGCTCGGTACCGGCTATCGGCCGATTGCCGGCACCGCCCGGCGTGCTGAGGCGGACCCGGCGGCCTGAGCAGGCTGACCGTCAGTGCGAGAGGGGAGGTCGCGCGCCATTGTGCTGATGATCGCGGCGGTCGCCGTGTTCTCGGTGATGGACGCCTTGCTGAAGCTGCTGTCGGCGCACTATCCGCCGCTCGAAGTGGCGGTGCTGCGCGGCGGGGCGTCGCTGCCTTTCATCCTGCTGCCGGTGCTGATCACCGGGCGCTGGCGCGACCTGCGTCCGCACCGCTTGGCGATGCACCTGCTGCGCGGGGCGCTCGCGGTGGTGGTGCTCGGCGGGTTCATCTACGCGGTGCGGGCGCTGTCGCTCGCCAATGCCTACGCCGTGTTCCTGTCCGCGCCGCTGCTGGTCACGGCCCTCGCGGTGCCGCTGCTGAAGGAGCGGGCCGACGCCCGCAACTGGCTCGCCATCCTGGTGGGACTCATCGGGGTATTGATCATCCTGCGGCCGAGCGTTACGGGGCTGGTGAGCATCGGGGCGCTCGCCGCGCTCATCTCCGCCTGCGCCTACGCGCTGAGCGGCATCGCGGTGCGGGTGCTCACCCGCACCGACAGCACGCTGAGCGTAGTGTTCTGGACCTTCAGCTTTCTGACGGTGTTCTCCGGTCTGCTGGCCGCACCCGGGTGGGTGCCGCTCGAGCGCGCGCACCTGAGCTGGCTATTGCTCCTCGGGGTGCTCGCCGCGGTCGCGCAGTACCTGATGACGGAAGCATTTCGTTCCGCGCCGGCCTCGGTGGTGTCGCCCTTCGAGTACACGGCGCTGCCCTGGGGCATCGCCATCGACCGCGTGGTATGGCACGTGCTGCCGTCCGCGCGGGTGCTGTTCGGCGGCGGCATCGTCATCGCCAGCGGGCTGTATCTGCTGTGGCACGAGAGTACGCGCGCACCCGCGGGAGCCACGCACCGAGCATGACAGCGGACGGCGGACAGGGGCAGAATGTTGCGCCCCTCGCCGACTGTGGAAGATGTCGCTCGCAAACAAGAGGAAGACAGATCATGAGCAACGCCGAAGTCCTGGGACGATTCATCTGGCACGAGCTGCTGACGACTGACACGGCCGCCGCCGCCGCGTTCTACCCCAAGGTCGTGCCGTGGCGGACGGCCCCTTCCAACATGCCCGGCTACACGATCTGGATGGCCGGTCAGACCCAGATCGGCGGGCTGATGGCGCATCCGGGCGATGGCGGCGCCGGCACTCCGGCGCATTGGCTGACGTATATCGGCACCCCCGGAGTCGACGCCACCTGTGCGCAGGCACAGGCTCTGGGCGCGAAAGTAGTGAAGCCGCCGGCCGACATTCCGAATGTCGGCCGCTTCGCCGTGCTGACCGATCCACAGGGAGCCGCCTTCGCCGTGTTCACTCCGGGTGCGGGACCGCCGCCAGCCGCCTCCCAGGGACCGGGCACATTCTCCTGGCACGAGCTGGCCACCACCGACGTGGCGGCGGCGCTGCGCTTCTACGGCGAGCTGTTCGGTTGGCGCAAGGGAGCCGGACACGACATGGGCGGCGGCATGGGGACCTACCAGATCTTCGAGCACGGCGGCAGGCCGGTCGGCGGTATGCACGCGGTGCAGGGCCCGAGCACTCCGCCGTCCTGGCTGAGCTACGTGCAGGTCGCCGCAGCCGAGCGTGCGGTTACGGCGGTGAAGGCCGCCGGCGGACGGCTCCTGCACGGTCCGATGGAGGTACCGGGCGGTTCCCGGATCGCACTCTTCATGGACCCGCAGGGTGGGGCGTTCGCCGTGCAGGAGCTGCCGCAGGCGGTGGCGCAGACCCGGCCGGCCGCCTCGGCAAAGGCAGCGGCCGCGGCGAAGCCGGCGGCCGGGTCGAAGCCCGCCGCGAAGCCACCCGCCGCGGCGAAGAAGCAGCCGGCCCCGAAGAAGCCGGCCCCCAAGAAGAAGGTCCGGGCGAAACGACCCGCGAAGGCGGCGAAAAAGAAATCCAGGAAAGTGGCGAAGAAGGCCGCGCGCAGACCCGCGAAGCGCGGCACCCGCAGGCCGGTCCGCCGCACCGCACGTCGCGGCGCGCGACGGGCGCCGGCGCGCCGGCGCGCGCGGGGCCGCAGGCGCTAAGCGTGCAGAAACGGTCTTGTTCCCCGCGGCCGCTCGGGGCCGCGGGGCGTCACGGCGCGCCGCGAGGTTACTTGGCGGCTTCTTCCGCCGCCTTGCGCTGGTCCGCAGCCTGCTGGTAGGCCGCATCCAGTTGCTGCTTGACGCGGTCCTCGGTCTGCTTCGCCTGGGAGGCTTGCTGTGCGGCCGAGTTCGCCCCGGCGGCCGCCGTGGCCCCGGTTTCCACGACTCCGCATCCGCCGGGCAGAATCACTAGCGCCAGCACCAGCCATGCACGTGTCATGTGCGGCGACTCTACGCGCTTCGGGGCCTGGCGCAACGCCAGTCGGCGCTCGTGGCACTATGTCGCCATGCCCAGGGCCGGCCCGACCCGCCTTCCCCCTGTCACGCAGGCGCGCGTGCGGCGCGGCTACTTCGAGTGCCGCTACGGTCAGCTGCACGTGCATAACGCCATGCCGCCCGGCGGGGGATTCGAGGAAGGTCTGCCGCTGCTGTGCGTGCACGACTTCGGCGCCTCCGGCCGCAGTTTCGCGCCCTTTCTGGCGGTGGCCGGTCACGACCGCTCGGTGTACGCACCGGATCTTCCCGGCTTCGGCGAATCCGATCCCCCCGCCGCCGCCGCGGCCATTGCCGACTATGGTGCAGCACTCGGAGACTTCCTCGATAGCCTGCACCTGCGGCAGGTCGCGGTGCTCGGGTGGCGCGCCGGCACCCTCATTGCCACCGAGCTCGCGCTCAGCCGCCCGGCGCAGGTCAGCCGCGTGATCCTGGTGTCCGTGCCGTTGCTCACGGAGGCAGAGCGTCAGGGCGCCGTGAGCGCAACCGCGCCGGTGCCGGCGCCGGCAGCGGCACCGGCACCGGAGCAACTCCGCGTGCTGGAGGCTGCCGCGCAATATCCTCTGCGCGAGCGCCTGGCCAAGCTGACGCAGCGTGTGCTGGTGCTGCGCCCGCACGACGAGCCGCGGGAGGCGACCGGCCGCGTGCGCAACGCGCTGCCGTCGGCCCGGCTCAGCGATTTCGACACGACTGCAGCTGAGCTGTTCGTCGTCGCAGCGCAGCGGGTTGTTGAAACCCTGCGTGATTTCCTCCACGGTTGAGGGCCCAATGACAGCCCAGGACACCTGATGAGCCTGCGTCCGATGTCGCCGCCGCCCGCCCCCCCGCAGGGCGCAACGGATCTCGACACGACCGCCGAGCTGCCGATACTCGACCCGGCAGCCGAGGCGGTGACCGCCGACGTTCCGCAGGCGCGCAGCGACACCTGGGTCATGCCCCCGGAGGAGCGCACCGCGCTGCTGCAGATGTCGCCGCTGCCCGCAGACGGCGCGCGATCCGAGGCCGCGGTGCAGCTGCTCGCGGCGCAGCTGCGAGACACGCAGGCGCAGCTCGCCGAGCTCGAGCAGGTGCTGGCCGCCACGCGCGCCGCGCTCGACAGCTCCGAGCAGCACGCCGTGGCGCTGGGCGCGCAGGCCGCGCAGCAACAGGCCGGCACAGCGCAACACGACGCCCAGCTCGAGGAGGCGCAGGCCGCGCGCATCGCCGCCGAGCAGCGTGCTGCCGCGACGATCGAACAGCTGGGCGAAGCGCATGTGCAGCTGCACGCCGCCGGCGAGCGCGCCGCGCAGCTGCAGAGCCGTCTCGACGAGCACGCCAGCGCCAGCCGTGCCCGGCATGCGCAGCAGCTCGAGCAGCACGAGGCGCTCACCGCACGCAGCCGCGCGCAGGCCGCGGCGGTGATGGAGGAGCTGCACGCGCAACGCGCGCGCGCGGTGAGCTATCTCGAGTCGCTGCAGAGCATCGAGGTGCGGCGCCAGATGGCCGAAATGCTGGTCAGCGACCTGCACGCCGAGGATGAGCAGCGGGCGGCGGAGCTCGGGCGCGTGGCGCGCGAGCTGGCCAGCCGCGACTCGCAGCTGCGCGAGCGCGAGGCCTCGCTGGCGCAGAATGTCGCGCAGGTCGGGCGCCTCGAGCAGCAGGTCGGCACGCTGAGCGCGGCACTCGCGCAACGCGAGACGCAGCTGCAGGAGGCACGCCAGGAATCGCAGGGCCTGCAGGCGAGCATTGCCCGCCTGCAGGCCGAGGTGACCGCCGCCACCGCGCGCGTGCGTACGCTCGAGGCCGCTGCCGCGGCAGAGCAGGATAACGCCGCGCAGCAGCAGCAGGAGCTGCAGCAGCTGCGGGCCGCGCACAGCGAGCTCAGCACGGCGCTGGAGTTGGCGCGCAGCGAATCCGCACAGCTGCTGGCCGCGGCGCAGGCGCAGGCGAGCAGTGCCGGCGCACGCGCCGCCGAGCTGGAGGCAGAGTTGCCGGAGCAGCGCGAGCGCACCGCGCAACTGGAGAGCACGCTCGCCGCCGAGCAGGCGCGCAACACGCAGCTCGAAGGCGAGCTCACCACCGTGCGCGCGGAGATGGAGGATTGGGGCGGGGTGTTGCTGTCAGCGCAGCAGGAGCGCGGCGGCTACCAGGCGAGCGTTGCCGCGGCCGAGGCGCGCGCGCGGCAGTTTGAGCAGGAGGCGGCCGAGGAGCGCGCAGCCGCGGCTGCGCTGCGCAGCGAATGCGACGCTCTCGGCGCCCGCGTGCGCGAGCTCGAGGGCCATCTGTCGGCCGCCGAGGACACGCTGCATCGGCTCGAGTCGGAAGCGCGCACGCGCGGCGGGCGCCTCGCGGAGCTCGAGAAGTCCACGGCAGTCGCCGACGTGCCGCACGGTGCGACCTACACCGGTGAGTACCCGGCACTGCACGAGGCGGCGCGCCAGGCCACCGAGGGGGGCGCGGCCGCGCTGCCGGAGCCGCCGCCCGACGGCGCGGCGCGGCTGCTGATTCATAGCGACGGCGGCCGCGAGATCGTGCACGTGCTCGGCCGCAAGACCAGCATCGGCCGCACACCGGACAACGACCTGCAGATCGATGCCAAGTACGTCAGCCGCCGCCACGCGGTGATCCTCATCGGGCCGCAGCACGCCATCATCGAGGATCTCAACAGCACCAACGGGGTGCTGGTGAATGGGCGGCGCATCACCCGCCACACGCTCAGGGACGGTGACCAGATCGCCCTCGGGCGCAGCGTGTACCGCTTCGCCGTGCGCAAGAGCGCCGAGAAGCGCTGACAGCCAGCGCCCGCGCCGCTAAGCTCTGCTGCGATCCCGCCCCTCCCCGGGCGCGCAGGTTCTCCACCGGTGGCGAGCCCGTACATCGAAAGAATCCTCAAGGCGCGCGTGTACGACGTCGCCATCGAGTCGCCGCTGGAGGAGGCCGTGCGCCTGTCGCAGCGGCTCGGCAACCGCGTGCTGCTCAAGCGCGAGGACCTGCAGCCGGTGTTCTCGTTCAAGCTGCGCGGCGCCTATAACCGCATCGCGCGCCTGGCGGAGGCGAGCGCGCGGCGCGGCGTGGTGTGCGCGTCCGCCGGCAACCATGCCCAGGGCGTGGCGCTCGCAGCGCAACGGCGCGGCATCGCCGCGCTGGTGGTCATGCCCGAGACCACCCCCGGCATCAAGGTGCAGGCGGTGAGTGGCCTCGGTGCCGAGGTGCTGATGCACGGCGACGACTACGACAGCGCGTTCGAGCACGCCGTGAAGCTCGCGCGCGAGCGCAACCTGGTGTTCGTGCACCCGTTCGACGACCCCGACGTGATCGCCGGTCAGGGCACCATCGCGGTCGAGATCCTGCGCCAGACCGGCGGGGAGCTCGAGGCGATCTTCGTGCCGGTCGGCGGCGGCGGGCTGCTGGCCGGCATCGCGGTGTACGTGAAGTATCTCTACCCGGCGGTGAAGGTGATCGGCGTCGAGCCGGAGGATGCCGCCAGCATGCACGCCTCGCTCAGCGCCGGACGGCGCGTCACGCTCGAGCGCGTCGGTATCTTCGCCGACGGTGTGGCGGTGCGGCGGGTGGGCGAGGAGACCTTCGCGCTGTGCCGCGGGCTGGTGGACGAGATCGTGCTGCTGAGCACCGACGAGATCTGCGCCGCGATCCAGGACGTCTTCGAGGACACGCGCTCCATCGTCGAGCCGGCGGGGGCACTGGCGGTCGCCGGTCTGAAGAAATACGTGGCGCGCGCCGGCTGGCACGGCAAATGCCTGGTGGCGATCAACAGCGGCGCCAACATGAACTTCGACCGCCTGCGTCACGTCGCCGAGCGCGCCGATCTCGGCGGGCAGCGCGAGGCGCTGCTTGCGGTGGTGATCCCCGAGCAACCGGGGAGCTTCCTGCATTTCTGCGAGGTGCTCGGCCGGCGCAGCGTCACCGAGTTCAACTACCGCTACGCCGGTCCCGGCAGCGCGCAGATCTTCGCCGGACTCGCCTTGAGCGATGGCCGCGCGGAGAAGGAGGCGGCGGTGCAGGCGCTGCGCGCGGCGGGTTACACGGTCACCGACATGAGCGATGACGAGATGGCCAAGCTGCACGTGCGCTACATGGTCGGCGGCCACGCATCCGGCATCGCCGACGAGGCGCTGTATCGCTTCGAGTTCCCGGAGCGCCCCGGGGCGTTGCTGAAGTTCCTGCAGGCGATCGGGGTGCGCTGGAACATCACGCTGTTTCACTACCGCAACCACGGCTCGGATTACGGCCGGGTGCTCGCTGGCATCCAGGTGCCGGCCGCGGAGCGGCCCGACTTCCTGCAGCACCTGAACGAGCTGCACTACGCCTACGTGGAGGAGACCGCCAACCCCGCCTACCGCATGTTTCTCGGCGCCTGAGGCGGCGCGTACGCCGCGCGGCCCGCGCAAGCGCCGTCAGGGCGGTTGCGGCCGCCCCTCGAGCAGCCACTCGCGCCAGATCGCCAGCAGCACCGCGAGGATCACCGGGCCGATGAACAGGCCCACCAGGCCGAACGCCGCGAGGCCGCCGAGCACGCCGAACAGCACCAGCAGGAAGGGAATCTGCGCCTCGCGGCTGATGAGGAACGGGCGCACGATGTGGTCGGTCCAGCCGACCACGAGCCCGCCCCACACCCCGAGTGCGACGCCGGCGACGGTGTGGCCGCTGACCACCAGCCACAACACCACGCCGATCAGCAGCGCCGGCACGGCGAACGGAATCAGGCCGCACACCGTGGTGAGCGCGGCGAGAAACACCGGGGCGCCAGCGCCGGCGATCCAGTAGCCGAGCCCGACCAGCACGCCCTGCACCAGCGCGGCCAGCACCAGACCGTAGACCACCGCTTTCACCGTCTGGCCGATGGCGTCGAGGTAACTGTGCACGCGCGGACCCAGTACCTGCTCGAGCAGATCCGCAAGCTGACTGGCAAAGCTGCGACCGCCGCGGTACACGAAGAACAGGCTGACCACGGCGAACACCAGCTTCACGACGTTACGCGTGATGCCGCCGAGCACGTGCGCGATCTGGTCGAAGGAGTGATCGGTCACCTTGCGCAGCTCGAGACCGAGCGCGTGCGGATCCTGCGCGACGCGCAGCGTCAGCTCGCGCAGCTGATCGCCGAGCCACGGCACGCGCAGCAGTGCTGGCGGCCACTGCACCCCGCCTGCCAGCAACTCCTGCGTCTTGTGATAGGCGTGCACCACTTCGAGACGCAGCACCACCGCGAGCCAGGCCAGCGGCGCGATTACCGCCACCGTTACCGCCGCGGTCATCAGCAGCGCGGCGATGATGCCGCGGCCGCCGCAGGCGCGCAGCAGCCGCTCGTAGGCCGGCCAGCTGACGAAGGCGAGAATGGCCGCCCACAGCAGCGGCACGATGAACGGCTCCATGACGCGCTCGCCCAGCAGCACCAGGCCGGCGAGCAGCACCACCGTGATCAGGCGGCGCAGCCAGGGTGCGGAGGCGAAGTCTTCCATCGTGGCCCTCGGGCCGTCATAGGACGCCGGCGGCATCCGCAACAAACATGGTAAGCGTAAGCAGCATGCAGGTGGCAAGCGCGAGCTGACGGCGCAGCGCCAGGTAGGCCGGTGGCAGCTGCGCGTGCAGCACGCGGTGCTCGTACAGCCACCAGCCGCCGTGGCCGACGACCAGCAGGGCGAGGCCGCGCTGACCGCTCAACACCACCGCGGCGGCCGCGAGCACTGCCGGCACTGCGCTGCTGACGCGCGCCGGCGCGCGTGGCAGACGGCCGCCGAGTGCCAGCCCCAGATGCAGCGCACCAACGCCGGCGAGCAGCACCGCCCCCCAGGCGACCGCGATGCGCTGCGCGAGCTCCCGGCTCGCATACGACGGCAGCAGCCCCACGCCCGCCAGACACAGCACCAGCGGCGCCACCGCCAGGTAGCCGGCCCACTCCGCCGTGCTGCCCGCACGGGCGGCGCTGTCGTTGGCAGTTCCCACTGTGTTTCGATCATGCCACGGCCTGCCGCGCCGGCGGCCCTTGACGGCACAGCCCCGGCAGAGGCAGGCTTCGCGCAGCGTGAGGTGTCCGTTCCAACGCCGGCGGTGCGAAGGCTGTGACCGCGTGCGTCGGGACGGTAAAACGGGAAGTCCGGTGCGGATTCGTCCAAAGCCGGCGCTGCCCCCGCAACGGTAATCGAGATCGGGCGGATCACATGAGCCACTGCATCCGTTGCGGGTGCGGGAAGGCGATCCGCCGGAAGTGCCAGCCACTTCAGCTCGAGAGCCCGGAGACCGGCCTCGCGTGATACCGATGGGCGTCGCGGCGGGCGGTGCTGGTTGGGCGGCAGGCGCACGCCGGCCGCGCGTCCAGCTTCTGCAAATGCCACGGGCCCACGGGCACGGTGGGTGCATTTTCAGGAGCCAGTCCCATGTCAACCGGTCTCATTACGCGCCGCGCGTTGCTGCGCGCCGCGCCGTCGCTGTCCCGCCTGCGTCCCACGTCTCTCCTGCCGCTCGTCCTGGCAGCCCTGCCGGCGCTGTGCCGCGCGGCCGAAGCGGATGAGCTGCAGACGGTCGTGATCACCGCGACACGCATTCCCACGCCGCTGCTGCAAGTGGCCAGCAGCATCACGGTGGTGACCGCGGCTGACATCGAGGCGCGGCAGGAGCGCACCTTCGCCGACGTCCTCAAGGACATCCCGGGGCTCAACGTCGTGCAGACCGGCGGACCGGGCGGCGTCACTTCGGTGTTCATGCGCGGCACCAACTCCAATCACACCAAGGTGTTCATCGACGGCATCGACATCAGCGATCCGAGCAACTCCACCGGGGCGTTCGATTTCGGTCAGCTGTTGACCCAGGACATCGAGCGCGTCGAGGTGCTGCGCGGACCGCAGAGCGGCCTGTACGGCTCGGATGCCATCGGCGGCGTGATCAACATCATCACTCGGGCGGGCTCGGGGCCGATGCAGTTCAAGGGCGCGCTCGAAGGGGGGGCCTTCGACACCTTCAACCAGGCCGGGAGCCTGAGCGGCTCGGACGACGCCTTTCACTACAGCGCCAACGTGGGGCACTTCCACGCCGGCGCTGTCCCTGTGACACCCCTGGACCTGCTACAGCCGGGCGAGGTGCGCAACGACGACTACGACGACAACCTGACCCTGTCGAGCAAGCTCGGCTACGACGTCACGCCGAACTTCGAGCTCGGGCTGGTGGCGCGCTATACGGACATTCATCTGCGCACCACTGGCGAGGATTTCAGCAATGTCCCGCCATTCGCAGGTTTTCCGGCGGCGCAGCAGACCCTGGAGGACAGCGAGGAGTACTTCACCCGCCTGACCGCACACGCCAGCTCGTTAGGCGGCCTGCTGGATCAGACCGTGGGTGTCGCCTTCAGCCACGACCGCACCGCCACCGTGCAGCCGCAGACGCCGACGGCTCTCAACACCGGCGAGCGGCGTAAGGCCGACTGGCAGGGCGACATCAAGGTCGTGGCGACTGAGACGCTGGTCGTCGGCGCCGAGTACGAGCGCGACGAGATCAGCCAGCCGATCAACGCCGACGTGCACATCGGCTCCGGCTACGGCGAGCTGCAGTCGCAGATCGGCGAGCACTGGTTCTCGGCGCTCAACGTGCGCTACGACGACAACAGCCGCTTCGGCAGCAAGGCGACCTGGCGCTTCGCGCCGGAGTGGGTGATCGCCGACAGCGACACCAAGCTCAAGGCCTCCGTCGGTACCGGCTTCAAGGCGCCCACCTTAAGCGAGCTGTTCCAGAGCTTCCCGCCGTTTTTCTTTGCGAATCCCAACCTCAAGCCCGAGAGCAGCACCGGCTACGACGCCGGCTTCGAGCAGGGGCTCGATCAGGGCGTGGTGCGCTTCGGCGTGACTTACTACTACAACCGCATCCGCGACCTCATCACCACCGACGTGACCGGAACGACTTACGCCAACATCGGCCGCGCCACCACTGACGGCATCGAGAGTTTCCTCGCTTACCAGCCGCTCAAGCAGCTGACGCTGCGACTCGACTACACGTTCACTGCGGCCAGCGATGATGTGCTGCACGAGGAGCTGCTGCGCCGTCCGAAGCACCGGGGCACTTTCGATGCCAACTGGCAGGCGACCCCCGCGTGGCAATGGAACCTGGATGTGCTGTGGGTCGGCACGTGGGTGGACGGCAACCGCGACTTCTCCGTGCCGCGCCTCGACGCACCGGGCTATACCACCGTTAACCTCGCCACCGGCTACGACCTGAACGCGCGCCTGGCGCTGTTCGCGCGCGTCGACAACCTGTTCGACCGTCACTATGAGAATCCGGTCGGCTTCCTGCAGCCGAGCATTGGCGTCTACGCAGGCGTCAGGGTGAAGCTGTGAGGTGAGGTGCGCCAGGGCGCGCCGCCGGAGTGGTACTCTAAGGCGCGATGAGCGACCCGAGTGACACTCCCGCACCCGGCGCCGCGCCCACCGAGGACGAGCGCACCTGGGGAATGCTCGCGCATCTGTCCGCCCTCGCCGGGCTCGTCATGCCGCTGATCGGCATCGTGATCGGACCGCTGGTGGTGTGGCTCGCGCGCCGCGACCAGTCCGCGTTCGTCGCGGCACACGCCAAGGAAGCGCTCAACTTCAATATCTCCGTGCTGCTCGGCGCGATCCTGTGCACGCTGCTGATGCTGGTGTTCGTCGGCGTGCTGCTCGGCACGGCGCTGTTCATCGCCTGGCTCGTCATGACGCTGATCGCCGCCATCAAGGCGAGCGAGGGCGAGCTGTACAGGTATCCGTTCTCGCTGCGACTGGTGAAATAAACGACGGACGGCCGCGCCCCGCGCAACGCGAGCGCGACGGCGCCCGCGACCTGGGCCGCGATGCGCCCGGCACCGCGGCGGCATGCTCACAGGCAGGAAATGCCTTCTTTTGAAGGCTTTACCTGGATACTGTATAGGCGTACAGTCTTATCATGCGCCGCACGATCATCGGCCGGCATTCCTTCACCGGCCGCGGAGTTCTTTCCAACCCACCCGGACGCTTCGACAAGCAGCAGCTCGAGGCGGTCGACGACGGCTGGTACCAGGACGAGGTCCCCGAGAGCATTCCCACCACGCTCGAGCCGGATCACGCGCGCGAAATCATCACCAGCAACGATTCGCCCGACATTCCCTTTGAACAATCAATCAATCCCTATCGAGGATGCGCTCATGCGTGCGTTTATTGCACGGTTGCTGAAACGCCGGTGCTGATGGGTGATGGGCGCACGCGTCCCATCTCCGAGTTGCGAGTGGGCGATGAGATCTACGGCACGCGCCGCATCGGATCGTACCGCCGCTACGTGAAATCCCGCGTGCTGGCGCACTGGAGCGTCATCAAGCCCGCGTTCCGGACGACACTGCAGGACGGCACCACTCTCATCACCAGCGGGGACCATCGCTTTCTGAGCGATCGCGGCTGGAAGTTCGTAACAGGGACCGAGCAGGGAAGGGCCCGCAGACCGCACCTCACAACATTGAACAAGCTCATGGGGACAGGCGCATTCGCAAAGAGTGTAATTCCGGATGAAGACTACCGCCGGGGTTATCTATGCGGGATGATCCGCGGTGATGGCCATCTACGTACGTTCGACTATCAACGCAAGGATGGCAGCATCTTCAAGGCGCAACGATTTCGGCTCGCCCTATGCGATCAGGAAGCGCTTGTCAGAACGCGCAACTATCTGCTCGACTTTGACATCTCCACCTACGGATCGCTGTTCCAGGCAGCCTCCGGCGCCAGGCGGACCATGCACGCGATCGCCGCCGCATCCTTCATGCGCGTCCAATCCATTTACCGCCTCATTGCCTGGTCGCCCTGTCCGACGACAGAGTGGTCGGCGGGTTTCCTCGCCGGGATATTCGATGCGGAAGGAAGTTTCAGCCAGACTGTCCTGCGTATTTCCAACACCGACCGTGTAATCATCGACTGGATTTGCAAGTGCCTGCGAGCCTTTAACTTCAACTTCGTCGTCACGCACTTTCCGTACGAGCACAGAAAGCCGATCGACGTCGTCAGATTGACAGGTGGACTGCGCGAGCACCTGCGTTTTTTCCACACGGTCGGCCCGGCCATCAGCCGCAAGCTCGACATCGCCGGGCAAGCGGTCAAGAGCAATGCACGTCTCGGTGTCGTCAGCATCGAGCCGCT